>CAJXSO010000040.1 GCA_913061505.1 uncultured Lutimaribacter sp.
CCCCGGCAGGATTCGAACCTGCAACCTGCCCCTTAGGAGGGGGCTGCTCTATCCAATTGAGCCACGGGGCCAGCATGCACTTTCTAACGGCAGGCGGGCGCTTGAACAAGGGTGGCGCTTCGCGCTAACGTTTGCGTGAGTTGAAATGGAAAACCCCCTTGCAGCGCCCAACACACCGCCCCCTTACGCTACGCGACGTCTCTGAAGCATCGGGGGTGTCGGAAATGACTGTCAGCCGCGTGTTGCGCAACCGCGGCGATGTCAGCCCAGCCACGCGCGAACGGGTGCTGCAGGCCGCCAAGGCGCTGGGATATGTGCCCAACAAAATCGCCGGGTCGCTGGCCAGCCAGCGGGTGAACCTGGTGGCGGTGATCATTCCTTCGATGTCGAATATGGTTTTCCCCGAGGTTTTGACCGGTATCAACAAAGTGCTGGAAGGCACGCCGCTGCAGGCGGTCGTGGGCATCACCGATTATCTGCCTGAAAAAGAGGAAAAGGTGCTTTACGATATGCTGTCGTGGCGCCCCTCGGGCATCATTATTGCGGGGCTAGAACATTCCGATGCCACGCGCGCCATGCTGCGCGCCAGCGGCATTCCGGTGGTCGAGATCATGGATACCGACGGCCAGCCCGTGGATGCGATGGTGGGTATCAGCCACCGCCGTGCCGGGCGGATGATGGGCGACGAGATTTTAAAGGCAGGCTACCGGCGCATTGGCTTTATGGGCACGAAAATGCCGCTTGATCACCGGGCGCGCAAACGCTTCGAAGGGTTCACCCAGGCCTTGGCACGCGGTGGCGTCGAAATTGCGGATCAAGAGTTTTATTCCGGCGGGTCGGCCCTGTCGAAGGGGCGCGAACTGACCGCAGAAATGCTAAAGCGCAGCCCCGATTTGGATTTTCTTTATTACTCAAACGATATGATCGGGGCGGGCGGGCTGCTGTGGCTGATCGAACAGGGCTACGACATTCCCGGCCGCATTGGTTTGGCCGGGTTTAACGGGGTCGAGCTGTTGCAGGGTTTGCCGCTGCGGCTGGCCACAATGGATGCCTGCCGTGCCGAGGTGGGCCGCCGTGCCGCCGAAATTATTGTGGCGCGCACCGAAAACCCCGATGCCCCGCTAGAGGCCAGCGTCACGCTGACACCCACCCTGTCGCCCGGCGATACTTTGCGCCGCGGCTAGGGTTTAAAACCGCAGGAAAAACGCGCCGGCGGCTCCTTGGCGGCTGGGCAGGCCGGCATCATCAAATACAGAAACAACCGTCAGCAGCTGCCAGCCCGCCGCCGCCAACCGCGGGCGCAGCTGGGCCGTGGCCGTGTCTTTGGTGCAGGCACCCTGCACCTGCGCCACACCGTAATGCAGCTGCAAAGGGTTGTCTTTGCGCGCCTTATAATCGGCATAGCAGGCGGCATGGGCCACCTGCCCCACCATCATCAAGGCACCAATAACAAAGGGGGCGATCGTGTGTCTCATGCCGGCAACTATCTGCTTTTGCTGGGTGTTATTCAATATCAATCGCAGGTTTAGGGCCCTGATATTCGATAACACGGCGCTGTTATTGCCTGTCGCGGCGCACTGGGCGCATTGGTTGGGCATCGCTCTTGGCTGTTTTGGGCCGGGGCGCAAACCAGCGCCGAATGTGGCGCCCATGGATCAAGGAGTTTCTGATGTCACGCAAATTTATGTCGTTCGTTTTGGCCACCGCACTTACCGTCACCGGCCTGTCCAGCGCCCCCGCCCATGCCGGCAATAACGATTTTGCAAAGGCACTGGTGGGCATTGCCGCCGTGGCGATGATTGCCAAGGCGATTGAACAAGAAAACGCCACGCGCCGCGCCCCACAGGCACAGCCCCACCACAGCCATAAATATGCCAAGCCACAGTATCACAAGCCACAATATCACCAGCACGGGCATTATCGCTACAAACAGGCACAAACCTATGGCCATGTGGTGGCGCCGCGCCCCCTGCCCCACCGCGTGGCGCGCGCCAATCAGGCGGCCTTGTGCAAACAGGCCACCTATGGCCGCAATGGCCGCTTGCTGCGTGAAACCTGGGCGCCCTGCAGCAGCCTGCGCTAAGGGGCACAAACTGGCACCGGGGCTGTGCACGCAGGCCCGGTTTGCCATTGCACTGCCTTGGCCCACGGGCATAGTGGGGCCATGACACAGCCTGATTTCAGTTTGGAAACCGCCGCCCATCATGCGGGTTATACCCGCATCGCCGGCATCGACGAGGTGGGCCGCGGCCCTTTGGCCGGGCCGGTTGTGGCCGCAGCGGTTATCTTGGACCCCCAAAATATACCCGATGGCTTGAACGATTCAAAAAAGCTAACGGCCAAACGCCGCGATGCGCTGGCCCAACAGATCATGGCGCAGGCCGAGGTGGGGATAGGCCAGGCCAGCGTGGCCGAGATTGACGCGCTCAATATCCTGCGCGCCACCCATTTGGCCATGGAACGCGCGCTGGCCGCGCTGCCAAACCGCCCAGACCATCTGTTGATCGATGGCAATCAATTGCCCAAGGCGCTGACCATTTCGGCCCAAGCAGTGGTAAAGGGCGATGCCCGCGCGCTCAGCATTGCCGCCGCCTCGATTGTGGCCAAAACAACACGCGACACATTGATGTGGGATTTGGCGCAACACTTCCCCGGCTATGGCTGGGAGGCAAACGCCGGCTACCCAACCAAAAGCCACCTGAATGCGCTCCGAAATCTGGGGGTTACCCCACATCATAGACGTTCGTTCAAACCGGTACACAATATCTTGTATCAAGAAAAAACTGTAAGTAACTGATTCAAAAAAGAATTTGACGCCGAATCATGTTTGAATCATCTTTGCACTAACCACAGAGCACGCAAATGTGCCGGGGATAGAGGCAGAGAATGACAACAATGACCAAGGCGAAGGGCGCGCAGGCGCTTCCTATTAATTCTATTCTGGCGGGCGATTGCATCGATGTGATGAACAGCCTGCCCGAGGCATCTGTAGATCTGATTTTTGCAGACCCGCCCTATAACCTGCAGCTGAAAGCCGACCTGCACCGCCCGGATAATTCCAAGGTAGATGCGGTGGATGACGCATGGGACCAGTTTTCATCCTTTGCGGCTTACGACAAATTCACCCAAGACTGGCTGAAAGCGGCCCGGCGCCTGCTGAAACCAAATGGCGCGATCTGGGTGATCGGGTCGTATCACAATATTTTCCGCGTCGGCGCCGCGTTGCAAAACGAAGGCTTTTGGATTTTGAACGATGTGGTCTGGCGCAAATCAAACCCCATGCCCAATTTCCGCGGCAAGCGGTTTACCAATGCCCATGAAACCATGATCTGGGCCTCGAAATCTGAGGGTGGCAAATACACCTTTAACTACGAGGCACTAAAGGCGCTGAACGAAGGCGTGCAGATGCGATCAGATTGGGTGATGCCCATTTGCACCGGCCATGAGCGCCTGAAAGACGACAGCGGCAACAAGGCCCACCCCACCCAAAAGCCCGAGGCGCTGCTGCACCGCATCTTGGTGGGCTGCACCAACCCCGGCGATGTCATCCTTGACCCGTTCTTTGGCACCGGCACCACCGGCGCTGTGGCCAAAATGCTGGGCCGCGATTTTATCGGCATCGAACGCGAGGAAAGCTACCGCAAAGTGGCGCAAAAGCGCCTTGATGGCATCCGCCGTTTCGATCGTGACGCGCTTAGCGTCACCACCTCGAAACGGGCCGAGCCCCGCGTGCCCTTTGGCCAGCTGGTCGAACGCGGCCTGTTGCGCCCGGGCGAAGAGCTGTTTTCGCCCCGCGGAAAAGTGGCCAAAGTGCGCGCCGATGGCACGCTGATCGGCAATGACGTCAAAGGATCCATTCATCAGGTGGGCGCGGCACTAGAAGGCGCCCCCAGCTGCAATGGCTGGACATATTGGCATTTCCGCCGCGATGGCAAAACCATTCCAATCGATCTGCTGCGCCAGCAGATCCGCGCGGAAATGGGCGCCTAAACCCACATCAAACCCGAACACCGCCTGGTGCCTGTGGCCTGACTTACACAGGCACCATTGCCTATGCCCCGCCCCTGTGGCGGGGCCTTTTTTGATACTGCATCGTGATCGGCCAGCCCTTGTTCCCGCTGCCGTTTTCCTGTTTGCTGCGCGCAAGCGAACAGGAGGCTGCCATGAGCGATGAATACACCCCCCCAAAAGTGTGGACCTGGAACCAAGAATCCGGCGGCCGCTTTGCCAGTATCAACCGGCCCATCGCAGGCGCCACCCATGAAAAAGACCTGCCCGTGGGCAAACACCCGCTGCAGCTATATTCGCTGGCCACGCCCAATGGCGTGAAAGTCACCGTAATGCTGGAAGAGCTGCTGGCGCGGGGCATTTCCGAGGCGGAATATGATGCTTGGCTGATCAAGATTGGCGATGGCGATCAGTTCAGCAGCGGCTTTGTGGCCGCCAACCCCAACTCGAAAATTCCAGCGCTGATGGATCACTCGCAAAACCCGCCTGTGCGGGTGTTTGAAAGCGCATCGATCCTGCTGTATCTGGCCGAAAAATTTGGTGCTTTCCTGCCCACCGATCTGCGCCAGCGCACCGAAGTGATGAATTGGGTGTTTTGGCAGATGGGCAGCGCCCCTTATCTGGGCGGTGGCTTTGGCCATTTCTATGCCTATGCGCCCAAACGCTGGGAATACCCCATCAACCGTTTCGCCATGGAGGTAAAACGCCAGCTTGATGTGCTAGAGCGCCATCTCGAGGGCCAAGAATTCATGGTGGGCGACTATTCCATCGCCGATATGGCGATTTGGCCGTGGTATGGCCAACTGGCCCTTGGGCGCCAATACGAGGCGGCCGAGTTTCTGGATGTCGAAAGCTACACCAATGTGCAGCGCTGGGCCAAAGCGATAGATGCGCGCCCCGCCGTGTTGCGTGGGCGCATGGTAAACCGCATGGTGGGCGATCCGGCCTTGCAGCTGCACGAACGCCACGATGCCAGCGATTTCGAAACCAAAACCCAAGATAAAATCGGCGGCTAAGCCCGCCCACCGGCACAGCCTATGCAAAACGCGCCCTATCCGGGCGCGTTTTTTTGTGATTTGACAAAAAAGGAACATAAACGAAAATTACATCGGCTATAACCGCAACGAATCGCGCGCGCAAGCAAAGGGCCCGAAATGCCACACCACACACCCCCCGCCCCCCCTATCGACCTGCTGGTCATCGGCGGTGGCATCAATGGCTGCGGCATTGCCCGCGATGCGGTGGGGCGTGGCCTGTCGGTGATGCTGTGCGAAATGGGCGATTTGGGGCAGGCCACCTCTTCGGCCAGCACCAAGCTGTTTCATGGCGGGCTGCGGTATCTGGAATATTTCCAATTCCGCCTTGTCCGCGAAGCTTTGGCCGAACGCGAGGTGCTGTTGCGCAACATGCCCCATATCAGTTGGCCCATGCGTTTTGTGTTGCCGCTACACCCCGATATGCGCTTTGACAGCGAAACCCCCGCCTCGCGGTTATTGGCCTGGGTGGCCCCCTGGGCCAAGGGGCGCCGCCCCGCCTGGCTGATACGGCTAGGGCTGTTTTTATACGATCACTTAGGCCAGCGCCAAACCTTACCCGCCACGCGCCGCTTGGCCCTGCACAACAGCCCCGAAGGCGCGCCCCTGCAGCCGCAGTTTTCGCAGGCCTTCGAATATTCCGATTGCTGGGTGCAAGATAGCCGCCTGGTCAGCCTGAATGCCCGCGACGCCGCTGAACGTGGCGCCAGAATTTGCACGCGCACCCGCGTTGTGGCCGCCCAGCGCGGTGACACCCATTGGGACGTCACGCTGCAAGATACCAACACCGGCACGCAACATGTGGTGCAAGCACGCATGTTGGTAAATGCCGCAGGCCCATGGGCGGCGCAGGTTTTGGGGCAGGTGCTGCAGCAAAACAGCCCCGACCGCCTGCGCCTTGTGCGCGGCAGCCATATCGTGACGCGGCGCTTGTTTGCGCATGAAAAGGCGTATTTCTTCCAAGGATCTGACGGGCGCATCATCTTTGCCATTCCCTACGAGCAGGATTTTACCCTGATCGGCACCACCGATGCCAACCACGACAGCGCAGATACCGCCCCCCAGTGCACCGAGGCCGAGCAAGACTACTTACTGGCCTTTGCCAGCCAATATTTCAAAACCCCGCTCACCCCCGCCGATATTGTGTGGCAGTTTTCCGGCATGCGGCCGCTGCACGATGATGGCGGGCAAAGCGCCAGCGCCATCACCCGCGATTACAGCCTGAAACTGGATGACAGTGCCGCGCCTGTGCTGCATGTTTTTGGCGGCAAAATCACCACCTATCGGCGCTTGGCCGAAAAGGCGCTGGCGCATATCTTGCCCGCCTTTGAAACCACCGCCCCAAACTGGACGCATAATGCCCCCCTGCCGGGCGGTGCCTTTGCTGTGGGTGATGCCAGCACACTGATCGCGCAGCTGGGCACGCGCTATGCGTTTTTGGGCCCAGAATGGGCCACGCGGCTGGTGCGGGCCTATGGGCTGGATGCCCAGCGCATATTGGGGCAGGCCACGCACCAGGCCGATCTGGGCATAGATTTTGGCGCCAGCCTGACACAGGCCGAGGTAGATTGGCTGGTGGCCCATGAATTTGCCCAAACCGCCGATGATATCTTATGGCGCCGCACCCGTTTGGGGCTGAAAATGCCAGCGCAGGGCAAGGCGGCGCTGGAAAGCTATTTGCAGGGCCTGGATGGCGGTGCAAAGGGGCTTGCGCAAAGCGCGGCTTGAACGGCACCATCAGCGTAGGGCGGGCAGGCGATAACGGGCCATAAAGGGCCACAGGGGGGCAAATGGGGTATATTTTAGCAATCGATCAGGGCACCACATCTTCGCGGGCCATCGTGTTTGACGCAAAAATGCGCCCCATAGCCATGGCGCAGCAGGAATTTCCACAGATCTTTCCCGCCTCGGGCTGGGTTGAACATGCACCAGATGCGATTTGGAACAGCGTTTTGGCCACCTGTCGGATGGCTATAAAACAGGCCGGCATCGATGCGGGGCAATTGGCCGGAATTGGCCTGACCAACCAGCGCGAAACCACCCTGATTTGGGATCGGAAAACGGGCGCGCCCATTGGCAATGCGATCGTATGGCAAGATCGGCGCACCGCCGCGCGCTGCACCCAGCTGAAAGAGCAAGGGCACGAGGCATTAATCGCCGAAAAAACCGGCCTGCTGCTAGATCCTTATTTCTCGGCCACCAAGGCGGCGTGGATGCTAGATAACACGCCCGGCGCGCGGGCGCGTGCGCAGGCGGGCCAGCTGGCCTTTGGCACCGTTGACAGCTGGCTGATCTGGAACCTGACGGGCGGGCGCATACATGCCACCGATGCCACCAATGCCGCGCGCACCATGCTGTATGATATCCACAAAGGCACCTGGTGCGACACGCTGTGCCAGATACTGGATGTGCCGCGCGCCATGCTGCCTGAAATTCACGATTGCGCCGCGCAGTTTGGCACAACCGATCCGGCGCTATTGGGCGCTGCGGTGCCAATTTTGGGCGTTGCCGGCGATCAGCAGGCCGCCGCGATCGGGCAGGCCTGTTTTGCCCCCGGCATGATGAAATCCACCTATGGCACGGGCTGTTTTGCCCTGCTCAATACCGGCGCCACGCCTGTGCGGTCTAAAAACCGGCTGCTTGGCACGGTGGCCTATCAGCTGCAGGGCCAGCGCTGTTATGCGCTAGAGGGCTCTATTTTTGTGGCGGGCGCAGTGGTGCAATGGCTGCGCGATGGGCTGGGGCTGATCGCGCAGGCCAGTGATACGCAGGCCCTGGCCGAAAGGGCCGACGCTAACCAAGATGTGGTGATCGTGCCGGCCTTTACCGGGCTGGGGGCGCCGCATTGGCACCCAGATAGCCGCGGCGCTATTTTTGGGCTAACCCGCGCCACTGGCCCCGCCGAGCTGGCGCGCGCGGCGTTGGAAAGCATCGGGTTTCAAACCCTCGATTTGCTGCAAGCCATGCAGGCGGATTGGCCAAATGCCGACGCCACAGGGCATACTATTTTGCGCGTTGATGGCGGCATGTGCGCCTCGAACTGGGCGATGCAGTTTTTGGCCGATATCACCGGCCTGCCGGTAGACCGGCCTGCGGTGCAAGAAACCACCGCCCTTGGGGCCGCGTGGCTGGCGGGCATGCAGGCAGGCGTTTGGCCCGGCATGGATGAATTTGCCAAAACTTGGGCGTTAGAGCACCGCTTTACCCCAGAAATGGCAGGGCAAACCCGCAGCGCGCGCCACGCCCGCTGGCAACGTGCCGTGGCCGCAACCCTGGCGGTGTAGCGCCAATCAGCGCCGCGCCTGCCAGCTCAGCGAGGCATGCCGGCGCGTGTAAAATTCGCCCATCAAGCCAATCATCAACAGCACCAGCCCCACCCAAAGCGGGTATTCCCAATTCGAATTGCGCGGAAAATAGTTGATAAAAACATAGCCGCGGGCCTGATCGATGCAGTGAAACAGCGGGTTCCAATCGAACATGTTCAGCATGAAGGGGGGCAGGGAATTGGCCACAAACATCTTGCCCGATGCAATCATATTGGCGCGCTGATAGAGCGTTTTGAACATCATCACGAAATTGGGAAACCAAGGCGTAAGCGCCAGCACCACCATGCCCACGCCAACCCCGGTAAACCAGGCCAAGATCAGCATCATAAAGGCGCCTGCCATATCGATAATGACAACGGGTGCGATCAAGACATCGTAGATAAACAGGCACAAAAACAGCGACAGCAGCTGAATATAAAGCGCCCCAAAGGCCGCAGACAGGATGGCGACAAAGGTGGTCATCGGGGCATGTTTCATCATCGCCGATGATGGCCCCTCGGCACCAGAAACAGCGCCCATGGTTTTGGTATGGGTCAAAAACAGGAAAATACCCGACATGATATACAGCATAAAATCGCCGCGTATCGCGGCGCGGCGCATGCCAAGCAGGTTGAACAGCAGATAAAACGACAACACGAAAAAGATGACCTGCAGCATGTTCAGGCCCAGCGCGATCACGGCATTGCCGTGCATTTTGCGCACATCGCGCACGATGCTGTGGTAAACCAGCTCGAAAATCGTCAGAAACGAGGATAGGCCCCTGCGATACCTTGGGCGCTGCTGGAACATAAAAACCGCCTACATCAAACCGGGCCGGGGCAGGCGTGGCTTGCCCATTATGGCCAAGGCCAGCATAAGAGGGCGCAAGTTAATTTGCAATTGTCGCTGGTGGATTTCGTGCCGGCCTGTTGAAAGGGAAATCTGTGGATTACGAAAAGCTGACACATGTGATGCGCGATCTGGCGCTGCAGGCGGGTGATGCGATCATGCAGATCTACGGCACCGATGATTTCGCCATCGAGGTCAAAGATGATGCCAGCCCCGTAACCGCCGCAGACAAGGCCGCCGACGCGCTGATCGCCGCCGGGCTGCGTGCCGCCTTTCCCGAAACTTTGCTGATCACCGAAGAACAAGCCGCCTCGCACAGTCAATCGGCCGATACGTTTTTGATTGTTGATCCCCTGGATGGCACCAAAGAGTTTATCAAGCGGCGTGGCGATTTTACCGTGAATATCGCCTATGTGGAAAATGGCACGCCCACCCGCGGCGTGGTGTTTGCCCCGGCGCGCAACCGCATGTTTTACACCCTGGCCAATGGTCAATCCGTGGAAGAAAGCGGCGCCTTGCAGCCGGGCCTGCCCGGGCCATGCAAACCGCTGGCGGTGGCGCAGGCAGATAATGGCGCGCTGCGGGTTGTGGCCTCGAAAAGCCACCGCGACCAGGCCACAGATGAGTATATCCAAAAATACGCCACCGCTGAAATGCGCTCGGCCGGGTCTTCGCTGAAATTTTGTCTGCTGGCCACTGGCGAGGCAGATCTATACCCACGTCTTGGGCGCACCATGGAATGGGACACTGCCGCAGGCCATGCGGTGCTGGCAGGGGCTGGCGGGCAGGTGGTGCGGTTTGACGATCACACCCCCCTTGTTTACGGCAAATCTGGCTATGAAAACCCCTTTTTCATTGCCTTGGCCCCCAGCGTAAAGTTGCACACAGCATGAGCGTCTTAATCGTTATTCCCGCCCGCTATGCCAGCACCCGCTACCCCGGCAAACCCCTTGTGGGCCTCACGGGTGCCACGGGCGAAACCCGCAGCCTGATCGAACGCAGCTGGCGCGCGGCACAGCAGGTGCAAGGCGCAGATCGCGTTGTTGTGGCCACCGATGACACCCGTATTCGCGATGCGGCCCACGCCTTTGGGGCCGAGGTGGTGATGACATCGGAAAGCTGCCAAAATGGCACCGAACGCTGCGCCGAGGCGCACCAGGCCTTGGGTGGCGGCTATGATATTGTGGTCAACCTGCAGGGCGATGCCCCGCTGACGCCGCATTGGTTTGTCGAAGATCTGGTGCAAGGCCTGCGCGCCGACCCGGCCGCCGATATTGCCACACCGGTTCTGCGCTGCGATGGGCGCGCGCTAAACGGGTTTCTGGCCGATCGCCGCGCCGGGCGGGTGGGCGGCACAACCGCCGTGTTTGCCGCCAATCGCCATGCGCTCTATTTTTCGAAAGAGGTGGTGCCCTACACGGCCCAAACCTATGCCGATCACGATGAAACACCGGTGTTTCACCACGTGGGTGTCTATGCCTATCGCCCGGCCGCGCTGGCGGCCTATACCGGCTGGCCCATGGGCCCGATCGAGGCGCTGGAGGGGCTAGAACAGCTGCGGTTTTTGGAAAACAATCACGCGGTTTTATGCGTGCAGGTGCAGGCCCGCGGGCGCCAGTTTTGGGAATTGAACAACCCCGAAGACGTGCCCCGCCTACAAGCCATGATGGCCGAGATGGGCATGGAATGAGCCTGCCCACCACCAGCGTTATTGTCGTCAGCTGGCAACGGCCCGACGCGCTGGTTTTGTGCGTGCAATCCCTGGCGCGGCAACGGCTGGCCCCCGCTTACGAAATTATCGTTGTGGCAGATGCCACAGGCCGTGCCGCCGTGGCCCGCCTGCCTGACGCGGCGATGATAAAACTGGTGGCCTGCGACCAGCCCAATATCTCTGCCGCGCGCAATCTGGGGCTGGCTGTGGCCGCGGGCCAGGTGGTGGCCTTTATCGACGACGATGCCCAGGCCGAGCCACGGTGGCTGTCGCATTTGGTGGCGCCCTTTGCCCACGGTGATCTGGCCTGCACCGGCGGCTATGTGCGCGGGCGCAACGGTATTTCCTTTCAGTGGACCAGCCGCAGCATAGACAGCACCGGCAGCGCCCACCCCGCGCCCCTGCATGGCCAGCAACCGGGGCGCCCGGCGCTGCCGCCGGGCCATGCGCTGAAAACCGAAGGCACAAATATGGCGGTGCGCCGCGATATTTTGTGCCGGCTTGGCGGTTTTGACGAGGCCTATCACTATTACCTGGATGAAACCGACCTGAACTGGCGGCTGCATCTGGGGGGCTATCAAACCCAGCTGGTGCCCTTGGCGCAGGTGGTGCATGGCTTTGCCCCTGCGGCCCATCGCGGGGCAGATCGGCGCATCGCGTCGCTGGTGCAAATTGGGGCATCGCAGGCGGTTTTTCTGCGCCGTCATCACCCCAAACACGGGCAGGACGCGGCCTTGCAAGCGGCAGCACAGCATCAAAAACACCGGGTGCTGGCGCAAATGGTGGATGGGCGCCTTTGCGCCTCGGATGTGGGGGGGCTGCTGCGCGGCTATCATCTGGGCGTGGCCCAGGGCATGGCGCGCGCCCTGCCCGCCTTGGCCCCGCGGCCAGACCAGCCCGCATTGCCCTTTCGCCCCTTTCCCAGCCGCGCCACTGGCGGCGTGACCTGGCTGGCAGGGCGGCCTTGGCAACGCCGGGCGCTGATCAGGCGCGCGGCAGCTTTGGCGAAATCAGGCGAAACGGTATGCGCCTTTTGCCTTGGGCCAAACAGCTTGTTTCACCATATGCGCTTTCATCCAGATGGGTTTTGGCTGCAAACCGGGGGGCTGTGGGGGCGCAGCCAGCGCGATGGCGCTTTGGTGCAATTTTGGCGGTTTTCACAGCGCGTTGCAGCCGAGCGGCTGGTCGTAGAGCCGCTTAAATAAGCCCAATCTGCGTCGTATTCCCATTATCGGGGCAAGCGTGTAGACGCAGATATAAACTTAGGCATATAGATATACCCATTCGTAGGTGCGAATAACGAGTAGCGGAAGTTTTCTGAGTAATGCGTAAAAAAATAACAAAAGCTATCTTTCCAGTGGCAGGGCTGGGCACGCGGTTTTTGCCGGCAACAAAATCTGTTCCAAAAGAAATCATGACATTGGTCGATAGGCCCTTGGTGCAATACGCCATCGACGAAGCCCGCGCTGCGGGCATACGCGAATTTATCTTTGTCACATCACGCGGCAAAGGCGCGCTGGAAGATTATTTCGATGAAGCCCCCCAATTGGAACAGGAGCTGCGCAAAAAGGGCAAAACCGATCTGCTGGAGATTTTACGCAACACCAATATGGAAAGCGGCGCCATTGCCTATATTCGCCAACACAAGGCGCTGGGGCTGGGCCATGCCGTGTGGTGCGCGCGGCGCCTGATTGCCAATGAGCCTTTCGCCGTGATCTTGCCCGATGACGTGATTGCCGCCGATAAGCCCTGCCTGCAGCAGATGGTCGAAGCCTACGAGGAAACCGGCGGCAATATCGTGGCGGCCATGGAGGTGCCAGCCGAGCAGGCCAGCGCCTATGGTATTTTGGATATCACCCCACAAGCGGGGCGGTTGCAGCCGGTGAATGCCATGGTCGAAAAGCCCGCATCGGGCACTCAGCCGTCGAATTTGGCGGTGATCGGGCGCTATATTTTGAACCCGTCTGTGTTGCAAAACCTCAATCGCATCAAATCGGGGGCGGGCGGTGAAATTCAACTGACCGATGCCATCGCCGCCGATATTTTGGCGAAACGCAAGGTATTTGGCTATCGCTTTGAGGGCCAGCGCTTTGATTGCGGCTCGAAAGCGGGGTTTTTGCAGGCCACCGTGGCCTTTGCCCTGGCCCGCCCCGATCTGCGCGACGAGCTGGGCGCCTATTTGCGCGCGCTTGTGGCGCAAAGCCCGGGCTCAACCGCCCTATCGGCGTGAGCGGCACCGCCCCGGCCCTGGTGCTGGATCTGTCGCGCCTTTTGGCGCGGGCGGGGCGGCTGCCCACCGGGGTTGACCGGGTCGAGCTGGCCTATCTGCGCCATTTCATAGGCTTGGACAGGCCCGTTTTTGCCCTGGCGCGCACCGCCTATGGCTATGTTTTGCTGGACAGGCCAGGCATGCAGGCGATGCTGGCCCGCTTTGCCGGCACCGTGCCCTTTGGCGGCGTAGATCTGTTGTCGCGCCTGCGCCCGGGGCTGGGCCCGGCGGGCCAGGCGGCGCAATCTGATATCCGCCGCATGGCCCTGGCGCGCGCGCTGCCGCATCGGCTGGGGCCGATGCTGGCCAAACACCTGCCGCGGGGGTGCCACTATTTCAATACCGGGCACAGCAACCTGTCACATCGGGTGTTGCGCGCGCTGCAGCTGCACCTGGACGCGCGGGTGTTGGTGATGGTGCACGATACGATCCCGCTGGATTTTCCCCAGTTTCAGCGGCCAGGCAGCCCGCAGGCCTTTGCTGCCATGCTGGCCCGCGTGCGCGACAGCGCCGATGTGATCTTGTGCAATTCGCATCAAACCATGGCCGATATTGCCCGCCACACCCCCCAGGGCGCAGGCCTGCCACGCTGCGTTGTGGCCCCATTGGGCGTTGATCTGCCAGCGCCCGCCACCACCTGGCCAAAACCTGCCGCCTTGGCGCCAGGGCGCCCCTATTTCATGGCCATCGGCACAATAGAGCCGCGCAAAAACCATGCGTTCTTGCTGCAAATCTGGGCCGAAATGGCCCAACAGCCGGGCCCGCTGCCTGCCTTGCTGATCTGTGGCGCGCGGGGCTGGAACAATGACCACGTCTTTGCCCAGCTCGATCGTCACCCGATGATGGGCCAGCATGTGTTCGAATTAAACGGTTTGTCCGATGCCCAGATGGCCGCAGCCTTGCAGGGGGCGGCGGGCCTGCTGCACCCCAGCCATGCCGAGGGCTATGGCCTGCCCCCGGTCGAGGCGGCAGCCATGGGCGTGCCCGTTGTTTGCCCAGCGCTACCCATATACCGTGAAATTCTGGGGCAGATACCCGTTTACGCAGAACAGCAGAATATATATTCTTGGATAGAAACAATCAGGGCGCTGGCAGGCAGTAGGGCAAAAAATGGGGCACAGGGGCAACCATGCCCTCCATTTTCGCCCCCAACTTGGCAGGCTCATTTCAATGTTAGCTTAAACACAATGGCCTAATGCCGTTGGAGTACGTGTGTAAATGGTAAGGGAATGAGGCGCTGCTTTGGGCATTTGGCAATCATATCGCCTTCGGCTGCAGCGCAAGCGCTGGCTGATCCGCGCCTTTCGCAAGCGGCGCGAATTGCGTGCGGTGGCCGATCGCAGCGCCCAAATTCGCCCCGGCGATATCTTGCTGTTTTGCACCCAACGCAACGAAGGGGTGCGCCTGCCCTATTTCCTGCAATATTATCGAAATTTGGGGGTAAATCACTTTCTGATTGTCGATAACGACAGCGACGATCAATCGCTGGCCTATCTGGCCGGGCAAAGCGATGTTTCACTGTGGCACACCACCGCCAGCTACAAACGCGCGCGCTTTGGCGTGGATTGGCTGAATTGGTTGCAGCGCAAATATGGCCATGGCCACTGGACGCTGGTGGTAGACCCGGATGAATTTCTGATCTACCCGTTTTGCGATACCCGCCCCTTGCGCGCGCTGACCGACTGGCTGGATGCCTCGTCGATCAAATCGTTTTCTGCCATGCTGATTGATATGTATCCCAAGGGGCCGCTGAACGATGCGCCCTATCAGCCAGGCCAAAACCCGCTGGATATTGCCCCCTGGTTTGACCCGGGCAACTACAGCATCAAGAAAAACGCCCGTTTTGGAAACCTGTGGATTCAGGGCGGCCCGCGCATGCGCGTGTTTTTCCCAGACGCCCCGGAAAAAGCCCCTGCCTTGAACAAGATACCCCTGGTCAAATGGGATCGGCGCTATTGCTATGTCAGCTCGACCCATATGTTGCTGCCGCGCGGGCTGAACCTGGTGTATGATGAATGGGGCGGCGAAAAAGCCAGCGGGGCGCTGCTGCACACCAAGTTTCTTGATACCTTTGCCGCAAAAGCCCAAGAAGAGCTGCAGCGCAAACAGCATTATGCCGCCTCGGTTGAATATAAGGCCTATGCAGAAACCCTGGCACAGCACCCTGACCTGTGGTGCAAATGGTCAGAGAAATACATCAACTGGCGGCAGCTGGAAATCCTTGGGCTGATGTCCAAGGGCAACTGGGCTTAGGCGCATGGCGGGTGTTGGCATCTTGATGCTGGTGCACACGGCCCTGGGCCGGGCCGAACAAGTGGCGCGGCACTGGCATGCTGCGGGCTGCCCTGTGGTGATACATATCGATCGCAAGGTGCCCGAGGCCACCTGCGCCCAATTCCGCCAGGCCCTGGCCGATTTGCCCAACCTGCGGTTCTGCACGCGTCATCGCTGCGAATGGGGCACCTGGGGCATTGTGGCCGCCTCGCAAAGCGCAGCCGAGGTGATGCTGGCGCAGTTTCCACAGGTCAGGCATGTGTATCTGGCCTCGGGGTCTTGCCTGCCGCTGCGCCCGGTGCAGGAATTGATCGATTACCTGGCCCAGCGCCCCCGCACCGATTTCATCGAAAGCGCCACAACCGCCGATGTGCCATGGACTGTTGGCGGCCTGGATCACGAGCGTTTTACGCTGCATTTTCCCTTTAGCTGGAAAAAACATCGCACGCTGTTTGATCTTTATGTTGGGCTGCAGCGGCGGCTTGGCCTAAGGCGGCGCATTCCAAAGGGGCTGGTGCCACATATGGGCAGCCAATGGTGGTGCCTGACCCGCCAAACCCTAAGCGCCATTTTGCAAGATCCTGATCGCCGCCAATACGACGCCTATTTCCGCAAAGTGTGGATACCGGATGAATCGTATTTTCAAACCTTGGCGCGGATTTATTCCACCCATATCGAAAGCCGCTCGCTGACCCTGTCGAAATTCGATTTTCAAGGAAAGCCGCATATTTTCTACGACGATCACCTACAATTGCTGCGCCGATCCGATTGTTTTGTCGCCCGCAAGATCTGGCCGCATGCCAGCCGCCTTTATGAGGCGTTTTTATCCGACAACACCAGCGCCATGAAGCACACCGAACCGAACCCGGGCAAAATTGACCGCATTTTTGCCAAGGCGGTTGAACGGCGCACACGCGGTCGCGCCGGGCTTTATATGCAAAGCCGCCTACCCAATTCGGGCTGGGAAAACGGCGTAACATCGGGGCGCTATTCGGTGTTTAGCGGCTTTACCGAGCTTTTCGAAGATTTCGAAGACTGGATCGCAAAGGCCACGGGCGCGCGGGTGCATGGGCATCTTTTCGCCCCCGATCGCGCCGAATTTGCCCAGGCCCAAACCATTGCGCCAGGCGCCATGCCCCACAGCGCGGCCATCCGCGATTATAACCCGCGCGCCTTTTTGACCAATCTGATCTGGAATGCACGCGGCGACCGGCAATGTTTTCAATTTGGCCCCGCTGATACGCAAGATATTACCTGGTTCATCAGCAGCGACCCCAACGCCCAAATCTCGGTTATCAGTGGGGCTTGGGCGGTGCCGTTATTTCATTCGAACCGTAATTTTCAGGAAATCCGCAAAGAGGCGGCGCTGCTGCAGCGCATAGAAAGCCAATTTCTAGATGTTTTGCGCGCCCCCCATTGCAAGGCGCGTATCCGCATCTGGAAAATGGCCGAATTCATCGAGGCGCCGATGGAGCCATTGCAAACGATCGTCGATGAAATTGGCATTGCCACACCGCGCCACCTGACCGAGGCCCCGAAACTGCGCGAATTGGCGGGGTTTGGGCAATTTCTGCAAAATCTGAAAAACCAAGGCATGCATCCCTATTTGATGGGCGATTTTCCCATCGAACAGGGCACAGCACAGCCCCATATTCCGCCGCGCAAACCCTATTTGGTGCGATCATAAATGGCCCGTCGTTTTGAATATTTTGTCATGTTCGCGGAAATGCGCACTGGCTCGAACTTTTTGGAAACCAACCTGAATGCCTTTGGCGATCTGCTGTGCCACGGCGAGGCGTTTAACCCCCATTTTATCGGCTATCCCAACAAAACCCAGCTGTTAGGCCTAACACAGGCCCAGCGCGACGCCGATCCACTGCAGCTGTTGCGCAGCATCCGGGGCAGCGGGCCTGCCATGGGGGGCTTTCGGTTTTTTCACGATCACGACCCGCGCATTTTGCCTGTGGTCTTGGGCGATGCCGCCTGCGCAAAAATTATCTTAACCCGCAACCCATTGGAAAGCTTTATCAGCTGGAAAATTGCACAGGCCACCGGGCAATGGAAACTGACCGATGCAAGGCGGCGCAAGAACACTCAAATCACCTTCGAGAAAGAGGCCTTTACCCAGCATCTGGCGGCGGTGCAGGCGTTTCAAAGGCACTTGCAGGGCGCGCTACAGGCCAGCGGGCAAACCGCCTTTTATCTTGATTACGAAGATCTGCAGTCGCTTGATGTGATCAATGGGCTTGGGCGGTGGTTGGGCAGCCAAACACAGCTGCCCAGCCTAGATACCAGCCTGAAAAAGCAAAACCCCGAACCGCTGGCGCAAAAGGTGCAGAATTTCGCCCAGATGCAGGCCGATTTGGCCACGCTTGACCCGTTTGACCTGGGGCGCACCCCCAATTTCGAACCGCGGCGCGGGGCGCAGGTGCCGGCCTATATCGCAGCGCCCCAGTCACCGCTGCTATACCTGCCCATCAAGGGCGCCGCCGATGCGCAGGTGGGCGCATGGCTGGCCGCATTAGATGGCCAAGGCCCACAGGCGCTGCAGGGGCAGTTTAACCAAAAATCGCTGCGGGCGTGGATGCAGGCAAACAAGGGGTTTCGCAGCTTCAGCGTGGTGCAGCACCCGGCGGTGCGGGCCCATCACGCTTTTTGCCGCCATATTCTGGCAACCGGGCCGGGCAGTTTTGGCGAAATTCGCAAAGTTTTGCGCAACAGCTACAAATTGCCCATTCCCGCCAAATCACCCGGGCCAGAGTATGACAGGGCCAGCCATAAGGCGGCGTTCATTGCATTTTTGGGGTTTTTGAAAAGCAACCTGCAGGGCCAAACCGCGCTGCGCATCGATGCCAGCTGGTGCAGCCAGCAAGCGGTGCTACAGGGCTATGCCCAGGTGGCAGTGCCCGATGTGGTTTTGCGCTGGGATCAGCTGGCAGAGGGGCTGCACCAGCTGGCCCAAAGCATTGGGCGCAGCACCGCGCCCACCCTGCCCGCGCCCCATGCCGATGCGCCATTCACCCTATCGGAAATCTACGACGAAGAGATCGAGGCGCTATGCGCACAGGTCTATAGCCGCGATTACACGGCCTTTGGCTTTGGCCCTTGGATCCCAACCAAAAAGCCCACGCCGCACCCGGGCTAGGCCGCCTGCACCGTTTGTGCCTCGGTCAAGATTGTATATAGGGTTTGTGCATCTGTATTTGCGCGCAGCTTGGTGCGCACGGCAGGTTCGCGCAGGGTGCGCGACACCAGCGCCAGTGCCTTTAGGTGTTCTACCACCGATTTTTCCGGGGCAAACAAGGCAAAAACCAGATCAACAGGCTGGCGATCGACGGCATCGAAATCGATGGGTTTTTCAAGCAGAATAAAAACACCCAGCACGTCTTCCAGATCGGGCAGGCGGGCATGGGGCAAGGCCACGCCATGGCCCACACCTGTGGGGCCCAGCGCCTCGCGTTCCATCAGCGCCTCGACAGCCATATCCGGCTCGACACCATAGGCGCTTGCCGCAAGATCGCCCAGATCATGCAGCAAGCGTTTTTTACTAGAGGCCGATGTCACCACCTTCACGCCCGCGGGCTTCAGGATAGATGATATAAGCATGCCTGTTCCAATCTCCAGCGCCCCGAAGATCAGAGCAGCTTAATTCGGGTCAATCCAGCCGATATTACCGTCTTCACGACGATGCACGACATTCAAGCCACCCTTTGCCTCATTTCTGAACACAAGGAAATCGGCGCCTGCCAGTTCCATCTGCATAACCGCCTCACCAACTGTCAGCGCAGGGATTTGTGCCTGCATTTCAGCGATGATCATCGGTTGCAATGTCTCTGGTTCCGATTCCCCCTCATCCGTATCTGCGGCGAGGATATAAGAGGAGCCACCCAAAAGTTCAACCGGCACCTCCCGGTCGCGGTGGTGGTCTTTCAGACGCCGCTTATAACGGCGCAGCTGTTTGTCCATTTTCTCGTTACAGCCGTCAAAGGCGGCGTAGATTTCAGTCGCATGCGCCTTTGCTTGGGCGGTAAGACCGGTAGAAAGATGCACAATAGCCTCGCACACAAATTCGTGGCCGGATTTAGAAAAGATCACGTTCGCATCGGTGGGGCGGCCGGCGTATTTTTGCACGGTGGCACCCAATTCATCCTTCACATGGGTTTGAAGGGCTTCGCCAATATCGATTTGTTTTCCAGTGATCTGATAGCGCATCATGTCTCCTTTGCATAACAACGCCCACGTCCACAGCCGAATATACGGCCGAGCCTGTTAACGCGGGGTGTTGGATTGTGACATTTTCAGGGGATCAAACCGGCCCGGCCTTGAAACCAAGACCACAAGAAAGCGCGGTGCAATATCCGTAGATGTCATACCCCTATTTGAGGCGAGTCGCCCTATGCTTGTCAATCGAAACCAGAGGCCCGGGCAAAATCACGAGATGCGGAAATTATCACCCAGATAGACGCGGCGCACATTTTCATTGCGCACCACATCGCGCGGGCTGCCGCTCATCAGCACCTTGCCGTCGTGCAAAATATAGGCCCGATCCACGATTTCCAGCGTTTCGCGTACGTTGTGATCGGTGATCAGCACACCGATGCCGCGCTTTTTCAAATCGGCCACCAAATGCCGAATATCGCCCACGCTGATCGGGTCTACACCGGCAAAAGGTTCGTCCAGCAGCAGATATTTAGGATCAGCTGCCAAACACCGGGCGATTTCCACCCGCCGCCTTTCCCCGCCCGACAGCGCCAGCGCCGGGGCGCGGCGCAGATGTTCTATGGAAAATTCGCTCAGCAGCTCTTCCAGCCGCTCGCGGCGCTTGTGGCGATCGGCCACGGCGATATCTAAAACAGCGGTGATGTTATCTTCGACGCTCAGGCCACGAAAGATAGACATTTCCTGGGGCAAATACCCAATGCCGCGCTGCGCCCTGCGATACATGGGCAGATAGGTGATATCTTCACCATCTAGGCTGACTTGGCCCGCCTCGGCATTCACCAGCCCTGCGATCATGTAAAATGTGGTCGATTTACCCGAACCGTTGGGCCCCAGCAGCGCAACCACCTCGCCGCGGCTAAGCTCCATGCTGAAATCACGGATCACAACCCGCTTTTTATAGCTTTTGCGCAGGTTTTTCACCTGCAAGCCTGCCAAGCCCGGCGTTAATTGCAATTGCGGGTTTGGCATGGCTTACTCCTGTGCGGGTTGCGCTTTCAGCACCGTTTTCACACGGCCCGCCAAGGCGGCTGTGCCTTTGCCCAGATCGATTGTCATGCTCTGCGATGTCAGCGCAGTGCCCCCTTGGGTAAGCAAAACATCCCCGCTCATCACCACCACACCTTTTTCAATATTGTAATCGGCGCGCTGTGCCTCGGCGGCATCCACACCGCTGACCAGCGTCACACCGCCGGTGGCCTCGAGCAACCTGATCTGGCCCTGCGCCTCGGCATAGGTCACAAACACCCGCGGTGCGGAAAGGCGCATCTCGCCTTGCACAATCACCACATTACCCAGGAATTCGGCCGTGCCATCGCCCTGGTTTACGGCCAATGCATCGGCTGTCACCTCGACAGGCAGGGTGTTATCCTGGGCCGCAGCGCCAAAGGCAATGGCCTGCTGTGCCGCGGCCAAAACTGGCAGCGCGCAGCACAAGGCAGCGGCAATTATCACACGTCCCAGCAGCACAACATCCCCCTATGGCTGCGCATTGTATATCAGTTTCACACCGCGTGTGAACACCAGTTCATTTCCCGGGCCCAACGATTGTGGGCGCAGCTGAAAATGACCCGCCTCGATCTGGCCCATCGGCCCTTTTGCCTGCACATCATCGGTGGTTTCCATCACGCCGCTTTGCAGCCGCCCGATCAACCCATCGGTGGTGATGACAAACCCGCCCGAGGTTTCAACCACCACATCGCCGCTAAATTCCACCCGCTGTTCGGCATTGTCCAGCGCCCCATTGGCCGCCCGCATCACAATGCGCCCCCCTGCCGGGGTTTCCAGCTGCGCCACGGGCGCCACCACCAGCACACGGCCCTGCCCCTGCAAATCAGGGCGGGCGCTATCGGCGGTAAAGGAAATCAGATCGCCCCCATCGGTTTGCCCCGCAATCAAGGGCGCAGTGGCCTGCTGGTTGCGCACCCTTTCGCGCAAATCAATTTGGGAAAACGGAATGCTGGTATCGGTTTCCACCCCCCGCGAGAGCAAAAACAACGACGAGATCAGCCCCAGCCCCGCAAGCGGCAGAATAATGCGCAACCATGAAACCGCGCGAGAGGTATCAAAGCCGCGCCGCGCCGCCATTTAGCCCAACCCAACGCGCAGGCAGTCGTGAATGTGCAACAGCCCCTGCGGCGCCCCCCCCTGCGCGGGATCAACCACGAACAGGCAGGTGATTTTGCGATGGTTCATCACCGAAACAGCCTGTTCGGCCAGCGCATCTGGGGCAATGGTTTTGGGCGCTGCGGTCATTACATCGGCGGCCGTCAGGGCCAGCAGCCCCTCCATGTGGCGGCGCAAATCACCATCGGTAATCACCCCCACCAAGGCGCCTTGGGCATCCACCACACCCGCCACGCCAAAGCCCTTTTGGCTGATCACCAGCAGCACATCGCCCATCGGCGTGCCCCCCGCCACCAAAGGCAGCGCATCGCCCCTATGCATCAAATCGGCCACGCGGCTAAGCTGGGCACCCAATTTGCCCCCGGGGTGAAATTCGCGGAAATTTTCGGGCGTAAAGCGGCGATGCTCCATCAGGGCCACGGCCAGCGCATCGCCCAAAGCCAGGGTCATGGTGGTGCTGGTGGTGGGCACAACGCCGGTGCCGCAGGCCTCGGGCGCCTGGGGCAAAACGATGGCCACATCGGATTGTTTCAACAAGGTCGAACCGGGGCGGCTGGCAACGCCAATCATCGGTATTTCAAAGCGCCGCGAATAGGCGATCATATCGGCCAATTCCGGGGTTTCGCCTGAATTCGACAGCATCAGCAGCACGTCATCGCCCGTTAGCATGCCCAAATCGCCGTGGCTGGCCTCGGCCGGGTGCACAAATTGCGCCGGCGTGCCGGTGCTGGCCAAAGTGGCGGCAATCTTGCGCGCGATATGGCCCGATTTGCCCATGCCCGACAAAATCACCCGCCCGCGGGCATTCAGCATCAGCGACACCGCCGCGCCAAAACTGTCATCAAGCCCCTGCGCCAATTGCTGCAAGGCCGCCGCTTCGATTTCGATCACCCTGCGGGCGGTTTCAAGAAATGGTGTTTTCATGGGCATCAGTGGCTAAAAATATCTGTCTCAGCCCAGCCCGCCAGATCAAGCTGTGCGCGCGCAGGCAAGAATTCGAAACACGATTGCGCCAGTTCCATGCGCCCCTCGCGTAGCAGCATGGCATCCAGCCGCTCTTTCAGGCGGTGCAGGTGCAAAACATCAGATGCCGCGTAATCAAGCTGGGCGGCACTAAGATCGGGCGCGCCCCAGTCGCTGGATTGCTGCTGTTTGGAAATATCGACGCCCAGCAACTCTTGCAGCAGGTTTTTCAGCCCATGACGATCGGTATAGGTGCGCACCAGTTTGCTGGCGATCTTGGTGCAATAGACAGGGGCCGCCAATGCCCCAAAGGCGTTATAAAGCGCTGCAATATCAAAGCGGCCAAAATGAAACAGCTTTAACACGCCCGGATCTTGCAACATGCGGCACAGGTTTGGGGCAGCAGATTGGCCCAAACCCACCTGCACCAAATGCGCATGGCCATCGCCCCCCGACATCTGCACAACGCACAAACGGTCGCGATGCGGGTGCAGGCCCATTGTTTCGCAATCGATGGCCACGACAGGCCCCAAATCCAACCCATCTGGCAGGTCGTTTTGGTAAAGGTAATTTGCCATGCCACCCCCTGGGCCATGCTTAACGCAGCGGTTCTGCTTGCGCGCTGTTATCCGGGGAACGGCGCCACCTTTCAACCTGTTTTGTCCAAAACCGCTGATTTGGCAAGAATCCCCCCAACCTGCGGCACGCCATGCGAGCGCAGCAAAAACCCCTTGGAAAAAAAGGCAAAAAACCCGCTTGTGTTTCCACTATCAGCCCCGCTATACCCGTCAGCGGAGACGTGGCCGAGTGGTCGAAGGCGCTCCCCTGCTAAGGGAGTAGGCCCGGAAGGGTCTCGTGGGTTCGAATCCCATCGTCTCCGCCATCA
>CAJXSO010000041.1 GCA_913061505.1 uncultured Lutimaribacter sp.
CACATGGGCAAACCACATGGGCAAACCCCCGGGCCAAGGTGGATTGGCCCGGGGCAGGGTGGTTTAGCCCACCACGTTGAAATCGGGGCCATAGGGGTAGCCGGTGATATTTTCCGCCCCCTCATCGGTGATGATCAAGATATCATGCTCGCGGTAGCCACCGGCGCCGGCCATGCCCTCGGGCAGGGTCAGCATGGGCTCCATCGAAACCACCATGCCGGGTTCCAGCACGGTATCGATATCTTCGCGCAGCTCTAGCCCCGCCTCGCGCCCATAGTAATGCGACAAGATCCCAAAGGAATGCCCATAGCCAAAGGTGCGATACTGCAGCAAATCACGCTCTTGCAAAAACGCGTTGATCTGATGTGTCACCTCGGCGCAGCTGACGCCCGGTTTCAGCAGGCTCATGCCATATTCATGCGTGGCCACATTGGCCTGCCAGATGGCAAGGCTGGCATCATCGACATGGGCTGCAAACATCGTGCGTTCCAGCGCGGTGTAATAGCCTGAAATCATGGGAAATGTATTCAGGCTAAGAATATCGCCCTGGGCAATCTGGCGGGCGGTTACAGGGTTGTGGGCGCCGTCGGTGTTCAGCCCCGACTGGAACCACACCCAAGTGTCGCGATATTCGGCATCGGGGAAGCGGCGGGCAATTTCCAGCTCCATCGCGTCGCGCCCGGCCATTGCCACATCGATCTCGCGCGCGCCCAGCTTTACCGCCTCGCGGATGGCATAGCCGCCCACATCGGCCACATTCGCACCGGCGCGGATCAGGGTGATTTCGGCGGCAGATTTGCGCATGCGCTGCTGCATGGTGTGCCCGGCAATATCGTGGCGGCTTTTGGGGGCCAAAAACGCATCCAGCTTGGCCGATTGCATCAGCGACAGGTGATCGCCCTCGAAACCCACCGCCGTGCCTGTGCCCGTAACCGAGGCCACCGCGCGCCAGAAATTATCGCGGGTCCAATCGGTATAGGTGATATTGTCGCCCACGCTGCGCCGCCATGGCTGGCCGGCGTCAATACCGGCGCTGATGGTCACACAATCGCTGGGCGTGACAACGCAGGCATAGGGCCGCCCGAAAGAGCAATATAAAAAGCCAGAATAATAGGCCACGTTATGCATCGATGTCAGCACGCAGGCATCCAGCCCCAGATCGGCCATGATCTGGCGCAATCCGGCCAGGCGGCTGTGGTATTCGCTGGCCTCGAACGGCAATGCCGCTTTGGTGCCATTGTGAAAACGATACATGTCGGGACGGTTCAAGTTGGTCATTCGCGGTCTCCTACAGGGCCCATGTCGCATGAGTTCGGGCCCCCTAAAGGTCCCGGCGTACAGGACGGCTGCGGATTGCTCCGCGGGTAGTGGGCCACCTTACAGCCCATGCGCCGACGCCATCGGCACACCCCAAAGCCCCGTTACACGATCTTGGGTGTCTCGATCAATATGCTGTTTTTGCCACAGCGCATGCGCTAGGCTGGGGGCATGATTTTATCGCGTGGCCGTGGGTATTTGTTCATCCACATTCCAAAGACTGCTGGCACTGCCATGGCCCTTGCCCTCGAGGCGCGGGCGATGCGCGACGATATTTTGCTGGGCGATACGCCCAAGGCACGCCAGCGGCGCCATCGGTTGCAGGGGGTGCAGGCGGCGGGGCGGCTGTGGAAACATTCCAGCCTGGCTGATTTGCAAGGGCTGCTGGCGCCAAACGAGGCCCAGGCGCTGTTTGTTTTCACCCTGGTGCGCAACCCGTGGGACCGGATGGTTAGCTATTACCACTGGCTGCGGGGGCAGCGGTTTGCGCATCCCGCCGTTGCCCTGGCGCGGCAAGTGCCATTCGAGGCCTTCGTTCTGGCGCCCGAAACCCTGGCTGCATGGCAGGCTTGGCCCGCGCGCCGCTATGTTAGCGATGCGCAGGGGCGCGATCTGTGCCGGTGCTACATCAGGATCGAGCGCTTTGCCCAAGACGTGGCGCCATTGACCCAACATTTGGGTTTTGCGCTGGATCTGCCCCGCGCAAATGCCAGCGCCCGCGCCCGCGATTGGCGCCCCTATTACAGCGATGCCGCGGCACAGGCTGTGGCCCGCGCCGCGGCAGAAGATATTGCGCGCTTTGGCTATGGGTTTGACGACGCAGGCGCCGCCACGCCCTAGCCTTTCGCGTAGCCCAGCGTTTGCAGCGCTTCGCGGATTTCATCCAAAATCGCAGGGTCATCGATGGTGGCGGGCATTTTGAAAGCCTCGTTATCAGCGATTTTCACCATCGTGGCGCGCAAGATTTTGCCCGAGCGGGTTTTGGGCAGGCGATCAACCACCACAGCCAGCTTGAACGCGGCCACAGGCCCGATTTGATCGCGCACGCGTTTCACGCATTCGGCCACGATATCGCCATGGGGGCGGTTGACCCCCTTTGTCAGGCACAAAAAGCCCAAAGGCATCTGGCCTTTCAGCTGATCTGCCACGCCGATCACGGCGCATTCGGCCACATCGGGGTGGCCTGCCAGCACCTCTTCCATGGCGCCGGTCGACAGGCGGTGGCCCGCCACGTTGATCACATCATCGGTGCGCGCCATGATGTAGAGATAGCCATCCTCATCGATCATGCCGGCATCGCCGGTTTCGTAATAGCCCGGGAAGGTGTTAAGATAGCTTTTCTTGAACCGCTCTTCGGCATTCCAAAGCGTGGGCAGGGTGCCTGGGGGCAGGGGCAGTTTGACCGCGATTGCGCCCAGCGTGCCGGGCGCCTGGGGGTGGCCTGCCTCGTCGAGGATCTGCACGTCATAGCCGGGCATGGCCACAGTGGGGCTGCCCAGTTTGACCGGCAGTGCCTCGATCCCGGCAGGGTTGCCGGCAATCGTCCAGCCGGTTTCGGTTTGCCACCAATGGTCATAAATCGGTTTGCCCGTTACCTTTTGGGCCCATTCAATCGTATCTGGGTCGGCGCGTTCGCCCGCCAGATAGATGGCGCGCAGGCACGACAGATCGTGGCCTGCCATAAATTCGGCTTTTGGGTCTTCGCGTTTGACGGCCCGAAAGGCGGTGGGGGCGGTAAAGAAGCTGCGCACATTGTGCTGGGAAATCACCCGCCAGAATGTGCTGGCATCAGGGGTGCCCACGGGCTTGCCCTCGAACACGATCGTGGTGTTGCCATGCACCAGGGGCCCATAACAGATATAGCTGTGGCCAACCACCCAGCCCACATCGGATGCGGCCCAAAAAACATCGCCCGGATCGACGTTATAGATGTTTTTCATCGACCAGTTCAGCGCCACCAAATGCCCCGCTGTGGGGCGCACAACGCCCTTGGGCTGGCCGGTGGTGCCGGATGTGTAAAGAATATAGGCCGGATGATCGCCCGATACCGGCACGCAATCGGCGGGGCTGGCGCCCTGTTGGAAACTGTGCCAATCCAGATCTTGGCCGGGGGTCAGCGGCGCGTTTTCCTGTTCGCGCTGATAGATCACACAAAATTCCGGCTTGTGCGTAGCCTCGGCGATGGCGCCATCCAGCAGGGGTTTGTATTTCACCACGCGCCCCGGTTCCAGCCCGCACGAGGCCGCGATGATGCATTTGGGCGTGGCATCATCGATACGCACCGCCAGCTCGTGGCTGGCAAAGCCGCCAAACACCACCGAATGGATGGCCCCGATGCGCGCGCAGGCCAGCATGGCCTCTAGCGCCTGTGGGATCATGGGCATGTAGATAATCACCCGGTCGCCCTTTTCTATGCCACGCGCCTGCAGCGCGCCGGCCAACAGCGCCACACGCTGCTGTAATTCGGCATAGGTGATTTTTTCTATGCTGTTGGTGATGGGGCTGTCGTGGATGATGGCCAGCTGTTCGCCGCGCCCGGCGGCAACATGGCGATCAACGGCGTTGTAGCAGGTGTTCACCTGGGCATCGGCAAACCAATCGTATAGATGCGCCCCGCGCTGGCTGAGCGCTTTTTGCGGTTTGCGCACCCAATCGATCGCTTCGGCCTGTTGCAGCCAAAAGCCCTCGGGATCGGCCTTCCAGCCTGCGTATACCTCTGCGTAGGTGGTCATCTCATCCTCCATCCCAAAGCACGGCGCCTGTGCCGCGCGGTCTGTGATGGGATAGGTTAGAGGGTGCCGCCACGGCAAGCCTGTTACCGCCCAAAGAGACAGATCGACGCAGAAAATTTGCAGAAAACCGCTAAGCGAGCCTGCAAATTTTTGCAAACCCGCCTGCTATGGGCGGGGTTTCTGCGAAGAATGGCGAGGTTTGCAAAACTGCAAACCCCGAAAGTGCAAATGCCCCTGCCTTAGCCGTAATGCGCCACGGGCGTGCCGGCGATGGCGGCCATGTTCAGCAGGCCACGCGCGGTAATGCCGGGGCTGACCACATGGGCACGGTTGCCCATGCCCATCAAAATCGGCCCCACCTCTAGCCCGCCGGCGCGCATTTTCAAAATGTTGCGCACCCCTGATGCCGCATCGGCGTGGCCAAAGATCAGCACATTTGCCACACCTTGCAGGCGGTTGCCCGGCAGCAATCTTTCGCGCAATTCAGGGTCGAGCGCCGCATCGACATTCATTTCGCCCTCATACATGAAATCGCGCGGCGCGCTGTCGAGAATGGCAATCGCATCGCGCAGGCGCTTGCCCGACCCTTCGGGCTGGTTGCCAAATTGCGATTGCGAGCAGAGCGCGATTTTTGGCACCAGCCCAAAGCGGCGCACATGCCGCGCCGCGCCAATGGCGATTTCGGCCAGGTTTTCTGCGGTGGGCAGGCTGTAGACATGGGTATCGGCAATAAACAGCGGCCCATCTTCCAAGATCATCATCGATAGCGCCCCATGCGGGCGCAGCGTGGCATTGCCCAAAACCTGCGTGACGTAATTCAAATGCCAGCGGAATTCGCCAAAGGTGCCGCAAAGCAGCGAATCTGCCTCGCCCCTGTGCACCATCACCGCGCCAATTGCGGTGGAATTGGTGCGCATGATGGCGCGGGCCAAATCTGGGGTCACGCCGCGGCGGGCCATCAATTCGTGATAGGTGCCCCAATAATCGCGGTAGCGGGGGTCGTTTTCGGGGTTGACCACCTGCACGTCTTGGCCGGGCCGAATGGTCAGGCCATAACGCTCGCAGCGCCGCTCGATCACATCGGGGCGGCCAATCAGGATGGGTTGCTCGGTGGTTTCTTCCAAAATGGCTTGGGCGGCACGCAGCACGCGCTCGTCCTCGCCCTCGGCAAAGACAATGCGGCGCGCGGCGGTGCGGGCGGCCTCGAACACGGGGCGCATGAGCAGCGCTGATTTGAACACCGAGCCATTCAGGCGCTGGCGATAGGCGGCAAGGTCGTCGATCGGGCGGGTCGCCACGCCCGAGGCCATGGCCGCCTTGGCCACCGCCGCCGAAACCACCCCCGACAGGCGCGGATCAAAGGGCTTGGGAATAAGATAATCGGCGCCAAATGTCAGCCGCTCGCCCTGATAGGCGGCAGCGGCCTCGGCGCTGGTGGTGGCGCGGGCCAATTCGGCGATGCCTTCGATACAGGCCAGCTGCATGGCATCGTTAATTTCGGTGGCGCCCACATCCAACGCCCCGCGGAAGATAAAGGGAAAACACAGCACGTTGTTGACCTGATTGGGAAAATCGCTGCGGCCCGTGGCAATGATGGCATCATTCGCCACGCTGCGCACCTCGTCTGGCAAGATTTCGGGCGTGGGGTTGGCCAGCGCAAAAATGATCGGGCGCGGGGCCATGCGGGCAACCATTTCAGGTTTCAGCACGCCGGGGCCCGACAGGCCCAAAAACAGATCGGCCCCATCGATCACCTGATCCAGCTGCCGCAGATCGGTTTTCTGAGCAAAAGCTGCCTTTTGCGGGTTCATATCCTCGGCCCGGCCTTCGTAGACCAGCCCGTGAATATCGCACAGCCACACGTTTTCGCGCCGCACGCCCAGTTTCAGCAGCATATTCAAGCAGGCAATGCCCGCCGCGCCACCGCCGGTGCTGACGATTTTGATATCTTCAAACCGCTTGCCTGCCACATGCAGCGCATTGCGCGCCGCCGCCCCCACAACGATGGCGGTGCCGTGCTGGTCGTCGTGAAAAACCGGGATGCCCATACGCTCGCGGCAGATTTTTTCGACGATAAAGCAATCGGGTGCTTTGATGTCTTCTAGGTTGATGGCGCCAAAGGTGGGTTCCAGCGCGCAGACGATCTCGGCCAGTTTTTCGGGGTCAGATTCGTTTACCTCGATGTCGAAACAATCGATGCCGGCGAATTTTTTGAACAAAACCGCCTTGCCCTCCATCACGGGCTTGCTGGCCAAGGCGCCGATATTTCCCAGCCCCAAAACCGCGCTGCCATTCGATATGACGGCCACCAAATTGCCGCGCGCGGTATAGCGCGAGGCGTCGGCGGGGTTGGCGCTGATCTCTAGGCAGGCTTCGGCCACGCCGGGGCTGTAGGCGCGTGCCAGATCGCGGCCATTGGCCAGTGGCTTGGTTGCGCGGATTTCCAGTTTTCCGGGCTTTGGAAACTCGTGATAGTGCAGTGCAGCTTGGCGCAGCGCCTCTTTTTGGCTGTCAGACATGGGGCCTCCCTAGGATATGGTTTAGCATTAAACTATTTTTTTCGCCGGGGGAAGTGCTGCTATGATGGGGCGGCTTGAAAACACCTGATGCTGGCAATTTGCGCGCAAACCCGCGCATCGCTTGCAAATTTCGGATTTGCGGACCAAAACTTGGGGAAAAAGGGGCGTCATGGCTGAAATTCATGCGGAAATACGGCTGCCTACCACCGATCTGGCGGGCGATATCGGGTTTATGACCAAGCTGGCAGGGCTGAGGATGGATATGATCTATCCTGCAGATGACCCGGCCGTTGCGGTGTTTTCAGGCCATGGGTTGCGGCTGCGGTTGGATCGCCACGCAACCGAGGCACCCGGCACGCTGCGGCTGTTGGCCGATGATCCCGATAGCGTGGCAGATGGGCAGCGCCTGCTGGTCTCGCCCGGTGGCACGCGGGTCGAGATCGACCAGCTGAACCCGCCGATGCAAATTCCGCCCACCCAGCACGCCTTTGTGGTGCGCCGCCTGCGCGATCAGGCGCCTTGGGTGATCGGGCGCGCGGGCATGCAATACCGCGACCTTATTCCAAACCGCTTGGGCGGTTCGATCATTGCCAGCCATATTCGCATACCCGATGGCGGGCCGGTGCCTGATATGGTGCATTTTCACAAAGTGGGCTTTCAGCTGATCTTTTGTTTGGCCGGCTGGGTGGATGTTGTCTACGAGGACCAAGGCCCGCCCATTCGGCTGCAGGCAGGCAATTGCTTTATCCAGCCCCCCGGCATTCGCCACCGCGTGCTTTATGCATCCGATGCAATCGAGGTGCTGGAAATCGGCGTGCCGGCCGAGCATGTGACAGAGATCGATCACGATATGGAATTGCCCACCCCCCATCTGCGCCCGGATCGCGAATGGGAGGGGCAGAAATTTGTGCACCACCAGGCCGATGCCGCGCCATGGCAGCCCTTTCGCTTGCCCGGGTTTGTGGCCCGCGACACCACGATTGCGGCCAATACCAAAGACGTGGCAGGCGTTATGGTGGCCCGCCCAGATGGCACCGCCAGCCCCAGCCCCAGCCCTTGGGCCTGGCATGGCTGCGACATTCATTTCACCTATGTGATGCAGGGCCAAATGCAGCTGCAGGCCGAGGGCCACGAGAGCGTGGCCTTGGCGCAGGGCGATGCGTTTGTCATTCCTCCCGGCCTGCGCACCCGCTATGCCGCGCCCAGCGACGATCTGCAGCTGATCGAGGTCAGCCTGCCGGGGCGGTTTGCCACCCATATCGATCCCAGCCAGTCAGAGGCACCAGCATGAGCTTGTTAGACGCGGCGCGCGCAGTGCGCGAAAATGCCTATGTTCCTTACTCGCGTTTCAAGGTGGGCGCCGCGCTGCGCTGCCCCGATGGCAGCGTGCATGTCGGCTGCAACGTGGAAAACGTGGCCTACCCCGAGGGCACCTGCGCCGAGGCGGGGGCCATCGCGGCCATGGCCGCGGCAGGGGGGCGCCAGATTGCCGAAATCTGCGTGATTGCCGACAGCCCGGTGCCTGTCAGCCCTTGTGGGGGGTGCCGCCAGAAACTGGCCGAATTTGCCGGGCCCGATGTGCCGGTGCTGCTGGCCACCACCGATGGCGCCACCCATCGCACAACAGTGGGCGCGCTGCTGCCTGGCGCCTTTGATCGCGCGCAGATGGCGCGCAGCTAGGCTATGCAGGCGCGCGATATCTTGTCTGCGCTGCGCGATGGCCAGCCGCTGCCCGAAGGGGCGCTGCACTGGTTTGCCGCCGGGCTGGCCGATGGGCGGGTATCTGATGCGCAGGCGGGCGCTTTTGCCATGGCGGTGGTGCTGCGGGGGCTTGGCCCCGAGGGGCGGCGCCAGCTGACATTGGCGATGCGCGATTCGGGCGATGTGTTGCGCTGGTCGGGCACGCGCCCGGTGATCGATAAACATTCCACCGGCGGTGTGGGCGATTGCGTCAGCCTGGTTTTGGCACCTGCGCTGGCGGCCTGTGGGGCCTGGGTGCCGATGATCTCGGGGCGGGGGCTGGGCCATACTGGCGGCACGCTCGACAAGCTCGAGGCGATACCGGGGTTTCAAACCGCGCTGTCAGAAACCCGCCTGCGCGCGGTCGTGGCCGAGGCAGGCTGCGCCATTGTGGCCGCCAGCGACCGCGTGGCCCCCGCCGATCGCCGCCTTTATGCGGTGCGCGATGTTACATCGACCGTGGCCAGCATCGATCTGATCACCGCCTCGATTTTGTCGAAAAAGCTGGCAGCAGGGCTGCAAGGCCTGGTGCTGGATGTGAAAATCGGCAGTGGCGCCTTTATGCAAACCATGGGCGATGCGCGCGCATTGGCGCAGGCGCTGGTGCAAACAGCCACCGAGGCCGGCTGCCCCACCGCCGCGTTGATCACCGATATGAACCAGCCCTTGGCCGATGATCTGGGCAACGCGCTCGAGGTAGCCGCCGCCATGCGGGTGTTATGCGGCACCGATCGGGGGCGTCTTTATAGCCTGTGCTGCGATCTGGGCGCCATCGCGCTGGAACAGGCGGGGTTGGTGCAGGGGGTTGAGGCGGCCCATGCCACGCTGGCCCGCGCCATCGACAGCGGCGCCGCGGCCGAGCATTTTTCGCGTATGGTTGCCGCCCAAGGCGGGCCGGTTGGCTTTGCCGAAACCTGGGCCCGCCACCTGCCCGAGGCCCCGGTGATTGCCGAGCTGCCCAGCCCCGCCACGGGCTATGTGCAGGCCATCGATGGCCGCGCGTTGGGGGCCTGCGTGGTGGCGCTGGGGGGCGGGCGTTTGGTGGAAAGCGATCTTGTCGATCCGGCAGTGGGCCTAGGCGCGGTGGTGTCTTTGGGTCAATGGGTCGAGCGGGGCCAGCCATTGCTGCGGGTGCATGCCACGCGCGTGGCGGCCGCCGAACAGGCCTTGGCCGATCTGCCCGCGGCCTTTTGCATCGGCGATGCCCCCCCCGAGCTGCCACCCTTGGTGCATGAAAGGCTGGGCGCATAATGGCGCGCGCTTTTTTGATTGTGATCGATAGCGTCGGCATTGGTGGCGCCCCGGATGCGGGGCGGTTTTTTAATGGCACGCGCCCGGATACGGGCGCCAATACACTGGGCCATATCGCGCAGGCCTGCGCGGCAGGGCAGGCCGATAGCGGGCGCCATGGGCCTTTGGCTGTGCCGGTGATGGCGGGGCTGGGGCTGGGGCAGGCGCTGCAGCTGGCCTCGGGGATGGCTGCTGATTTGCTGGGCGGGCCGCAGGCACCGCAGGGGCTGTGGGGGGCGGCCACCCAAACCTCTGATGGCAAAGATACCCCCTCGGGGCATTGGGAATTGGCCGGCGTGCCCGTGCCTTGGGCGTGGCACCATTTTCCAAACACCCAGCCAGCCTTTCCGCCCGAGATTTCCGATCTGGTGGCGCAGGCGGCCGGCACCGCGGGTATTTTGGGCAATTGCCATGCCAGCGGCACCGAGATCATCGCGCGTTTGGGGGCGCAGCATCTGCAAACGGGCTGGCCGATTTGCTATACCTCGGCCGATAGCGTGTTTCAGATTGCCGCCCACGAGGGCGCATTCGGGCTGCAGCGCTTGCTAGATCTGTGCGCCAGCGTGGCCCCCGTGCTGCATCGCCTGCCAGTGGGGCGGGTGATTGCGCGCCCTTTCACAGGCACGCCCGGCGCCTTTGAACGCAGCCAAAACCGCCGCGATTATGCCGTGGCGCCGCCTGCGCCCACCTTGTGCGATTGGGTGTCGCAAGCCGGGAGGCGGGTGCAAGCGATTGGAAAAATTGGCGATATCTTCTCGATGCAGGGGATTGATACAGTGCAAAAAGGCGATGATGCACAGCTGATGGCTGCGCTGCAGCGCCACATGGCCGATGCCCCCGATGGCAGCCTGACATTTGCCAATTTCGTGGAATTTGACAGCCTTTACGGCCATCGGCGCGATGTTGCGGGCTATGCGCGGCATCTGGAATGGTTCGATCAGGGGCTGGGCTGCGTGATCAACGCCATGCGCCCGGGCGATGCGGTGTTTATAACCGCCGATCACGGCAACGATCCCACATGGCCCGGCACCGATCACACCCGCGAGCGGGTGCCGGTCTTGGTGGCGGGGCTTGGGGTGGGGGCGCTGGGGCATCTGCGCTTTGTCGATGTGGCCGCCCGGGTGGCTGCGCATTTGGGGGTGCCCGCGCCAGAGGCGGGCAGGGGGTATTTATGAGCTGGCAAGAGTTTCCCAAACTGGAACTGCACCTGCATCTCGAGGGGGCAGCCCCCCCGGCATTGGTGCGCGATCTGGCCAAACGGCGCCACATCGATATCAGCCGCGCTTTTAACCAGGCCGGCGGCTATGCCTTTCACGATTTCGCGCATTTTTTGCAGGTCTACGAGGCGGCGACCTCGGTTTTGAAAACCCCCGAGGATTACGCAGCCCTGACCCACGCCGTGCTCGATACGCTGGAGGAACAAGGCGTGGTTTATGCGGAAACATTTATCTCGCCCGATTTTTGCGGTGGCCGCGATTTGGCGGCCTGGCGCGAATATGTGGCGGCCATGGCCGAGCTGTGCCAACAGCGCGCCGCCCGCGGCGGGCCGGATCTGCGCGCCATTGTCACCTGCATTCGCCATTTCGGGCCGGATGCGGCGAAAGAAACGGCGCTTTGCGCTGCGGAAACCATGGGCGCCTTTGTGCGGGGTTTTGGCATGGGGGGCGATGAAACCATGGGCCGCCAAGGCGATTTTGCTTGGGCGTTTGATTGTGCCCGCGAGGCGGGGCTGGGCCTGACCACCCATGCCGGCGAATTTGGCGGCCCCGCTTCGGTGCGCGAGGCGGTGGAAAAGCTGGGCGTGCGCCGCATTGGCCACGGGGTGCGCGCCATCGAAGACCCGGCCTTGGTCGATCTGCTGGCCGAGCGCGAGATCTTCCTGGAAATCTGCCCGGGCTCGAACCTGCGCCTGGGGCTTTACCCAAATTTGCGCGCCCATCCAGTGGAAAGGTTGCGCGCCGCCGGTGTGAAATTTTCGATCTCTACCGATGATCCGCCATTTTTTGGCACCACGATGGTGCAAGAATATCAGGCGCTAGAGCGGATATTTGACTGGGATGCCGGGCTTTTTGGGGAAATCAACGCAATGGCTCTTGCTGCAGCCTTTTGTGACGGCCATACAAAGGCAAATTTGACCAAACGGTTAAAGCAGGCCGATGCCCTTGCTGGCGATGGCTGATTTGTGGACAATTGCCAAAGCAGAACAGGAGCCCGCCATGGACCATCTGACCATCGTTCGCCACCCGCTGGTGCAGCATAAGCTGACTTTGATGCGCGACAAAGAAACCTCGACCGCGGTATTTCGCCAGCTGTTGCGCGAGATCAGCCAATTCTTGGCCTATGAAATTACGCGCGATCTGCCGATGACCACCAAGCAGATCGAAACCCCCATGACCACGATGGAGGCCCCCACGCTAGAAGGTAAAAAGCTGGCGCTGGTGTCTATCTTGCGGGCTGGAAACGGGCTGCTCGACGGGGTGCTAGAGCTGGTGCCATCGGCGCGGGTTGGGTTTGTGGGGCTTTACCGCGATGAAGAAACCCTGCAGCCGGTGCAATATTACTGCAAACTGCCCGATGCGCTGGAAGACCGCGTGGTGATTGCGGTTGATCCGATGCTGGCCACAGGCAATTCCAGCGCGGCCGCGATTGATTTGCTGAAAAAGGCCGGGGCGCGCAACATCCGGTTTTTGTGCCTTTTGGCTGCCCCCGAGGGCGTGGCCCGCATGAAAGAGGCGCATCCCGATGTGCCCATCGTCACCGCGGCGCTAGACAGCCATCTTAACGAAAATGGCTATATCGTGCCGGGCCTGGGCGATGCCGGTGATCGGATGTTTGGCACCAAATAATCCCAATGCAGCTTTACTCGCTGCCACATTTAGTGCACAGTTTTGCCAGAATGTTGCCTTTTTTATGGGTGGTTTGGTATGGGTTTGGCACGGTTTCTGGGCGGTTTGGTTTTGGGTGTGGGCCTTGGCGCATGGGGGGTGCTGGGGCCATCAGCGGTGCAGGCACAGGCGTTTTTGGCCACAGAAGTGCCCGCAGAATTTCCCCCCGCCAGCTTTCGCGGCACCCAATATGTAGATAGCCGCGGCTGCGTTTATGTGCGTGCAGGCGCCAGTGGCATGGTAAACTGGGTGCCCCGCATCAACCGCCAGCGCCAACATATCTGTAATGCCCAGCCCAGCCTTGCTGCGGCCGCCCCGGCACCCGTGGCGGTGGCCACCGCACCGGCGGCGGGCGCTGTTGTGATCCAGCCTGCGCGCGCGGCCCAGGCCCGCATGGAAACCAGGCCACAACAAACCGCGCCTATGCGCCCGGCTGTGGCGCCTGTTATGCGCACCAGCGCAGCCCCAGTGGCACAGCGCATGGGCACGACGATGGGCAATAGGGTGGGGGCGGCTGCGATCAAATCGCCACGCGCAGTGGCGCCTTTTGTGCAACCCGCAGCGCCACAGCGCCGGGTGGTTGTGCCCGCAGCCCCGGCGCCGATGGCGCCCGCCGCTGCGGTGGTGGCGCAATCTGGCGGCTGCCAATGGGCCTCGGCGATTTCTGCGCAATATATGCAAGGCAGCGGGGTGCGCTGTGGGCCGCAGGCGCAAAACCCGGTGGGGGCTGTGGCCCGTGCTGCAGGCATGGTGGCTGTGGCGGGCGGCAAGGATGCCGCCATTGGCCCAAATACCCGCATCGTGCCGGCCCATGTTGCCAAATCGCAGGCACAAGCGGCAGATGTGATGGCGCTGCCAAAGGGGTATCGCTGGGAATGGGAGGATGACCGCCTAAACCCCTACCGCGCCCAGCAAACCCCGGCTGGCATGGCGGCTATGGCGCAGGTCTGGGACAGCCGCGTGCCCGCCCGCCCTGCGCGCCCCAACCTGTCTAGCCGCGCCGAGGCGCAGCTAGATCAACTGCCGGGCAAAGACCGCGCGATCATTTTAACCGCGGCCCAGGCGCCGCGTTTCGTGCAGCTGGGCAGCTACACAACCGAGGCACAGGCCCGCACCGATGCCCGCCGTGTGGCCGGCAAAGTGGCAGGGCTGCATATGGGCACCCATTACAGCGCAACCGGCAGCCGCCGTGTTTTGCTGGCCGGGCCCTATGACAACCCCACCGAATTGGGCCGCACCCTGAACAGAATGCGCAGCATGGGGTTTGACGCAGCAACCCTGCGCTGATTGCGGCCAGGCGGCCTAGTTGCCGCAAATCGCCTGCAGGCGCAGCCAGTCTGCATCGCTGAGCGCCATGTTTGCGGGTGGTGTGGTGGTGAATGGGTCGGCCTCGATCAAGGGCAGGGTGTTTTCGCCGGTTTGATCCAGCGCGCGGGCATAGGGTGTGCTGGGCAGCCCTGCCCGGGCAAAGGCGGTGATCAACGCCTCCATCGGTGGCTGGGGCAGTGGGGTGGTGGCCAGATGCTCGGCATAGGTTTGCAGCGTGGTTTCGGGCAGGCTGCCGGTGGTCAACAGCCGAAACGAGGCGCTGATGCCGCTGAAGGCCAACAGCCGCTCCAGCGGGTCGGTGCGCTGGGCCTGCAGCTCGGCGGCCAGCACATGGCCCGCCACCACATCGGGGCTGTCGTGATCTTCTACCACAGAGGCGGCCAGCAACACCGTGCCGCCGGGCAGGGGCAGGGCATTTTGCACCCCGTCGCGCACCACGAAAAGGCTGGGAACCCGGCCCTTGGCATCGGGCAGGCGGGCGGCCAGGCGGGCCAGTGCCGCGCTGCCGGCCGGATCGGCGCAGGCCGGGCCGGTGGCGCGGGTTAATTGCCGGCGCAGCGCCGCGCCCAATTCGGCGCGCTTGGCCTCGGGCACAACCGACACCGCATGCTGGCGCAGCGCACCGGGCAGCCAAAACACCCCCCCCGCCAGCACCGTACCAAGGCTGAGCGCCAAAAACAGCATCCGCAACCGGCCCGGGTGGGGGCGGCGCCGGGCAATGGCGCTGCGCAGCTTTTCGATGGCCTCCACCATTTCTGTGGCATCTACGGCCAGCTCTAGCTGCTCGCTTGGGTCGCCATCGGGGTGGTAAATTGCCGGGCGTTTGCCCGGGTTGGCGCGCGCCAGCGCCGCCAGCGACCAATGCGCCAGCGGGCGGTCGTTCATATCGCTTATTGTCAGCGTGGCATCGCCCACAGCCACGATAACCTCGCGGCGTTGGGCCTGCGCATTTTCCCGCCAAAGGCCCGGTGCCTCTAGTCTTTGATATTGTGCCAGCGCTGTCATGCGGTTCTGCCCTGCTTTTATGTGCAAACTAGCACGGCCCCGCCTGCCGGGGCAATTCACCATCCATGCGGGGCGGCTGTGGGGCGATAAAAAATATGTTGGCAATTGCTGCAAAACTGGCAGGTAAGCTGGGGCTGTTTGATGCCTTTGCACTGGTGGCGTAAGGGTGGAATGCCTATGTTGGCTGTGCAAAGCATAAAGGGCCTGCATGTGGGTATTGCTGATCTAGCCGATAGGGTGACGCGCCAAGTGGATGACATGGGCGCGCGCGTTTCCGAGGCGCTGTTTGAGCCTGTGGTCAGGCTGGGTGTCACTGGCTTGGCGCGTGCGGGCAAGACCGTGTTTATCACCTCGCTTGTGGCCAATCTGCTGGAACGGGCGCGCATGGGCCAGGTATCGGCCATTGCCGAGGGGCGTGTGGTTGCGGCGTTTTTGCAACCCCAGCCCGATGACACGGTGCCGCGGTTTGAGTTTGAAAATCATTTAGCCGCTTTGGCAGGCCCTAGCCCACGCTGGCCAGACAGCACCCGCGCCATATCCGAGCTGCGCCTGTCGCTGCGCCTGCGCCCCACGGGGTGGCTGGCGGGCATGACCGGGCTGCGCACGGTGCATGTGGATATCATCGATTACCCCGGCGAATGGGTGCTGGACCTGGGGTTGCTGGCCCAAGATTTCAGCCAATGGTCGGCCCAGGTGCTGGCGCGGGTGCAAAGCCGCCCGCAGGCGGGGGCGTTTTTAGGCCAGCTTGCCGCCATCACCCCCGAAAGCCCGCATGACGAGGCTGTGGCACAAACCCTGGCGGCGGCCTTTGCGGGCTATCTGCAACAGGCCCGCGATGCGGGGTTTTACGATTGCACGCCGGGGCGCTTTTTGTTGCCGGGCGAATTACAGGGCAGCCCAGTGCTGACCTTTGCGCCCTTGCCGCCCATGGCCAAAGCCCCGCGAAAAAGCCTGTGGGTTGAAATGGAGCGCCGGTTCGAGGCCTATAAGGCCCAAGTGGTGCGCCCATTTTTCCGCCAGCATTTCGCAAAGATTGATCGTCAGGTGGTGTTGGTGGATGCCTTGGGCGCCATCAATTCTGGCCCCGCCGCGCTGGAGGATCTGCGCCAGGCCATGGCGCAAACATTGTCGGCGTTTCGGCCCGGGCGCAACGGGGTGTTGGCGCCGTTGTTGGGGGGCAAACGGGTGGAAAAGATCTTGTTTGCGGCCACCAAGGCCGATCATTTGCATCACACGCAGCACCCGCAGCTTAGCGCGATCATGCATGCGCTCACCAAAGAGGCGCGCCTGCGCGCTGATTTTGCGGGCGCTGACACCGCAGCGCTGGCGCTGGCGGCCTGGCGGGCCACCACCGAAGACAGTTTGCAGCACAATGGCCAAACCCTGCCTTGCGTGCGGGGGCGGTTGCAAAGCACGGGCAAAATGGCAGCCTTTTACCCCGGTGCCTTGCCCGATGATCCGGGCCAGTTGCTGGCCCCGGCGCGGCAGGGGGCTGCGAAATGGCTGGACCATGATTATCAGGTTATGGCCTTTGCCCCGCCTGTCGTGGCGCTGCAACCGGGCGAGGGGCCGCCGCATATCCGCCTGGACCGCGCCGCGCAATTCTTGATTGGCGATAAGCTATGACGGCCCTGCCACAGTGCGCGCGGCTGCGCGATGTGCCGGGGCTTTTGGGGGTGATGTGGGCCTTTACCCGCCATACGGCCTGGCTGCCCGTGGTGCGCCCATGGTATGTGGATACATGGCTGATGCTGGGGCTGGTGCGCGCGGGGCAGGTGCAGCTGCTGCGCGACAGGCGCGGGGTGCTGGGCTTTATCGCGCGCCGTGGTGGCCGGGTTTTGGCGCTTTATGTGCGCCCGGACGCGCGCGGGCAGGGCCTTGGGCGGCGCCTGCTGGCCGATGCGCAAGGCCAAGGCGCCGCGCTAGAGCTGTGGACGCAGGCGGCCAATGGCCCGGCGCGTGCCTTTTATGCGGCGGCAGGCTTTGCCGAGGTGGGGCAGGGCAATGGGCAAGGCAATGACGAGGGCCTGCCCGATATTCACTTGGTTTGGGGCAAGGGGGCGTGAGATGAGCAAAGGGCCGGTTCTGATCGAGCTTGAGGATACCAGCGCCACACCCAGCCCCGCAGATGCGGCGCCCGTGCCCGATATGCCGGGCGATCTGGGCCATGCCGATGACGCAGGCAGGCAAGGCCAGGCCATGCATCACGTGGCAGCACTGGCCGGGCGCCGGCCTGCGCGTTTGCTGCGATGGTTTTTTGCAGGCCTGTCGCTGCTGCTGGGCATGTTGGTATCTATTGCAGCCTGGGATTTTGCCACCGGCTTGCTGGCGCGCATGCCTGTGCTGGGCATGGGTGTGGCACTGGCCATGGGGGCGCTGGTGCTGCTGGCCCTGCTGATAGTTCTGCGCGAGGCGGCCGCCATTTCCCGCCTGTCGCGGCTAGACCGGATGCGCCGCAACGCCACGCAGGCCCTGGCGGATGACAGCCTGCCGCAGGCCCGCGCGGCGCTGGGGCAGATGGTGGCGCTCTATCATGGGCGCGCAGATATGCGCTGGCATATCGAGCGGCTTACCACCCGCGCAGACGAGCAATTTGATGCCGCCGCGGTTTTGGGGCTGGCTGAAACCCAGCTGCTGGCGCCGCTGGATCGGGCCGCGCAGGCCCAGATCGAGGCCGCAGCGCGGCAGGTGGCCACGGTGACGGCCCTTGTGCCATTGGCCCTGGCCGATGTGATTGGTGCCTTGGTGATCAATATGTCGATGATCCGCCGCATTGCCGAAATTTACGGCGGCAGGGCTGGTTTGCTTGGCAGTTGGCGGCTGATACGGGCGGTGATGGCGCATTTGGTGGCCACGGGTGCTGTGGCTGTGGGCGATGATTTGATCGGCTCGGTTGCGGGGGGCACTGTTTTGTCGAAAGTATCGCGCCGCTTTGGCGAGGGGGTGGTGAACGCGGCGCTGACGGCGCGTGTGGGCATTGCCGCGATAGAGCTGTGCCGCCCCCTGCCTTTTGCCGCACAAAAACGCCCCGGCGTGTCGGCGCTGTTGGCGCGCGCGTTGCGGGGGCTGTTTGGCCGCGATTAGCGCAGCAATGGCACGCCGCCCGGGCCTTGGGCGCGCTCTAGCACACCGGCGCGCACCGAACGGCCAATGCGATGGGCCAGCGCGCTCCAGGCTTGTGCCTGTTCGGCGGTTAATTCGTGGCGCAGCACCATATCGAACAGGGCCAACCACGGCTCGAACATGCCCGGGCGCACATTGCCTGCATCGCGATGCACCGCCACAGCGTTGCCGCTATAGCCCCGTTCGTGCAGGATGGCGTTTTTCCAAAAATGCGCCACTTTTTCCTCGTGCGCGGGCCAATCTTGGACATGGGCCGCAAACACCGGGGCAAGACCGGGGTGCTGGCGCACATGGGCATAGAAACTGGCGACCACGCGCTCGATCTCGTCTGGGGTGATCTGAAAACGGGGCGGTGCAGCAGACATTTCTAGGACCTTCACAAGACATGGGGGGCGCGCGGTGCATATTACCCCGCTGCCTGGGCTTGCTGCAAGCGCACTGCCTGAAGGCCGCTTTCATTCCATGCGCAACTCTTTTCGCTGAGCGGGCGGCGGCGCTATCGTGCTTTGGTTGTTTTTTGGGGGTGTTTTCGGAAATGCAGGTTGACTTAATTTCTGCCAAACAGCACGGTTAAGGCCTAGACTAGGAGTAGTGATCATGAAAACCAAGATTATGTTGGCAGTAGCCGTTGTCGCAACTTTGGGCGTCGCCGCTTGCAGCGCACCCGAGCCGGCACCTGTGATGCCCGAGCCGACCACTCAGAAATACGGCTAATTCTAGATCGGCAGAAGGGGCCCAAGACTTACCTAAAACTTTGGATCCCTTCTGCCTTTTTTCCACGGCATGCGCCGGGAATAAAACAGGCTTTTTAATGAAACATATTGTATTTCTCGCGTCCCTTGCCCTGTTGTCGGGCTGTGGGGTGCCTTTCGTTCCGTTTATCTGAACGGCGCTTTTTGCAGCCTTTTACGGCCCCTTTCCCATTGCAAAACCCATCATGCCCGCGCCCAAACTGTGGGCCGCGACGCAACCCATGGCTGCGGTGATGTGTTGGGCAAGCCCAGAAATGCGATGGGTTTTTTAATTAAATTGGCTATTGGCTATTCCCCCGGCCGTGGGATCTTTCGCTAATGTAAATCCGGTGAAGACCAGTTTTTGACTGGCAAATTCTAAACAGCCCTGAAAATTATAGATTTTTTGGCAATAGCTTTCAGCGCTTAAAGCGGAGCTGAAAAAACCTAATTAAATTGCATGGCATGGGCGCCACCAATTGCGGGCTTTATTCGCCTTTGCCCTATTTGGCTGGGAAAAACCCGGGGGCAGCTTTGTGGAAATAGCCAACTGCACCCTCTTATATGCGTTTGGTTTGGCTGTCTTTTTCGGTTCTGGCTGGCAATTCGGCCTAGGCTGCAGTAGGTATTTGGGCAGTAAACGGCCAGCTTAGATGCACAGTGCATGTGTTTGGCCCGGTAATTGGTTTTTGCGTGTCGTGAAACTTTGCTGGGTGGCCGATGATTATCGACTGGGACAAGCTGGAAACCATCACCGGGCGCAAGCGCGCGATCTTGGCTTATATGGCGCGCTCGATCTTGGGGGCCGAGCAGGCGCAGGCCGATGGGCTAGAGCTAGAGCAAGCCCTGCGTTTGGTGGCCAAGCTGGGCACCTATTCTGGCAGTGCCGAGGCGGAATTGGCGCATTTGTCGCAAGGTTTAAATGATGCCAAGGCCAAAAACCTTGAATTGGCGGTTGCCTTGGAAATGGTCAAAGCCGAACGCCACCATCAGCGCGCACAAATTCATGACCTAAAGCAGCAAGTTGCCGCCGCGCAGGCACGTGCCGAAAGGGCCGAGGCGCGCCTGCACGAGGTGACACGCTCGTTTGCCTATCTGATCGAACGCAACGCGCGCGGGCATTCGCTGGCCGATACCCGCCCAGAGCCCTTGTTGCTGACAAACCCGATAAACGTGCCAAACCCCGCATGAAGGGCGCCGAAACCCCCCAAAGCCCCACTGGACGGCTGTCAAACAGCAGCTTATAACGCCGCACATGACACGGATACTGGCGATCATTATTCGAATTATATGCCCGGCGCTCTGATACGAACGAGCCGCCGGGAAAAGGCGTATGGACTGCCGCGCCGCCCTGTTTTTCTTCCAGACAGACCGATTTGAAAAGGACGCCACAGATGTGCGCCGATACGCCCGACTATAAAGATACCCTGAACCTGCCTGAAACCGAATTTCCCATGCGCGCGGGCCTGCCCCAGCGCGAGCCGGGCTGGCTGGCCCGTTGGGCCGATATTGGCATCTACGACCGCCTGCGCGAAAAACAGGGCCGCCCGCCCTTTATCTTGCACGATGGCCCCCCCTATGCGAACGGGCATCTGCATATCGGCCATGCGCTGAACAAGATCTTGAAAGATTTCATCGTGCGCAGCCAGCAAATGCTGGGCCATGACGCGCGCTATGTGCCCGGCTGGGATTGTCACGGCCTGCCCATCGAATGGAAAATCGAGGAAAAATATCGCGCCGAGGGCAAGAATAAAGACGAGGTGAATATCGTCGATTTCCGCCAAGAATGCCGCCGCTTTGCCGAAGGCTGGATCGACGTGCAGCGCGATGAATTCCAGCGCCTTGGCATCACCGGCAATTGGGCCAAGCCGTATTTGACCATGGATTTCCACGCCGAACGGGTGATCGCCGAAGAATTTATGAAGCTGCTGATGAACGGCACGCTTTATCAGGGCTCGAAACCCGTTATGTGGTCGCCTGTGGAAAAAACCGCCCTGGCCGAGGCCGAGGTGGAATATCACGACCACACCAGCCACCAGGTATGGGTGCGCTTCCGCCCGGTGCAGGGTGGGGATGCGGTTGATGCGGGCGATTTCACGGTTGTGATCTGGACCACAACGCCATGGACCATCCCGCAAAACCGCGCTGTGGCCTATGGGCCGGGCATTTCATATGGGCTGTATCGCGTCACCGAGGTGCACGAACATTCCAGCGCCCAAGTGGGCGAGGTGGTGTTGCTGGCCAATTCGCTGGCCGAAAGCGTGATGGCCGGCGTGCGCGTGACAGGCTTTGAAAAGCTGCGCGATATCGACACAGCCGCGCTGCAAGGCATGGTGCTGGCCCACCCCTATCGCGGCGTCGAAGGCGGCCAGGGCGAATGGGATTACGACGTGCCGATGCTGCCTGGCGATCATGTCACCGAAGAGGCCGGCACAGGTTTTGTGCATACCGCGCCCAGCCATGGCGACGACGATTATCAGCTGGGCCTGCAATACGGCCTGCCGATGACCTATAATGTCACCGAAGACAGCAGCTACCGCGCCGATCTGCCGCTGTTTGGCGGGCAACACATCATCTTGCCCGATGGCAAAGAGGGCCCCGCCAATGTGGCCAATATCAAGGCGATGCACGGGGCAGGGGCGTTGTTTGGCAAGGCCAAGCTGAAACATTCCTACCCCCATTCGTGGCGCAGCAAGGCGCCGCTGATCTATCGCAACACCCCGCAATGGTTTGCCGCGATCGATCGTGCGGTTGGCGATGGCCAAGACAGCTATGGCAAAACCATCCGCGAACGCGCGCTCACCTCGATCGACCAGCTGGTGAAATGGACACCCGCCACCGGGCGCAACCGGCTTTATTCCATGATCGAGGCCCGCCCCGATTGGGTGCTATCGCGCCAGCGTGCCTGGGGTGTGCCGCTGACCTGTTTTGTGAAAAAGGGCGCGCTGCCCACCGACGAAGATTTCTTGCTGCGCAACCCCGCCATCAACGCCCGCATCGCCGAGGCCTTCGAGGCCGAGGGCGCCGATGTGTGGTATGTTGATGGCTTTAAAGAGCGGGTGTTTGGCAATGATGCCAACCCCGATGAGTATCAGCAGGTCTTTGACGTGCTCGATGTGTGGTTTGATTCCGGCTCGACCCATGCATTCGTGCTGCGCGACCGCGCCGATGGTGCGGCCGATGGTATTGCCGATCTCTATCTCGAAGGCACCGACCAGCACCGCGGGTGGTTTCATTCCTCGATGTTGCAGGCCTGTGGCACCAAGGGGCGCGCGCCCTATCGCGGGGTGCTGACCCACGGCTTTACGCTGGATGAAAAGGGCATGAAAATGTCCAAATCCCTGGGCAATACTGTGGCCCCGCAAGAGGTGATCGACCAATATGGCGCCGATATCTTGCGCCTGTGGGTGGCACAATCTGACTATACCGTCGATCTGCGCATCGGTGACAAGATCATCAAAGGGGTGGCAGACAGCTACCGCCGGCTGCGCAATACCATGCGCTTTATGCTGGGCGCGCTGGCCGATTATACCCCCGATCAGCAGGTGAACCCCGCCGATATGCCCGAGCTAGAGCGCTGGGTTTTACACCGGTTGTGGGAATTGGATGGCCAAGTGCGCAAAGGCTATGCCGAATACGATTTCCAAGGCGTGTTCCAGGCCCTGTTCAACTTTGCCACTGTCGATCTTTCGGCCTATTATTTCGATATCCGCAAAGACGCGCTGTATTGCGATGGCGACAGTTTGCGCCGCCGTGCTGCGCGCAGTGTGATGGATATCTTGTTCCAGCGTCTGACCACATGGCTGGCCCCGATTTTGGTATTCACCATGGAAGAGGTCTGGCTAGAGCGGCACAAGGAGCCGGGCGCCTCGGTGCATTTGCACGATTTCCCCGATACGCCTGACAGCTGGCAAAACCCGGATCTGGCGGCGAAATGGGCGGGCATCCGCAAGGTGCGCCGCGTGGTGACAGCTGCGCTGGAATTGCAACGCCGCGACAAGGTGATTGGTGCCAGCCTCGAGGCGGCGCCAGTGGTTTATCTAGAGGATGCGCAGCTGCTAGAGGCGCTGAAAACCGTGGCCTTTGAAGATATCTGCATCACCTCTGCAGTGGCGCTGCACATGGGCACCGCCCCGGCGGATGCCTTTGTTATGGCCGATGTGCCGGGCGTGGCCGTGGTGTTTGAAAAGGCCGATGGCACGAAATGCGAACGCTGCTGGAAAATCCTGCCAGATGTGGGCAGCCACAGCCATGCAGCCGTGTGCCAGCGCTGCGACAGCGCGCTGGGCTAGCCCAGCCAGCACGGCTGTAATGCACCTAAAAA
>CAJXSO010000042.1 GCA_913061505.1 uncultured Lutimaribacter sp.
CTGGCGAGCTCCTTCTGAGCTTGGAGCCCGGACAACTCGAGTTGGAGAGAAAAATAATAAACTCTCGCTTGTTTGAAGTGCGCGTTCGGCGTGCGCGCTTGGAAGCTGAGCGTGACGGTGCAAGTACCGTTTTATTCGCAACGCATCTAAGAGACAGTGCCTCTACAGATACCGAATTGAACGAGCTTCTGATCGGCCAGGAAAGCTTGTTTCAAGCGCGTAAGGACACTCTAGAAAGCGAAGCTGAAAAGCTACAAGGGCGGATCACACAAATTCAGGCTCAGGTGCGCGCCTTGGCCTCTCAAGAAGAGGCACTTAATGAGCAAATTAGCCTCGTAGACGCGGAACTGGATCGTCAAACCACCTTACTGGAGCAAGGCCTGTCTCGGTCGGAACCAATCGTGCAACTCAAGCGTGATCGCGCCGAACTGAAGGGAACCCTTGGCGAAGTTTTGGCACGAAGAGCAGAAGCCGCAGAACGCGTCATTGAAACAGAATTAGACATCATTCAGCTCACAACAGTGCGACGTGAAGAGGCCATCACTGAACTGCGAGAAATTCGGGTGAGTGAAGAAGAACTGCGCCAGCAACTTTCTGATTTGGACCGCCGGATTTCAGAACTCAACATTTATGCGCCCGTTTCTGGCCGCATATTAGAGCTCTCAGTTCTTGGGCCAAAATCGGTTGTTCGACCTGCCGACCCCATTGTCTCGATGGTCCCAAAAGGGCGTGACTTTATCATCAATGCGCGTGTGCCAGCCATACATGTAGATCAGGTTTATGCAGGACAGACCGTCGTTCTAAGGTTTCCTGCGTTCGATCTCCGTTCCATTCCCGATTTGATGGGGCAAGTTGTTCAAGTATCCCCAGATGCCTTCATCGATGAACAAACCGGTCAATCTTTTTATAAGACCGAAGTGAGCTTATCAGAAACGGAGCAAGCAAAGCTCGAAGATCGCGAGCTGTTGCCAGGGATGCCAGTAGAGGCGTTCATTCGTACCCGTGACAGAACGCCCCTAAGCTATTTCCTGGAGCCTGTAAGTGTATATTTTAACAGGGCGTTCCGTGAGAGCTAGACTTAAGAAAGCAGTTGCCACAACCATCAGTCTATGGCGACAAATGGTGGATTAGCTCTGCATATCAGGCTAGGCTAATCACTGTGTTCAACACAGCTTTTTCGGCGCCTCCTATATTTACGGATTTGCGCATTTTGATACACACATACATATCATCAGGATTTTCACAAATATTATCAATATGTTAATGTGACGCATACAATTGCAAATCCGTGTACACCGGTTCGATTCCGGTACTCGCCTCCATCACCCCTTTTCCGATAGATTTCCTGCAATCCGGGTCAAACCGGACCACTGGCTTCATTGGGAAAATAGGCTACAGCCCGTCGTTTTGGCGCAAGATTGGTGGTGGCGATTCCGCGCCGCGACTATTGGTGCTTGGGCATGGTGCTGGCCGATCTGTGCCAACCGTGGCGCTCTGCCACGCAAAGCCATGTGCGCGCAATCAAGCCCACTGGGTGGGTCTGGCACCTGCGCGGCAGCGGGCCAAGCGGCGGGCATTGGCGAAAAGCAATTGTTTTTCATATAAACATTTGTGCTTCCAACAAATCACCCCCACCACATCGCCCCGGTAAAATCACCTCGGTGGGTGTTCTCGCCTAATGTAGCGGGGCGCTTTTCGCGCTTTGGGCCGCGGTCATGAAACGTCACGCAGCTGTTGCGCGCCTGTCACCAAAGTTTTGCACCTTTGTCACCTTGGCCCACTACCCCGGCCCGGCGAGCGGGGTGGCGGGGCTGTGCCTTGTGCCTTCCCAACAAAATGGAGATGACAATGCGCGTAAAATCACTGCTTTTGGCCGGCACCATTGCCGCCGTTGCTGCGGCCCCCGCCCTGGCCGGGTCGCATGGGAAAACACAGGTTGAATTCTGGCACGCCATGGGTGGCCAGCTGGGTGAAATCACCGATGGTTTCGCCGCCAAGTTCAACGAAACCTCCAGCAGCTGCCAGGTGAATTCCACCTATAAAGGCAACTACACCGAGAACATGACGCAATCGATCGCCGCCTTCCGCGCGGGCGAACAGCCCCACATCACCCAGGTGTTCGAAGTGGGCACTGCCACGATGATGGCGGCCGAAGACCGCGGCGCTGTTTATCCGGTATATAAGCTGATGGAAGATGCAGGCATTGAATTCGATCAATCTGCCTATCTGCCTGCTGTGATTTCCTACTACACCGATACCGAGGGCAAGCTGCTGTCGCTGCCTTTCAACTCGTCCACACCGGTTTTGTGGTACAATAAAACCGCACTGGATGCCGCAGGTGTGGCCGTGCCCACCACCTGGGACGAGGTCGAGGAGGCCGCCCGCGCCCTGAAAGCCAATGGCGTTGCCAAGCCGTTTTCATTTGGCTGGCAGTCTTGGACGCAGATCGAAAACTATTCGGCCTGGCACAATATCGAAATGGGCAGCCAGCAAAACGGCTTTGCCGGCCTGGACACCGAATTTAGCTTTAACAACGATGCTGTGGTGAACCATATCGCGCGCATTGCCGAGATGGGCAAAGAGGGGCTGTTTGCCTATGGCGGGCGCCGCGGTGATTCCCGTGGGCAGTTTGTAAATGGCGAAACCGCGCTGTGGATCAACTCGTCGGCCTATTACGGTGGCTTTAAAAACGATATCAAAGATTTCGAATTTGGCCAGACGATGCTGCCGCTGGATACAGCCGTTGCCCAGGCGCCCCAAAACTCGATCATTGGGGGGGCCACTTTGTGGGTGCTGCAAGGCCATGAGCAGGCAGAATACACCTGCGTGGCAGAATTCTTTCAGTTCCTGTCTGCCCCCGAACAGCAGGCGTTTTGGCATCAAAACACCGGCTATGTGCCAATCACCAATGCCGCATATGACCTGAGCAAAGACCAAGGGTTTTACAACACCGATCCGGGCACAGATACCGCCATCAAACAGCTGCGCCTGAACGCACCTACCCCGGCCTCTAAGGGCCTGCGTTTTGGCAACTTTGTGCAGATCCGCGATGTGATCAACGAAGAGCTAGAGGCCGTATGGGCCGGCGACAAATCCGCCAAAGAGGCGCTGGACACCGCGGTCGAGCGGGGCAACGCCCTGCTGCGCCGCTTTGAAAGCGCAAACAAGTAACCCCCTAAGGGATACCACAGCCAAAGGCCCCCAGCGGGCCTTTGGTGCTTTGCAGCTGACTTGGATAAAAGATGGAAAAGCGCGTTTTTTTTCGCGACCCGGTGTTGCCCTATCTGCTGGTTGCACCACAAATCGTGATCACTGTGGTGTTTTTCCTATGGCCCTCGTATCAGGCCCTGGAAAGCGCGCTTTACATGGAAGACGCGTTTGGCTTTTCCCGCGAATTCGTGGGCTTGGATAACTTTCGCGCCATTTTCGCCGATAAGGTCTATCTGCGCGCCTTCGGGGTAACGTTGGTCTTTGGTTTCTCGGTCACAGCGCTGACGATGGCGCTGTCTTTGGGCCTGGCCGTGGCGGCCGACCGGGTGTTGCGCGCCAGCACCGCCTATCGCACCTTTTTGATATGGCCCTATGCCGTGGCCCCCGCCATTGCGGGTGTGCTGTGGTATTTCATGATGAACCCCACCATTGGCATCGTGGCCTATTGGATCGAGGCGCTATCGGGCACCGAATGGAACCATTACGTGAATGGCAACCAGGCGCTGATCTTGGTGATCATTGCGGCAACCTGGAAACAGATTTCTTATAACTTCTTGTTTTTCCTTGCCGGGCTGCAATCGATCCCCCGCGCCCTGGTCGAGGCGGCCGCCATCGATCGCGCCGGCCCTGCCCGCCGGTTTTGGACAATCATCTTTCCGCTGCTGGCCCCGACCACATTTTTCCTGCTGGTCGTCAATCTGGTCTACGCGTTTTTTGATACGTTTTCCCTGATCGACGCCACCACCAATGGCGGCCCTGCCAATGCCACCTCGACGCTGGTGGTGAAAGTCTATCAATCGGGGTTTGTGGGCCAAGATTATGGCGCCTCTGCCGCCCAATCTGTGGTGTTGATGGTCATCGTTATGGCCATGACCGTTTTGCAATTTCGCTACATTGACCGCCGCGTCAATTATTAACCAGCCCTCGCACAGCCAGGACAAAACATGGTAGAAAACCGCCCCCTTGCCCGTGCCCTGACCCATTTTGCGCTGATCATGGGTGTCTTTTTCCTGTGCTTTCCGGTGTGGATGGCCCTGGTCGCCTCGACCCACCCGGCAGATGCGCTATCGCGCGCGCCCATACCTTTGTGGTTTGGCAACCAGGCTTGGGAAAATTACAGCACCGTGTTATCGGGCGGCATTGCGGCGGCTGGCGGGGTGCCCGTGGGGCAAATGCTGTGGAATTCCGCCATCATGGCCTTGGCGGTCAGCTTTGGCAAAATTGCCATTTCGCTTTTGTCGGCTTTCGCGGTTGTCTATTTTCGCTTTCCCCTGCGGATGGTGTTTTTCTGGATGATCTTCATCACCTTGATGCTGCCGGTCGAGGTGCGCATCCTGCCAACCTATGACGTGATGGTGAACCTGCAGCTGTTGAACACCTGGGGCGGTTTGATTGTGCCGCTGGTGGCCTCGGCCACCGCCACATTCTTGTTTCGCCAGTTCTTTTTGACCATCCCTGACGAGCTGGTCGAGGCCGCCCGGATCGATCGCGCAGGCCCCATGCGGTTTTTTTGGGATATTCTTTTGCCGCTCAGCCGCACCAATATTGCGGCGATCTTTATCATCCTCTTTATCTTTGGCTGGAACCAATACCTGTGGCCATTGATCATCACCACCGATGAAAGCCTTTACACCGTGGTCATGGGCATTCGCCGCATGATGAACGCAGGCGAGGCCCTGCCGGTGTGGAACCTTATCATGGCAACCGCAGTGCTGGCCATGCTGCCCCCCGTGATGGTGGTGCTGGCCATGCAACGGCTGTTTGTCAAAGGCCTTGTAGAAAGCGAGAAATAGATGGCGCAGCTAGAACTTAACGGGCTTGGCAAAACCTATGCAGGCAATGTGCGCGCGGTGCGTGACATTCACGCCGTTGTTCAAGACGGTGAATTCGTGGTCTTGGTGGGCCCCTCGGGCTGTGGGAAATCCACCATTTTGCGCATGATCGCCGGGCTGGAAACCATCACCCATGGCGAATTGCGCATCGATGGCACCCGCGTGAACGAGGTAGAACCCGGCGCGCGCGACATTGCCATGGTGTTTCAAAACTATGCGCTTTACCCGCATATGTCGGTGCGCGGCAATATGGAATACGGGCTGCGCAACGAGGGGCGGCCGCGCGCCGAAATAAACCAGCGCATCGACGAGGCCGCGCGCATGTTGCAGCTGACAGCGCTGCTTGATCGGCACCCAAGGCAGCTGTCAGGCGGGCAGCGCCAGCGCGTGGCCATGGGGCGCGCCATTGTGCGCAACCCCAAGGTATTTTTATTCGACGAACCGCTGTCAAACCTCGATGCCAAATTGCGCACCCAGCTGCGGGCCGAGCTGAAAGCGCTGCATAAAAAATTGGGCGCAACCTTTATCTACGTCACCCACGACCAGGTCGAGGCCATGTCGCTGGCCGATCGCATTGTCATTCTCAATGGCGGTGAAATTCAACAATTGGCCGCCCCGCTGGATATTTACCGCCAACCGGCAAACAGGTTTGTGGCAGAATTCATCGGCAACCCCGCCATGAATATTCTCGAAGGGCAGATGTCTGACGATGGCTGCGTGCTGATGGATCAGGGCCAGCCGGTGCTGCACCTACCCACGCCCCTTGCCCATAGCGCGGGCCAGCCATTGGCCATTGGCATCCGCCCCGAACATCTGCATGCGGCGCCTATAGACGCGGGCAACGACCCGCGTGCCATGGCAACCCTGAAGGTAAAGGTAGATTTTACCGAACATCTCGGGGCCGATTGCATCGTGCACGCGCGCCTGGAAAATGGCGCCACTGTCGCCCTGCGTTTGGGGGGGAATGCCCACAGCATCGCGGCGGGCAGCCCCCTGTCGCTTTGCGCCGATCCGCTAGATTTGCATTTCTTCGACAGGCAAAGCGGCCAGCGTATCTAGGCCCGCACCGCGCTGTGACAGCGGATGAATGTCTGCGCCAGGTCATGTTCAATATCGACAATCGCGCCCGCGGCTGACATCACTGAACCATCGGCGCAGTCGGCAAAAGGATATCTGATGGCAGACCCCCGCTACATCGTGCTCTTTGGGGCCTGCCTGACGCAGTTTACCGTGATCGGAATGCTGTTTTCCTTTGGCCTGTTTCTGCCCTCGTTCGAGGCCGAGCTTGGCTGGTCACGCACATTTCTATCCACCTGCACGGCGCTGGCCTTTTTCATCATGGGCGTTTTGGCAATGCCGGGCGGGCGGCTCAGCGATGCGCTGGGGCCGCGCATTGTGCTGGCTGTGACAGGCACGCTTTATGGGATCGGCTTTATGCTGATGGGCCAGGTCAGTGCGCAGTGGCAGCTGTTGGTTATTTTTGGCACGCTCATTGGCCTGGGGCTCAGCAGCCATGACGTGGTAACGCTGTCGACAATCGCGCGCTGGTTTCCAAACCGGCGCGGCATCATGAGCGGTGTGGTCAAGGTGGGCACGGCCATTGGCCAGATTACACTGCCCCTGGGCGCGGCGCTGTTGATTGTGGCCTTTGGCTGGCGCGAGGCGCTTTTGATACTGGGCATCATGTCATCGATCCTGCTGCTGGTGGCAGCCCTGGCCATGCGCCGCCCCCCGGCGCCAGAAACCGGCACCGCGGCCAGCGCCACTGGTGCCAGCTTTGCCGAGGCGCGCCAAGGTGTGGGCGCGCGGGTGTTCTGGACGCTATGCGCCACGCAGTTTTTGTTCTTTCCCGCGCTTATGTCTGTGCCGCTGCATTTGGCCGTGCATGGCATGGATCTGGGCATGTCGCAGACGCTGGCGGCCACCATGCTGTCTGTCATCGGGGGGGCCAGCATTGCCGGCCGTTTGATTATGGGCGCGCTGGTCGACCGTATCGGCGGCAAAAAGGCCTACAGCCTGTGCCTGCTGATCCTGTTTGCCAGCCTGGGGGCATTATCGCTGACCAGCGCACATGGCAGTTTGTTTGCTGTTGTGGCGGTCTATGGCTTTAGCCATGGGGCGCTGTTTGTGGTGGTCTCGCCCACTGTTGCCGAATATTTCGGCATGCGCGCACATGGGGCCATTTTTGGCACAGTGCTGTTTTTTGGCACGCTGGGCGGCTCTGTTGGGCCCATTCTAACGGGCTGGGTTTTTGACCAATTTGGCAGTTACACCCCCGCCTTTATCACGCTGGCGCTATGCGCGGCCATTGCGCTTTTGCTGGTGCGCACCCTGCCCAAACCGCAGGCCATTGGGCACAGCGGCTAAAGACGGCTTGCAACACAGATCACGGGGCAAAATGAACGCGCTGAGCAACGGTATCGAGGGGGCACGCGGCATTTGGCACCGCCAAACGCCTGTCTTGCGCGGCATCGTGTTGATGTGCGTCTCAACGGTGGCCTTTTCCATCATGCACGCGCTGGTGCGCTTTGTGTCCGAGGTATTGCCCCCCTTTCAGATCGCCTTTTTCCGAAATATTTTCGGCCTGGCCTTTCTGCTGCCGCTTTTGATGCGCTCGCGGTTTTCGATATTGCGCACAAAGCGGATCGGTTTGCATGCGTTGCGGGGCATCATCAACATTATCGCGATGCTGATGTTTTTCACCGCCCTATCCATCTCGCCCATTGCCAAAGTAACTGCGCTTAGCTTTACCGCACCCATTTTCATGGCCATTCTCGCCGTTTTTGTGCTGCGCGAGCGGTTTCGCATCTACCGATGGCTGGCCATTCTATCTGGCTTTATCGGCATGCTGATCATCCTGCGCCCCGGCCTGGTGGCCATCGATACCGGCGCATTGCTTGTCACCGCCTCGGCCGGGCTGTGGGCGATTGCCCTGCTGTTGATCAAAATCTTGTCGCGCACCGAGGCCAGCCTGACCATCGTGGCCTATATGGGCATTTTCCTGGGGGTATTCTCGATCTTTCCGGCGCTTTGGGTGTGGCAGCCTTTTGGCATGCAAACACTGTTTTGGCTGGCATTGATCGGGCTATTCGGCACGATTGCGCAAATGTCGCTGAGCCAGTCGCTAAAGGAAACAGATCCAACAGCCCTAATGCCCTTTGACTTTCTAAAACTGGTCTGGACCGCATTGATCGGCGCTTGGTTTTTTAGTGAAATTCCAGATGTTTATACGCTGGTTGGGGCGGCTGTTATTTTTGCATCAGGCTTTTTCATCGCCTTGCGCGAACAAAAGGCCCAGCCGCAGGCCGATGCCTAAGCCCACGGGTTTAGCACATTTCCGGCCCAAAGATGCGCGCACCGGGTTCACCCCAGCCCAGCTACCCCGCAAAGGCCCAACGTTGCAAAACCGCCAAGGCATGCGCGCGGTTCAGCGGTTCCAGCGATGCGTTTGGGGCCGCAAAATCAAATTCAAACGGCTCTTCGGTTTGGCACGCATGACAGCCAATTTTCGTGCTGGTGTAATAGATATCCGTGGCCCCACAGGCCGGGCAGCGGGCGGTGACATCATCGTTAAACATGGGCCCCTCATTCTTTGCCCTCAACATAGGGCGCGGCACCCAGTTTGCCATAAAGCCTAGGCGTTATACCGGCGGGCCGGGGCGCCGCGGCAGGCTGGCGGCGCGCTCGCGGGCGAAAACATAAAGGCCCGAGGCCACGATAATACTGATGCCCAGCCATGTCAGCCCGTCGGGGAAATCTTGGAAAAGCAAATACCCCACAGTGACCGACCCCGCAATTTCAAGATATTGCAGCGGGGCGATAGTGGCAGCAGGTGCCAGTTTCAGCGCCGTTGACAGCATCAAATGCGACAGCGTGGCCATCACCCCCACGGCCAGCAGGGTTTTCCAGGCAAAATCGCTGGGCCAAACCGGGTCAAGCCAGGGGTTGGCACTGCCATCAAAGGCCCAAATCAGCGGCACAATCAACGCGCAGGCGGCCAGCGCGGTATAGGCCTGCAGGGTGATCGGGTGCTGGCGGTCAGACATGGCGCGCGTCAGCAACATATAAACGGCAAAGGTAACGGCCGTGCCCAAGGGAAACAGCGCCACCGCCCCTAGGCTGCTGAAACTGGGCTGTATGACAAAAAGCGCGCCCACAAAGCCGATGACACAGGCGATGATGCGGCGCGGGCCCACCTGTTCGCCCAAAAACAGCCCCCCTGCCAAGGTCAGGATAAAAGGCTCGACAAAGAAAATCGCCATGGCATTGGCAATCGGCATGTAACGAATGGCCGAAAAGAAGAAAAACGTGGCCAAAAGCAGCATCAAGCCGCGCAACACATGGCCCAGTGTTTCACGCAGGCCGGGCCAATGGGCAATGCCCATAGCCCATGCCAATGGCACCAAAACCACAACCTGCACCCCAAAACGCGCCGCCAGAATTTGGGAAACGGGCACTTCTGTTGGGGTCAATTTGGCCATCGCATCCATAATGGGCGCGGTCAGGCAAAAACCAACCATGAATAAAATGCCCAAAACCGGGCGGTCAGCTGTGGCGCGCATCAACGATCCAAAGGCAAAGGCGCGGCGCGCACAGATGCGCACCGCCGGGGCCGCGAAGATCACCCAAATCGGCGCGGCATTCAAGCGCTATTGGCCACGCTCACATTGGCTATTCCGCCAGCGCCTGTGCCTGGGCGCGCAGGGCAAATTTTTGCACCTTGCCGGTAGATGTGCGCTGGATCGGCCCGAAAACAAAGCGCTTTGGCACTTTGTAGCCGGCCAAATTCTGGCGGCACCAAGCCATCAGATCGGCCTCGGCATCGCCCTGCCCCGGCGCCAATTCAACAAAGGCACAGGGCACCTCGCCCCATTTTTCATGCGCCATGGCAACCACCGCGGCCACTGCCACGGCCGGGTGTTGATAGAGCACCTCTTCCACCTCGATCGACGAGATATTTTCACCCCCCGAAATAATCACGTCTTTCGAGCGGTCTTTCAGCTGGATGTAGCCATCGGGGTGGCGCACAGCCAAATCGCCCGAATGAAACCACCCCCCGGCCAATGCCTTTTCGGTGGCGGCAGGGTTGCGGAAATACCCTTTCATTACCACGTTGCCGCGAAACATCACCTCGCCCATGGTGGCACCATCGCGGGGCACGGGCTGCAGCGTGTCAGGATCTAGCACATCCAGCTCTTCCAGCGGCAAATACCGCACGCCTTGGCGGGCTTTCAGCCGGGCTTGCTGGGGCGCGGGCAGGCTGTTCCATGCGTCGTGCCAATCGTTTACCACTGCCGGGCCATAGGTTTCTGTCAGCCCATAAAGATGGGTCACGCCAAAACCTGCCTGTGCCATCTGCGCCAGCACGGTTTCGGGTGGCGGGGCAGCGGCGGTGAAAAACTGCACCTGTTGCGCAAGGGCGCGTTTCTCGCCGGCCTCGGCGTTGATGAGCAGCGACATCACAATGGGCGCGCCACACAGGTGGGTTACCCCCTCGTCTGCCAGCGCGGCCCAAATCGGGGCGGCGCGCACCTGGCGCAGGCACACATGGGTGCCCACGATGGCCGACAGCGTCCAGGGAAAGCACCAGCCGTTGCAGTGAAACATCGGCAGCGTCCACAGATAGACCGCATGTTTTTGCATGCTTGTGGTCAGCGCATTGCCCTGGGCCAGCAAATAGGCGCCACGATGGTGCGATACCACGCCTTTCGGGTCGCCCGTGGTGCCCGATGTGTAATTGATCGAAATCGCATCCCATTCATCCGTGGGCCGCAGCCATTCGTAATTGGGGTCGCCCGTGGCCAGCAGCGCCTCGTAATCCTGCGGCGCGCCTGTGCCCGTGGGCAGGCTGGGGCGTGGGCCGCTATATTCGGGGTCATCGCACAGCACCACGGCAGGGCGGCTTTGGCACAGGGCCAAGGCCTGCTGAAACAGATCCCAATATTCGACATCCACAATCACCAGCTGCGAGAGCGCATGATCCAGCTGAAAGGCAATGGTGGCGGCATCAAGCCGGGTGTTGATCGAATGCAAAACCGCGCCGCACATAGGCACACCGTAATGGCATTCCAGCATGGCAGGGGTGTTGGGCAACAGCACCGAGACCGTATCACCGCGCACCACCCCCCGGCCCGCCAAAGCGCTGCCCAGCGCCCGGGCGCGGGCATAGAAACTGGCGTAATCGCGGCGCAGCGCGCCGTGAACAATGGCTAGATGATCGGGGAAAGCGCTGGCTGCGCGTTCCAAAAACCCAAGCGGCGTCAGCGGTTGGTGGTTTGCAGGCCGCCGCTCTAACCCCTGTTGATACTGTGCCCATGCCATCGCTTATGCATCCTGCCATTGGGGCGCGCGTTTTTCGATAAAGGCGCCAATGCCCTCTTCGGCGTCGCGGGCCAGCATATTATCCACCATCACCTGTGCCGCATAGGCATAGGCCTGGGATAGTGGCATTTCCGCCTGGGCATAAAAGGCCCCTTTGCCAGTGGCCAGCGTGAGGCTGGATTTACTGGCGATCTTTTCTGCAAAGCTTTGGGTTTGCGCCTGCAGCGCCTGGGCGGGCACAACGCGGTTGACCAGCCCCATTTCTGCGGCGCGCGCAGCCGGCACCATATCGCCCAATAGCAACATCTCCATCGCATGTTTGGCAGAGACATTGCGCGACAAGGCCACCATAGGGGTCGAGCAGAACAGCCCGATATTTACCCCCGGCGTGCTGAATTGCGCCCCCTCCGCCGCCACCGCCAAATCGCAGCTGGCCACCAATTGGCAGCCCGCGGCCGTGGCCACCCCTGCCACCTCGGCGATGATGGGTTTGGGGCAGGCCACGATGGCCTGCATCAGCTGTGCACACATGGCCATGATTTTCGCAAAATAGGCGCGCCCGCCGTCGGGGGCCGCGCGCCCCGCGGTCAGCTGTTTCAGATCGTGCCCGGCACAAAAGGCAGGCCCGTTTGCTGCCAGCACCACCACCCGCACCGCCGCGTTGGCACCTGCATCGGCCACAGCCTGGCTCAACACCTGCAGCATTTCCTCAGACAGGGCGTTGCGGCGGCGGGCATCGTTCAGCGTCAGGCGCAGCACGCCCTTTTCATCAAGCGCAGACAGCAAAATTTCGGGGCTGGTCATGGCACATCATCCTTTGGGCTTAGCGAATGTTGATTTCCACACTGTCGGCCAGTGTGTTTGCGATAAAGCAATAGCGATGCGCGCGGTGTTGCATCTGCTGCAGCTGCGCCTCATCGATCTGAAAGCCGGTATCAAACTGCACCACCGGGTGCAGATCGATGCGGGTGACAGACATTTGCCCAGCCGGGTTTTTCCCCAAATGCGCCTCGGCATGATCATGGTAGCTGGCCACCGGCCAACCCGCTTTGGCGCAGAGCGCCAAAAACGTCATCATGTGGCAGCTGGAAAGCGCAGCCGCCAGGGCCTGTTCGGGGTTTGTATTGTCTGGATCGCCGCCCCAATCGGGGGCGGCGTCGACGTTCAATTCGTGGCCTGCATTAAAATGCACCACATGCGCATTGGAATAGTGCCCAGCCCGCAGCGCATCCCCGCCGCGGTGCCAGTGCAGATCGATCGCGAGATCAGACATGATATGCCCCTGTCAGGTGGGTTAAGCTGCGGCGATGGTTTTCTTGGGGTCGTAAAATGGCCGTTCAACCACCTGCGCCCCCACGACACCGCTGTTTGTTGTCACCTCAACCTGCGCGCCCAAAACCGCAGCCTCGGTATCGACCATGGCCAGCGCGATATTTTTCTGCAGCCGCGGCGAATACACCGCCGATGTTACCTTGCCCACCTGCACGCCATTTTGCGTGATGGGCCAAAACCGCGTGTTGGGCCCCGACAACGGCGCGCAATCCAGCACCAGCCCGATTTGCTGGCGCTTTGGCCCCTCGGCATGGATCTGCGCCAAAGCCGCCTTGCCGATAAAATCGGCCTCGATATCCAAATTCACCAAACGGCCCAAGCCCAGCTCGTAGGGGTTGGTATGGATATCGGCATCGGCGTGATAAGACAGCATGCCGCCCTCGATACGCCGGATCGACGAGGTATGCCCGGGCTTTAGCCCATGGGGCAGGCCTGCGGCCATGATCCGCTCCCACAGCGCATCGCCATGGGTGCTGTCGCGCAGATAGATCTCGTAGCCCAATTCGCTGGACCAGCCCGTGCGCGACACGATCAGCGGGATGCCATCCAGATCCATTTCGCGCAGCCAGTAATAGCGCAGATCGGCAATTTCGGGGCCAAACAGATCTTGCATGATCAGCCCCGATTTCGGGCCCTGCAGCTGCAGCGGCGAGACATCAGGCTCGGTGATGGTCACATCCAGCCCGCTATGCACCGCAACGCCCTGCGCCCATAGCAAAATGTCGCTATCGGCCAGCGAGATCCAGAAATGGTTTTCCGCCAAGCGCAGCAAAATCGGATCGTTCAGAATGCCGCCCTGGGCATTGGTGATCAGGATGTATTTGCACTGGCCCACCGCCATTTTCGACAAATCGCGCGGGGTGAGCAGCTGCACGAAACGTGCAGCATCGGGGCCGGTGATTTCCACCTGCCGTTCAACCGCCACATCGCACAGGATCGCATCGTTAACGAGGTTCCAGAAATTCTGCTCGGGGTCGCCAAAATCGCGGGGAATATACATGTGGTTATATACCGAAAACCCCTGCGCGCCCCAGCGAACCGTGGCGTCAAAATAAGGGGATTTGCGGATTTGCGTGCCAAAGCCAAAATCATCTGCGTGCATGGTATCGCCCTTGTGTCGGCCCCTCGCGGGGCGGTTGGAAAACAAATTCAAGATGGCGATGATCTAAGGCCAGCTGCGCCCGGGCGCGGCCTGAAATTTGCGGCTGCGCAGACTGTTCAGACTAATTTTTGCCCCAGTTTCAGCCCAATCAGACCGCGTGATTTATTCGCGTCATCGATTGGTTTTTTTGCGACATGGCGCGCGGCTTTAGGCCGGGCTATGGGCCATCAGGCGCGGCAGGTTCACCTGCGCCGTCTTGATGCGCCGCGTGGCGATATAGGTCATGTAACGATCAACGCCCAATTCGGCATCCAGCATCTGCTGCATCAGATCCTGGAACTGCGCCAGGCTGGGGCAGATTGCGCGCATCACGTAATCCATGCCGCCGCCCGTGGCGATACAATCGATGATATCGTCTTGGGCCATCACAAACCGCTCGAACCGCTCGAAATCGGCGCGGCGGTGGTGCAACAGCGAGACAGTCACCGCGACTTCGGAAAAATTGCACAGCTTTTCAAGGCGAATATCGCCATGAAACCCAGCGATATAGCCCGCCGCTTTCAACCGATCCAGCCGCGCCCAGCAGGGGGTGGGCGAGAGGTTGGCCAATTCGGCCAATTTGGTTTTGCTCAACTGCCCATGCGCCTGAACCGCCGCCAAAATGCGAATATCTGCGGCATCAAGGGCCAGTTTTTTCACGGGTGTCTTCCTTTGTCGTGGCGCCATGCCGCCACATTGGCGGCCGCCCCGCTAACGTATATCACGCAAGGCCCACGTCCAGTGGCCCCGCAAGCGACCAAGTTTTGCCCCAGAACGCCGCGTCAGCCGCGGCCAGTTTGGGCCGGCTTGGGGGAACAAAAACTTTACGGATCAGGAAACGGCGCTAAGCTTGGCCCTACGGGTGCGTATCACAAGACGCCCACCACAACATGGAGACCAATATGCATTTCAAAAAGCTGCTGGCTGTTTCTTTTGCAGCCCTCACCGCTGCCAGCCCTGCATTGGCCGAAAACGTGCTGCGTTGGACCAGCCAAGGCGACGCCCTGACAATGGACCCCCATTCGCAAAACGAGGGCCCAACCATTGCGATGAACGGCCAAATCTACGAATCGCTGGTTACGCGCGATGCCGATCTAAAGCTGCAGCCGGAATTGGCCGAAAGCTGGCAGGCCGGCGCAGATGGCTGGACATTCACCCTGCGCAAGGGCGTGAAATTCCATGATGGCGCCGATTTCACCGCCGAAGACGTGGTGTTTTCCTTTGAACGCGCAAAGCATGAAGCGTCGGATTACAAAGAGCAGGCCAAAAACGTGGTCTCGGTCGAGGTGATCGACGACTACACCGTCAAGCTGGTCACAGATGGCCCGAACCCGATTCTGCCCAACCAGCTGACATCGATCTATATGATGGACAAGGGCTGGTCTGAGGCCAATAACGTCACCACGCCGCAAGATTTCAAAGCCAAGGAAGAAACCTATGCGGTGCGCAATGCCAATGGCACCGGCCCCTTTAGCCTGGTCAGCCGCGCACCCGATGAATTGACGGTTCTGGCCCGCAACGCCGCTTGGTGGGGCGAGGGGCAGTTCCCCGGCAATATCGACCGCATCGAATATCGCCCCATCACCAATGCCGCCACCCGGGTGGCAGCGCTGCTGTCGGGCGAGGTTGATTTCGTGCTCGATCCGCCCTTGCAGGATTTGAAGCGCATCGAAGGCGCCGATGGGCTGGGTGTGAAAACCGTGGCGCAGATCCGCTCGATTTTCTTTGGGATGGATCAGGGCGTAGACAAGCTGCGCTCGTCCGATGTGGATGGCAACCCGTTCAAAGATGCGCGCGTGCGCGAGGCCTTTAACCTGGCCATCGACAAAGCCGCCATTCAGCGCGTGGTGATGGAGGGCCTGTCGTTCCCCACCGGCATGATCACCCCCCCGGGCGTGTTGGGCAACACCCCCGAGCTGGATGCAAGCTATGGCTTTGATGCCGCCAAAGCCAAGGCGCTGCTGGCCGAAGCCGGCTACCCCAATGGCTTTTCGGTGCAGCTGGATTGCCCCAACAACCGCTACAATAACGACGAAAAAATCTGTCAGGCAGCGGTGGCGATGCTGGCCAAAATCGGCGTGAATGTGAAACTGGATGCCATTCCAAAGGCCCAGCATTTCCCCAAGATCCAAAAGCGTGAATCTGATTTCTACATGCTGGGCTGGGGCGTGCCGACGCTGGATAGCCACTATGTGTTCTCGTATCTGCTGGCCAGCAACGGCTCGTGGAACGCCACAGGCTATGCCAACCCGCGGGTAGACGAGATCACCCAGGCGATCACCACCGAAATCGATATCGAAAAGCGCACCGCGATGATCGATGAGGCCTGGCAGCTGGTAAAAGCAGAAATGCCCTATGTGCCCATTCATCACCAGGTTCTGGCCTGGGGTATCAGCAACAAGGTCGATATTCCGATCTCGGCCGATGATGCCTTCCGCCCGCGCTTTGCCGTGATGAAGTAAAACACCTTGGGGTGGCCCCCGGGCCACCCCAACCAACAACGGGCCAACCATGCTGTTTTTCATCCTGAAACGCCTGGCACAATCGGTGCTGGTGATGGCGGTGGTGTCTGCCGTCAGCTTTTCGCTGTTCAATTTCGTGGGCGACCCTGTGAACAACATGGTGGGCCAGGACGCCACGCGCGAACAGCGCATCGAAATTCGCCAGCAACTGGGCCTGGACGACCCGATTTTGACCCAATACAGCCGCTTCATCGGCAATATGGTGCAGGGTGATTTTGGCCTAAGCTACCGCATCAAACGCCCGGTGGACGAGCTGATTTTCGAACGCCTGCCCGCAACGCTAGAGCTGGTTTTTGTCAGCGCCATCATCGCGCTGGTGGTGGGTATCGGCCTGGGCATCTACACCGGTATAAGGCGCCATGCCTGGGCCAGCCGGGCGGTGCTGTCGGTGTCGCTGATTGGGGTCAGCTTGCCCACGTTCATTATCGGGATTGCCCTGATTTACATCTTTGCTGTGCATCTGCGCTGGCTGCCCTCGTCGGGGCGCAGCGGCACGGTGGATCTGGGGGGGTGGAAAACCTCGCTGCTCAGCATCGATGGCTGGCGCGCCATCATCTTGCCTGCGATCACCTTGTCGCTGTTTCAGCTGACGCTGATCTTGCGGCTTGTGCGCGCCGAGATGCTGGAGGTGATGCAGACAGATTTCATCAAATTTGCCCGCGCCCGCGGCCTGTCGGAACGCGCCATCCATTTTCGCCACGCCCTGCGCAACACGCTGGTGCCGGTGATCACCATCATCGGGCTGAATATCGGCGGGCTTATTGCCTTTTCGGTGATCACGGAAACGGTGTTTCAATGGCCCGGCACTGGGTTGATGTTTATTCAGGCGGTGGATTTTGTCGATGTGCCGATCATGGCCGCCTATCTGGTGTTCGTGGCGCTGTTGTTTGTCATCATCAATCTTGTGGTCGATATCTTGTATTTCGTCGTCGACCCGCGCATTCGGCTGGGGAATTAAGGCATGCAACCAAACCGCCCGATGACGCGCTGGCAGCGCTTTACAGATAACGATATCGTCTGGTCGTTTTTGCATTCTCCCGGTGCGATGGTTGCCGCTGTGGTCACTGTGGTGATCATTCTGGCCTGCACCATGGCCCCGCTGATTGCGCCCTTTGATCCGTTCGACCCTGCGCAGATCTCGCTGTGGGATGGCAAACTGCCACCGGCATGGCTAGAGGGGGGCCAGCCGCAATACCTGCTGGGCACCGACAACCAAGGCCGCGACATGCTATCGACCATCCTTTATGGCGGGCGGCTGTCGATCATGGTGGGGTTGGCTGCGGTGTGCCTGGGCATGGTGCTGGGCGTCACGCTGGGGCTGGTTTCGGGCTATGTGGGGGGCGTCACCGATGCGGTGATCATGCGCATTGCCGATGTGCAGTTGACCATTCCGGGCATTTTGCTGGCGATCTTGATCAATGGCATCGGGCGCGCGGTTCTGCCGCTGGAACTGCGCGAGGAATTTGCCATCTATGTGGTGATCATCGCCATTGGCCTTACCGATTGGCCGCAATTTGCCCGCGTCACCCGCGGCGCCACATTGGTGGAGGCCAATAAAGAATATGTGCAAGCCGCGCGTATCATCGGCCTGCCCGGCTGGTTGATCTTGCTGCGCCATATTCTGCCCAACACGCTGCGCCCGGTTTTGGTGATTGCCACCATTGGCCTGGCCTTGGCCATCATCGCCGAGGCGACATTGTCGTTTCTGGGCCAGGGCATTCCGCCCACCACGCCCTCGCTGGGCACGCTGATCCGGGTGGGCAATGAATATCTGTTCTCGGGCCTGTGGTGGATCACCTTCTTTCCTGCAATCGCATTGGTCGTGCTCGTTTTCGCAGTCAACCTGCTGGGTGACTGGATGCGAGACGCATTGAACCCGAAGCTAAGATGACAGAGTTATTAAAAATCAACGGCCTATGCGTCGAGTTTCCAACCCGCCGCGGCACTGTGCAGGCGGCAAAGGATGTCAGCCTTACCGTCAGCCCTGGCGAGGTTGTGGGATTGGTGGGCGAATCTGGCGCCGGCAAATCGACCATTGGCAATGCCATCATCGACCTGCTCGAGGCCCCGGGCCGGGTCAGCGGTGGCTCGATCTTGTTTCAGGGCGAGGAATTGCGCGGGCGCAGCGATGCCGAGATGCGCATGGTGCGCGGCAACCGCATTGGCATGATCTTCCAAGATCCGCAAACCTCGCTGAACCCGCTGATGACCATTGGCGCGCAACTGGTGGAAACCATCCAGAAAACCAATGATCTTGGCATCACGCAGGCCGAAGCGCGGGCCGTCGAATTGCTGGAACAGGTGGGTATCACCGAGGCGCGCGCACGGCTTTTGGCCTATCCGCACCAGTTTTCTGGCGGCATGCGGCAACGGGTGGTGATTGCCCTGGCGCTGGCGGGTGATCCTGACCTGATCATCGCAGACGAGCCGACAACCGCGCTGGATGTATCGATCCAGGCGCAGATTTTGGACCTGATCAAAGACCTGTGCCGCAAGCGCAAGCTGGGGGTGATTATCGTGACCCATGATATTGGCGTGATCGCCAATATCGCTGATCGGGTGGTGGTGATGTATCGCGGTGATGTGGTGGAAACCGGCGATGTGGCGCAAATTTTGGGGGCGCCACAGCACGAATACACCAAATCGCTGATCGCCGCCGTGCCCCGTGCAGATCGAAAGATGCACCGCTTTTCATCGGTGGATTATATCGAGGGCGGCCATCAGCCCAGCGCCAAGATCGATGTGCAAACCCATTGGCTGGGCCAAGGGGCCAAGCATGAAAATACCGGCCCGGCCATTCAGGTCGAGGGGTTGAACCTGTCGTTTGTGCTGCAAAAGGCGCTGCTGAAACGCAACCGCAAGATGCTGCGCGCAGTCAATGATGTGTCGTTCCAGCTAGAGCCGGGTGAAACCTTTGGCCTGGTGGGCGAAAGCGGTTCGGGCAAATCCACCGTGGCACGGCTGATTGCCGGGCTTTATCGCCCCGATGCAGGCACGGTGCGGGTGCTGGGCCAAGATGTGACCACCGCGCCCCACAGCCGCGAGGCCCGCCGCGCCCGGCGCGCGGTGCAGATGATCTTTCAAGATCCCTATTCTTCGCTGAATGCGCGGATGCGGGTGATGGATATCGTGGCCGAGCCGATCCGCTTTTACAAACTGACCAGCTCCGAGGCCGAAACCCGCAAGATCGTGGGCGATCTGCTGGATCATGTGGGCCTGGGCGCCGGGGCCGCGCTGCGCTACCCGCACGAATTTTCAGGCGGGCAGCGCCAGCGTATTTCCATCGCCCGCGCGCTGGCCTCGCGCCCACGTATCCTGATCTGCGACGAGCCGACATCGGCCCTGGATGTATCGGTGCAGGCAACAATTTTGAACCTGCTCAAAGATCTGCAAAGCGAATTGGGCCTGACCATGCTGTTTATCAGCCACGACCTGCCCGTCGTGCGCCAGATGTGCGATAAAATTGCCGTCATGCGCAATGGCCAGATCTGCGAGATCGCCCCCACCGAGCAGCTGTTTGAAAGCCCCCAGCACGCCTATTCGCGCCACCTGCTGGACTTGATGCCAAAGATGGATCTGCTGGCCCGCGCCCCCGCCTGATACGGCGGGCGCGCGCTGGCCCTGCCCCTAACCCTGCCCCAAGCGTTCCAGCAACATGCAATAGGCTGTTTGGCTTTTGCGATAGCTGGACAGGCGGTAAAATTCGTTTGGGGCATGGATGTTTTCATCGTTCAGGCCAAAGGCCATCACCGCGCCATGCACACCCAATTCTTGCAACAGCAACGACATCACCGGGATCGAGCCGCCCGTGCGCACCTCGTAAGGGGCTTTGCCATAAAGCGCGCTTAGCACTTCGGCTACAGCCGCAGTGCCATTATGGCCGCGCGGCACCAAAAACGGGTTGGCACTGCCCGGCAGCCGCTCGACCGCCACGCGCAGGCCCTTTGGGCACAGGCTGTGAATATGCGCGGCCAACAGCGTATAAATCTGGTCAGGCGTCTGGTTGGCAACCAGGCGGCAGGTGATCTTGGCGCGGGCCTCGCTGGGCAGCACGGTTTTAATGCCCCCGCCTTGATAGCCGCCCCAAATGCCGTTCAATTCCAGCGTCGGGCGCGCCCACAGGTTTTCGCGCACGCTGTAGCCCTCTTCGCCAAAAACATCGGGCACGCCCAGCTGGGCGATATAGGCCTCTTGGTCAAAGGGCACGCGCGCGATGGCCTGGCGGTCTTCGACCGTTAGTTCAACCACATCATCATAAAAGCCCGGCACGTTGATGCGCCCATCCGCCCCTTTCAGCGCGGCGATGATCTGCGACAGCCCATGCAACGGGTTGGCCACACCGCCCCCATGCATGCCGGAATGCAAATCTGCATTGGCGCCGGTAACGGTGATTTCACAGCCCACCAGCCCCTTAAGCCCCATCAGCAAATTGGCCTCGGTTTCGCTCCATTGGCCGCCATCTGCCGAAATGATCATATCGGCGCGCAACAAGGCAGCATTGTCTTTGACAAAAGGCGCCAAGGTGGGCGAGCCGATTTCCTCTTGGCCCTCGAAAAAGAATTTCACATTCACCGGCAGCCGCCCCGTGGTTTGCAGCAGCGCCTCGGCCGCCAGGATGGGCGCCAGCATGCCGCCTTTATCATCCGAGGCACCGCGCCCATAGATGCGCCCATCGCGCAGCTCGGCGGCAAAGGGCGGGGTTTGCCACAAATCAAGCGGCTCGGCCGGTTGCACATCGAAATGCCCGTATAGCAGCACTGTGGGCTTATCATCGCCCGCATGCAGCCAATCGCCATACACCACCGGGTGCCCCTGGGTGGGGTAAAGCGCCACGTTTTCCGCCCCCGCCGCACGCAAACGCGCAACCACCCATTCGCCCGCGGCCACCACATCGGGCAAATGTTCGGGCTTGGCCGAAATCGAGGGGATGCGCACCAAATCCTGCAGTTCTGCAACGAAACGGTTTTGATGTGTGTCCAGATACTCTTGCCAGCCCATAGGTGCCCCCTGTTGGAATATTACCTTCAGAAAACAACCCCTTATCACGGCGGTCAATCGCTATTCGCATGGGCCATAAAAAAGGCAGCCAAGGCGGGGACCTTGGCTGCCGGGGCAACCGGGGGGACGCCCGGTTACCGTCGAGGAAAAGACCCTTTCTCGGTCAAAGCAGGAAGTTCTCCTCCTCAAGGTTCACATGGCCGCTCAGTTTCACCTCGAACTGGCCTTCGTTGGTCATGCCAGTCACCGTGGTGATATCGGCACCCTCTTCGCTACCGTGCGAGAATGTCAGCTCGCCTGCACCGATCTCGGCGCCGCGCCCTGCAAGGGTGAAGCCCTGGTTGCCATCCATGCTGGTATCAGCATCGATGTCGCTAAAGCACAGCACATCGCCTGCGGCAAAGCCCTTGATCATGGTGCCATTGGCAGCGGTTGCGGTTTCAAACACAAAGGTGTCGTTGCCCGCGCCGCCATCGAGAATGTTTGCAGCCTCGCTTGCCACGATCTTGTCGTCGCCGGCGCCGCCGATTGCATTCTCAAAGCCCCAGATCACATCCATTTGGCCGCCCCCGGTGACCGAGCCACGCTCGGTGCCGGCGTTGCCCAGGCGGATTTCCAGCGCCTCGGTGATGGCCGACAGATCGATCGTGTCGGTCCCGGCACCACCGTAGTAGATGTCGTTGCCGTCACCATCGGTGCCGATGAAGGTGTCATCGCCTTCGCCACCGTAGGCCATATCGGCGCCGCTGCCCCCAACGATGGTGTCGTTGCCACCATCGGCAAAGATGCGGTCGTTGCCGGCATCGCCATAGACCATGTCATCGCCTTCACCTGCGATCAGGTCGTCGTTGCATGCCCCGCCCATCATGATGTCGGCACCATCGCCTGCCATCAAGAAGTCGGAACCCTCACCACCGCGCAGCACGTCATTGCCTGCACCAGCGATCAGCGCCTCGACACCTGTGGCCACCAGCACCTTGTGTTCGGGTGCCTCGGCCGCATCGTCATCCTCGTCCTCGGCGTCGG
>CAJXSO010000043.1 GCA_913061505.1 uncultured Lutimaribacter sp.
GTTTTTGCGCATCTCAGGGCCCGCCCCCCAGGCCCGCCGCCTCGGCCCCGGCCAGCGCCGCAGCCTCGTCATTGTCCGAGGTATCGCCCGTCACGCCCACGGCACCAATCACCGCACCCCGCTTGTCGCGCAGCAGCACACCGCCCGGAACCGGCACCACAGCACCGCCATAAACACCGTTCACCGCTGCCATGAAATAGGCCTGCGCCTCGGCCCGGTCGCGCTGCGCGCGCCCCGCCATGCCCAGCATCACCGCGCCATAGGCCTTGCCATGGGCAATGCCAAACCGGCCCGGGCTGGCCCCATCGGCGCGCTCAAATGCCAGCACATGCCCGCCTGCATCCAGCACCACCACGCTCAGCGGCTTCATGCCCGCCGCCGCCCCATGTTCCATCGCCTTACGAATAATCGTGCGCGCCCGGCGCAAACTGATCTCTGCCATCGCTTTGCCTTTCATCTTGCCAAAAATACTCAAAAAGCACCAAGGGGGCCCGCCGAGCCCCCTTGATCTTTGCTGCCAATCAGCCCGCCGCTTTCAGCTGCAGGCGGCGCGCATGCAGCACCGGTTCGGTATAGCCCGAGGGCTGCACCCGCCCCTCGAACACCAGGTCGCATGCGGCCTGAAAGGCGATCCCGTCAAAGCCAGGCGCCATCGGGCGATAGGCCGGATCACCCGCGTTTTGCCCGTCAACGACCGCGGCCATTTTCTTCATCGCCTCCATCACCTGATCGTGGCTGACCACGCCGTGATGCAGCCAGTTGGCGATATGCTGGCTAGAGATCCGGCAGGTGGCGCGGTCTTCCATCAGGCCCACGTTGTTGATGTCGGGCACTTTCGAGCAGCCCACACCCTGATCGATCCAGCGCACCACATAGCCCAAGATCCCTTGCGCGTTGTTTTCCACCTCGCGCAGGATCTGATCTTGGGGCCATTGGCGATAGCTGGCCAGCGGAATATCGAGCAGCGCATCCAGATGGGCGCGCCGGCCGCCGGCCTTTAGCTTGTCTTGCACCGCGAACACATTGACCTTGTGATAATGCAGCGCGTGCAGCGTGGCGGCTGTGGGGCTGGGCACCCAGGCGCAGTTGGCGCCGGCTTTGGGATGCTCGATTTTTTGCTCGAGCATCTCGGCCATGGCATCGGGCTTGGCCCACATGCCTTTGCCGATCTGTGCACGCCCCTGCAGCCCGCATTCCAGGCCGATATCGACATTCAGGTTCTCATAGGCGCCGATCCATGTCTTGCGCTTGATGAAATCTTTGCGGCTAAAGGGGCCTGCCTCCATGCTGGTATGAATTTCATCGCCCGTGCGATCCAAAAAGCCGGTGTTGATGAAACACACCCGGTCTGCTGCCGCGCGGATGCATTCTTTCAGGTTGGCGCTGGTGCGGCGCTCTTCGTCCATAATGCCCAGCTTGACGGTATTGGCGGGCAGGCCCAGCGTGGCCTCGACATGGGCGAAAATCTCGCTGGCAAAAGCCACTTCTTCGGGGCCATGCATTTTGGGCTTGACCACATAGACCGACCCGGTGACCGAGTTGCCGCCCGCGCGCTGCAAATCATGCATGGCGATCAGCGTCGTCACCATAGCATCCATCAAGCCTTCGTAAATTTCACCGCCATCGCGGGTCAGGATGGCCGGGTTGGTCATCAGGTGGCCCACATTGCGCACCAGCATCAGCGCGCGGCCTTTCAGCACCACCTCGCCCGCGCCATCGGGGGCGGTGTAGCTGCGGTCATCGGCCAGGCGGCGGGTCATCGGCTTGCCGCCCTTTTCAAAGGTTTCTTCCAGATCGCCCTTCATCAGCCCCAGCCAATTGCTGTAGGCGGCAACCTTGTCTTCGGCATCCACACAGGCCACCGAATCTTCGCAATCCATGATCGCCGACAGCGCGCTTTCCATCTGCACATCAGCCAGCCCCGCCTGATCGCGGCTGCCGATGGGATGGGTGCGGTCAAAAACCAGCTCGACATGCAGGCCATTGTTGCACAACACCACCGCATCGGGCGCCTTGGGGTGGCCGCGGTAGCCCACAAATTGGCCAGGCGTCATCAGCGGCATATCATCCACCAACAGCTGCCCACCCTCTACGTGATAGCGCCGCGCATCTGCGTGGCTGACACCATCGGCAGGGAAGGTTTCATCCAAAAACACCCGTGCGCGCGCCACCACCCGGGCGCCGCGGCCCTTGTCATAGCCACCGGGTTTGGGCAGGCCGCCCATCACATCGGTGCCATAAAACACGTCATAGAGGCTGCCCCAGCGCGCGTTTGCCGCATTCAGCGCAAAGCGGGCGTTGGTGATGGGCACCACCAGCTGTGGGCCGGCCACCTTGGCGATTTCGGGGTCGACATTCTGCGTGCCCACCTCAAAAGGCGCCCCTTCGGGCACCAGATAGCCGATCTCGGCCAAAAACGCGCGATAGGCTTTTGGGTCGGCAACAGTGCCCCGATTGGCCACGTGCCAGGCGTCGATCTGTTCTTGAATGGCTGCGCGTTTATCCAGCAGCGCCTTGTTTTTAGGCCCAAAATCATGGGCCAATGCCGAAAGCCCTGCCCAAAATGCATCGGCTGTCACGCCGGTGCCCGGCAGCGCTTTTTCTTCGATGAAATGTGCCAATTCGGCGGCCACTGCAAGGCCGCCCCGGTCTACACGCGTTGTCATGGAACCCTCCGCTCGCTGCGATTGTGAAGATGATTATGCCGAAAGTTTCCTATAGGCAACAGGGGTGGTAATATTTATTTACCAATTATCACGAAGTTCTTTCAATTTTTTCCAGAAAATGCGCCCGATTGACTGGCCTTTGGCGCTAATCGGCGGCGTTCGGCGCGGCAGCGATCCGAGCAATAGCGCACCTCGTCCCAAACCTTTTCCCACTTTTTGCGCCAGGCAAAAGGCCGCCCACAGGTGGCACAGGTTTTTTGTGGCAGATCTGCCTTGCGTCGCATGGCCATCAGAATTCGAACCTTCCCTGTCGATCGTCGCCCGCCCCGGCCCCGCGCCCCAGATAGCGCCGATCGCGTTGAAAGCGGCGCGCGCCATCTTTGCGGCTGGCGTGGCGTATCACCAAATCGCGGGCGGTTTGCGCAAATTCGGCGCCCTGGCGCAGGCCCCACACCTGCGCACGGGCAAAGGCCGCCGCGCGGCGCACATCGACCACCGGGCGGGGGTAACGCCCCTCTATGAGCTGTGCCGCCTTGGGCCAAAGCCATGGCTCGTGCAGCCAATCGCGGGGCACATCGGCCAGTTCCGGCAGCCATTGGCGGATGAATATGCCCTCTGGGTCTTGGTCGTAGCCCTGTTTGATGGGGTTATAAATGCGGATCGTGTTCATCCCCGTGGTGCCAGATTGCATTTGCACCTGTGGCCAGTGGATGCCCGGCTCGTAATCGGTGAAAAGCCGCGCCAAAATTGGGCCGGTGGCGCGCCAATCCAGCCACAGATGATACGAGGCCACCGCCATCACCATGCTGCGGGCGCGAAAATTCAACCAGCCTGTGGCCCGCAACGCGCGCATGCAGGCATCGACAAAGGGCAGCCCGGTTTCGCCCATGGCCCAGGCGCGCAGCAGCGTGGCCGGCGGCTGCGCCGGGCGCAGCCCCTCGTAGGCGGGGTGCAGGCAGCGTGCCTCGATCTGGGGGGCATCTTCCAGTTTTTGCATAAAGTGATCGCGCCAGGCCAAGCGCGCGCGAAACGATTTCACCGCCGCCCCCCAATCGCGCTGGCCGCGCACCTGCGCTGCGCGCGTGGCGGCGGCCTGTTCAACCTCGCGCGCCGACAGGGTGCCAAAGGCCAAATGCGGCGAAAGGCGCGAACACGCCTGCCAGCCCGTCACAGGCGAGGCCATCGCGGCCCGGTAATCGCGCCCGCGACTGTGCAAAAATGTCTCCAGCAATTCTAGCCCTACGGCGCGCCCCCCCTGTTGGCGCTGCGGCGTGTGCCCGCGCAGGCCCAATTCGGCCGCAGTGGGCAGGCCATCGCTGGCAGGCACAGCCCGTGGGGCGCGCAGCCCCTGTGGCGGGCCGGGCGGCGCCAATAGGGCCTGCGCCATGAATTGATCGCGCCGGGCCGCCCAGCCATCGCGCGCAGCCAGCCGGCGCACCACGCCGGATTGCACCATTTCATGCCACGCCACCCCTGCGCTGCGCGCCCATGCCCCCACCTGCCTGTCGCGGCGAAAGGTGAACAGATTGCCGGTTTCTTGGTGGCTGACCAGCACCGCGGCGCCCAGATCGTGATGCAGCTGCGCCAAAACCGGCACCGCCGCGCCCACCCGCACCACCAATGGCAGGCCCAGCGCCGCCAATTGCCCCCGCAGGTCGTGCAAACACTCGCATAAAAAGGCATATTGGCGCTCTGACGCATCAGGCTGCGCCCAAAGCGCGGGCTCGACAATATACACCGGGCACACGGGGCCCTGGGCTGCGGCAAAGCACAGCGCCGGGTTATCAACCACCCGCAAATCTCGTTTCAGCCAATAGATGACAGCGCTGCCCATGCGCGCCCAGCTAGGCCGCCTGCGCAAAAAGAAAAGAGCGCCTTGCTGCCACCCAAGGCCCGGATTAGGTTTTGCAAAGACCAGCCGCTTGCACTGGAATTTGCCCCGAAACCCGCACTGATAAGGAGCCACCCCATGGGCCAGCAAACCACCCAAACCGTTTATCTGGCCGATTACACCCCGCCTGCGTTTTTGGTGGATAAGGTCGGGCTGCATTTTGTGCTGCAGCCCGGTGCCACGCGGGTTAAAAGCCGCATCGAGTTTCGCCCAAACCCCGACAGCACGGATGGGCAGTTTTTTCTGCATGGCGAAAACCTGCGCCTGATCAGCGCCCATATCGATGGCCAGCCGATCACCCCCAACCTGTGCGAAGGCGGGCTGACCTGCGCCGTGCCCAACGCCCCCTTTCTGTGGGAAGCCGAGGTAGAAATCGCCCCGATAGACAACACCGCCCTTGAGGGGCTTTATATGTCGCAGGGCATGTATTGCACCCAATGCGAGGCGCAAGGCTTTCGCAAAATCACCTATTACCCCGACCGCCCCGATGTGATGGCCCCGTTCAGCGTGCGTATCGAAAGCGATGCGCCGGTGATGTTGTCTAATGGCAACCCGGGCGCGCAGGGGCCGGGCTGGGCCGAATGGCACGATCCTTGGCCAAAGCCTGCCTATCTGTTTGCGCTGGTGGCGGGCGATCTGGTGGCCCATCCCGACCGGTTCACCACGAAATCCGGGCGCGATGTGGCGCTCAATATCTGGGTGCGCCCGGGCGACGAGGATAAATGCGCCTTTGGCATGCAAGCGCTGAAAGCATCGATGGCCTGGGATGAAACCCGCTATGGCCGCGAATATGATCTGGATGTGTTCAACATTGTTGCGGTCGATGATTTCAACATGGGCGCGATGGAAAACAAGGGGCTGAATATTTTCAACTCGTCTTGCGTGCTGGCCCGCCCCGATACCAGCACCGATGCCAATTTCGAACGGATCGAGGCGATCATCGCGCATGAATATTTCCACAACTGGACCGGCAACCGCATCACCTGCCGCGATTGGTTTCAGCTGTGCCTGAAAGAGGGGCTGACTGTATTTCGCGACGCCGAATTCACCGCCGATCTGCGCAGCGCCGCGGTGAAACGCATCAGCGATGTCATCGAATTGCGCGCGCGCCAGTTCCGCGAAGACGATGGCCCGCTGGCCCACCCGGTGCGGCCCGAAAGCTTTGTCGAGATCAACAATTTTTACACCGCCACCGTCTATGAAAAAGGCGCCGAGCTGATCGGCATGCTGAAACGGCTGGTGGGGGATCAGGCCTATGCTCAGGCGGTAGATCTTTATTTCGACCGGCATGATGGGCAGGCCTGCACCATTGAAGACTGGCTAAAGGTGTTCGAGGATACCACCGGCCGCGATCTGACCCAGTTCAAGCGCTGGTATAGCCAGGCTGGCACCCCGCGCCTGCAGGTCACTGATACGTTCGAAAACGGCACCTATACGCTGCATTTCACCCAAACCACGCCCCCCACGCCCGGCCAGCCCGAAAAGGCGCCGCAGGTGCTGCCCATCGCGGTGGGGCTGCTGGGGCCAAATGGCGACGAAGTGCTGCCCACAACCGTGCTCGAGATGACCGAAACCAGCCAAAGCTTTGCCTTCCACGGGCTGGCCAGCCGGCCTGTGCCCTCGATCTTGCGCGATTTCTCGGCGCCGGTGATCTTACAGCGCACAACAACCGATGCCGAACTGGCCTTTTTGATGGCCCATGACACCGACCCGTTCAACAAATGGGAGGCCGGGCGCAACCTGGCGCGCAACACGTTGCTGCGCATGATCACCGATGATGCAGCCCCCGATGCAGGCTATCTGGCGGCCATTCACACCACCTTGCGCGATGATACGCTGGATCCGGCGCTGCGGGCGCTGGTGCTGGGGCTGCCTGGCGCCGATGATGTGGCCAGCGCGCTGCATCAGGCAGGGCATGTGCCCGATCCGCAGGCCATTTGGCTGGCCCATGAAACCCTGCGCCAAGCGATGGCGCAGCATATGCAAGACAGCCTGCCGCGCCTTTACACCCAACATCAGGTGCAGGCCCCCTACAGCCCCGATGCCGCGCAATCGGCCAATCGGGCGCTGGCCAATGCGGTGCTGGCGCTGCTCAGCCGGCTTGACGGTGGCGCCACCGCCCAGCGCCAGTTTGATAGCGCCGATAACATGACACAGCAATTGGCAGCCTTTGGGGCGCTTTTGGCGGCAGGCCGCGGCGACAGCGCGGCGCAGGCCTTTTACAGCCAATGGCAGCATGATCGTTTGGTGATCGATAAATGGTTTGCCCTGCAAGTGGCCATGGCGCCGCCCGCGCAGGCGGTCGAGATATGCCAGGCGCTAACCCAGCACCCCGATTTTACGTGGAAAAACCCCAACCGGTTCCGCGCCACTTTGGGGGCGCTGGCGGGCAATCATGGGGCGTTTCACCGCGCCGATGGGGCGGGCTATGCGCTGCTGGCCGATTGGCTGATCCGGCTTGATCCGGTCAACCCGCAAACCACCGCCCGCCAAACGGCCGCCTTTTCCACATGGGCGCGTTATGATGCCGCCCGCCAGGCCCATGCCCGCACCGCACTGCAGCGCATCCTTGCCACCCCAAACCTAAGCCGGGATACAACAGAAATGGTGACACGCCTTTTGGGGGGGCAATGAGCCAGCCCCCCGCCCCCTATCATCACCAGCACCACGGGCGCAGCCCCGCCAATTTTGCGGCGCTGGCGGGCGCATGGGCGGTGCTGGCGGGCCTGTGGGTGGGGCTGGGGGCGGCGCCTTGGGTGGTGGCGCTGCTGGGCACAAGCACGCTACCCTTGGTGTGGGATATTGCGCGCAACCCCCAGCAATGGCTGCGGCTGGATCATGCCGGGCTGGCATGGCAGGGGCTGGGCGGGCAGCAGCGCATCGCGCTAGAGCACATCGATCATGTGCGGCTGGACCGGCGATTTGATTTCAGCATGCGCATTACAATCGTGCCCCTAAGCGGGCCAAAACTGCGCCTGCCACCGGGCTTAGCCCCACCGCCCGACGCGCTGCAAGCCGCGCTGCAGGCCCATGGGGTTGCCTGCCAGCGCCACCCGTTTTCGCTGTTTTCCTGACCCCAAAGGCACGAAATTGCGCAGGCAATGCCCTAGCCGTTGCGCGCCACCGCCACCAGGCCCAGCGCCCGGGCTGTTTCCAGCGACAGCATGCCGCTGTCCAGCCCCCGGGCCTGTTGCCATTGGCGCACGGCGGCTTGGGTGCGCGCATCCATCTGCCCGGTGATCTGCCCCGCATACAGCCCCCGCACCGCCAAGGCGCGCTGCAGGCTTTCTACGAATGCTTGGCTCATCTGTACCGGGCATGGGGTTTCAAACCAGCGTTGGCTGCGTTCCTTGATAATGTTTTGGCGCGTCTCTGTGCGGTAGCTGGCTGGTCGCAGCACCTGCCCATTGGCCCCCAGCACCGCCGGCTGCACCAAGACCTGCTCGGTCACGGTTTCAATCACCGCCGGGGTTTCAAGGCGCCCCCAACAGGTGCCATCGGGGGCACCGGGCGGGGCTGCGCCAAATTCTGGCGCTTGGTAGCCCCCGGTTTGCGCGGTGCAATTGGCCAACAGGGCCAGCGCCAGAACTTGGGTAAAGAAACGCATCCCGCGCCCCCGTGGTTGGAGTGCTTTCAAACAGGCAATCGGCGGTAGTTTAGGGGGATTTCCGGGCCGAGGAAAGCGCAGGCGCATCCGGAATATGCACCAACTGTTCCAGCAAGGCCGAGATATCCTCGATCTGGTCGGCCACCACATGCACCACGCCATTGTCGCGCTGCAGCCGCCCCGTGACGCGCAACAACCGCCCCGCCACCACCGCCCGGCGAAACTGGGCATAGCGATTTTGCCACACAATCACATTCACGGTGCCTGTCTCGTCTTCAAGCGTCAGGAAAATCACGCCCTTGGCGGTGCCAGGGCGCTGGCGCAAAATCACCAGCCCGGCAACCGCCACCCGGGCCCCCACCGGCGGCACAGACAGATCTGCCGCAACAATCGCATGGGGCGGGCGCGGCCATGGCTGGGCCGGCCGGTATGGCAAGGCAGGCAGGTGGGCAGAGGCGGACATAGACATGAGAACAAAAATAGAACATTTAATCTTTTTTGCAAGCCCGGCCCGCGAAACGGCCAAAATGCGCTGGCACGCCTTGAAACCCTTGGCTAGGTATAGCCGAAATCCAATATCGGAGAGTGAGAAATGGCAAAAATCACCTATGTCGAATTCAACGGCACCCAGCATGTTGTCGATGTCGCCAATGGCCTGACCGTGATGGAAGGTGCGCGCGACAATAACATCCCCGGGATCGAGGCCGATTGCGGTGGCGCCTGTGCCTGCTCGACCTGCCATGTTTATGTCGATCCGGCCTGGGTAGAAAAACTGCCCGCCAAGGATGACATGGAAGAAGACATGCTGGATTTCGCCTTTCAGCCCGATCCCCAGCGCTCGCGCTTGACCTGCCAGCTGAAAGTCAGCGATGCGCTGGATGGGCTGGTGGTGCATATGCCTGAAAAGCAGATCTGATGCTGCGGGCGCTGGCGCAGCCCTGCAAGCGCCCTGCAAAAACGCCACCCTGCAGCCCCCTTGTGGGGCTGTTTGCCTGTGTGGCGCTGGCCTTTTCTGCCCTGCCCCAGCCCATAGCGGCCCAGGCGCTGCCGCAAACCGCCCCACAGATCAGCGCAGCGCGCTATATCGAACCGACCGATGCCTATGGCCATGGCGCTGTGGCGGGGGGCGAATATGGCGCGCTGGAAATTATCTGGAGCACCGGCGCCCGGCAGGTTTTGCGCGCAAGCGGTGGCATTTTCGAAGATACCCACCCCCGCCTGGCCGATCTGGATGGCGACAACCGCCCCGAGCTGGTGACAGTGGTGGCCGATTTCACCGCAGGCGCCCGCATCCAGGTTTATGCCCAACCCGATGCCACACAGCCCCATGCCCAGCCCGTGGCGGCCACCGCCCCCATTGGCCAGCGCCACCGCTGGCTGGCCATTGCAGGCATTGCCGATCTGGATGGCGACGGGCGGGTTGAAATCGCCTATGTTGATCGCCCACATCTGGCGCGGGTGCTGCGGGTGGTGCGGGTCTATCCTGCGCCGGGCCACACCGGCTGGCAGCTGGCCGAGATTGCCCATCAACAGGGCCACAGCAACCACCAGCTGCGCGCCCCCCAAATCGAGGGCGGGCTGCGCCATTGCGGGGGCCTGCCCCAGATCATCACCGCTGATGCTGCATGGCGCCAGATCTTGGCCACAAGGCTGGGCCGCGACGGGCGGTTGCGCAGCCGCAGCCTGGGCCCCTACGAGGGGCCCGACAGCATGGCGCGCGCGCTGCGCTGCCCCGGCGCGGCCCGCCCCTAGCCGCGGCGCGATGCGGCGGTTAACAACCCCGGCAAGGCGCTGGCGCTGACATCTGGCACGCGGCGGCGCATGGCCAGCCCCATCACCAGCCCGGCGCCAAGCCCGCTGACCAGCCCCGCCCCCAGCGTGATGGCCGGAAACACACCCGCAGGCGGCCCTTGCACCTGGGCGACAAAGGCCCAAAGCCACAGCAGCGCCGCAACCAGCCCCCCCGCGCCCAAGCCTACCCACAGCGGCAGCCAGCGCCCGCCTTGCACCACCTCGTAGCGCACTCGAAACCCGGGCCGCAATTCGGCCAGCACCTCGGCCACCCGCGCCGAAAGCGCGCGATGTTCGATCAGATCAATGCTGGGCGCCATCCGCTGGCGCGGAATATCCACGCTGACCGTGCGCCAACCGCCCTTGTCTTTTAACCGCAGGCTGTAAATCGTGCTGTTTCGGGTGCGCCGCTCGGAATAGACCAGCCGCCGCACATGCTGCAGCTCAACCGTCCAGGCCGCACCGCCCCGATCAAGGCCCGACAATACCTGACCGCTCAGGCGCGCGCCCGTGCAGCACAAAAAATCATTACTCATCAACATGCTCTCACCCACATTATCCAAGTGGGTAGCAACACATATCCGTTAGGGCAATGAATACATCTTTAGGGGTATCGCACCACAGGCCCGACACCCATAAAGCGTATCAGCCCAAGGCGCGCCAGCCAATATCCCGGCGGCAAAAGCCCTGGGGCCAATCGATGCAATCCACCATCGCATAGGCACGCTGGGCGGCCTCGGCCAGGGTGGCGCCGCGCGCGGTAACATTCAGCACCCGCCCGCCTGTGGCCACCACCTGCCCATCACGCAGGCTGGTGCCGGCATGAAACACGATCTGGCTTGAGCTATCGGCAATATCGGCCAGCCCGTTGATCACAGACCCTTTTTCATAGGCGCCGGGGTATCCGTTGGCCGCCATAACCACGGTCATGGCGTGATCATCGGCCCAATTCACCCGCGCATCGGCCAGCCGGCCTTCGGCTGCGGCCTGCATCAGATCTAGCGCCTGCGCCCCCAGCCGCATCATCAGCACCTGGCATTCCGGGTCGCCAAAGCGCACGTTATATTCCACCAGACGCGGCTGGCCATCCTTGATCATCAGCCCGGCATAAAGCACCCCCTGATAGGGCATGCCACGGCGGGCCATTTCGGCCATTGTGGGTTTTATGATCTGCTCCATCGCCAAATCGGCAATGGCGTCGCTGAGCACAGGCGCCGGGCTATATGCGCCCATGCCGCCGGTATTGGGGCCGCTGTCGCCCTCGCCCACGCGCTTGTGATCTTGCGCGGTGCCGATGGGCAACACATCGGTGCCATCGCAAAGCACGAAAAACGAGGCCTCTTCGCCCTCCATAAACTCTTCGATCACCACTTCGGCGCCCGCCGCGCCAAATTCGCCGCCAAACATATCATCAATCGCCGCCAGCGCCTGGGCCTCGGTTTCGGCCACGATCACCCCCTTGCCCGCAGCCAGCCCATCGGCCTTTACCACGATGGGCGCCCCATGGGCGCGGATATGGGCGCGCGCGGCCTCGGCATCGGTGAAATGGCCATAGGCGGCCGTGGGGGCCCCGGCAGCATCGCAGATTTCCTTGGTAAAGCTTTTCGAGGCCTCAAGCCGCGCCGCCGCAGCTGATGGGCCAAAAACCAACAGCCCCGCCTGGCGCAACCTGTCGGCCACGCCCGCAGCCAAGGGCGCCTCGGGGCCGATGATGACGAAATCCACCGCCTCGGCCTCGCAAAAACTGGCCACGGCACCGCCATCAAGCGTGTCGATATCGGCGCATTCCGCGATTTGCGCAATGCCAGCATTGCCGGGCGCCACGATCAGCCTGTCGCATTTGGGGTTTTGCAGCACAGCCCAGGCCAAGGCATGCTCGCGCCCACCGCTTCCAAGGATCAAGATATTCATCTGGCGCACTCCGTCTTGGCCTTTGTTCCGGGGCGTTCTAAGCTGCACGAAAGGCAAGAGCAAGCGAGGCACAATGTCCGACCTGATCGACGAAGCCCCCGAAGGCACAAACGCCCCGGAATTTTCGGTATCCGAGCTTTCGGGCGCGATCAAACGCATGATCGAGGGCGAATTTGCCCATGTGCGCATCAAGGGCGAGGTGGGGCGCGTGTCGCTGCCGCGATCGGGCCATATCTATCTTGATCTGAAAGACGACCGCGCGGTGATTTCCGGGGTGATCTGGAAAGGCGTGGCGCAACGGCTGTCTGTGCAGCCCGAAGAGGGTATGGAAGTGGTGGCCACCGGGCGTCTGACCACCTTTCCGGGCCAGTCTAAATACCAGATCGTGATCGACGATATCAAACCCGCCGGCATGGGCGCGCTGATGGCGATGCTGGAAAAGCGCAAGGCCGCTTTGGCCGCCGAGGGCCTGTTTGACCCGGCCCGCAAACGCCCGCTGCCCTATTTGCCCGAAATTATCGGCGTCATCACCTCGCCCTCGGGGGCGGTGATCCGCGATATTTTGCACCGCTTGCGCGACCGTTTTCCGCGCAAGGTGTTGATTTGGCCCGTGGCCGTGCAGGGCGATAAATGCGCCAGCGAAGTGGCCCGCGCCATTGCCGGGTTTAACGCGCTTAGCCCCGGTGGCGCCCTGCCGCGGCCCGATCTGCTGATCGTCGCGCGGGGCGGTGGCAGCCTGGAGGATTTATGGGGCTTTAACGAGGAAATCGTGGCGCGCGCCGCGGCCGCCTCGGATATTCCGCTGATCTCGGCTGTGGGGCATGAGACAGACACCACATTGATCGACTATGCCGCCGATAAACGCGCCCCCACCCCCACCGCGGCGGCCGAATTGGCGGTGCCGGTGCGGCTGGAATTGCTGGCATGGCTGGATGGCCAGGCCGCGCGGCTAAGCCGGGCACAAAGCCAGCAACTGGCCCAGCGCGGGCAACGCCTGCGCGATCTGGCCCGCGCCCTGCCCCGGCCCATCAGCTTGCTGGACAGCCCGCGCCAGCGGCTGGACCGCGCAGCAGACCGCCTGCCCAGCGCCCTGACCGGCACAGTGCAGCGCCAACGCCTGCGGCTTTTGCAGGCCACAGGCAGCCTGCGCCCCGCCACGCTGCAGCGCCATATCACCGCCGAAGATCGCAGCCTGCAGGCCACGGGCCAGCGGCTGGTGCCCGCTTTGGCCCGCGCTATTGCCAGCCATCGCCAGCATTTGCAGGCAACATCCAGCCGCCTTGGGGTAGGCCCGCTGCGCGCCGAGGCACAGCGCCAGGCGCGCGATCTGGCGCGTTTGTCACAGCGCCTGGCCGATGCGGGCCTGCGCCAAACCACGCAGTGGCGCAGCCAGCTAGAGGCCACCGAGCGGCTGCGCGAAACCCTGGGCTACAAGGCCACGCTGGCCCGCGGCTATGCGGTGGTGCGCGCCGGCGGCCAAGTGGCCACAACCACAGCCGCCGCCACGGGCAAGGCGCTGGAAATCGAATTCGCCGATGGCCGCCTGCAGCTGGGCCCCACAGCCGCTGCCGCGCCGTCGCCCAGCCCTGATGCGGCCGAAAGCCCCGCAAAGCCCGCCAAACCCCGCAAAAAGCCAGTTCCGCCCGGCCAGGGCAGTTTGTTTTAAAACACGGGTCTAAGTTCTGGGATTTCTGGTGGTACGGGCGGCCGGACTTGAACCGGCACGGGCTTTCGCCCCAAGGATTTTAAGTCCCATGCGTCTACCATTCCGCCACGCCCGCATACCACCGTGCCGCCAGATTGGGGCAGGCCCCAGATTCTGGTTGGTCTGGCTGACTTAGCAAGCAAAAGCGCAAAGGGAAAGCCCAGTTGGGCATTTGCAGCCCAGATCCACGCCATCCCCCCCAAGCCCCCTTGGCGCTACAGCTCTTCTCCCAGCAGCTCGGGGCGAAACAGGCCACGCTCGGGCAGCCATGGGTTTAGCTTTAGCGCCTGGGCCAAAACCATCTGGCCTTCTCTGTCGCGGCCCATGGCAATCAGCGTCAGGGCTTTGCCGGCCAGCGCAGCAATATGCAGCGGCTGGCGCTCTAGCGCCGCGTCCAGCTGCACCAAGGCCGGGGCGTAATCGCCGCGCAGATAGTGGATAAAGGCGCGCTGGTTATAGCCTTCGGCATAATCGGGGCAATAGGCCACCAGCCTGTCAAACTCGGCCAGGGCGCCGGCGTAATCATAGACGGTGCGTTTGCTCATGCCGGCATCCAGCACCGCCTGCGCCGCCTCATCGGGGGCATCGGCCCAAAGCGCCCATAACGCATCGCTCAGCCGCTGGCCATCCAACTGGGTTTCGGCCTGTTGCAGCTGGGCAATCAGCCCCTGCATCTGCGCGCCATGGTCGGGCGCGGGGGGGCATGTGCTGGCCAGGCCGGGCAAAGGCGCCAGCGGCAAAAGGCCAAAGATCAGGGCGTGGATCAGATGTTTCATGCCCTAAGGATGCCGCAGTTTCCCCTTTGGTCAAGTCACCACTGCGCGAGGCGGCTTGACGGCGCGCCAAAATGCACCCAAGCCTGAGGCATGTTTCCAATTCGCGATCATAACCCCTCAAACAGCACGCCCTTTGTCACTTACGCGCTGATTGCCGTGAATGTGGTGGTGTTTTTGTCCTATTGGCCCGGCGCAGGCGATGGCCGGGCGGTGATGGGGTTTTTCAATACCTGGGCCATGCACCCCAACCGCATCAGCAGCGGGGTGGGCTGGCACACGCTGTTCAGCTCGATGTTTTTGCACGGCGGCTGGATGCACCTGATCGGCAACATGCTGTTTTTGTGGATTTTTGGCGACAATCTAGAAGATCGCATGGGCCATGGCCGGTTTTTGCTGTTCTACTTGGCCTCTGGCCTGGGCGCAGGGTTGGCCCATGTTCTGGCCGCCCCCTATTCGGCTGTGCCTACCGTGGGCGCATCGGGTGCGATTGCCGGTGTAATGGGGGGCTATCTGCTGCTGTTTCCCCGCGCAAAAGTGGATATCTTGTTCATTTTCCTGATCTTTTTCAGGGTCTTTTCGGTGCCCGCCTGGCTGATGCTGGGCGCCTGGTTTGGGCTGCAATTGCTAAACGGTGTGGGCGCAGACCCCACCACCGGCGGCGTGGCCTATTGGGCCCATGCAGGCGGGTTTGTGATTGGGCTGGTGCTGTGCTTGCCGCTCTTTCTGCGGCTGGGGGGCCCTGCATTTTGGGGGCGCACCCATGGCCGCCCGCCCCACCCCGAGGCACGCTATGCCACCACGCGCAGCCGCATTCCCACTGTGCCCCGTAAAACTGTGCGCCGCAAAAGCGCCAGTGCCATTCCCATCATCCGTAGGAAAAAATGACCCAAACCACCACAGCCCCCCCGCCTGTGCGCCTAAGCTGCCATTGCGGCGCTGTTGTGCTGCGCGTGACATTAACCGATGGGCTAAACACCGCCCGGCGCTGCGATTGCAGCTTTTGCCGCAGGCGCGGGGCGGCCGCGGTTTCCGCTCCCCTGGACGGGATCGAGATTGTGCAGGGCCACGAGGCATTGCGCCTGTATCAATGGGGCACGAAAACCGCAAAACACTATTTTTGTGGCATCTGTGGCATCTACACGCACCATCAACGGCGCTCGAACCCCAACCAATATGGCGTGAACCTGGGCGCGATCGACGGGGTCAACCCCGCCGATGTAACCATTCCTTGGGTCGATGGGGTTAATCACCCATCAGATGCCAAATAAGCGCAGGTCTTAGGCGCCGTTGCGGATGATTTTGGCAAAGCTGGAAAACACCTCGCCATTGCCGGCCAGCAACTGGCCTTCCAGCGGGTCTTGATCGGGGCGCAACCCCTCGAGCAGGCCACCGGCCTCGGTGACCAGCAAGGTGCCGGCGGCCACGTCCCAGATATTCAGCTCGCGTTCCCAATAGCCATCGTAACGGCCTGCAGCCACATAGGCCAAATCCAGCGCCGCCGAGCCAAAACGCCGCACACCGGCGCATTCGGGCATCAAGCGCGCCAGATCTTGCAATGTGGCAGGCAGGGTGCGTTTGGCGGCAAAGGGCACGCCGGTGGCAAAAATGCACTCGATCAGCCGCTTGCGGCCCGAAACCCGCAGGCGTTTGCTGTCGTTCAGCCAGGCGCCTGCGCCTTTTTCGGCAAAAAACATCTCGTCTTTGGCCGCGTCATACACCACGCCCGCAACGATCTGACCCTTGTGTTCCAGCGCAATCGAAATGGCCCAATGCGGCAAACCGTGCAAGAAATTCGTGGTGCCATCCAGCGGGTCGACAATCCAGCGGCGGGTTGGGTCTTGGCCCTGCACCTCGCCACCCTCTTCGCCCAGATACCCGTAGGTGGGGCGCGCGGCCAGCAATTCTTCTTTCAAGATCTGTTCGGCGGCCAAATCGGCCTTTGACACAAAGTCGCCCGCGCCCTTCATCGAGACTTGCAGGTTCTCGACCTCGCGGAAATCCTTGACCAGCGAGCGCCCCGCCTTGCGGGCGGCTTTGATCATGATATTGAGGTTTGCGCTGCCTTGCATCGGTATCGGCTCCTGTTTGTCAGATCGCGCCTATACGCCGCGCGGCCCCGCTTGCCAAGCCCTGAGGCAGCAAAACCCTAACGCGCCACGGCCTTTCGCACCATATCCCAATAAATCGTCTCGACCTGTGGCACAGATAAGCGCCCCTTTGGCCGATACCATGTGGTGACACCCGTCAACATGGCAATCACCGCCAGCGTGGCAATTTTTGTATCAGCCACGGCAAAGGCACCCTCGGCCACACCGGCGCGCAAAATGCCCTCAAGCTCGTCTTCATAGCGCCGGCGCAGATCTTCGAGGGCGGCAAAGTTTTCCGGGCTGAGGTTGCGCAGCTCCATATAAGAGACAAAAACCGCATCGGGCCGGGCCAGGTGAAAGCTGATGTGAAAGCGGGTGAATTCCTCGAGCCGCGCCAAGGCGCCCCCTTGGCCCGCACGCTGGGCACGCGCGGCCAAAAGCGCATCCATATGCCCGCGCATCAATTCAAAAAGCAGCGTTTGCTTGTCGGGGATATAGTTATAAAGCGCCCCCGCCTGCACGCCCACCTCGGCGGCAATCTGGCGCATCGATACCGCCGCATAGCCATGGCGGGCAAATAGCTGCAACGCCACCTGTTGCAGGCGGGGCCCGGTGATATCTGAATGTGATCCTGCGGTTCTGGCCATGGGTGGCTTGTAACTGAACAATTGTTCAAAAAAAAGCCCCGCCTTGCGTGCGCGCCCCTTTCTGGGGCAAAACAAACCCAACCCGCAAAAATTTTATGCCGGAGCACCATGAATGCCCAAAATACTTGCCCCCCTTACAGCCTGTCTGGGCCTGACGCTGTGGCAGGCGGGGTGCGCACCGTTTCCGCTGCAAAACACCCAGCTAGAGGCCGAAGACAAAACCGCCGGCTACGCCACCCTGCGCCCTGTGGCGCCGATCTTGGCCAGCGCCCTGCCGGGCAGCCTAAGCGCAGACAGTATCACAGCCCTAGACACCCGCGCCGAGGCCCTGCGCCAGCGCGCCCAAACCCTGCAAAACCAAGACTAGCACACCAGCGCCCCCCAGCCTTTTTGTGGCGCGCCTGTGTGATTTAAGCCAAAACCTGAAATTGCCGCGTTGCAAGGCCCCGGCAGAACCGATACATCCCGCCACAATCAAAAGAAGCGACGGAGTCCCAGATGAATACCCCCCTGCGCACCCCCCTGCGCCTTGGCATTGCTGGTCTGGGAACCGTTGGCGTGGGCGTGCTGCGTATCGTGCAAGATCAGGCCACGCTATTGGCCGCGCGCTGTGGCCGCCCGATTGTGATCTCGGCCGTATCGGCGCGCAGCCGCAGCAAAGACCGCGGCGTTGACCTGTCGGGGATGGCTTGGGAAGACAGCCCCGAGGCACTGGCGCTGCGCGATGATGTGGATGTGTTCATCGAGGTGATGGGCGGGCACGAGGGCGCCGCGCGCGACGCAATCACCGCCGCATTGCGCGCAGGCAAACATGTGGTCACCGCCAACAAAGCGCTATTGGCGATCCACGGCCAAAGCCTGGCAGAACTGGCCGAAGATCAGGGCGTGGCCCTGCGCTACGAGGCGGCTGTTGCCGGTGGCATCCCGGTGGTCAAGGCCCTGACCGAAGGGCTGGCCGCCAACCGCATGACCCGGGTGCTGGGGGTGATGAATGGCTCGTGCAACTATATCCTGACGCGGATGGAAAGCGCGGGCCTGAGCTATCAAGAGGTGTTCGACGAGGCCAATGCCCTGGGCTATCTTGAGGCAGATCCAGAACTGGATGTGGGCGGCATTGACGCAGCCCATAAGCTGACATTGCTGGCAGCGCTGGCCTTTGGCACACGTGTCGATTTCGACGGTGTCGAGCTAGAGGGGATTGGCCGCGTCAAGATCGAAGATATCCGCCACGCAGCCGACATGGGCTATCGCATCAAATTGCTGGGCGTGGCGCAAATGACCGAGCGCGGGCTGGAACAGCGCATGGCGCCCTGCCTGGTGCCGGCCACCTCGCCCTTGGGGCAGCTTGAGGGTGGCACCAATATGGTGGTGCTGGAAGGTAATAGCGTGGGCCAAATCGTGCTGCGCGGCGCAGGCGCCGGCGAAGGCCCCACCGCCAGTGCCGTGATGGGCGATGTGGCCGATATTGCCCGCGGGCTGGTGATACCCGCCTTTGGCCAAGCCGCCCGCAGCCTGCAAAGCGCCCCGCGCGCCATCAGCACCTCGCAGGCGCCGTTTTATCTGCGCATGGCCTTGCAAGACAAACCCGGTGCATTGGCCAAGATTGCCCATGTGCTGGGCGAGGCGGGCGTGTCGATCCACCGTATGCGCCAATATGATCACATCGACGACAGCGCGCCGGTGCTGATCGTCACTCATAAAACCACCCGCTCTGCGCTGGATCAGGCGCTGGCGGCCATGAATGCGACAGGTGTCGTGACAGAAAGCCCCGTGGCCTTGCGTATTGAAAACGTCTAAGCCGCGCGACATCAGGAGAAGCCGAAATGACAGACAGCCCCGAATTTCACGATCGCATGCTTTCGCTGGGCCTGGCCCGCGTGGCCGAGCAAGCCGCAATTGCCAGCGCAGCCCTGGTGGGCCGTGGCGATGAGAAGGCCGCCGATCAGGCCGCAGTCACCGCCATGCGCAACCAGCTGAACCTGCTTGATATCGCCGGTGTCGTGGTGATTGGCGAGGGCGAGCGCGACGAGGCGCCCATGCTCTATATCGGCGAAGAAGTGGGCACCGGCACAGGCCCCGCGGTTGATATCGCCCTCGATCCGCTAGAGGGCACCACCCTAACAGCCAAGGCCATGCCAAACGCGCTGACCGTCATCGCCATGGCCCCGCGCGGCACGCTGCTGCACGCCCCCGATACCTATATGGACAAGCTGGCGGTTGGCCCGGGCTACCCCGAAAACGTGGTATCGCTGCAGATGAGCGCGAAAGAACGCGTCGAGGCACTGGCCGCGGCCCGCGGCTGCGCGCCGTCAGATATCACCGTGTGCATTCTGGAACGCCCCCGCCACCAGGAAATGATCGACGAGGTGCGCGCAACAGGCGCCGCAATCAAGCTGATCACCGATGGCGATGTGGCCGGTGTGATCCATTGCGCCGAGGCCGAAAAAACCGGGATCGATATGTATATGGGCACCGGCGGCGCCCCCGAAGGCGTGCTGGCCGCATCGGCGCTGAAATGCATGGGCGGGCAATTCTGGGGCCGGCTGGTGTTTCGCAACGACGATGAAAAAGCCCGCGCCAGCAAGGCAGGCATCACCGATTTCGACCGTATCTACAGCCGCGACGAGCTGGTGACGGGCGATGTGATCTTTGCGGCCACCGGCGTAACCGATGGCTCGATCGTGGCGGGTATCAAGCGCAGCCCGGGCTATGTGGAAACCGAAACCATCCTGATGCGCTCGCGCACCGGCTCGGTCCGCCGCATGAGCTACCGCACCCCGGTGGCGTGAGCCAGGGCGCCACAGCCCCCGCCTTTTTGGGCGTAGAGCGCTCGCTTACCGGGCGGCGCTGGCTGGGGCCTGCCAGCGAAACACAGCGCATGGGCCAGGCCATGGCGCAGCAAACCGGCCTGCCCCTGGCGCTGTGCCTGACCTTGGCACAGCGCGGCGTGGCCCCAGACGAGGCTCAGCAGTTTCTAGAACCGCAGCTGCGCGATCTGTTGCCAGACCCGCGCAGCCTGAAAGACATGGAAACCGCCGCCGCGCGCTTTTTGCAGGCCGTGGCCCGTGGCGAGAAAATTGCCATTTTTGCCGATTACGATGTGGATGGGGGCAGCTCGGCCGCGCTGCTGATCTGGTGGTTGCGCGCCCAGGGGCGGCAAGCCACGCTATACGTGCCCGACCGTATCGACGAGGGCTATGGCCCAAACGATGCCGCCATGGCGGCGCTGGCCGCCGATCACAGCCTGATCATCTGCGTCGATTGTGGCACCCTCAGCCATGGGCCTGTGGCCGCCGCAAAAGGCGCCGATGTGGTGATTTTAGACCACCATTTGGGCGGCGAAACCCTGCCCCAATGCGTGGCTGTGGTGAACCCCAACCGCCAAGATGAAAGCGGCGCGCTGGCCCATCTCTGCGCGGCCTCGGTGGTGTTTTTGATGCTGGTCGAGGCCAACCGCCAATTGCGCGTCACGGGCCAGGCCGGGCCTGACCTGATGGCGCTGCTGGATTTGGTGGCGCTGGCCACCGTGGCCGATGTGGCGCCGCTGATCGGGGTGAATCGCGCGCTGGTGCGCCAGGGCCTGCGGGTCATGGCGCGCCGCCAGCGCCCCGGGCTGGTAGCACTGGCCGATATCGCACGGCTCGATACCGCCCCGCGCGCCCATCATTTGGGCTTTATGCTGGGGCCACGGGTGAATGCCGGCGGGCGCATTGGCGCGGCAGATCTGGGCGCGCGCCTTTTGGCCTGCACCAACCCGGCCGAGGCGCAGGCGCTGGCCGAACGCCTGGACCAGCTGAATTCCGAGCGCCGCGAGATCGAGGCCAGCGTGCGCGATGCAGCCCTGGCCCAGGCCGAGGCCCGCGGCCTGGATGCGCCGCTGGTGTGGGCCGCGGGCGAGGGCTGGCACCCCGGCGTGGTGGGGATTGTGGCCAGCCGCCTGAAAGAGCTGACAAACCGCCCCGCCGTGGTCATCGGCTTTGACGGCGATCACGGCAAAGGATCGGGGCGCTCGATCAGCGGGGTGGATCTGGGCGCCAGCGTGCAACGCCTGGCCAGTGAGGGGCTGCTGGAAAAAGGCGGCGGCCACCGCATGGCCGCAGGGCTAAGCCTGACCCGCGCCATGCTAGAGCCCGCGATGGAGCGGCTGGGCGCATTGCTGGCACGCCAAGGCGCAGGCACCGCAGGGCCCGCCGACCTGCGGCTGGATGGGCTGCTGATGCCCCAGGCCGCCACGCCAGAGCTGATCGATATGTTCGAGGCAGCAGGCCCCTTTGGCCAAGGCGCCCCCGCCCCGCGCCATGCCTTTGCCAATATGGCCATCCGCTTTGCCAAACCCGTGGGCAGCGGGCATCTGAAACTGGGCTTTGGCGATACCACCGGCCCGCGCATTGAGGCGATATGCTTTGGCGCGTTCGATGGCCCCATGGGCGCCGCGCTAAGCGCCCATGCAGGCGCGCGATTCCACCTGGCAGGACGGCTGGAAATCAACGAATGGGGCGGCCGCCGCAGCGCCCAACTGCGCCTGGAAGACGCAGCACCAGCTGAAAACTAAACCCAAAGGGCGCCATGAAAAAAATCTTTGCGCGACGCGTTTTTTTCTCTTGCGCTACCGCACGTATATTCTTAGAACCCGCCTCACGCCACAG
>CAJXSO010000044.1 GCA_913061505.1 uncultured Lutimaribacter sp.
TTCCATCATTGCAGGCGTGGATCCAAAAGTGGGGCTTTACGCCTCGTTCTCGATCGCTGTGATCACCGCCATCACCGGCGGGCGGCCTGCCATGATATCGGCCGCCACCGCCGCCACGGCGGTGTTGATGGTAACGTTGGTCAAGGAACACGGGCTGCAATATCTGCTGGCCGCCACGGTTTTGGCGGGGCTGTTGCAAATTGGCGCCGGGCTGTTGCGGCTGGGCTATGTGATGCGGTTTGTGTCAAAATCGGTGATGACCGGGTTTGTAAACGCACTGGCGATTTTGATTTTCATGGCCCAACTGCCCGAACTGGACCCGCGCACAGTGCCAGTGCTGACCTATGCGATGGTGGCCGCGGGGCTGGCCATAATTTACCTCTTTCCACGCATCACCCGTGCGGTGCCCTCGCCCCTGGTCACGATCATCGTGCTGACCGTTCTGACCGCGCTGATGGGGTGGGATGTGCGCACCGTGGGCGATATGGGGGAATTGCCCGATACGCTGCCGGTGTTCCTGATCCCTGAAATTCCGCTGAATTTTGAAACCTTGCAGATCATCTTTCCCTATTCCCTGGCCGTGGCTGTTGTGGGCCTGCTGGAAAGTTTGATGACGCAGCAATTGGTGGATGAATTGACCGATACCCCCTCGAGCCGCAATCAAGAGTGCATTGGCCAAGGCCTGGCCAATACCGCAACGGGCTTTATCGGCGGCATGGCAGGCTGCGCGATGATTGGCCAATCGATGATCAACGTCAAATCGGGGGGGCGGGGGCGCTTGTCTACCTTTGTGGCGGGGGTGTTTTTGCTGATCTTGGTGGTGGCGCTGGGCGATATTGTGTCGATCATCCCGATGCCCGCCCTGGTGGCGATTATGATCATGGTGTCGATCGGCACGTTCAGCTGGTCATCCATTCGCAACCTGCGCGATCATCCGCGCTCGTCCTCGGTGGTTATGCTGGCCACGGTGGTGTTTGTGATCTGGACGCATAACTTGGCCATTGGTGTGCTGGTGGGCGTGTTGCTGTCTGGCATTTTCTTTGCCTGGAAAATTGCCCAGATCTTTCGTGTCAGCGCGCAGATCAGCGCCGATGGGCGCCACCGCACCTATGTGATCGAAGGCCAGCTGTTTTTTGCCTCGGTCGAAGATTTCATGGCGGCCTTTGATTTCCGCGAAGCGCCAGAACGGGTGACAATCGATGTCAGCCGCGCGCATATTTGGGATATTTCATCGGTTGCGGCCTTGGATATGGCGGTGTTGAAATTCCGCCGTGACGGGGCCGAGGTGGATGTGGTGGGGCTGAACAAAGCCTCGGAAACCATCGTCGATCGGCTGGCCATTCACGACAAGCCGGGCGCCATGGATCAGCTGCTAGACCATTAGCGCCACCGCGCCGCAAGGAAGGAAAAGAGATGAGCACAGATACCTTGATCGCGCTGGTCGATGGCTCGGCCTATGCCGAAAGCGTTTGCCATCATGCCGCATGGATTGCCGGGCGCACGGGCGCGGGGGTAAAGGTTTACCATGTCATGGGGCGCAGGCAGGCACCTGATCAGCAAGATCTGAGCGGGGCAATCCGGCTGGGTGCGCGCAGCAAGCTGTTGGAAGAGTTAAGCGCGCTGGATGCACAGCGCGCCCGGCTGGCCCAGGAACATGGCCGCGCCATTTTGGAAGATGCCGCAGCCATTATCGCAGCAGACGGTGGCGTGGCCGTAGAGACGCGCCTGCGCCATGGCGATCTGGTGGATACGATCACGGCCAAGGAAAACAGCGGCGATATGATCATCATCGGCAAGCGCGGCGAGGCCGCAGGCATGGCCGCTGCGCATTTGGGATCAAACCTGGAACGTATCGTGCGCGCCGCCCATAAGCCGGTTTTCGTGGCCAATCGTGCGTTTCAGCCCGTGCAGCGCGTGTTGATTGCGGTTGATGGCGGGGCATCGTCGCTTAAGGCGGTTGATTATGTGGCGCGCTCGCCGCTCTTTGCAGATCTGGCTGTTACAGTGGTTTTCGTGGGCCGCGAAACGCCCGAAGTGGCGCGTATGCTGGGCGATGCGGTGGCCACATTGGCCGCAGGTGGCATTGCGGCAGAGCAGTGCATTCAGCCCGGCGAGCCGGAAAAGGTATTGGCCCAGATGGCAGGCCAGGGCCAGGGCGGCTTGCTGGTGATGGGGGCCTATGGCCACAGCCGCGTGCGGCAATTGATCATCGGCTCGACCACCACCGAAATGATCCGCAGTTGCAAGGTGCCCGTGCTGCTGATGCGCTAAGCCGTTGCGCACCGCCTGTGATGGTAAAAAAACGCCGCCCCCGGCCGAGGGCGGCGTTTTTCGTGTTTGCTGCGCAAGGCTACATTTTGAAAATGCGGTAGATCGCCGGGATCACCAGAACTGTCAGCGCCGTTGAGCTGAGCAGCCCAAAGAGCAGCGAAATCGCCAGCCCTTGAAAGATAGGATCCACCAAAATAACCGCGGCGCCGATCATGGCGGCAATTGCGGTTAGCAAGATAGGCTTGAACCGGGTGGCGCCTGCCTCGATCAGCACATCCAGCGTCACAGGTTGGCCGGGCTTGGCGTGGCGGATGAAATCGACCAGCAAGATCGAGTTGCGCACAATGATGCCGGCCAACGCGATAAAGCCAATCATCGAGGTTGCCGAAAATGGCGCGCCAAACAGCCAGTGCCCGCCCATGATGCCCAAAAACGTCAGCGGCACGGGTGTGAGAATGACCAGCGGCAAACGGAAGCTGCCAAATTGCGCCACCACCAGAATGTAGATGCCCAACAGCGCCACGGCAAAGGCGCTGCCCATATCGCGAAACGTCACCCAAGTGACCTCCCATTCGCCATCCCACAGCAGCACAGGCTGGCTGGTGTCTTCGGGCTGGCCGTTCAGGCGGATCACCGGCTTGGTGCCTTCGGGCCACTCCATGGCATCCAGTTTTTCGGCCACGGCCAGCATACCATAAAGCGGTGCTTCGAAATCGCCCGCCAATTCGCCCGTCACCATGATGGTGTCGCGCCCATTGTGGCGGAAAATCGGGTAGCTTGCCGGCTCGGCCGACAGCTGAACCACGTCGCCCAATTCCACCACACCACGCCCGCCGGGCAGGGCATTGGCCGGCACCGGGGTGGACAGGGTTTCGCCATCCATCACCCGTTGCGCGCGTTCGCGCCCCACGATGATGGGCAGCGGGTAGCGCCCATCGCCGCGATGCGAATAGCCCACGGTGACATCGGTGTTCAACAGGCGCAACGTGTCTAGCGCATCGCCCTCTTGGACGCGGTAGTAATCCAGCTCTTGCGGGCTAAGCTGGGCGCGCAGGCGCTGGGGCTGTTGGCCATAGCTGTCATCGACATCGACGATAAATGGCACCTCTTCAAATGCGCGGCGGATCTGCGCTGCGGCGGTGCGCCGGGCCTCTGGGGTGGGGCCATAGACCTCGGCCAAGAGGGTGGAAATAACCGGGGGGCCGGGGGGCGGTTCGACCACCTTGATCACCGTGCCCATCGGGGCCACCACCGCATCGAGCTGCTTGCGCAGATCAAGCGCGATATCATGGCTGGTGCGGCTGCGGTCGTGTTTGGCGGCAAGGTTTAGCTGCACCTCGCCCATTTCGGGGTTTTGGCGCAGGTAGTAGTGGCGCACCAACCCGTTGAAATTAAATGGCGCCGCCGTGCCTGCATGGGTCTGGACCGAGCGCACCTCGGCCATGCCCATGGCGATACGCGCGGCCTGTTGCACCACGTCATCTGTGGCCTCAACACTGGCCCCTTCGGGCAGGTCAACCACAACGGCCAGCTCGGATTTATTGTCAAAGGGCAGCAGTTTGACGGTGACATCCTTTGTGTAAAGCAGCCCGAGCGAGCCGAAAGACAGCACAATAACCGCCAGCAAAAACAGCCACGCCCGGCCTTTGCTGCGCAGCAATGGGCGGGCCAGCGCCGCATAGCCGCGCCCCATTTTGCCGCCCGGCACGCCGCCGCCCGCATCGGGATCATGGTGCAGCGGCGCGCGCCCTGCGATTTTCAGCATCAGCCAAGGGGTGATCATCACCGCCACGAAGAACGAGAAAATCATCGCGGCGCTGGCATTGGCCGGAATTGGGCTCATGTAGGGGCCCATCAGCCCGCTGACAAACAGCATGGGCAGCAGCGCCACCACCACCGTCAACGTGGCCACGATCGTGGGGTTGCCCACCTCGGCCACGGCATCGATGGCGCCTTGCATACGGTTGCGCCCGTCTTTCATGCCCCAGTGGCGGGCGATGTTTTCGATCACAACAATGGCGTCATCCACCAAAATACCGATCGAGAAAATCAGCGCAAACAGTGACACCCGGTTCAGGGTGTAGCCCATGATATAGGCGGCAAAAAGCGTCAGCAGAATGGTCACGGGTATCACGATGGCCACCACCACCGCCTCGCGCCAGCCGATGGCCAGCCAGACCAGCACCACGATAGACACCGTGGCCAGCGCCAGATGGAACAGCAGCTCGTTGGCTTTTTCTTCGGCGGTTTCGCCATAGTTACGGGTGATTTCCATCTGCAGGCTGTCGGGTATCAGCGTGCCCTGCAGCGCCTCGACGCGGTGCAAAATATCTTCGGCCACCACCACCGCATTGGCACCGGCCCGTTTGGCCAGGGCCAGCGTAACCGTCGGGCTGCGCTGGATTTGGCCATCAGCGCTGCGGGTCAGGCTGGCCACGTGTTTTTCGTCGTTATCCGCCACATAGGCCACATCTGCCACATCGCGCACGTAAACCGTGCGGCCATCGCGCGCGGTCAGTTCCAGATTGCCAATGTCGGCCGGTGTGGACAGGGTTTTGCCCAAGATCAGCCCCAGCTGTTCGCCCTCGTGGCGCACGCGCCCTGCGGGGCTGGCGCTGTTGGCGCCCTGAACCTTGCCCACCAATTGCTGCAAGGTAATGCCATACAGGGCCAGCCTGTCGGGTTTGGGGTTGACGCGCAGCGCCTCGGTTGTGGCCCCGATCACATAGGTCAGGCCCACGTTTTCAATCTTTGCCAGCTCAACCTCGAGTTCGCGCACAACGCGGGTGATGTCGGCAGCCCCCATATCGGTGCCAGCGGCGGGGCTAAAGCTGAGCGCGACAATCGCCACATCGTTGATGCCACGCCCCACGACCAAGGGTTGGGGAATGCCCACCGGGATACGATCCATATTGGCCAAAATCTTGTCGCGCACCCGCAAAATGGCGGTATCTGCCGATACGCCCACCTGAAAGCGGGCGGTCACCATCACCCCATCATCGCGGGTGTCGGAATAGACATGTTCGACCTGATCGATGCCTTTAACGATGGTCTCCATCGGCTCGGTCACCAGCTTGACGGCATCATCGGCCTTTAGCCCTGCGGCCTGAATATGGATATCAACCAAGGGCACCGAGATCTGCGGCTCTTCCTCGCGGGGCAGGGCGCCAAGGGCAATCAGCCCCACCGCCAGCGAGGCCATCAAAAACAGCGGTGTCAGTGGCGAGGTGATAAAGGCACGCGTCAGCCAGCCGGCAATGCCCAGGGCCGCGGGCGCGGGGTGTTTGGGATCAGTCATTGCTTTGCACCACCGTTTCGCCTGCCTTGAGGCCGGTTAAAATTTCGCGCCACTCTGTGCCATCTTGCGTCACCAGGGCGCCGGGCAGCACCACGCGTTGTTGCGGGCCTGTGGCGGTTTCGACGGTGACGAAATCCAGCCCGCCGCGATGTGTCAGCGCCGCGGCCGGCACCAGCAGCGCGCGGCGCGTGGCGATGGGCAGGCGCACCGGCAGGCGTTGACCAACAAAGCGGTCATCCAGCCCCTCGACCGTTACATCAGCCGATACGCGGCCGCCTTGGATCAGCGGATAAATCTTGGCGATCACGCCTGCGCGGGTGCCTTGGGCTGTGGTGATCTGGATATCATCGCCCGCAGCCAGCATGGTGGCGTGGCGTTCAGGCACGGCCAGGCGCAGATACACGCCACCGCCGCCAATTTCGGCCAGTGCCTCGCCCGGGTTCAGCACCGAACCGCGCGAAATTGGCACGCTTAATACAATGCCATCGCCCGGCGCCAGCACTGTGCCCTCGTCGATTTGGCGCGCCACCACCAGCTTTTCGGCCTCGGTGCCGGCAATCTCGCCTTGCAGCACGCTGACGGCGGTTTGCAATTCGTCAAAGCGTTGGTTGGTAATCACCCCGCGGTCGCGCAATTGGCGCCCCCGCTCTAGATCAGATGTGGCGGTATCCAGCCGCGCCCTCAGCGCCGATAGCCGGGCATCCAACGCGTCAATGCGGAAATCAAGCTTGTCATCGCGGATCGTGGCAATGGGTTGGCCACGCGTCACCCGGTCGCCTTCGGTGATGGCCAGGCTTTCCACCGTGCCCCCAATTCGGGCGCGGGCGGGCAGCCTGTCGCGGGTTTCAACCTGCCCAAAGACAGATTTCCATTCGATCACTTCATGTGTGGCCACGGTAATGGGTTGGGCCATGGCAGAAACAGCCGACAGGGAAAATACCAGGCTTAAAAGCAGGGCGCGCATGGGGGGCCTCTTTCATATTCTGAATTTGCAATATGTAAGTATCATCTTTCACATGATTTACAAGAGGCACGATTTGGCCCGGGCATGAAACCGGAAAACCGCACAAATTTATGAAAATTAGCGGCTGCGGGCGCGGAGGGCGCATTGCCCATGGCGGCTGGCTTCGCTATCACCACGGGCAACACGGCATTTCCAAGGAGCACGCAGATGGCATCTTACCAGTATGTCTACCACATGCAGGGCGTATCAAAGACCTATCCTGGTGGTAAGAAATGTTTTGAAAACATCCACCTCAGCTTCTTGCCCGGTGTGAAAATCGGTGTCGTTGGTGTGAACGGTGCCGGTAAATCCACGCTGCTGCGCATCATGGCGGGGATCGACAAAGATTTTTCCGGCGAAGCCTGGTGCGCCGATGGCGCCAAAGTGGGCTATCTGCCGCAAGAGCCCGAGCTGGACCCGAACTTGAGCGTGCGGGAAAACGTGATGCTGGGCGTGGCCGCCAAAAAGGCGATTCTTGATCGCTATAACGAATTGGCGATGAACTATTCCGACGAAACCGCCGATGAGATGGCCCAGCTGCAAGACGAGATCGACAGCCAAAACCTGTGGGATCTGGACAGCCAGATCGATATCTCGATGGAGGCGCTGCGCTGCCCCCCCGATGATGCCGATGTCACCACGCTGTCGGGCGGTGAAAAACGCCGTGTGGCGCTGTGTAAGCTGCTGCTGGAACAGCCCGAAATGCTGTTGTTGGACGAACCCACCAACCACCTGGATGCCGAAACCATCGCCTGGCTGCAAAACCACCTGATCGAATACCCGGGCACTATTTTGATCGTCACCCACGACCGTTATTTCCTGGATGACATCACAGGCTGGATCCTCGAGCTGGATCGCGGCCGCGGCATTCCCTATGAGGGCAATTATTCCAGCTGGCTGGAACAAAAAGCCAAGCGCCTGGAACAAGAGGCCCGCGAGGATAAATCGCGCCAGAAAACGCTGGAACGCGAATTGGAATGGATCCGCCAGGGCGCCAAGGCCCGCCAGGCCAAGCAAAAGGCGCGGATCAACGCCTATAACGAACTGGCCAACCAATCCGAGCGTGAAAAGCTTAGCCGCGCGCAGATTATCATTCCCAATGGGCCGCGTTTGGGCGGAAAGGTGATCGAGGTGTCGGGCCTGAAAAAGGCGATGGGCGACAAGCTGTTGATCGAAAACCTAGATTTCAGCCTACCCCCGGGCGGCATTGTGGGGGTTATCGGGCCCAACGGTGCGGGTAAAACCACGCTGTTTCGCATGCTGACGGGCCAGGAACAGCCAGACGAGGGCAGTGTCGAATATGGCGATACGGTAAAGCTGTCTTATGTCGATCAAACCCGCGATGCGCTGGATGCGGATTGGACGGTTTGGGAAGCCATCGCCGACAAGCAAGACATCATCAAGCTGGGCGATGCCGAAGTAAACGCGCGCGCCTATTGCTCGGCCTTCAATTTCAAGGGGGGCGATCAGCAAAAGAAAGTATCGCTATTGTCGGGCGGTGAACGCAACCGCGTGCATATGGCACGGCTGCTGCGCGAGGGGGGCAATGTGCTGCTGCTCGACGAACCGACCAACGATCTCGATGTGGAAACCCTGCGCGCGCTGGAAGATGCCTTGGTTGATTTCGCGGGATGTGCCGTGGTGATTTCGCACGATCGTTTCTTCCTTGACCGGATCTGCACCCATATCCTGGCCTTCGAGGGCGAGGCCCATGTTGAATGGTTCGAGGGTGATTTTTCGGCCTATGAAGAAGATAAAAAGCGCCGCCTTGGCCCCGATGCGCTGGAACCGAAGCGGATCAAATACAAAAAATTTACCCGTTAAGGCCACGCAGCGATGGGCCGGGTTTTCGGCCTTTCTTTAATGATTTCAAATGCTCAGCGCCCGCCCTTTTTGGCGGGCGTTGGCTGTTGTGCGGCAAATCCACGCAATTCCCCTTGATTTTTGAAAGCCGCGCGCCCATCTCTTGCCCTGCGAAAGACCCATCTACGATCTACCTGTATTCCTTCACCGGCGCACAGTCTTCGATCCAGACGCGACTTTGCCGGCCCGCTGCATAACGTGAGCGGAAACAGATAAGGGAATACACACATGGCCACTGGCACCGTAAAATGGTTTAACACGACGAAAGGCTACGGCTTTATCGCACCCGACAATGGCGGCAAGGATGTGTTTGTGCACATCTCGGCGGTCGAACGTTCGGGTCTGACCGGCCTTGCCGACAACCAGAAAGTTTCGTTCGAGCTGCAGTCGGGCCGTGATGGCCGCGAAAGCGCAGTGGATCTGGCGCTGGTTTAATCCACAGGCTTTGATCTGGGGGCCCTTGGCCGCTTGGCGGCGCATCAGGGCCTGAAATAGGGCGCGGCACCTTTTGGGGCCGCGCTTTTTTATTGCGCGCGCTCGGCCCGCTTGGCCCCTTGCCCCGGTTGCATCAGCGCATGGGGCTCGCTAGACCTTTAGCAATCCTTCTTTGCCTTGGGGCTCTGCCATGAAGATTGCAACCGCCGCCTACCCGCTTGACTGGCTGGACACATGGGATGGCTATGCCGCCAAACAGCGTGCTTGGGTGGCCGAGGCCGCACAGGCAGGGGCGCAGCTGTTGGTATTTCCCGAATATGGCGCAATGGAACTGGCCGCGCAGGCGGGCGTGCAAACGGCCGGTGATCTGCATGGCTCTATCCAGGCGGTGGCCGCGCGAATGGCGCAGGCCAATGCGCTGCACGCCGAATTGGCGCGCGAATTTGGCGTTTATATCCTATCTGGCAGCGGCCCGGTGCAGGTGGGTGAAAAGGTGGTGAACCGGGCGCATTTCTTTGCGCCGGCCGGCGGCACGGCCCACCAAGACAAGCAAATCATGACCCGGTTCGAGCGCGAAGATTGGGGCATTTCCGGCGGTGGCCCGTTGCGGGTGTTTGACACCAGCCTGGGCAAGATCGCGGTGTTGATCTGCTATGACAGCGAATTTCCGCTTTTGGCGCGCAGCCTGGTAGAGGCGGGCGCCGAAGTGCTGCTGGTGCCCTCGTGCACCGAGGCCCCCGAGGGCTATTGGCGGGTGCGTATCGGGGCCATGGCCCGCGCGCTCGAGGGGCAATGCGTGGCGGCGATGGCATCTTTGGTGGGCCAGCAGCCGCGGCTTTTTGGGGTAGAGGAAAACAGCGGTGCGGGCGGCGTGTTTGGCCCGCCTGATCGCGGGTTTCCAGCGACAGGTGTTATGGCCCTGGGGCAGGTGGATGTGCCGGGCTGGACCTATGCGCAGATCGACCGCGCCGCCATTGCCGACGTGCGCGCCGATGGCCATGTGCTGAACATGGCCCATTGGCCCGAACAAGCGGCCCGTCTGCCGCATATTGAAACCATCGCTTTGGCCTAGCGGTTTGCCCTGCCGGCAGAGCCCGCCATTTTGGCCTTGAAAATTTGGCGGAATGCGCTCATTTAGGCGCGTGCTCTGCTCTATATGCAGGGATCGGCAATGAAGGAGAGACCATGGCCAAGGAAGATACGCTCGAATTTCCCGGTGTCGTGAAGGAACTTCTGCCCAATGCGACGTTTCGGGTCGAGCTAGAAAACGGCCATGAGATCATCGCACATACGGCAGGTAAGATGCGCAAAAACCGCATCCGTGTTCTGGCTGGCGACAAGGTTCAGGTGGAAATGACCCCCTATGATCTGACCAAAGGTCGGATCAACTACCGCTTCAAGTAACGTGCGCCTGATCCTTGGGTCAGGCAGCCCGCGCCGCAAAGAATTGCTGGCGCAGATCGGCGTGGTTGCAGATGACGTGCGCCCGCCCGATATCGATGAAACACCGCTAAAAGGCGAATTGCCCCGCCCCTATTGCCAGCGCATGGCGCGCGAAAAGGCGGCCGCGGTGCAGGCCAGCCCCGATGAATTGGTGCTATGTGCCGATACCACGGTGGCGCTGGGCCGGCGTATTCTGGGCAAGCCTGAAAACGCGGGCCAGGCGGCGGAATTCTTGCTGGCTCTGTCGGGGCGGCGCCACCGGGTGATTACCGCCGTGGCGCTGCGATTGGGCGCGCGGCACTGGCTGCGCGATGTGGTAACAACCGTTCAGATGAAACGCCTGTCTGACACCGAATTAAACGGCTATCTGGCCACGGATGACTGGCAGGGCAAGGCGGGTGGCTATGCCATTCAGGGCCCGGCAGGTGCGTTTATTCCGTGGATCAACGGCTCGTTTACCGGGGTGGTTGGCCTGCCTGTGGCAGAAACCGCAGCACTGCTGCAGGCAGCGGGCTACCCGCTATGGAGGCAGGCATGAAAGGCCGGCAAATCGTTTTAGACCATATCAATGGCTTCGAGGCCGCCGCGCTGTTGGTGGATGGGCGGCTAGAGGATCTGCTGATCGATAGCGATGCGCCCCGTGTGGGCGCCATCTATCGTGCGGTGGCCGATCGCCCGGTGAAGGGGCAGGGGGGCATGTTTTTATCTACCCCCGATGGCCAGGTGTTTTTGCGCCAGGTGCGCGGTATTTCACCGGGGCAATCGATGCTGGTGCAGGTCTCGGGCCATGCCGAGCCGGGCAAAGCCATGCCTGTCACCCAAAAGCTGCTGTTCAAAAGCCGCTTTGCCATTGTCACCCCCGATGCGCCTGGGCTGAATATCAGCCGATCGATCCGCGATGATGATCTGCGCGATCGCCTGCTGGAAATTGCCCATGACACCATGGATGGCGATGGCGATATGGGGCTGATCTTGCGCTCGTCCTGTGCCGATGCCGATGCCGATGAAATCGCCGCCGACATTGCCGAAATGGTGCAATTGGCGCAGGCGGTTTTGGCCGATAGCACAGGCCCCGCTGAAAAACTGACCGATGGCGATGGCCCCCATGTGATGGCATGGCGCGAATGGGTAGAGCCGGCCGAGGTTGTGACCGATGCGGGCGGTTTTGCCCAACTGGGCGTGCTGGATATGATCGCAGCCCTGGCCCAGCCCAAAGTGGCCTTGCCCGGCGGGGGCAGCATGTTTGTTGAACCCACCCGCGCGCTGGTGGCGGTTGATGTGAACACCGGCACCGATACCTCGCCCGCTGCGGCGCTGAAGGCCAATATCGCCGCTGCCCGCGATTTGCCGCGCCAATTGCGCCTGCGGGGGCTGGCGGGGCAAATCACGCTGGATGCGGCGCCCATGCCCAAAAAAGACCGGCGCAGTTTCGAAATGGCCCTGCGCGCCGCGTTCCGCGCGGATCCGGTGGAAACGGTGCTGGCCGGCTGGACGCCGCTGGGCCATTACGAATTGCAGCGCAAACGCGAGCGCCGCCCCCTGGCCGAGCTGATAAAATGACCTGCCCGATCTGCCAAAAGCCCGCAACCGATAAATACCGCCCCTTTTGTTCGGGGCGCTGTGCCGATGTCGATTTGGCGAAATGGCTGGGGGGTGGCTATGCCATCCCCTCGACCGACCCCGAAGATACCTTGCGCGCGCTTGAGGAAATCGAGGCGCAGCACACGGGCCAAGAGCCGCCTTTGCGCCACTGATCGCACTGGTCACGGCCCGCAACCCGCAGGCCTATTCCACGGCGCGTATCAGCTTGCGTTCCAGCACCTTTAGCACGGTGCCCAGCTCATGGCCCCGTTTCAAAATGCGCCCGTCCATTCCGATGACCGAATATTGCCCCTGCCGCAGCCGCAGCCGCGGGCGTTTTTCAACCCGGTAAATCGGGTGTTCGGCGGTGCGGCGGAAAATCGAAAACACTGCCACCTCGGGCAAGTGGGAAATACCGTAATCGCGCCATTCGCCTGCGGCCACCATACGCCCGTAAACGCCCAAGATGACGCCCAATTCGCGCCGGTCAAAGGCCACTTGTTCGGGCGCACGAAGGTTTGGGAACGGAACAGGGGGTTGCACAGTCATGCCCCCAGACTTGCGCCGATAGAGTGGCAAATCAAGCGGTAATGTCGGAAAACTGTTACATAAATCGCCGTGCCAGCGCGGCGCTGGCTGCGGGCATGGGCGGCAAATCGGCATCGCTTTGCCCCGCCCACCAGCTTTCGGCGGCGGGCATCAGCGCGTGCCACGCCTGCGCCACGGCTGCGCGGGGCGATTGGCCTTGCCAGGTTTCGGGCAAAAGCGGTGTGGGCAATTCGGGGCCACGCAGCACCAAGCGGCGCCAGCGATGCACCAGCAACACCCGGGCCGCGGCGGCATCTAGCGGGGGCAGGGCCGCGCTGCTGTGAGCCAGGCTTTGCAGATCATTCTGCAGCCGCTCGAGCGCCGTTAGCAGGCCCGGTGCCAGCAATTGCGCCCGTATATGCGGGGCCAGCGCATCAAGCGTGCCATGCAGGGCGAAATCAGCGGGGGGCAGCATAGCCCCGGTATCAGCTGGGCGCAGGGCCAGCCCGTTCAGGCTGGGCGCCATCGGGTCGGCCTGCGGCTCGAGCGCGATACGCCACCGTTTTGGGGCGTGCTGCCTGGCGGGGGCGTAGATCAGGTTTGTGGCATCGCTAAAGCGCGCTGTGCCCTCGGGGGTTAGGGTGTAATAGCTGAGCCTGCCATCGCGCTGGCTGCTGACCCACCCGTCGCGCGCCAGCCGCGACAGGGCGGTGCGCAGCGCCCCCGCCTCGATGCCGATGCGCCCCAAGAGCCGCTGCAAATGCGCGGTCGATACCGTGCCCCCGCGCGGCTGCACGCTGTCGCCAAAGACGGTAATCACCAGCGACCACACACGGGGCCGGCCATCGGCCTGTAGATTGGCAATCAAGGGGGCAAGCGGATCCATGCCGCTGTTTAGCAACCGCGGCGCCAAAGGGAAAGACGCCGCACCCTAGCCCGCGGGATGGGTGTAGCTGACCATGGTCAGCAGCTCGTATTCGGCCACCTGTGCGCCATCTTGGTTGGTCAGCGTGGCATGCCAGGCCACCTCGCCATAGCTGTCGGTGCGGCGGGTTTTCCGCTTGGCCGTCAGGCGCACGGCCAGGCTATCGCCGGGCGAGACAGGCTTTTGAAAGCTGAGGCTGTTCAGGCCGGTATTGGCCAGCACCGGCCCCGGATCGGGTTGCACAAACAGCCCTGCTGCGAAAGACAGCAGCAAATAGCCATGTGCCACCCGCCCCGGGAAGAACGGGTTGGCGCGCGCGGCCTCTTCATCCATATGGGCGTAAAAGGTATCGCCGGTGAAATGGGCGAAATGCTCGATATCCTCTAGCGTCACAACGCGGGGGGCGGTGTGGATGGTTTCACCAATCTCGATATCGCTAAAGCTGCGTTGAAACGGGTGGCATGGCCCGCTGATTTCGCGCGCGCCCGGCACCCATGAGCCCGTGATGGCCGCGATCATATCGGGGCTGCCCTGAATGGCGGTGCGTTGCATGTAATGCAGCACCCCGCGAATGCCGCCCAATTCCTCGCCGCCGCCTGCGCGCCCCGGGCCGCCATGCACCAGATGTGGCAAGGGGCTGCCGTGGCCTGTGGCCGAGGCGGCACTGTCGCGGCCCATGATATAAAGGCGCCCGTGATGCGCGGCGCTGTGATGCACCAGCTGCTGGGCCACCGCCGTGTCATTGGTGAAAAGCGACGCCACAAGCGAGCCGCCCCCGGCATTGGCCAGCTGCGCGGCATGCGGGCCATCGCGATAGGGCAAAATCGTGGCCACTGGGCCAAATGCCTCGATGCTGTGCACCGCTGTGGCGGCATCTGGATCGGGGCAATATAGCAGGCAAGGCGCCAGAAAGGCACCGCCGGGCAGGCCTGCGGGCGCGGCCGGATCGCCCTGCACCAGCTGCGCCTCGGCCCGCAGTTGCGCCAGTTTTTCCAGCACATCGGCGCGCTGGCCGTGGCTGGCCAAAGCGCCCATTTGCGTGCCCTTTTGGCCTGGATCGCCGATGATCGTGCTGGCCAATTGCGCCCCCAGGGCCTGCGCCACCTGATCGGCCAGATGATCGGGCACGATCAGCCTGCGCATTGCCGTGCATTTTTGCCCCGCTTTCACGGTCATCTCTGTGTGCGCCTCGGCGATGAATTGCGCAAATTCGGGGCTATCCACGCCCGCATCGGGGCCCAGAATGGCGGCATTCAGGCTGTCTTGTTCCGAGGCAAAGCGCACCGAATTTTGCAGCAAATTGGGCGTTTGGCGCAGCGCAATGGCCGTATCGGCCGAGCCGGTGAAGGCCACCACATCCTGAGCGCCCAGCAGCCCCAGCAGCGGGCCTGTGCGCCCCACCACCAGCTGCACAGCGCCTGGCGGCAAAATGCCCGCCTCGATGATCATGCGAAAGCACTGTTCGGTTAGATAACAGGTTTGTGTGGCGGGTTTGACGATACAGGGCACGCCCGCCAAAAGCGCAGGCGCCAGTTTTTCCAGCATGCCCCAAACCGGAAAGTTGAACGCGTTGATATGCACCGCCACACCCTGCAGTGGCACTGCAATATGCTGGCCCATAAAGCTGCCGCGGCGGTCGAGCTGTTCGATCTGGCCATCGATATACACCTGCCCATCGGGCATTTCGCGCCGCCCCTTAGAGGCGATCAGGAACATGGTGCCGATGCCCCCCTCGATATCAACCCAGCCATCTTTGCGCGTTGCACCTGTTAAGGGGTTCAGCGCGTAAAGCTCGTCTTTGCGGCTGTCTAGATAGCTGGCCAGCTGTTTCAGCAGCTTGGCGCGTTGGTGAAACCCCATGGCGCGCAGGGCGGGGCCGCCTGTGGTTTTGGCCCAATCCAGCATAGCGGTAAAATCCAGATCGCTGCCACCGGCCTGGGCAATGGGCTGGCCTGTCACCGGGCCGATGATGGTTTGCGCCTGTGGGCCGGGGCCGATCCAGCGACCAGCGGCATAGCTTTGGGGTGTTAGCATGGTATGTCCTTTCGCGGCGCCCACGCATGGGGCGCGGGGGGGGCATTTGCCGCCAGCATGGCGCAAGCCACGCGGGCTTGCAACACTATTGACCGTGTGGTCGGTTTTGTGCAGGCTCACGGCAAAGCTGATGACTGCAAGCGCAAAGGATAAGCCTGTGATCTCACCCGTTGAGCGCGCGCGCCGCTCGGCCCAGGCGATGTGGGCCAAAGACCAAGCCACCCAATGGTTGGGGGCTGAATTGCAAGATATCGGGCCGGGTTGGGCCGAGCTGGCCATGACGGTGGCGCCCCACCACCTGAATGGGCATGGCATTTGCCATGGCGGGTTTATCTTTACCCTGGCCGATAGTGCCTTTGCCTTTGCCTGCAACAGCTATAACCGCCTGGTGGTGGCGCAGCAAAACACGATCACCTATCTCAGCCCGGGCCAGCCTGGCGAGCGGCTGCTGGCGCGGGCCAATGAGGCCAGCCTGACGGGGCGGTCGGGCGTTTATGATGTGGTGGTCACGGGGGCCCAAGGGCGTAAGGTGGCCTTGTTTCGCGGTTTGTCGCGGCAGATTTCCGGACAGCATTTCGAGGAGGAGACAGAATGAGAGAGGCCTATATCTGCGAGGGGCTGCGCACGCCCATTGGGCGCTATGGCGGGGCACTGGCACAGCTGCGCCCCGACGATATGCTGGCGGGTGTGATCCGCGACCTGACCGCGCCCATGGCCGGGCTGCAGGTGGATGAATGCATGATCGGCTGCGCCAACCAGGCGGGCGAAGACAATCGCAATGTGGCGCGCATGGCGGTGCTGCTGGCGGGCCTGGGCGAGGCGGTGCCGGGTGTTACGATCAACCGGCTGTGCGGCTCGGGGTTGGATGCGGTGGGCAGTGCCGCGCGCGCCATTCGCACCGGCGAGGCCGAGGTGGTTATCGCCGGCGGCGTTGAATCGATGAGCCGCGCGCCGCTGGTCATGCCCAAGGCCGATAGCGCCTTTTCCCGGCGCGCCGAAATCTACGATACCACCATCGGCTGGCGCTTTGTGAACCGCGCCATGCACAAGCATTTCGGCACCGATTCGATGCCCGAAACCGCCGAAAACGTGGCAGCCGATTTTGGCATCGACCGCCAGGCGCAAGACCGCTTTGCGCTGGCCAGCCAAACCCGCGCTGCTGCCGCCATCGCCAGTGGCCGTTTGGCGCGCGAAATCACGCCGGTGAAGATCGCCCAGCGCAAGGGCGATCCATTGATCGTAGACACAGACGAGCACCCGCGCATGACCAGTTTGGAAAAACTGGCCAGCCTGCCTACCCCCTTTCGTGAAGGCGGCAGCGTGACGGCGGGCAATGCCTCGGGGGTGAATGATGGCGCCGCGGCCTTGATTGTGGCCAGCGCGCAGGCGGTGGAAAAATACGGCCTGGTGCCGCGGGCGCGGGTGGTGTCTATGGCCACCGTTGGTGTGCCGCCGCGGATCATGGGCATTGGCCCGGCGCCCGCCACCCAGGCGCTGCTTGATCGCCATGGGCTGAAAATTTCCGATATCGATTTCATCGAATTGAACGAGGCATTTGCCGCCCAAGGGCTGGCCTCGATGCGGCAATTGGGCCTGCCTGACGATGCCGATCACGTAAACCCCCACGGCGGGGCCATTGCGCTGGGCCATCCTTTGGGCATGTCGGGGGCGCGACTGGCAATCAGCGCCTCGCTGAACCTGGCCGATGCCGGCAAGGGCCGCGCCATTTGCACCATGTGCATCGGCGTGGGCCAGGGCATTGCCCTGATGATGGAGGCCGTGTGATGGAAGATCTTTCGCCAAAACCCGGTGATCTGGACCCGATTGAAACCGCCAGCCGCGATGAGATCGCCGCGCTGCAGCTGCAGCGCATGCGCTGGTCTTTGCGCCATGCCTATGACAACGTGCCGTTTTATCGGGCAAAATTCGATGCAGCAGGGGTGCACCCCGATGATCTGCACAGCCTGTCTGATCTGGCCAAATTCCCCTTCACGGTAAAGCAAGACCTGCGCGATAATTACCCCTTTGGCATGTTTGCCGTGCCGCGTGAACAGATTGCGCGGGTGCATGCCTCGTCGGGCACAACGGGCCAGCCCACGGTGGTGGGCTATACCAAAAACGATCTCGATATGTGGGCCGATGTGGTGGCGCGCTGCATGCGCGCCTCGGGGTTGCGGCGGGGCGATGTGCTGCATAACGCCTATGGCTATGGGCTGTTTACCGGCGGTCTGGGCGTGCATGGCGGGGCCGAAAAGCTGGGGCTGACGGTGGTGCCTGTATCGGGCGGCATGACCCAGCGCCAAGTGCGCTTGATCGAAGATTTCGGCGCCGCGGGCATTACGGTTACGCCCTCGTATGCGCTGTCGATTTTGGATGAATACGCAGCCCAGGGCCGCGACCCGCGCAAAAGCCCGCTGAAGGTGGGCATCTTCGGGGCTGAGCCATGGACAAACGCCATGCGCCGCGAGATCGAAGAGGCCTTTGATATGCATGCGGTCGATATCTATGGCCTGTCCGAGGTGATCGGGCCGGGCGTGGCCAATGAATGCGTGGAAACCAAGGATGGGCTGCACATCTGGGAAGATCATTTCTACCCCGAGGTGATCAACCCCGATACCGGCGAGGTGCTGCCCGATGGGGAATTGGGCGAGCTGGTCTTTACCTCGCTCACCAAAGAGGGCTTTCCCATCATCCGCTACCGCACCCGCGATCTGACGCGGCTTTTGCCGGGAACGGCCCGCAGCATGCGGCGGATGGAAAAAATCACCGGCCGCTCGGACGACATGATCATTTTGCGCGGGGTCAATGTATTCCCCACCCAGATCGAAGAGCAGCTGATGACCGTGCCGGCCCTGGCCCCGCATTTCCAGATCGAGCTGACACGCCCCGACCGCATGGATGAAATGGGGGTGCATGTGGAACTGGCCGAAGGCACGCCCGATGCTGCAGCCGATGCTGCGGTCCGCGAATTGGCGGCCAAGATCAAATCGAACGTCGGTGTTACGGCCAAGGTGCATTTGGCCCCGCGTGGCAAGGTGGCCCGCAGCGAAGGCAAGGCCGTGCGCCTGATAGATAACCGCCCGAAAGGCGGCTGATGGGCCGCGGGCTGGCGCGCGACCACGATGAAAAACGCGCAGCCCTGCGCAAAGGGGCTGCGCGCTATTTCGCGGCGCATGGGTTTGACCGGGCCAGTATGACGGGCGTGGCCAAATCCTGTGGCGTGTCAAAGGCGCTGATCTATCACTACTGGCCCTCGAAAGAAGAGCTGCTGTTTGACATCTTAGATGATCACCTGGGCGCCTTGCTGGATGTGGTGCAAGGCGCACAAGCAGGGGGCATGCGCGCCCTGATTGCCGCGCTTTTGGCGGCTTATGCCGATGCCGATGCCGAACATAAATTGCAGCTGGATGCGCTGGGCGTTTTACCCCCCGATCGCCAAGCGCCGCTGATTGCCCATCAACGCCAGCTGGTGGCGCTGATGTCGGGCGCTGTGGCCCAGCTGGCGCCCAGCCTGCCACCCGACAGGCTGCGCGCCGCCACGATGACGGTATTTGGCATTTTGAACTGGTTTTACATGTGGCACCGCCCCGGCAAGGGGCTAAGCCGCGATGACTATGCCCAGTTGGCGGGCGATTTTGTGATCGCGGGCATCAAGGGCATTGCCTAGGCGGGCCGGTTTGCGCGGCTTCGGCCCTAGCCCTGATCGCGCCAGCGGTTGGCAATGGGGTAGCGCCGATCCAGCCAAAAGGCGCGCTGGCTAAGCCTTGTGCCCGGGGCAGACTGAAAGCGTTTGTATTCGCTGATATAAAGCAGGTGTTCCACGCGTTTCACGGTGTCGCGGTCAAACCCTGCGGCCACGCAATCGGCGACGCTGGCATCGCCATCCACCAGCAGCTCTAAGATAGCGTCTAGCACCTCGTAGGGGGGCAGGCTGTCTTCGTCTTTTTGGTCGGGGCGCAATTCGGCGCTGGGGGGTTTGGTGATGATACGTTCGGGAATGGGCGCGCCATCTGGCCCCTGCATCCACGGGCGGTGATTGGCATTGCGCCAGCGGCACATTTCAAAAACGCGGGTTTTATACAGGTCTTTGATCGGGTTATAGCCGCCGTTCATATCGCCATAAATCGTGGCATAGCCCACTGCCACCTCGGATTTATTGCCGGTGGTTAGCAGCATCTGGCCAAATTTGTTTGACAGCGCCATCAGCAACAGCCCCCGCAGGCGCGACTGGATGTTTTCTTCGGTCAAATCAGGGGCTTTGCCTGCAAACAGCGGGGCCAGCGTTTGGGTTATGGCATCGCGCCCTTGGGTGATGGGCACAAAATCATAGGCACAGCCCAGGGTTTTGGCCAGATCCTGCGCATCTTGCAGGCTGTCTGCGCTGGTATATTCCGAAGGCAGCATCACGCAGCGCAGGTTTTCAGCGCCCAAGGCATCGGCGGCAATCATCGCCACAAGGGCGCTGTCGATGCCGCCTGACAGGCCCAAAAGCGCCTGGGTAAACCCGGTTTTGGCCATATAATCGCGCAGGCCCTCGACCATGGCACGGTAATCTTGCTCGCATACATCGGGGATGGGCGCGCGCGGGCCTTGGGCCACCTGCCAGCCATCTGCGGTGCGGGTGAGATCAATGGTTTGCAGCGCCTCGTCAAAGAGCGGCATTTGCACCGCCAGCGCGCCCCCGCGGTTCAGCGCGAAAGAGCCGCCATCAAACACCTGGTCATCCTGACCGCCGACCATATTCAGATAAATCAGCGGCAAGCCGGTTTCCACCACCCGCGATACCATCATCTGGTGGCGCACCCCCAGCTTTTGGCGGAAATAGGGCGAGCCATTGGGCACCAGCAAAAATTCGGCCCCCGTTTCGGCCAGGGTTTCAGCCACATCCTCGAACCAGGCATCCTCGCAAATGGGGCTGCCAATGCGCACGCCCCCCACCACATAGGGCCCGGTGACATCGCCGGGCTGGAACAGGCGCTCTTCGTCGAAGACATGGTAATTGGGCAGGTGGTGTTTGTGCACCTGCGCGCTGATTTGGCCACCTTGCAAGATGTAATAGGCGTTGTGCAATTTGCCCGCCTCCAGCGCCGGGCCACCAATGCCGATGGCCGGGCCTTCGGCGCACTGGGCCGCCAGCGCCTGAATGGCGGCGATGGCTGCGTGGTGAAAGGCGGGTTTCAGCACCAGATCCTGGGTGTTGTAGCCTGTCACAAACATTTCAGGAAAGGCCACCATATCGGCACCGTCAGTGCGCGCGCTGTCCCATGCGGCGCGGGCCTTGGCAATATTGCCGTCGATATCGCCCAAAACAGGGTTAAGCTGGGCCAGTGTCAGGCGGAACCGGTCGGTCATGCTATCTCTTTCGCGGTCATGTCTTGCCCCCGATGTAGCAGAACCAGAGCCGAGGAAAAGCCATTTGGCCGCGAAAGGCGTTGTCAGTCCGCCATAGGGCCTGTAGTTTTTGCCCCAAGGGGCCCGCCCGGGCGCCACGCGAAATAACGGCAAGGCAGGACCAGCACGATGAGCAAGCGCAGCGGCATGCAGGCAGGTAA
>CAJXSO010000045.1 GCA_913061505.1 uncultured Lutimaribacter sp.
GATATCTTGGCCGGGGGCGCGGGCAATGACGATATTCGCGCAGGCGATGGCAACGACCAGATCGATGGCGGTTTGGGCGATGACTATGCCGAAGGTGGCGCCGGGCAAGACGTGATATTTGGCGCCGATGGCCTGGACAACCTGCGCGGGGGTGATGGCAATGATCTTATCGATGGCGGCCTGGATGCCGATTATATCGAAGGCAACACAGGCGATGACACGCTCTTTGGTGGTGCGGGCAACGACGATCTGCGCGGGGGCGATGGCACCGACCAGATCCAAGGGGGCGATGATAACGATTACCTAGAAGGGGGCTTGGGCAACGATACGCTTTTGGGCGATGCGGGCGATGATGATTTGCGCGGCAACCAGGGCGACGACCTGCTGATTGGCGGGGATGGCAACGACCAGCTGTGGGGCAACACCGGCAGCGATATGTTGATCGGTGGTGCAGGCGATGATCTGTTTCTATATGATGTCGGCGACGGGCTGGATACGGTGTCAGATTTCAACGCCACCCCCGGCGATAATGATGCGCTGTCGCTGACGGGCTTTTACGACAATATCGCCCAATTGCGCGGCGACTTTGCCGATGACGGTGTTTTCAACCAGTCAAATGCTGGCGATACCGTCTGGGGGCAGGGGGTTGATTACAGCGACAATCTACAGTTTTTGCCGGGTCAGGGGCTGGTTGTTACAGGCCCGGGCCTAAGCGAGGCCAGCTTTACGGTCGAGAACACAAATGTTGTGTGTTTCGACGAAGGCACATTGATCAGCACGCCCCGGGGCATGGTTGCGATACAGGATTTGCGCGTGGGTGATATGGTGCAAACCCGCGATAACGGGCCGCAGCGGTTGCTTTGGGTGGGGGCGCGCCGCTTGGATGCGGCGGAATTGGCGGCCAACCCGCATCTGCGCCCGATCGTGCTGCGCGCGGCCTATTTCGGCTTGCCGCGCGATTTGGTGGTTTCCCCCCAGCACGGCATTTTGCTGCATCACGATATGCGCGGGGGCAGCGAAACCTTTTACCGCGCCAAGCATTTGGCGCAGTTGCCCGGTGGCGGCGCACGGGTGATGCAGGGCAAACGCCGGGTGCGCTATTTCCACCTGCTGTTCGAAGATCATCAGGTTGTTTTTGCCAATGGCATGGCTTGCGAAAGCCTGTATCCAGGCGCGCAGGGCTATGGCGCGCTGTCGCCTGCGGCGCGGGCCGAGCTGGCGGCGCTATTTCCCGATTTGGGGCATGTGGATGTGCGTTTGGCCTATGGCCACTCTGCGCGCAGCTATGCCAAACGCCGCGATCTGCCCCAGCATTTGCAACAATTGCGCATCGCTTAGGCGCGTTACCACAGGGCTGCGTTTTCAAAGGGGGCCACGCAGCGGCAGGGCCCTTGCAGCACCGGCAGGGCGCCCCCGGCCAGGGCCAGCCCCTGCCAGCCCTGCGGCATCGACAGCGGGTAGGGCGCGGGCAGCGTGGCAGGATCGGCCGGCACAAAGCCGGATTTGCCGTAAAATGCCGGATCGCCATAGGTAAGCACCAGATCAACGCCTTGCGCGCGCAGATCGGGCAGCGCCATGGCCAGCAAAGCCTGGCCCAAACCCTGGCGCTGATCGGGCGTGGCCACGGCCATGGGCGACAGCAACAGCACCTTGGGCGCATCTGCGCCATAATTCAGGGGCGTGAAAAGCACCGCGGCACGTGGGCCTGCAGGCCCCGGGGTTTGATATACCAGTGCCTGATCGGGCAGGCAGCGTGCCAAGATATCTCGCACCAGAGCGCCCAGGGCCTGGCCCTCATCTGCGCCCTCGGATGCGGTGAAACTATCTCTAAACAGCCCAGCCAGGGCTGCTTTTTCGGCGTGGCTGGGGTGGGTCAGGCGATGGGGGTGCATATGTGGCCCTTTTGGATGCGTGGCCCATAGATAGCCATCAAGGCGGGCTGTGCAAGCGGGGCTTGGCGCCGGGCCTAGGGGCACTAGATTGCGGTATGCTGGGCTGGATTGGGGGGCGCATGGGCTTTGATCGGGAAAAACTGGGCGAATATAAGTTTCGGGCGGTCTTGTCGCTGCTGATGTTGGCGGGCATCGCCTATGCGGCGCAGCTTCACGGGCTGCGCGGGCCTGCGCTGTTTGAAATTGGCTTGATGGGGGGCGGGTTTGCCCTGTTGTCTTTGGCGCATGCGCTTTGGGCGATTTGGAAGATCAAACAAGGCAGTTAGGCGCCAGGCCCAAATGCTGGGCGGCGGGGCTGATTTATTGGGCAGCTCGCTGGCCGCCACGCAGGCCCGGGCACTGCGCGCGGCACTTGTGCAAAATTCGGTGTGACAGGCAGGGCGCCGCGGCCTAAGCTGCCCACAACACCCGCCAGTTTGCCAGACGGAACATGCCACAGTATCGCACAACATTGGGCCACGAGGTTTTTCGATTTGCCACCTTGGCCGAGGTGATGGCCAAGGCATCGCCGCCCCGGTCTGGCGATGCTTTGGCCGGGCTTATCGCCAGCTCGGATGTGGAACGCGTGGCAGCGCAAATGGTTTTGGCAGATCTGCCGCTGGATCTGTTTCTAAGCCAGGCGCTGATCCCCTATGAAACCGATGATGTGACGCGGTTGATCATCGACAGCCATAACCAGGCGGCCTTTGCCCCCGTGGCGCATATGTGCGTGGGGCAGTTTCGCGAATGGCTATTATCAGATGCCGCAACGCCTGCAGCATTGCGCGCCTTGGCGCCGGGATTGACCCCGGAAATGGTGGCGGCCGTTTCGAAATTGATGCGCAACCGCGATCTGATTGCGGTGGCGCGCAAGGTTGAGGTGATCACCGCCTTTCGCTCGACCCTGGGCTTGCCCGGGCGGCTGAGCGCGCGGTTGCAGCCCAACCACCCCGCAGATGATGCGCGCGCCATTGCAGCGGCCATTTTGGATGGCTTGTCTTTTGGCGTGGGCGATGCGGTGATAGGCATCAACCCGGCCACCGATAATCTGCCCACAGCCAATACGCTGCTATCGATGCTGGATGCGCTGATCGCAACCCATCAGATCCCCACGCAAAGCTGCGTGCTGACCCATGTGACAAATTCGATCGAGCTGATCGAAGGCGGCGCGCCTTTGGATTTGGTGTTTCAATCTGTGGCAGGCACCCAGGCCGCAAACGCGGGCTTTGGCGTAACCCTGCCCATGCTGGCCGAGGCGCGGGATGCGGCGCTGTCGCTGCAGCGCGGTAGCGCCGGGCAAAATGTGATGTATTTCGAAACAGGGCAGGGCAGTGCCCTGTCGGCCGATGCCCATCACGGGATAGATCAGCAAACCCTCGAGGCGCGCGCCTATGCGGTTTGCCGCGCCTACGAGCCGCTGTTGGTCAACACCGTGGTTGGCTTTATTGGCCCCGAATATCTGTATGACGGCAAAGAGATCATTCGCGCCGGGCTGGAAGACCATTTTTGCGGCAAGTTGCTGGGCCTGCCCATGGGCTGCGATGCCTGCTATACCAACCATGCGCAGGCAGATCAAAACGATATGGATGTATTGATGACGCTGCTGGCCGCGGCGCGTGCGCATTTTCTGATCGCAGTGCCCGGGGCGGATGACATCATGCTGAATTATCAAAGCCTGTCTTTCCACGATATTGCCTATTTGCGGAATTCCCTGGGCCTAAAAGCCGCCCCCGAATTTGAAACCTGGCTGGCGGGGATGGGGCTGATCGATGATAGCGGCTATCTGATCGATAGCACCTTGGGTGCGCAGCGCCTTTTGGCGGGCGGGATATGAGCGATTTTTCCCCAGATCCTTGGGCCCAGCTGCGCGCGGCCACCCCGGCGCGCATTGCCCTTGGCCGTGCGGGGGTGGCGGTGCCAACCCGCGCCAGCCTGGATTTTCAATTTGCCCATGCGCGGGCGCGCGATGCGGTGCATTCCGAACTGGATGTTGCGGCCCTGTCGCAGCACTTGCCAGGCCATCAGCTGCTGCATGTCAGATCAGCTGCGCCCAGCCGTGCGGTCTATCTGCGCCGCCCTGATCTGGGGCGCAGGCTGGCCTGCGGGCAGGCGAATGAGCTGCCCCATGCGCCCTGCGATGTGCTGATTGTCGTGGCAGATGGCCTGTCTGCACGCGCGGTGCAGGCCCATGCCAGCGGCGTGATCGATGCCTTGGTGCCCCAGCTGAAGGGGCTGCGCCTGGGGCCTGTGGTGATTGCCCAACAGGCGCGCGTGGCGATTGGCGATGAGATCGGTGCCAAAATCGGGGCGCGGCTTTGCGTTTTGCTGGTGGGCGAACGGCCTGGCCTGACGGTGGCCGACAGCCTGGGCGCCTATCTTACCTTTGCCCCCCAGCCCGGCATCCGCGACAGTGCGCGCAACTGCGTGTCAAACATCCACGCGCAAGGCGGGCTAAGCCACGCCCAAGCTGCGGCAAAAATCGCCTGGCTGGCGCAAGCGGCGTTGAACCTGGGGCTTACCGGCACCGGGCTAAAGGAAAACGCCCCCCAGATCGCAGGGCCCGGCCAAGGGCCAGAGATTGCCCCGCCATAGCCCGCGGCCATTGGGGGGCGTATGGCGCCAAATGGTTATTGAAAGATCAAGGATATCTCGGTGTCATCCAGCAGCCGCCATGCGCCGGGCGCCAAATCATCGGGCAATGCCAGCCCGCCCAATGTTTGGCGGTGCAGCGCCTCGACATGGTTGCCGGTGGCGGCAAACATACGGCGCACCTGGTGGTATCTGCCTTCGGTCACGCTGATCAAAGCCTCGGTCTCGGTGATAATATCCAGATGCGCGGGCGCCAGCGGTTTATCCTCGCCCTCTAGCATCAACTGCCCCGAGGCAAACAGCGCGCCTTCGGTGCCGTTCAGCGGGCGGGCCAGCGTGGCGCGATAGGTCTTTTGCACGTGATGTTTGGGGCTGATGATCCGGTGCAGCAGCTTGCCATCATCGGTCAACAATAAAAGCCCCGATGTCTGTTTATCCAGCCGGCCAACGGTTGAAATACCCGGATCGCGCCGCCGCCAACGCGGTGGCAAAAGATCGTAAACCAGCGGCCCGATTTCTTTGTGCGAACAGCTCATCCCCAAAGGCTTGTTCAAAAGAATGACCATGCCGGCAATCGGGTCAAGCGCGCGGCCCTCGATCTGCAGGCGGCTTGGCAAATCGGGCGTTATGGGGATGCGCGCGCTGACATCCACCAGCGGGGCGCCATCCAGGGTGATACCCCCTGCCTGCGCCAACCGCGCCATTTCCTTGCGCGAGCCATAGCCCATAGACGACAGCAATTTATCAACGCGCGAGGCCGGGGTTTTCGCCATTGCTCTGTGCTCCTTACATGGCCAAAAGGCGGCGCGGGGGGCAAGGGCAGATCAGCACGCGTTTTGCGCCTGATACCGCCCAGCGGGGTGGGTGTAACCGACTGCCGCGCTTTTGTCATGGCGCAAGTGTTCATGGCCAGCGATGCGAAAATACCCCAAACCAGATGCCCCGCGCCAGTGGGTGTTGCCGCGCCAGTGTGGGCATTTGCGCAAGGGGCAATGCCGCCAAAACCTGGATCATCTGTGCAGGCGGCGGGCAGGCAGGCTTGCACACTGTCTGGCCTTGGGGCGGCACGGCTAAAGCACCATCGCGCCACAAACAAAAAAGCCCCCAGGCCAAACCGACCCAAGGGCTTTTTTAATTGGCTCCGGCGGTAGGGATCGAACCTACGACCAATTGATTAACAGTCAACTGCTCTACCGCTGAGCTACGCCGGAACACTGTGAGGGGGTGTTTAGCGAAACGGGTTTTGCTCGTCCAGTGGCTTTTGTCATTTTTTTGATTTTTTCTGGATGGCTTAGGAAATTGTTTTGAAAACAGCGGTATAGGCCAGGCTACCCTGGGGCTCTACGCGGTTTTTGCCCGCCAGATCGACCAGATGGGCGAAAACATTTCGGGTTGCGGCGGGCAGCAGGGCGGGGGGTGTTTCGGTGTATATGCTGCGGGCCAGGGCCTGGGCTGTGGCGGGGCCTTGGGCCAGCGCCTGCAATATTGCGGTTTCGCGGGCGTTGCGATGGGCGATCAGCCAGTCGATCCGCGCGCTTGGGCGCGTAACGGGTGCGCCGTGGCCGGCGTGCAAGATGCGGGCGTTTAGCGCGCGCAGTTTGGCGCAAGAGGCCATGAACTGGGTCAAATCGCCATCGGGGGGCGAGACAAGCGAGCTGGCCCAGCCCATGACCAGATCGCCGGAAAAAACCGCATCCCCCCATTGAAAGGCTAAATGATTGCCAAAATGTCCCGGCGTCCAATGCGCGGTGATCTGCCAGCCATCGCCTTGCACGCAGGCGCCATCTGCCAGGGCAATATCGCAGCGAAAGCTGTGATCTACCCCCTCGCCACCGCCGGCCATCCCGCTTTCGGCCAGGCCCTGCATAACCGCGCTGCGCCCGGCCAGGGCATCGCCATAGGCCAAAATGGGTGCGCCGGTTTCGCGGGCAAGATCTGCGGCCAGTGGCGAGTGATCCAGATGCGCGTGGGTGACCAGAATATGGCTGATGCTTTGGCCTGGGCGCAGGCTGTTCAGAATCGCCTGCAGATGCGCCGGGTCGCTGGGGCCAGGATCGATCACCGCCAGATTGCGCGTGCCCACAAGATAGGTATTGGTGCCGCGCCATGTCATGGCCGAGGGGTTTGGCGCCAAAATCCGCTGCAAACCGGGGGCCAGGGTTTGCGCCTGGCCTGCGGGCGGGTCGAAATCTTCGGGCGGGTTCATAGCGCTTCCTCTTTCTTGGCGTTCGGCATAGGTTTAGCCCATGTCTTTTGCTTGGCTCAAACCCTATATGCCGCGCAGCCTGTATGGGCGTGCCGCCTTGATTCTGGTTCTGCCGGTTGTCACGTTGCAATTGGTGGTGTCGGTGGTGTTTATCAAACGCCATTTTGATGGCGTGACCGAGCAAATGGCCAGCGCTTTTGCGCGCGAGGTGCGCCTGGTGCTGGAAACCCCGAATGCAGCACAGCGTTTGGGCGTGGCGGGGCCCTTGGACATTGCCCTGTCGCCGGTGCCGGGGTGGCCAGAGGGTGACAGTGCGCTGTGGTATGATTTGACGGCCAGCATCGTGCAGCGCGAATTGCGCGCCCAAATTCCCCAGATCCGCGCCGTGGTATTGCCCGACCTGCGCCAAGCCCAGCTGTTTTTGCAAGCGGCAGATGGGCCCTTGCTGATGGTGGTTGATCGGCGGCGTTTATCGGCCTCGAACCCGCATCAATTGCTGGTGCATATGGTGGTGTTTGGCGCGCTGATGACGGTGATTGCCTTTATCTACCTGCGCAACCAGTTGCGCCCGATCAAACGGCTGGCCAATGCGGCCGAGGCGTTCGGGCGCGGGCGTATGGTGCCCTATCGGCCCTCGGGCGCCACCGAGGTGCGCGCCGCCGGCAACGCGTTTTTAGACATGCGCGCGCGTATCGAGCGGCAGATCGAACAGCGCACCTTGATGCTGTCGGGGGTCAGTCATGATTTGCGCACACCGCTGACGCGGTTAAAGCTGGGCCTGTCGCTGCTTGATCATGCCGATCGCGCCGAGATGGAGCGCGACGTGGCCGAGATGCAGCAAATGCTGGATGCGTTTTTGTCTTTTGCCAAAGGCGCCAGCGAGGGCGAACCGCAGCTCTGCGACCCGATCAGCCTGACGGAAAGCTTGGTCGAGGATTGCCGGCGCAAGGGGCAGGCGGTGATCTTGGCGCAGGTCGAGGGGCAGGGGCAGGTGCAGGTGCGCCCCATCGCCATCAGGCGCGCGCTGGATAATCTGGTCAGCAATGCGGTGCGCTACGCGCAGCACGCCGAAGTGTCGGTGTTGGTGTCAGATCGGGCCGTGCGCTGGCGTGTCGAAGATGATGGGCCAGGCATTCCGCCAGATCTGCGCGGTGATGCGCTGCGCCCTTTCACGCGGCTCGATACGGCGCGCAACCAAAACGCGGGGGCCAGCGTGGGGTTGGGGCTGGCCATTGCGGCCGATATTGCCCGCGCCCATGGCGGGGTGTTGCGCCTGTCTGAAAGCGCGCGCATGGGCGGGTTGCAGGCCGATATCGTGATTGCGCGTTAACGGGCCTTTGCCTGCGGGGGCTGGGGCTGTGGGGGCTGGGGCGCTACCTGGCGCACGGCCTCGGCCACTTGTTCCAATTGTTGGGAAAGGGGGCTGGATTTGCGCCACACCATGCCAATGCTGCGCTGGGGCTGGGGGGCTGGAAACCGCGATATCGCCACCTGCGCCGAGCGGGTTTCCACACCAACAGCCATTTCAGGAATAAGCGTCACGCCAATGCCCGCGCCCACCATTTGCACCAATGTCGACAGCGCGCTGCCATCTAGCAATTCGCGCGGACCGGTGCCTGCCATGGTGCAAAACGACAGGGCTTGATCGCGAAAACAATGCCCCTCTTCCAGCAACAAAAGCCGCATTTCACGCAGTTTTTCGGGCGCCGGCACCGGCAAATGCCCCTCTGCCAAGGGGCGCACCAGCACGAATTCCTCGGTGAAAAGATGGGTCTCGTACAGGCTGTCTTCGGAAACGGGCAGCGCCACAATGGCACAATCAAGCCGCCCATCGGCCAATTCTTGCAGCAGTTTCGGGGTGATGGTTTCGCGAATGTGCAAATCAAGCGCCGGATAGTTTTGCGCCAGCTGCCCCACAATGCGGGGCAGCAAATAGGGGGCCACGGTTGGAATAACGCCCAAGCGCAGCCGCCCCGACAGGCCCTGAGTGGCTGCGCGCGCCAGATCGCCCAATTCATCGACCGCGCGCAAAATATCGCGCACGCGGGGGGCAAATTCCTCGCCCACGGCCGTCAGGCGCAGCTGGCGCCCGCCGCGTTCAAACAGCGCGGTGCCCAGGGCCTGTTCCAGCTCTTTGATCTGCATCGACAGGGCCGGTTGCGAAATGGCGCAGATATCGGCGGCATGGCCGAAATGGCGCTGATCGGCCAAGGCATCGAAATAGCGCAACTGGCGCAATGTAAGATTTACCATAAGCGTGCCTTATAGGATATATCAGTTAATAATACTTATCCTAATTGATCGGATTTGCTAGAACGATTCTAGAAATATGTGGGTGCCGGGTTGTTTTGGTGCAATCCTGCCCCACCTATCCCCTATCAACAGCCATCAGGAGAGCGAAATGGACGGCAATACTATCGAGGACGGCGGCAAGTGCCCGGTGATGCATGGGGCAAACAGCACCACTGGCGCAACCAACATGGATTGGTGGCCCAAGGCGCTGAACCTTGACATCTTGCACCAGCACGACAGCAAAACCAACCCGCTGGCTGGCTTTAGCTATCGTGATGCGGTGAAAGAGCTGGATTTCGACGCGCTGAAAGCCGATATGCACGCGCTTTTGACCCAGTCGCAAGATTGGTGGCCCGCAGATTACGGCCATTACGGTGGCTTGATGATCCGCTTGGCCTGGCACTCGGCCGGCTCGTATCGCCTGACCGATGGCCGCGGTGGCGGTGGCACTGGCAACATCCGCTTTGCGCCCCTGAACAGCTGGCCCGACAACGGCAACCTAGACAAAGCCCGCCGCCTGCTGTGGCCGCTGAAAAAGAAATACGGCAACAAGATCTCGTGGGCAGACCTGATCTTGCTGGCAGGCACCGTGGCCTATGAAAACATGGGCCTGAAAACCTATGGCTTCTCTTTCGGGCGCGAAGATATCTGGCACCCCGAAAAAGACACCTATTGGGGGGCCGAGCGCGAATGGCTGGCGCCGTCGGACACGCGCTATGAAGACGTGACCAAGCCCGACACCATGGAAAACCCGCTGGCCGCTGTGCAGATGGGCCTGATCTATGTGAACCCCGAGGGTGTGAACGGCAAACCCGACCCGCTGGAAACCGCAAAGCAGGTGCGCGAAACCTTTGCGCGCATGGCGATGAACGATGAAGAAACCGCAGCGCTTACCTGTGGTGGCCACACCGTGGGCAAGGCCCATGGCAATGGCGATGCCGCTGCGCTGGGGGCCGAACCCGAAGGCGCCGAGATCGAAAACCAAGGCCTGGGCTGGATGAACCCGAATTTGGGTGGCAAAGCATCCAATGCGGTAACATCGGGGCTGGAAGGCGCCTGGACGACCGAACCCACAAAATGGGACATGGGCTATTTCAAGCTGCTGTTTGGCTATGATTGGGCGCTGCAAAAATCGCCCGCAGGTGCCTGGCAGTGGCAGCCGGTGGATATCAAAGAAGAAGATATGCCGGTTGATGCCTGTGACCCCAGCAAGCGCACCATGCCCATCATGACCGATGCCGATATGGCCATGAAGATGGACCCTGCCTATCGCGCGATTTGCGAAAAATTCATGGCAGATCCGGCCTATTTCGACGATTGCTTTGCCCGCGCCTGGTTCAAGCTGACCCACCGCGACATGGGCCCACGCATGCGCTACATCGGCCCCGATGCCCCCGCCGAAGACCTGATCTGGCAAGATCCGGTGCCCGCGGGCAACACCGGCTATGATGTGGATGCGGTAAAGGCAAAAATCGCCGCCTGTGGCCTGAGCGGCAGCGAGATGATTGCCACCGCATGGGATAGCGCGCGCACCTTCCGTGGCTCGGACCTGCGCGGCGGTGCCAATGGCGCCCGCATTCGCCTGGCCCCGCAAAAAGACTGGGAAGGCAACGAGCCTGCGCGCCTGCAAAAAGTGCTGTCCGCGTTGGAACCGATCGCTGCCGAAACCGGCGCCAGCCTGGCCGATGTGATCGTTCTGGCAGGTAATCTGGGCGTGGAACAGGCCGCCAAAGCGGCGGGCTTTGACATCAGCGTGCCCTTCGCACCGGGCCGCGGTGATGCCACCCAAGAGATGACCGATGCCGCCTCTTTCGAGGTGCTGGAACCGGTCGCCGATGGCTTCCGCAACTGGCAGAAGAAAGACTATATCGTCAGCGCCGAAGAGATGCTGCTGGATCGGGCCCAATTGCTGGGGCTGACAGCGGTTGAAATGACCGCGCTGCTGGGTGGCATGCGGGTGCTGGATACCAACCATGGCGGCACCAAACACGGCGTCTTCACCGACCGTCCCGGCGCATTGACCACGGATTTCTTCGTTAACCTGACCGATATGGCCTATAAGTGGGTGCCGGTTGGCAAAGACAGCTATGAAATCCGCGATCGCGCCACTGACGCGGTGAAATTCACCGCCTCGCGTGTGGATCTGGTGTTTGGGTCAAACTCGATCCTGCGCGCCTATGCCGAGGTTTACGCCCAAGACGATAATGCCGAGAAATTCGTGCATGATTTCGTGGCAGCCTGGGTGAAGGTGATGAATAACGATCGTTTCGATCTGGCCGCGTAACGCATACTGCGCCACAGGGCAGGGCGGCCATGGCCGCCCTGCGCATATACAGCTATAAAACGGCCCCCCGGCAGCAACGGGGGGCCGTTTTTTTGCCACACTGCACGCCCGCCCATGGCGCAGGGGATGCCGGCTGCGCGACTGCGGGGAAATGATTGGGAAATGGTAGGCCCGGAGGGATTCGAACCCCCAACCAAGGCGTTATGAGCGCCCTGCTCTAACCGTTGAGCTACAGGCCCCAACTTGCGCAAAGGGGTGCCAGACACGCGCGCCAAGGTCAAGCCTTGGAACGCATCTGGCGCCTTTGCTGTGGCGATCCGCGCTTGCCGATTGCAAATTCTGCGCCCATCCTATAGGCCGCGCGCAAGCAGAATAGGGGCCCATCATGACGAATGGCAAAAACGGCATCACCTACGCCCAGGCGGGCGTTGATATTGACGCAGGCAATGCGCTGGTCGAGCGGATCAAGCCGGCCGCAAAACGCACTGCGCGCCCCGGCGTGATGGCGGGCCTGGGCGGCTTTGGCGCGCTGTTTGATCTCAAAGGCGCAGGCTATACCGACCCTGTTTTGGTGGCCGCCACCGATGGTGTGGGCACCAAGCTGCGCATCGCCATCGATACCGGCAATTTCCAAACCATCGGCATCGATCTGGTGGCAATGTGCGTGAATGATCTGGTGTGCCAAGGCGCCGAGCCGCTGTTTTTCCTAGATTATTTCGCCACAGGCAAGCTGGTGCTGGAAGATGCCACAGCCATTATCGAGGGCATCGCCGAGGGCTGTGCGCAATCGGGCTGTGCGCTGATCGGGGGCGAAACCGCGGAAATGCCCGGCATGTATCATGCGGGCGATTTCGATTTGGCGGGGTTTGCCGTGGGCGCCATGGAACGCGGGCAAGATTTGCCAGCCGATGTGGCGGCGGGCGATGTGCTGTTGGGCCTGGCCTCGTCTGGGGTGCATTCCAACGGCTATAGCCTGGTGCGCAAACTGGTGGAAATCTCGGGCCTGGGCTGGGATGCGCCTTGCCCGTGGGATGACACGATCACATTGGGGGCAGCACTGCTGGCGCCGACGCGGCTTTATGTCAAACAGGCCCTGGCGGCGGTGCGCGCGGGCGGTGTGCATGGGCTGGCCCATATCACCGGCGGCGGATTAACCGAAAACTTGCCGCGCGTCCTGCCCGAGGGGCTTGGCGCCACGATCGATCTAAACAGCTGGGCCTTGCCGCCGGTGTTTGGCTGGCTTGGCGCCACGGGCAATATGGACGCGGCCGAGATGCTGAAAACCTTTAACTGTGGTATCGGCATGATTTTGGTTGTCGCCCCCGAACGCGCCGATGCGCTGGCGGCATTGCTTGCAGAGGCAGGCGAAGAGGTGCACCGCTTGGGCCATGTGGTGGCGGGGCAGGGCGTGTCTTATACTGGCGCGCTCTGATCCTATGCAGCAGCGCGTGGCAATCCTGATTTCGGGTGGCGGCAGCAATATGGTGTCGTTGCTCGATAGTATGGATGCCAGCCACCCGGCGCGCCCGGTTTTGGTGCTGTCGAACGAGCCGCAGGCGGGTGGCTTGGCCAAGGCTGCCGCGCGGGGCGTGGAGACTGCAGTGCTGGATCACCGCCCCTTTGGCCGCGATCGCGGCGCATTCGAGGCGGCGCTGCATGCCCGCCTTTTGCAGGCCGCGCCAGATATCATTTGCCTGGCCGGGTTCATGCGCATCCTGACCGAAGGTTTCGTGCGCAAATGGCAGGGGCGTATGCTGAATATCCACCCCTCGCTCTTGCCCAAATACAAAGGGCTGCACACCCACCAACGCGCGCTAGATGCCGGCGATACCGAGGCAGGCTGCAGCGTGCACCTGGTCACGCCTGAGCTGGATGGCGGCCCGATTGTGGAACAGGCCCGCGTGCCGATCTTGCCACAAGACACAGCCGATACGCTGGCGGCGCGGGTTTTGGTGGAAGAACACCGCCTTTATCCACGCGCGCTGCGGGCCCTGGCGATGGGCCAGCTGCCGGCAGCAATTGCCCTGCAACAGCAGGCAGCGGATGGCCCGGCTTAGGCTGGGTTTTCTTTTGCCTGTATTTGGCGTATATCGCGCCATCCATTGTGCCGCAGGCCGCATGGGCCCCTTAGAAAAGAATGCCGCAGATGAAGACAATAACAACAACCGAAGACCTGGCCGCGTTCTGCACTATGGCCGCCGGGCACCCTTATGTGACGGTCGATACCGAATTTCTGCGTGAACGGACGTATTATTCGAAACTGTGCCTGATCCAGCTTGCCGTGCCGGGCGATACCGACGAAAGCGCGGTTTTGGTCGATCCGATCCTTGGCAGCGATATGTCGCTTGAACCGCTCTATGCGCTGTTTCGCAACCCCGATGTGGTCAAGGTGTTTCACGCCGCGCGCCAGGATCTGGAAATATTCTACGTCGATGCCAAGGTCTTTCCCGAGCCGCTTTTCGACACCCAGGTGGCGGCCATGGTCTGTGGCTTTGGCGAGCAGGTGGGCTATGAAACCCTGGTGCGCAAGATCGCGAAAGAGGGGGTGGATAAATCGAGCCGCTTTACCGATTGGTCGCGCCGCCCGCTGTCGGATGCGCAAAAATCCTATGCTTTGGCCGATGTCACGCATTTGCGCAAAATCTACGAATATCTGGCTGCGCAATTGCAAAAACAGGGGCGCGCCAAATGGGTGGCAGAAGAACTGCGCATTCTGACCAACCCTGAAACCTATATCAGCCGCCCCGAAGACGCCTGGCAGCGCGTAAAGACGCGCACCCAATCAGGCAAGTTTTTGGCCATTGTGCGCGAATTGGCCCGGTTCCGCGAGGCCTATGCCCAAGAGCGTAACATCCCCCGTTCGCGGGTTTTCAAAGATGATGCGCTGGTCGAGCTGGCCTCGACCAAGCCGCAAAACCTGGGCGATTTGAACAAATCGCGGCTTTTGCTGCGCGAGGCCCGCAAGGGCGAGATTGCCGATGGCATTCTGGCCGCGATCCAGGCCGGCATCGCCTGCCCGCGCGAGGCGATGCCCGAAGGTGCCAAGGATGATGGCAAGCTGCAGGTCAACCCGGCCTTGGCCGATTTGCTGCGGGTCTTGTTGAAAGCCAAAACCGAAAAATCTGGCGTTGCGGCCAAGCTTATTGCCTCGTCCGCTGATCTGGATGCGCTGGCCGCAGGGCGGCGCGATGTGCCGGCGATGATGGGCTGGCGCCACGAGGTTTTTGGCCATGATGCCGAGCGGCTATGCGCGGGCGAAATCGCCCTGGCGGCCAAAGGCAAAACCGTGCGGATTGTCGAGCTAAGCTAAGCGCGCACCATTGCTTATTTGCGAATGTCGCGGGCGTTTTCCGCGCCTTCCACGCGGATACGGCGGATGCCTTCCAGCATGTCGGCGGTCACGTGGCTGGCTGCAATCACCCTGCGCGTGCCGCGTATATTGGCGGCGCCCTCGGGGCTAAATTCAGCCTGCAGGGCAAAAACCAGTGTGTCGCTGCGGCTGCTGTCGCGCGGCACCAGGCGCAGGTTATAGGCATCGATCCGGGCGATGCCCTGCACACGCAAAACGCCGCCATTTGCCACCGGGTCTAGCGTGACATCGGTGATGCGCGCCACGTCTATGCCTGCGTATTCTTTCTCTTTTTTGCGCAATGACAACATGTTGTTGCCTTTGGGCAGCAAGGGGTTCACCTCGTCTTCGCTTGGGGCCTTGGCCACCTCGCGGCTTTTTCCAAACCAATTGGCGGGGTTGATGCGGCTGTCTTGCACGGCGCCACAGCTTGCCAAAAGCAGGGTTGCAGCCATCAGGGAAACAAACGGTTTGCGCATGAACAAGATCTACCTTTTGCCAATCATTGGGCCGTGGCCTAGGGCTACAGCATTGCTGGGCAGATGAAAAGATACATCAAGGCTGGACCTTGGGCCATGCCCGCCTTACCTGTGGCACCAGCGCCGTTCACATTTGGCAAAGATAGGGAAAACGCATGGCCACCGAAGCATTCGAAGCAATCGTCGAAGATTTCGACTTTCTCGAAGACTGGGAAGAACGCTACGCCCATGTGATCGAGCTGGGCCGCGCCATGCCGCAGCTGGATGAGGCGCTGAAAGTGCCGGCCACCAAGGTAGATGGCTGCGCCAGCCAGGTCTGGCTGCATATCCGCCCCAATGACGGGGTGTTTCATTTCGACGGTGATAGCGATGCCATGATCGTGCGCGGGCTGATTGCGGTGTTGCGCGCGCTTTATAACGGCCTGCCGGTGGCGCAGGTGGGGGCGGTGGATGCCCATGCCGAACTGGGGCGCTTGGGGCTGAACGAGCATCTGTCCAGCCAGCGTTCGAACGGGGTGCGCGCAATGATCGCCCGGATCAGAGAGACTGCCGCAGGCTAAACCACCCCCGGCGTGGCCTGCGCCTGGTAATGGCGCAACACGTAAACGCGTATGGCAGATGCCAGGCCTGTTTCAGGGGCGCGGCCTGCATCAACCTGTGCGGCTAAAGCATTCAGCGCGATGCCTTTTTCCTGGGCAATGCTGCGAAACGCCTGCCAAAATTCCGCCTCGAGCGTCACGCTGGTGCGATGGCCCTGCAGGGTAAGCGAGTGTTTGATGGGCCGCCCGCTCATTCCTCGCGCTTGTGCCCATCCAGCAGGGTTTGCGCCTTTTTGGCCTGCGCCGCCTCGCGCTGCTTTTGCGCCTTGGTGCGGCCAAATTTAACGGCGTTTTCATCGGCCGTTTTGCGCGCCTTTTCCCGCGTTTTCGCCTTGCGCGCCTGATTGAGGTTTAAAATCTCTGCCATAGGGTCACGTTGCGGCCATCGGGGGTTATTTTCGAAAACTATCCAAGCTGACCACCTGGGCATCTTGCTGGGGGGCTTCGGCGGGTTCGGCGTTTTCTATGAAACCGGCCTCTTCCTCGTCGTCTTCGTTGCTGTCGTCTTCGGTTTGGCTTTCAAAGCGCAGGCCAAATTCAACTGAGGGGTCAACAAAGGTGCGGATGGCATCAAAGGGAATATTCAGCCGCTCGGGGCTGTCGCCAAAGTTGAGCGTGATGGCAAACCCATCCTCGCGCACCTCTAGGTGGTCAAACCAATGTTGCAACACCACGGTCATTTCGGCGGGGTAGCGATCGTGCAGCCATTCGGCCATTTCCACCCCCTCTTCGGTGGTATCGAACGTAATAAAGAAATGATGCGCCCCGGGCAGGCCGTTATCGCGCACATCGGCCAATACTTCTTGGATCAGGCTGCGCATGGCGCGGTGCATAAGCCGGCCGTAATCAATCTTCCGAGACATGGTTCTTTCCTTTTACCTGATCCAAGCATAGGGGATTTGCGGCAAAACAAAAGGGGGCAGCGGGGCTAATTCAGCCCCGGCCCAAAGGCCTGTAGCGCCACGCCCATCAGCGCCGCCCCAGCCAGCGCCAAGGGCAGTGGCAGGCGCAAAACCTGCAGCATTATGGCCGCAAGCGCGGCAAGTGCGGCGGCCGTTAGATCAAGGCTGGCCCAATCTGGCACAGGCCCAAACCGGGTTGGCGTGACCTGCGCAAAAAGCACATGCAAGCCAAACCACAGCGACAAAGACAGAATCACCCCCACAACCGCAGCGGTAATGGCATGCAGCGCATTGGCCAGCCGGGGCAGGGCGGAAAGCCGCTCGATATAGGGCGCGCCTGCGAAGATCCATAAAAAGCAGGGCACAAATGTCATCCACAGCGTCAAGGCGCCGGCCAAGGCGGCCATCGGCCAGCCGCCCTGGGCGTGGCCTGCTAAAATGCCCACAAATTGCGTGACCAAAATAAGCGGGCCCGGGGTGGTTTCCGCCAGGCCTAGGGCATCGATCATCTGGCGGGTATCGAGCCAGCCAAAATCGCTGACAATGGCTTGGGTCATATAGGCCAAAACCGCATAGGCCCCGCCAAAAGTAACCACCGCCAGCTGCGAGAAAAACAGCGACAGATCCAGCAGGAATTGGGCCTTAAGCAGCCATAAAACCGCCAGGGGGGCCAGCCAAAGCGCGCCCCAAAACAAAACCACCCCCAAGGTGGTGTGCCGCGCCACCGCTACCGCCGCGGGCGCAGGCTGGTCTGTGTGGGCCGCAGGGCTGAAAAACCCCCATAGGGCCGCCAGGGCAATGACCACCGGAAAGGGCAGGTGCAGCACAAACAGCGCAACAAAGGCGCAGGCGGCCAACAGCCAATGGGCGCGCGCCTTTAGGCTGCGCCGCGACAGCGCCAGAAGCGCCTGCAGCACCACCACTAAAACCGCCGCTTTCACCCCTACAAATGCCGCCTGCACAGCAGGTTGTGTGCCAAAGTTGATGTAGCTTGCCGCCAATATCGCCACCACGCAGGCGCCCGGCAGCACAAACAGCAGCCCCGCCAAAACACCGCCCAGAACACCGCGCAGCCGCCAGCCCGCATAGGTGGCCAGCTGCATGGCCTCGGGGCCCGGCAGCAGCATGCAAAATGACAGGGCGCGCAAAAACTGTGCCTCGTCTAGCCAAGGGCGGTTTTGCACCAATTCCCTGTGCATCAGCGAAATTTGCGCAGCAGGCCCCCCAAAGGACAAAAGCCCAATGCGCCCGAATACCGAAAACATCTGGCTTAGGCTGGGGGGCTGTGGCATGTCAGGCCGCCGCCAGCGCCTGCACAATGGCGCTGAAATCTTGGGCGTTCAGGCTGGCACCGCCGACCAGGGCGCCATCTACATCGGCCACGCCAAAAACCTCGGCTGCGTTGTCGGGTTTGACCGAGCCACCATAAAGCAGGCGCACGGTATGCGCGGCCTCAGCGCCAAACCGCGCCTCTAGGGCTGTGCGCAGGGCGCTGTGCACCTCGGCAATTTGGGGCAATGTCGGGATCAACCCGCTGCCAATGGCCCAAACCGGTTCGTAGGCCAAAACCAGCAGCGCCGGGTCCAGCGTGGCGGGCACCGACCCTGCGAATTGCGCGCCGATCACCTGCAATGTGTCACCTGCCTGCCGTTGGGCCAAAGTTTCGCCCAAACAGATGATTGCACATAGCCCTGCCGCTTGGGCTGCATGGGCTTTGGCCGCCACCAGCTGATCAGATTCGCCATGCCCCTCGCGCCGTTCGGAGTGGCCCAGGATGGCTGCGCTGGCGCCCAAATCGCGCAGCTGCAGCGCCGAGATATCGCCGGTAAAGGCGCCTGCGCTTTGCGCGTGGCAATCTTGGGCGCCAATCGCCAGGGCACTGCCGCGGGTCTGGGCGATGGCGGGGTGTATCAGCGTGGCGGGCGGGCAGATCAGCGTGTCGATTTGGGGCGGCAGGGGGGCTTTGGCCAGCTGATCCAGCTGCGCCAGATCGCCCAACAGCCCGTTCATTTTCCAGTTACCCGCTGCCAGTTTCCGCCGCATACCTGCCCCCAATGACCATTTCTGTAATATGGGGGCGCATCATTGGCATCTGCGCGCCAAGGTCAAGATGCGCCGCGCGCCTGTGCCAGCTGCCCCGGTAATTGGCGTTGATGGGCAGGCTTACAGCTTTGCCTCGGCGCTGAGCGCGTCGATATCTTTGAATTTAATCGATTCTCCGCAACCGCAGGCCTCGGCCACATTGGGGTTGTTAAAACGAAACCCCGATTCCAGCAGCGATGTATGGTAATCGATCTCGGTGCCAAACAGAAACATCTGCGCCATCGGCGCGATCATCACCCGCGCGCCATCCAGCTCGACCACCTCGTCATGGGGGTCCACCTCGGCCGCGTAATCCATGGTATATTCCATGCCCGCACAGCCGCCCTTTTTCACCCCGATACGCAGCCCGGCATGGCCCTCGCGCTCCATCAGCTTGCGGATCTGCGTGGCGGCCGCGGGTGTGATGGTGACGGCCTGCTTTCCAGGTATCGAGAACATAGAACGCTCCTGTGCTTTCACGCCTCAATCTAGGTCAGCTTGGCCCCGATCTCAAGACCGGGGGCGGGGATTGGGGGGTAATGTTGCATTTGACATATATCAATGCCGCAGACAGCGGCATTTTGTAGCCTACCCTCAGGCGGGTTTCGAAACTATACCCCAACAAAATTGAATATGTTGCCGCGTGGCGCCCGTGCGTCTAAGCTGCGGCACGCAAAAGATGAACAGGAGTAACCAGTGGATTACACTGCGCAGCTGGATCAGGCCATCGAGCGTCTTCATGCCGAGGGTCGCTATC
>CAJXSO010000046.1 GCA_913061505.1 uncultured Lutimaribacter sp.
CCATGGCACAACGCCCGGCGGGGCGCGGCGCCCCAGCCAATCGAGCAACAGCATAAGCGCGACAGTTGCCAGCACCGTCACCGCTGCCATGGCCGAGGCCAGGGTTGTGTAGCCCCCATCCTCGTAGTTAAAGATTGTGGTTCCAATGGTTTCGGTGCCGCTTGCCCATAGCAGGGCTGATACTGTTACCTCGTTATAAGCGGTTAGAAACACCAAGATCGCCCCAGATGCCGCTGCGGGCGCGATCAAAGGCAGCGAAATACGCAGCAGGCGGCCCAAAAACCCCGCGCCAGCCACGCGGGCCGCTTCGTCTAATGCGGGATCCAGTTGCAGGAATGCTGCGCTGACGGGCTTTAGCGCAACCGAGAAAAAGGCGCAGATATACGCCATCAGGATAATCCAAAGGGTGTTATATGCGGACACGCCCAAAACCGGTAGCGGCTTGAGAAAAGCCAATATGAAGGCGACCGAGATCACCAATCCGGGGATAGCATATGTGACCTCGCCCAAGGTTGACAGGCCCGCCCCCACACGGCGCATCGCGCGGGTTGGGGCAGCCGTTGCGTAGCGCGCCACCAGTGTTGCAAGGCCCGCCAGCACCACGGCCGATAAAACCGCGACAAAAGTGGAATTTGCAAAGGCGCGTATTGTCACGGCCTGGCGGAAAATAACCTCGGCAAAGTTTTCTAAGGTGATGGTTTCCTGCGTCAGCGGCACGCCATAGGTTGGCACCAGCGCCGTGGCAAATAGCGCGCTGACAGGCAGGATAAGCGTGGCAAGAATTGTCAGCGCCAGCCCTGTTTCCACAAGGGGCCGGGCCCGGCCCAGCCGGATATCAAGGGGCGGCTGTGGTGGCCCGATCAACGCGTTGCGCCGGCGCGCGGCCAGCCACATTTGAAGTAGCACCGCAACAATGGCGATGGCTGCAACCAGCGCGGCTATCACCGCCATATCGGTTAGAACTGACGGGCCAAAACTGGCCAGGCGCTGCCAGATCAGCACCGGCAGTGTGGTATAACGGGCGGGGATGCCAAGCAGGGCTGGAATGCCGAAATTTCCCAGCGCCGACACCACCGCCAGCGCATAGGCGGTAATCAGTGTCGGCGCCAGCAGTGGCAAAATCACCTTGGTGAGCATCCGCAGCGGTTGGGCCCCGGCAACGCGGGCGGCGTCTGACATTTCACGTGGCAGGCTGCGCAGGGCGGCCAGGACCACAAGGAAAACCAGTGGCGCATGCTGGATGCCCAGCAGCAAGATCACGCCTTGGCGCGAATATAGTGGATGTGTGCTGCCAATCTCGGGGGCCAACCCAAGCGATTGCAGCAACGGCGACGATGGGCCCAGGGCCTGTATCCACGCAATCGCCGTGACATGGGGTGGGATCATCATTGGGATCAAAAGCAGGAAAACGAAAACGCCCTTGGCGCGGGTATCGGTCAGGCCCAGAACCAGCGCGGCCAAAGTGCCGGCAAGCAGCGACACCACCGCCGAAAGCAGCGCGCTTTCGACAGAATTCCACAGCGCCCGAGGGACCGAGCGGCTATCGAGGGCGGCCCAAATCGGCCCCAGCCCATCACCCAGTGCCACCCCTGCCAGCAGGCCCAGCGGTGTTACGAAAAGAACGAGAAAAATAAAAATGAGAACGGCAAGGGTTATCCCCTCGCCGTTCCGAAAAAAGCTGCGCATCAGCCGCCAAAGATATCGCTGAAGCGGGCTTTGTTTGCGGCGTCTTCGGCCAGCGCCTTGGCCGGATCAAAGCCCAACAGCTTTATGGTGCTGAGCGCGGGAAAGCCTGCGGGTGGGGTGATGGCGGGATGCGCGGGCAGATACCCCATGTCGGCTGCCAGTTGCTGGCCCTCTGCCGAGATCAGGAAATCGACAAAGGCTTTGGCCGCGTCGGGGTTTTTGGCGGTAGACAGAATTGCCACCGGCTCGGTTACAGCGCTGACCCCTTCCTTGGGGAAAACAAACTCGACCGGGGCGCCTTGCTGTTTGTTACGGATCGCCAGGAAATCGACGACAAACCCATACAGCTTTTCGCCACCTGCGATTGCCTTGTATGTGCCGCCATTGCCGCCCTTGGGGTTTGCACCTTGCTCGGCCAAGCCTTCGTAAAATGCCCAGCCCAGGTCTGGATGCCCCGTGATTGCCGCCATATGGATTGTGGCCGCACCCGAGGTAAGCGGCGATGGCATGGCCAGCTTATCCTTGGCCTCTGGCTTTAACAGGTCTTTATAAGATGTGGGCACCATCGGTGCTGCAGTGTTATAAACGATACCAGTGGTGATCAGCTTGGTCGAGAAATAGGTGCCATCTGCATCCATCAGGGCCGGGTCATAGGCGGCGGTGTCGGCCTCGGGATAGGCCATCAGGCGCCCTTCAGATTTTAGGCCCTCCATGGTGACCATATCGGCAATCAGCAGCACGTCGGGTTGGGGTGCGCCTGCTTCGAATTCGGCGCGCAGCTTGGCCATAACCTTGGTGGTTCCATCGCGAATCCATTCCACTTCGACGTCGGGATATTTGGCCTGAAACGCATCAACGGTTTGCTGTGCGTCGGCATTCGGCTGCGAGGTGTAAAGAACAAGCTTGCCAGAAACATCTGCGGCAAAGGCGGCAGAAGACAGCAACAGTGCGGCTGCGGCGGTTGTCAGAGTGCGGATCATCATAGGCTCCTGTTACGTGATACCCGACACTTAGCCCGCCAAGATGACAGGATTGTGCAACCCATCGCGGTTGCAAACCGCGTTTTCATGATGTAATGACGTCATTACATCATGAGGTCAGTTATGCCAAAGCAAAAAAATACCGAAAAAGGGCCGAAAACCAGCAAGGCGGATAAGGACGACAAAAAGAAAAACACCTCGCTGCGTTTGAATTCAAAAACCCTAAAGGCGTTGAAGATGCGCGCCATCGAAGACGATACAAGCGTGCAAAAAATCATCGAAGATCTTGTGGAAACCTACCTAAAGACACCTGGAAAGGCCGGTAATGCCCCAGACTAAACCGTTGCCAACGGTGCTGCCCACAGCCGCGATCGAGCAATTGAAATCAACTCATTTGGGCAAGCTTTACCCCCGCACCCTTGCGCAGAGCGAGGCCGTAGACGCTGTATTTTTTGATACGTTTGATGGCCATATATTGCAGTCGCACCATCTTTTGACATGGCATCGCGGGCATTTGCATTTGGGCACAGGCCTGCAGGAGATGGCACAAGTGTGCCCGCAATCCCCCGGCTTTGTGGCTGACCTGCCCCAAGGGCCTGTGAAACAAGGCTTAGGCATGGTGCCGCCTTTGCGCAGCCTGATGGCGATGGGCGCGGCCGAAATTCAAGACCTGACTTTGGCCTATATCGACGACGAGGGCAAAACCCAAGCGCGGCTAGGTCTGCGGATATTGACCCATGATAGCGGGGCAAGCCTGTGTTTGGCCCAGCCCATTGCCTTGCGTGGCTACACCAAAGCCATAGCAGAGCTTAGGGCGCATATCCATGAATTGGGTGCCAATTCTCCCGGCTGGCCCCACCTTTATGAAACCCTGTTTCCCGGTTGGCAAAACTACACCGCCAAACCGCAGGTTGATATGGCGCCCACCACCCCGGCCATTGAAATGGTCAATGCGGTTATTGCGGCCCATATTCCCATGATGCGTCAAAACGAGGCTGGCATTATTGCCGATATCGATACCGAATTTTTACATGATTACCGCATTGCACTGCGCAAAATTCGCTCGGTCATTAGCCTTTTTTCGGGTGTGTATGGCCACCAGCAAACCGCGGATCTTAAATCAGAATTCAGCGCGCTGATGGCGCCCACCGGCAAATTGCGGGATTTGGATGTTTATCTGCTAACACGCAGCGATTATGCCAAGCTATTACCGCCCGATCTGCACCCGGGTTTGGCGCATATGTTTGCACGCTTTAGCGAACACCGCGCCGCAGCCCATGCCGAACTGGCCCAACAGCTACAAAGCCCCGCCTATGGGGCGCAAATGAAACGGCTGGAAAAGCTGTTCAAAAAGGGCAAGAAACTGGTGGCGGGGCCCAGATCTGGGGCGCCAGCACATGATTTTGCCTGCAGCCTGATCTGGAAACATTATCGCAAGATCTGCAAGATTGCGGCGGGCATTACCGAAACCACCCCCGACGAACAGGTGCATGCCCTGCGCATACAGTGCAAAAAGCTGCGCTATTTGATGGAAATCTCGGCGCCCCTGTTTCGCAAAAGCGACATGAAAGATGTCATTCGCCCCTTAAAACAGCTGCAAGACACGCTGGGCCAATTCAATGATTACTGCGTGCAACAAGACAATCTGCGCGCGTTTCTGGGCACTCTTGGGCCGGCAGAGCGCAAAGAAAATATCGCAATTGCACAAACCGTGGGCGCATTGATTGCGTTGATGCATCAAGGCCAAATTGCACAGCGCGCCAAAGTAGAGGCCAGTTTTGCCGCCTTCAACAGCACAAAGACACAAAACAGCTTTCAAACGCTGTTTAATTCGCAAAAGGAGCCAGCATGAAAATCATAGCTTGTTATTCCAACAAGGGTGGTGTGGGTAAAACCGCAACGGCTGTCAATTTGGCCCATGCCTTGGCGAAAACCGGCCGCCGCACGCTGCTGTGCGATCTGGATCCGCAAGGCGCCTCTAGCTTTTATTTCCGGGTTAAACCGTCAAAAAAACTTAGCGAAGCGGCGTTTTTCAAAGATGTCGAGCGGTTTACAAAATCGATCCGCGCCAGCGATTATGAGCAGCTCGATATTTTACCCGCAAATATGAGCTTTCGTGATTTCGATATTTTTCTGGCGCGCATGCGCAACAGCCGCTCGCGGCTGAAAAAGGCGCTGAGGGCAGTGAAAAACGACTATGATACAGTATTGCTGGATTGCCCGCCCAATATCTCAACCTTGTCCGAAAATGTTTTTCGCGCCGCCGATGGCATCGTGGTGCCCGTTATCCCCACCACCTTGTCCCAGCGCACATTCGAGCAGTTGCAAGATTTTTTCACCAGCAATGATTTGCAGATTAAAAAACTGCATGGGTTTTTTTCCATGGTTCAAGGGGTCAAGGCGCTGCATGGCGATACGATGAAAGACATGCGCAAAGCCTATGGAAAGCGTTTGATGCAGGCACAAATACCGTTTGCCTCGGAAATCGAGCGTATGGGCGTGCACCGTGCGCCGGTGCTGGCCAGCGCCCCCAAAAGTGCTGCGGCAAAGGCATATCAGGCCCTGCATGCCGAGCTGCTAGATCGGCTGGGCCAATAGCATGGGCACAGAAATTGAACGAAAATTTTTGGTGGCAGATCTACCCGATCTTGGCGCATTGCCTGCCCGGCCGATCGAGCAAGGCTATATAACCGCCCCAAATGACACCACTGAATTGCGCCTGCGCAAAAAGGGCGATGCCTATTTTCTAACGGTCAAGTCCAAGGGTGGGCTTGCCCGTGCCGAACATGAGGTGGCGCTTAGCCAACAGCAATTTGACGAACTTTGGCCGCTTACACAGGGGCGGCGAGTGGAAAAAACCCGCCACACAGGCACCCTGCCTTGTGGAACAGGGTTCGAGCTTGACGTGTTCAGCGGCGCCTTGGCACCCCTTGTTATGGTCGAGGTGGAATTTCCCACCCTAGCCGCAGCGCACGCCTTTGTGCCGCCCCCTTGGTTTGGTGCAGATGTCACCGAAGACAGCCGTTATAAAAACCAGGCTTTGGCCAGCACTGCCGCCCTACCCTAGTCAGGGCGCAGTTTTTTGGGCTTTCAGGGCGGCCAAAAGCCACGCGACAATGGCCTCTTTTGGCGCACCGGAAAATTGGGCATGCTCTAGCAAGGCCAAGGTGGCATCGGTAGGTGACACTATGCGCGGGCGTTTGGTGTTTTCCTGAACCCACACGGCGATCACATGACCCTGAAGATTGGTTTCGGCGATAAATGTTGTGCGGGGCATCAGCTGTCTCGTCTTTTGCCTGGGCTTTTTGCCCAATCCCACGGGCAAGACTAGGGCAAAAATTAACCTTTGCAGCGCCAAGTTGCCACGGTTGCCGCATGTTCTGGGCAAAAAACACGCCTGCCACGGCAAAGCACGATCATATGAAAAGCCTTTGTTTTTCATATGAAAATTTCGGAGGATCATAACCACCTGAACGGCTGGTGAGCCCAGCAGTGCGCGAATCGCTGCGCGCGCATGATCTGGCCATGTGCCAACAAGTGATGCGCACCATTCAGCTGGGGCTAAAGGGGGGGAAGCCCGCTTTGCTATTGCGGCCAAGCCATGGCTGGTGGCCGCTTTTTTGGGGGTTGGCGCTACTTGATACCCGCGCGCATGAAGCTTTGCACAAATTGGCGTTGAAACAATAAAAACGCCACCAGCAATGGCCCCGATGTCATCAATGTGGCGGCATTGATCACCGCCCATTCGATGCCAGAATCGACCGATGCAAAAATGCTAAGGCCCACTGTGACAGGGCGCGTTTCCTCCGAGTTTGTCACAATCAAAGGCCACAGGAAATTGTTCCAATGATGGCTGACCGATACCAACCCATAGGCCAAATAAATGGGCTTGGCCAAAGGCACATAGACGCGCCACAAAACTTGCAGCACACCCGCCCCCTCGACGCGGGCAGCATCGTCTAATTCTGATGGCACCGTCATAAAGGCTTGGCGGATCAAAAACACCCCAAAGCCCGAGGCGACATAGGGAAGGGCGATGGCGGCGATCGTATCCACAAGGCCCAGGGCGCGGATCATCTTATAATTTTCCACGATCAAAATATCGGGCATCACCAAAAGCTGCATCAACACCAGCACAAATAAAAAATCACGCCCCGGAAACCGAAACCGGGCAAAGGCATAGGCCGCCAGCGTGCATAAAACGAATTGCGCCAGCAAAATACTGGTGACCAAAATAAAGCTATTCAAAAAATAGCGGGCAAAGGGCGCTGCCTGCCATGCTTTGACAAAGTTTTCCGTGGTCAGAGGCGCAGTAAGCTGAAAGCGCGCCTCAAAGGCCACGGGGTGGATGGCTGTCCAGATGGCAAAAAGCAACGGCAATACCCAAAGCAATGCCAAAAGCAGCGCAGCGCTATGCCCCAGCCATTTGTCAAAGCCGCTCATTTGTAGTGCACCTTTTTGTCAAAGATCAAAAACTGGCCAATCGCCAGCAGCCCCAGCAGCGCCAGCATCACCACGGTCAGCGTGGCGCCATAGGCCGTATCCCAAAACCGAAACGAGGTTTCATAGATGTAGAACAACAGCAGTGACGAGGCGTTATCAGGCCCGCCCCCTGTCAGCACAAAGATATGGTCAACCATCCGAAACGAGTTGATCACCGCGTTGATCGACACAAACAGCGTGGTTGGCATCAACAAGGGAAAGGTAATGCGCCAAAACACCGTTCCTGCGCTGGCCCCTTCAATTTTGGCAGCCTCGCTAAGCTGTGGTGGAATTGTTTGCAAAGCCGCCAGATAGAAGATCATGAAAAACCCCGCTTCTTTCCACACGGTCACAACCATTACGGCAACAAGCGCGGTATCAGGGCTGCCCAGCAGGTTGCTTTGGCCCAGCCCGAAAACCCCTGTAATCTGGTCGATCAGGCCAAAGCCGGGGGTGTAGAAAAAAAGCCAAATATTGGCCACGGCAATCAGCGGCAGCACGGTTGGGGTGAAATAGGCCATACGCACCAGCGCGCGCCCGGCAAAGGCGCGTTGCACCGACAGCGCCATGATCAGCGCCAAAGCGATCGACAGTGGAATAGTGCCCAGTGCAAACCACAGGTTGTTCACCATCACCTTCCAAAAAACCGGGTCATCCAGCAACCTTTGGTAATTTTCCAGGCCGACAAACAGCTTGGGCCGCCGCCCACGGGGGGTTGAAAAGAAGCTGTTCCAGATCGTGGTGATGGCAGGCAAATGGGTAAAAAGGCCCAAGAAAACCATAGCTGGCAACACCAAAAGCCAGCCATAAACCCAATCTCGGCGATCCATGTTCACCCCCCTTAAAGGCCAAATGGGGCGGGCCAGAAACGGCCCACCCCAAAGCGTTATTGCCCTTGATCAGCGGTAAGCAGCCAAGATGGCATCGGCCTGTGCTTGGGCCTCGGCCAATGCTGTGGCGGCATCTTTTTGGCCAGTGATGGCGGCTGCCAAAGCATCATTGAAAATGCGCGTCACACGCTGGTTTTCATAGGTCGACAATTCGGCAACAGCGAATTCCAGCTGGTCGCGCGCCACCAACACAGCGGGGAAATCAGCGGCATATGCCTGCATTGTGGGCGTGTCCCAAGTGGCAGGGCGCGGGGCAACATAGCCTGTGGCCATGGTCCATTTTGCCGACTGTTCAGGTTCGGTGATCCATTTGATGAAATCAACCGCTGCGGCAAGCTGCTCTTGCGAGGTGCCTTTGAACAGGTAGAAATTGCCACCCCCCGTAGGCGCACCGCGGCGCTTGTTGGCGGGCAACATGCCAACACCAAAATCAAAGGGCGCGTTTTTGCGCACATTGGTCAGGTTGCCGGTGGTTGTCCACATCATGGCAGTTTGCCCCTCGAAAAAGGCTTTGGGCGTGGCGCCCCATTCCACGATGCCAGGCTCCATCACACCGTGTTCGGTGCTCAGCGAAACCAGATATTCCAGCGCCTCAACCACTTTGGGATCGTCAAAATTGGTTTTGTTGCCTTCTGAATTGGCCAAGATCACGTCGTTTTGCGTGCTGAGGCCCTGAAACAGCCAATAGGGAAAGCCCGAGGTCGGAATGCGCACGCCCCATTGGGTGACATTGCCGTTTTCGTCTTTCTTGACCAGCTTTTTACCCATTTCCACCATCTCTTCCCATGTGGCGGGCGGGGTGTTTGGGTCTAGGCCGGCGGCGGCAAAGGCCTCTTTGTTCCAATACAGCACCGGGGTCGAGCGCTGGAACGGAATGCCATAGGTTTTGCCACCTGTCTGGCTGTTTTCCATGAAGGCCGGGTAGAACGATGCCAGCCAAGCGCGGTCTTCATCGGTTTTGATGAAATCGTCGAATGGCACGATCAGGTCTTCGTCGATCAGCGTGAACATATCTACCGACAGTGCCACCGACAATTGTGGTGCGTTACCGCCGCGCGCAGCGGTGATCACCTTGGCAATCGTGTCTTGGTAAGAGCCTGCATAAACCGCATCAATCGAGATGCCGGGGTTTTGGGCCATATAGTCTTTCGTCAGCGCCTCGATGGTTTCAGCAGCACCGCCGCCAACCGCCACTGGGAAATAAAATTGCAAGTCTGTTGCCTGCGCTGGCAATGCGCCGCAGATGGCAACTGCCGCCGAGAGGGCTGCACTTTTGATGGCTTTTGCGAACATAGTCAGTCGTCCTTTGGTTTGAAGGGTGACGCAACAGCGCCGGTTGGCTTCGCGGTGGGCATGCCCGCGCGAAGGAAAATGCCAGACAGCCCCGCCACTTCGGTGCGGTGCTCTGTGGCAAAATCGAAAAGATGCAAATCCTGCGGGGCAAAGCCCAAGGGCAGCTGGGCGCCGGGCCGTGGCATATCGGCCCCTGCCACCCGCATAACCACCGGGTGCCCGCCAATATGGCCATGCGCCAGGGCATCGGCGCCCAAATATTCGGCATGGGTGCACGACAGCACAACAGGGCTTTGGGGCAGCTGCACCAGTGCTTCGGGGCGCAGGCCCACTGCCAGGCCGCGCCCTGCGGCCTGTTCCAGCCCCTGCCCCAAAGCGCCCAACGCCGCTGCGGGCAAGATGTTCATGGCGGGCGTGCCAATGAAGCGGGCGGCAAATACTGTCTGTGGTTTTAGGTATAGAACGTCGGGGGCCGCCACCTGCTCGACCCGCCCGGCATTCATCAACACCACCTGATCGGCCATGGTGATGGCTTCCACCTGATCATGGGTGACATAGACCATGGTAAAGCCCAGCTGCTGCTGAAGCGCGCGCAATTCCCCGCGCATGGTTTGGCGCAGCTTGGCATCCAGGTTCGAAAGCGGCTCGTCCATCAGGCATATGGCGCGTTTCGCAATGATGGCGCGGCCCAACGCAACGCGCTGTTGCTGCCCGCCAGATAGCTGCGCGGGCTTACGATCTAAATAGGGGCCAAGCCCCAGCAATTGCGCCACCTCGGCCAGGCGCTGGGTGCGCTCGGCCCGCGCCACCCGGCGCGTGCGTAAGCCAAACACAATATTTTCGGCCACGCTGAGGTGGGGAAAAAGGGCATAGGACTGAAACACAAACGACAGCCCGCGTTGATCGGCAGGCAGCGCGGTCACATCGCGATCATCTATGAAAATTTTACCGTGGCTGGGGGTTTCAAGCCCTGCGATCATGCGCAAAAGCGTGGATTTTCCGCAGCCAGATGGGCCCAAAATGGCCGAAAACTGCCCCGCTGGCATCGTTAAATGCACGTCATCCAGCGCAACCGCACCGGGCCACGCCTTGGTAATGCCCCGAAGGGTGATTGGCAGGCCGGGCTTATTCATCGTGGCCACCGGGGTGACCTGTGACAATCAGGCGACGGTTTGCAGCGGCCAGCGATGCCAAAATCGGATCGGGGGGTGTATGGTTGCAGATCACCACATCAGCATCGGTGATATGGCCCCCACGCATATGGGCGGGGCGGCCAAATTTGCTGTGGTCCAGCACCAAAACCGCGCAACGGCAGTTCTTGCGAATGGCCATGCGCGCCTCGACCTCGTCTTCGTTGAAATCCAGCAACGTGCCATCAGCCGCCACGCCCGCCACACCAAACAGGCCAATATCCACCTGAAAGCGGGCAAAAAACTGTGCAACATGCCGCCCCAATATGTCGCGGTCGCTGGGGCGCACCGTGCCGCCTGGCAAATCGACACGCCAACCCGGGCGCTCGCACCCCAGCATCGCCACCCACAGGTTATTGGTGACAAGCGTCAGATCGCTATGCTGATGCAGCGCATCAACGGCCAATTCTGGTGTTGTGCCAATAGAGACAGCCAGCGATGCGCCATCGGCCACCAAACCGGCAAAGGCCGCACCAATCTGGCGTTTGGCTGCGGTGTTCATCACACGGCGCTTGGAATAATGCAGGTTTGGCCCGGCGATGGCGGCAACCCCGCCATGCACCCGCCTGAGCAGGTTTTGCGCGCACAGCCGGTTGACATCGCGGCGGATGGTTTGCTCGGTGACGCCCATTTCAGCGGCAAAGGCAGCAATGCTGCCCTGCCCCCATTCGGCAACATAGGCCAATATCTGCTGTTGGCGCTGTGAAAGCTGTGATGATCCGTCTTGCATGCGCATCCCGCCCTGTTTGCGGCCAGAATGACGGTTTCATATGAACATAAATCTGCGTTCGTATGACCTTTTGGTAACGATTTATGCCCCGTGCAGAGGACGCTGACACAAACGCATCACCCACCTTGGCCCAACGACCAAGCCAAGCAGCCAAGCAGCCAAAGGGCTGCGTGGCCAGGGCCTAGACATATATCAAATAAGGGCCTGCAGCCGGCCGTTCGTTGGGCCAGTTACCCCGCGGCAATCGCCCGAAATGCTGGGCGCCCGGCCACCCATGTGCCCATAACCGCAGGTGGGTGCCCCGCAGGCCAATCTAGCACAACCAGATCGGCGCGTAGGCCTTTGGTTATTTGCCCACGGTCGTGCAAATGCATGGTGCGCGCGGGCCCTTGCGAGACCAGATGCCACAGCGCCAGCCTGTCGGCACGCTTTTCGGCATCTAACCGGGCGATGGCTGCCAACATAGCTGGGTAAAAATAATCTGATGCCAGCGCATCGCACAGCCCGGCCTCAACCATATCACCCGCCGAAAGCGAGCCGATATGGCTGGCGCCGCGGGCCGCATTTGGGGCGCCGAAAATCAGGCTGTCGCCACCTTTGCGTGCCTCTTCTGCCGCAGCCATTACCATGGGAAACTCTGCAACAGTGGCGCCCAAATCGCGAAACCAACGCCGCGTTTCTGCGCGCGTGTCGTCATGGCTAAGCATCGGCGCGCCCGCAGCCCGGGCCTTTTGCGCCACCGCCGCAATGGTGGCTGGCACATCACTGCGCCGGCCCCATACCTGGCGCAGCAGCGCAATATAAGCCTCTTCGCTTAGGCCTGCGCGTTTGGCATTGCCGGCAGTGCGCTGGCGCAGGCGGGCATCGTCGAAACTGGCAATCGAGAAATCGGATGCCAATTCAAAGGGGCGATCTTGCACGCGCGTGTCAAAGGCCCGCATGCTCATCGATGTGTGATCATTAAAGGCCAGTGCAGGCGTTAACGGCCCCTGCAAGGCCCAATCGATCAGCTCTAACGCCTCGAAGGCAAAGGTTTCCCAGCGCAGTTGCACGCGGTTTTCCACCAAAAGGCGCGGTGCCAGTGCCTGCATATTGCGCATCAAATCCCAGCCGCGATCAACCGCGCGCAGGCCCGGCTCCCAGCTGAGCGTGATGGCGTGATAGGCGGTGGCAATGCCATTGGCGGCCAACTGCCGGTCAGTATCCAAAAGCGCCGCGTCGGTTGGAAAAAACACCCCAGGGCGTGGCATCAATTGCCGCTCGAATGCATCGCCATGCACATCAATCAGCGCCGGCGCCACGATTTTGCCGCGTGCATCGATTTCGGTGCCAATAACTGGCCCACCGATATCAACAATCACCCCATCCGCAACGCTGACGGTGGTTTCCACGCATTGATCGGGCAGAAATACCTGCCCACCGACAAATGTTTGCATCACGCCTCGGCCCCCAGTTTTTCCATCACCACATGCCAATGCCACGAACCCGGCGCCTCGTGTGGGCAATCTTTTATCTGCAGTGGCTCAAACCCATCGAAAAGCGCCAGCAATTCTGCGGCGGCGCAAAAATAATGCGGGTGGATTTTATCGGTGCCGGGCGCATCAAACACCCAGGCATTGTGGCTGATTTCACGGCCGGTGTATTTGGCCAGTTCATAGGGCAAGCGCCGCTTTGACAGCATCGTGCCCAAATAGGTGCCAGCGGGCTGCAAGACACGGCGTATTTCGTCAATGGTGCGTAATAAAACCTCTTCATCGCTGTGGTAAATCACGTTCCAGCTGAGCACATGATCGAAACTGCCATCGGCAAAGGGCAGATCATCCATCCGCCCCTGCACGCAGCGCACAGGCCCGCGCCCGGCCAGCTGCGCGCCCTCAATCGCGGCCAGGCCGGCCTGCGCTGCATCAAACGCTGTCACGTCAAAGCCCTGATCGGCAAGCCATAGCGCATGCCGCCCAACACCGGCCCCCAGATCCAAAATGCGCGCCCCCGGGGGCAAGGTTTTTGCCCATGCCATCACATCTTCTTCGGGCTGCAACCATTTGCTGCCCGCTTTGATGTTGGCCCATTCCGTGTTCCAATGTGCATCGGCGGTGTCGGTTTTCATCGCTGCTCTCCGATTACTTTTGTGCGCGCCCAGCCCGATAAATGCTCGATCCCGACCACCACCGCGGCGATCATTAAAATCACCGTCATGGCTGTAGGGTAGTCAAACAAATCAAAGCCCACTTTCAGCTCGATCCCGATGCCACCTGCCCCAACCAGCCCCAAAATAGTGGACGAGCGCACCGCTTTTTCCAACGCAAACAGCGAGGTGGAGATAAACGAGGGCATCGCAGCAGGTATGGTTGCACAGGCGATCACATCGATCTTTCGCGCGCCAACGGCTGTTAAGCTTTCGGCAGGGCCTTTATCGGTGGCCTCCATGTCATCGGCGAAAAACCGGCCACAAAAGCCGATGGTATCTATGACAATCGCCAACATGCCGGCAAATGGCCCAAGGCCAACAGCAACCACAAAAACCAGCGCCCAGGCAATATCGGGCACGGCGCGGATAAAGCTTAAAATCGTGCGCACTATCTGGTTTACCACCGGTCCTGCCACCAGCCCACGGGCTGCAAAAATTGCCACGGGGATGGATAAGAGCACACCAATCACCGCACCGGCGACGGCGATTTGAAGGGTTTCAACCATCTTCCAGCCCAGGCGGCTCAGAACCTTAGGTTCAACATTTGGGGGAAAGGCGCGATCTATAAAATCTGCAAAGCGTGGGGGTGAGGTGAGCATTTTATCCAGGCTAAAGCCCGCGCCAGACAGGCACCAGAAAATGATCATCAGGCCCAAAGCATAGCCCAGAAAGCGAACCGCCGAGGGGCGTTCAACGCGGGCGGGGAGATGCAAATCAGTCATAAAGCCCCCGCAGATCATCTGCGCTCAGCGATGCTGCTGTTGCGTCCAGCTTTAGCCCGCCGCCCGCCAGCCCCAAAACACGGTCGCCATAGTCTAGGGCATGCGCGATATTGTGCGAGGTAAACACCACCGTAACCCCCTGCTGCCGCACCAGATCGAAAAACAGCGCCATCACATCCTCGCCTGCGGCCGGATCGAGCGATGCGCAGGGCTCGTCGGCAAATAAAATCTGCGGTTGCCCTACGATGGCCCGCGCAATCGCCACGCGCTGCGATTGCCCACCCGACAGGCGATCGGCCCGACGCAGGGCAAAATCGGCCAAGCCCACTTGCTCCAGCGCCGCCATCGCCGCCCGGCGCGAGGTTTCAGGCGCCAGGCTGTGGCACCAATGGCGGGGGCCTGGGTGTTGCCCCAACAGCCCTTGCACCACGTTCGACAAAACCGAAAGCCGCGGCACAAGGTTGTGCTTTTGGCTGACCAAACCAATGCGCGCCCGCACCGCCCGCAGGGCTGCGGCATTGCCCGCCTGCATGTCGTGGCCCAGCAGCCTGACGTGGCCTTGGGTGACAGGTATCAGCCCCATCAAGCTGCGCAGCAAGGTTGATTTACCCGTGCCATTGGCGCCCACCAGGGCCACGGCCTCGCCGCGGGCCAAGCGAAAGCTGACATCGCTGAAAATCGGCGTGCCACCGAAATGCTTGCCAAGGCCCTGAACGTCGATATCAACAGGCGAAACCAAGGCGCCCTGCGCCTTGGTTTGCAGCGGCCCCACCGCCTGCGCAGCGGGGCTTTTTGTATCTAACTTAATCACCGATGAAGCTGTCAAACTGTGGATAGCCTGCATTGGTGTACATCGCGCGCACGTAGTTATAGGCGCTATCTTCGATCGCCACCAAATCCATACCAATGTATTTGGCGTTTTCTTCATGCGCCGTGATCCCCGCGATGATCGAGGCCTTGTTTGCCAAAATCGCGTCACGCACCTTTTTCGCGGCTTCGCCCGGCACATGGGCGCCCACCATGATCATGTCGTTTGGCAAATCACCCGAACGCGCGATCATTTTGAAATAGCCATAAGGCAGGTCGGTTTCTTTGTTGCGCACGCCCAGCCAGCTGCCCGCGTTCGAGCCCAAGGCCGCGACATCACCGGCCTTCAACGCCTCGTGGGCGATATTGCGCGAGGTGTGCACCTTGTCGATATCGTTGATCGGGTCTACGCCGTAATCGGCCAACAGCTGCATCGGGCACAGCATATTCGAGGTTGAACCGATATCGCCAAAGGCAACTTTCTTACCTTTCAAATCCGCAGGCACGTTGATGCCGCTATCAGCGCGCACGATAATGGCGCAGTGATAATCAGGGCGCCCCAAACCGATCAGCGGTGTCGCTTGGGTAAGCTTGTTGATCACCACGTATTCTGCAGGGCCAGACACAACGAAATCAACGGTTTTGCCGCGCAGGGCCTCGGCTGCTGCGGTGCGCGAGTTCACCGCAAAAAATTCAAACGTGTCCCCCGTGGCGCTTTCCAGCGCATCTTTGAACGGGCCCCATTCCAGCTGCAGGCGCTCCATGCCTTCGACATCAGTCACAGCCAATTTCCATGTGTCCGCAGCAGCCCCAAAGGCGGATGCAGCGGCAAGCCCCAAGCCAAGAATAAGTGATTTAACGTTCATAGCAGCCTCCGAATGTGCGTTGCGCGCCACATTGGGGGCGGGTCTGTAGCGGTTGGATAACGCTTTGATGAAGACTTTGTAAAATGCAGCTCGGCCAGCGCTGCGCTGTCATAAAAGCCGCATCAAAGTTTCACCGTTTCTTAGGCGCATGGTTGCCTGGCTGTTGCCAAGCTGAGCCACGCTACCCGCATATGGGCCAATTCGGATCAGACATGCCGGTTATTCGCGTCAATGCACAGGCACCGAACACAGCAAAACCATGCCCGAGCAAAAGCCGTGCGCCCTTGGCTCAGATGGCCCAAAGCCAAGGCCCGATTGTTATCATGACCCATGGCTACAGCTTTTTGCCGGGTGATGCGCGCCATTGCCCACACCGGCATATTCTGGCCAGCACAACCCAAAGCCGCGATCCGCGCGCGCTGTCATGGCCCGAGGCCATGGGCCTTGCCGGCCCCGCCCCTTATGGCGCGGCCATTGCATTTGGTTGGGCGGCACGTGGCAGCCTATGGCAGGCATGGCATGCAGCAGATGCTGCCGGCCAAGAAATGGCCATGCTGATCACCCAGATCCGCGAAAATTACCCCGCCCGCCCGATATATTTGATGGGGCATTCTATGGGCGCACGGGTGATTTGCAGTGCGCTGCCTTATCTAAAGGCGGGTGATGTCAGTGGTGCGATCTTACTGGCAGGTGCCACGTATCGGCGGCATTTGGCAGATAGTTTGAACAGCCCAGCGGGCAAAAGCGCATGGATCGTGAATGTATGCAGCCTGCAAAACCGACCATTTGATCTGATGCTCGAGGCCGCAATGGGCGCATTTGGGGTTACGGGCCAATCTATCGGGCGCGGCGCGCGCCACCCACGGGCCCTAGATATACAAATCGATGCCCCCGAAACACAGGAAGGCTTTTTGCGCCTCGGCATCCCCGTGGCCAGGCCAAAACGCGGGTTTTGCCACTGGTCGGTTTATGCCCTGCCGGGGATCTTCTTGCTGTATCGCCGGCTGGTTTTTGACGGCGCAATCCTGCCTCAGCTGCAAAACCTAGCACAGCCACAGAGCACGAAAGCGTCATTGATAAAAAATATTTCTTACCCCCTACCGGCTGCCAAATTGACCAATCCCCTTGAATTTCCTGGAAAATTTCTTCCTCGGGCTCTGGTTCACACTGGTAAGGACGTAGTCATCCGGGGATGGCACATGTTAAAAGGATTGTATGAGCAGTCACAGGGCTCAAGATCAGGAATTTTTGGCCCATAGCGAAGCGCTTGAATGCACTATCGGCTGATCCAACGGCGGGCTGATCGCACCTATCGGCCCATATCGGTCATTCAAGCGCATCGTTACGAAGGTCTACCCCTATCCCAGAGCCGATATCCGTCGCACCGCGTAAAATCCCCGCCCTGAAGGGCAACCTTGTAGTTCCAGTTTTTGCAAAACCCGCGCGGCCAAGAATCCAAATACGGCCTGAACAAGCTCTGAAAGCTTTCGACATCACCGACAACCGCTATCAAAGCCGCGACATCAGCTATGAGACTTGCACATAGACGCGCCCGCCCTCGACCTTCACAGGGTAAGTGGCCAGATTGATGCTGACAGGCGTGGAAAGTGCCTTGCCGGTGCAGATGTCGAACCGCCCGCCATGGAGCGGACACTCGATCACGCAGCCGACGACCAGACCCTCTTCAAGGCTCTGCTCCTCATGAGTGCAGAGTCCATCGGTCGCAAAGAAGCCCTTTTCCGTGTTGTAGATCGCGTAGAGCTTTCCGCCGTGCTCCCATGTGATCAGATCCTCCTCGTCGACATCATCTACTGCGCAGGCGTCTATCCAGGTGCTCATCAGGTGTCCTCTCTTCTTGCTTTGCGAGCGCAGGCGCTCATTCGTGTATCGGGCGCCAGCGATCGAGCGCTTCAAGGAACTTGGCCTTCTCGCCATGGCGCATGCCGATATTCGTGGATGCATAAGGGAAGGCCTTCGTCGCCACTTCGGTATGGAAAGCCCTGAGCACAGCCACGCGCTCCTCGTGGATCTGCCTTTGCAGCCGGCCCACGTCACCAAAGGCGTAGGCGTGCTTTGGCGGCTTGTCCTCCCGCAGGGGCGCGTCCAGCGACACGCCGGGGCAGAGCCGAACAATCTCGGCGTTCTCTTCTGCGGTCAGGTCCCGCGCGATCGTCGGAAGCATCTGGCCGCTGTCGGCGATCAGCATCTCGATCGCATCTGGCGCGTAGTGCGGGCAGAGGCCGCAACCCATGCAATAGCCGCTCTCGATGATCTCGGTCAGCGTTCGGAACATCGGTCACATGCTCCGATCCGCAACGCGCGGCACAGGCCCGCCTTGCGTGATCATGTGCGGCGCCTGGCGGATGCTCGCCGCTTTGGTCGAGAGACCGAGAGAGCGCCGCGCGACCACGACCAGCACCTCCCAGTTAGTGCGGAAGAAGCCGGGATCGGGCTCGGGGACCTGCGTCTTCACGGCATCCGCCAGTTTCGGAAGCGCATGGAAGGGCACCTGCGGGTAGAGGTGGTGCTCAACGTGGTTGTTCATGTTCATATAGAGGAACCGGCCGAGCGCAGAGGTTCTGAAAGAGCGTGTGCTCTCGAGGATCGACGGAGAG
>CAJXSO010000047.1 GCA_913061505.1 uncultured Lutimaribacter sp.
CAGGCCTGAAAGGCGGCGGCATAAAGTGCCGCATCATCGGCATCAGCCAGGCCCAAACTGGTGCGCAATTCGGCGCGGTTTTGGATATGGCCGGTAAAAAGCACATGCTGGCCCTGGGCGGTTTGGGCCTGTGCATTCCCCACCAAAAACGCATCGCCCCGCCACTGGCAGCCGGGCAGCCCCCAATGGGGCGCGCGCAGCGCCTGGTGAAAGCCCTCGCTTTCGGGCCGCTCAAAGGTGGGCGCATCAAAGGGTAAATGGGCACCGATCAACATGGGCAAATCCGCTGGTCATTTCTTTGGTAAATCTTTGGGCAATAAGGGGGCATCAGCGGCCTTCCAACCAATTTTGCAGGGCAATATTGCGCTGTAACGCCTGCGAGAAATCCTGGCTTTTGCGGCTGCGGGCCAGAGTGGGCACGCGATGGTGCAAAATGCGCCCCCAGCGTTTGAGGTGAAACTGCATCAGCTGCAGCGGGGTGCGGGCCTGGCCGAATTCCAGCGCCAGTTTTTGCCGGGGCGGCAGCAGCTTGTGAAAAACCGCCCCCAGCCGCGACGAGGCGCTGTCTTGCCCCGCCAAATCAGCCAGAAACGCCATGTTTTTGCTTTGCTCGATTGGGTCCATGCACATGCTGCGGGCATTGGCCACCAGCGTATCTGGCACGGCCACTTCGCCTGTGGGCAGGTCGTTTCGGCGGCTGGGCCAGCAATTTTCGCTCAGCGCTAAGGTCAGTGCCACGGGGCGGGCCACGCCCAATTCAGCCGCGCGCGCGGCCACGGCCTGCAGATCAAGCCCAGGCTGGCGCAGCAGATAGCCGATATCAGACACCACCAGCGGGCCATTGTTGAAACTGTGAAAGCTGGCAGCATGCACGCACAGATGCACCAGCATGTCTTGCAGCCCCATAAAGGGCAGCATGCGCCCGGCAAGGGGGCGGTGGATGGGGCAGGCAAAGGCATCAAGCCCGGCCAGCGGGCCGCCCGGCGCATCGACATGGGCGTGCAATTCAACCGACACCGTGCCATCGGGCGTGCGCAGCCCCGGCAAATGTTTGGCTTGGGCGATAAAGGCCTCGACCATACCATCGACATCAGCGGGGCTGGTATAGCCCAGTGTGACCAGCAGATCGTGGGCTTTGGGCAAATCATTTGGCTTTATCACCACATCGATATCGCGCATGGGGCGCAGGCCGGGCTGTGGGTAGGCAAATTGCGCCAGATATGCGCCTTTCAGGAAAACATGGAAAATCCCGTTTTCTTGCAAAATATCATGCAGTTGCACCATGGCACGCTGTGCCAACAGCGCCCGCCGCGTGTGGTGCTGGCCGGCGGTTTTTAGCTGCTGCGCCACATCTGGGGGCAACGCGCCCCATAGGCCGCATTCGCGCAATGCATGGGCCAAAAGCGGTAAAAACCGGTGCTCGCGCCCGCGCGCAAGCAGGGCCTGCCAATGCTGGGGCGTCAATTCTGCCATGCGCGCCGCCAGGTTTTGCCCGTCTTTCGCAAAGAGCATCGCCAAAATCAGATCGGTATCGGGGGGGCTCATGCGGCAGGCTCCGTTTTATGCGGTGTCGGGGCCCGCTGGCCGTGCCCGGCGTTTAGCACGTAATGCTGGGTGGCAATGCCGTCAAACGCGGCGCTATGGCCCAATATCACCGTGGTGATCCGGCCTGCCAATTGCGCCACGCTGTCGCGAATGCGGGCCTCGTTTTCGGGGTCGAGCGCGCTGGTCACCTCGTCGAGGATCAGCAAGCTGGGCTGGCGCAGCAGGCCCCGCGCCAAGGCCAGGCGCTGGCGCTCGCCGCCTGATAATTGCCGCCCGCCGGGGCCGATCAGCGTATCTAGGCCTGCGGGCCAGTTGGCGGTGAAATCCGCCGCGGCCGCGCCAAGGGCTGCATGCATCTGCGCATCTGTGGCATCGGGGCAGGCCCGGGCCAGATTGCCGCGCAGCGTGCCGGCGTAAATCACCACCTCTTGCGGCACATAAGACACGGCCTGCCGCCAGGCCAAACGCCCGGCATCATCTAGCGGCTTATCATCTATAAAAAGCGCGCCCTGATCTGGGGCAACCAGCCCCATCAGCACATCGGCCAGGGTGGTTTTGCCCGCCCCCGATGGGCCAGACACCACCGTTATGCTGCCCACAGGCAGATCAAGTGCCACATCATTTAGCGCAGGCGGTGTGCCTGATTGGTGGCATAACGAGAGGTTTTTCACAGAAATGCTGCGCTGGGGCGTGGGGGCGGTGGCGCCGGGCGGGGGGGATGGCTCGGCCCAGTGGCGGGCCTCGGCAATAAGGCTTTGGGCGGCATGAAGGGCGGGCAGGGCATTGGCCAGTTGGTGCAGCTGTTGCTGGCAGGCGCTAAGCATCGGCACCAGACGCGCCAGAATGAACACCATCACCAACAGTTCCGCCAAGGGAATGCGCCACAGGCTGACCCCCAGATAGACATAGCCTGCCACCAAAACCGCGCCCGCCCATTGAAACAACTCGCGCGCGCTGCCCGATACCAATGCAAACCGCAGCTGGTTGCGGCGCAAATCCGTGGCCGCCGTGCTAAAGCTGTGCAATTGCGCGGCCTGGCTTCCCAGAATTTTTGCAAGCTTCAGCGCGCCTAAGGTTTCTTGGGCGGTTTCATGCAGCTCGCGGTTCACCAGCATTTGGCTATGGCCCAGCTGAAAGGCCCGGCGGCGCAAGCGCGAAAACAGCGCAAATAGCCCAAATGCCAGCAGCAAAATGGCGCCACCGCGCAAGGTATCAAGGCCGATGGCCACGCCCAGAAAGGCCAAAACACCCGCCAGCTGCGCCGCCAGCATCAGGGCGGCATTCACCCCCATGCCGGCGCGCTGCACCTCGGTCAGCAGCAGGTTGGCATGGGTGCTGTCTTTGCGCAGGCTTAACCAGCGCCAGTCGGCCTGCAACAGGGCTGCCATGGCGCTGTTGCGCAGATCATCCACCAGCCCGGTGCGCAGCCGCACACTGGCCAAATCGCGGGCCACCCGCAGCGCCGCCCGCAGCGACATGGCGCCCAAAAACAGCATCAACACCGCACCCAAGCTGGGCTGAAGGCCGATATTGGCCAGAACGCCCATCAGATGATGGGCAACCCCGCTTGTTGCGGCCTCGCCCGTTAGGCTGCCCAAAAGCGGCACCAGCAGCATCAGGCCAATCCCATCGCTGAGCATGCCCAATAGCGTCAGCACCCCCACCAGCGCGGTCAGCCCAGGGCGGTGGGCGAAAAGCTGGGCAAACGCGCGCCAATCGGGGCGGGGGGGCGTGCTGCTCATGGGGATGGGGCCATGGGCAGGGTGTGAAAAACCGCCACCACGGTAAAGCTGTCAAAGCCATAGCCGCCGGTGATGGCCACGCCGCCTGCCGCCGTCCAGGCATGGGCCTCGATCGGGGCAGGGGCTGGGGCGTGATCAGGGGCGCTGGCGCGGCGCAGGCCGAAAAAAATGGCATAGGGAATGTGGTGCAGGCGCAGCATAAGGCTGGCGGCGATCGCCTGGGCAAAGCAATTGGCCTGCCATGGCGCATAACGCGCCGCCATGCGCACTGTGCGCCCCACCAGCAGCGCGCGCTGGCGTTGATCGGGCGTCAGCAACGGTATCTGGGCATCGGTTCCAGCCGCGGTGCCCAAAGCCGGGGCAATTTGGCGAAAGGGCACCAAAAGCACCGCCAGCCGCCCCAGGCCCAAAAGCATCCAGGCTGGCAAAAACCACAGTTTGGTGAACAGGGGCGCGCGGGCGAAACTGGCCATTTTGCGCCCAAGCACCCCAATCATGGCCTGTGCAACAGCCCGTTTTGATGCATATCGTTCAAAAACGCATCGATATCGCTGCGCAAAACATCTGCGGCCACGTCAAACTGTGGCAACAATTCCTGCACCAGCTCGCCCGCAGATTTTGGCTGCTCTAGCGCCTCCCAAATCTGCGGCGCAATGCCGGTCAGGCCGAAATAGGTGCCATGTTCGATGCTCATCATCACCATATCGCCATCCATCTCGGCGGCAACCAGGTTGGGATTGCGTGCAAAGCGCATTTTTTACCCTTTGTTCTAATTTGGTAAATATGTCCCGTAAATGGCGAGGAATTTCAATGCGATTTGGTTAATAAAGGAAAGTTAATTTTGGGTTAACGTTTGCGGAGACCCCAGAAAATGCCCCGCAGATAGGGCATAAAAAAGGCCCGCCATTCGCAAATGGCAGGCCAGTTTGCCCTAGCCGGTTTGGCCCCGGCTTAGAAGAACCCAAGCTTGTTTGGGTTGTAGCTCATCAAGATGTTTTTGGTCTGCTGGTAGTGATCCAGCATCATCTTGTGGGTTTCGCGCCCGATGCCCGATTGTTTGTAGCCGCCAAAGGCTGCATGTGCCGGGTAGGCGTGATAGTTGTTTACCCAAACGCGGCCTGCCTCGATGTTGCGGCCAAAGCGATAGCAGCGGTTTGCATCGCGCGACCACACACCAGCGCCAAGCCCATACATTGTGTCATTTGCGATGGCCAAGGCCTCGGCTTCGTCTTTGAATGTGGTCACAGATACGACAGGGCCAAAAATTTCCTCTTGGAACACGCGCATCTTGTTGTGGCCTTTCAGGATGGTCGGCTTGATATAAAACCCGTTTTCCAGCCCCGGAATGGTTTCTGCGCTGCCACCCGTTAGCACCTCGGCGCCTTCTTCTACGCCGATGCTCAGGTAGGACAGGATTTTTTCCTGCTGTTCGGCACTGGCCTGCGCGCCCACCATTGTGTTCATGTCACGCGGATCACCGCGGGTAATGGCCTCGACCCGGGCAATGGCGCGTTTGATGAATTCTTCGTAGATATCCTCTTGGATCAAGGCGCGGCTTGGGCAGGTGCAGACCTCGCCTTGGTTGAAGGCAAATAGCACAAACCCCTCGACGGCCTTGTCGAGAAAGGCGTCATCTTCGGCCATCACGTCTGAGAAGAAAATATTGGGCGATTTGCCCCCCAATTCCAGCGTCACCGGTATAAGGTTTTGCGTGGCCGCCTGCATGATTTTGCGGCCTGTCTCGGTAGATCCGGTAAAGGCGATCTTGGCGATACGCGCGCTTGCGGCCAGCGGCGCGCCCACCTCGGCGCCATAGCCATTCACCACATTCAGCACGCCCGCAGGCAAAAGATCGGCGATGGTTTCAACCAAAACCATGATTGCAGCGGGCGTTTGTTCGGCGGGTTTCAGCACAATACAGTTGCCAGCTGCCAGGGCAGGGGCCAGTTTCCACGCCGCCATCAAAACCGAGAAATTCCACGGTATGATCTGCCCCACCACGCCCAGAGGCTCGTGAAAATGATAGGCCACGGTATCATGATCGATCTCTGACATATTGCCTTCTTGGGCGCGCAGCACCCCGGCAAAATAGCGGAAATGATCGACCGACAGCGGAATATCGGCCGCCATGGTTTCGCGGATGGGCTTGCCGTTGTCCCATGTTTCCGCGGTTGCGATCAGTTCCAGGTTTTCTTCGATCCGATCGGCGATTTTCAGCAAGATATTCGAACGCTCAGCCGCCGAGGTTTTGCCCCAGGCCCCCTTGGCGGCATGGGCGGCATCCAGCGCCAGCTCGATATCGGCCGCGTCCGAGCGGGCAACTTCGCACACTTTTTCACCGCTGATGGGGGTGATGTTGTCGAAATACCGCCCATTCACCGGCGCAACCGATCGGCCACCGATGAAATTGTCATAGCGCAGTTTAAAGGGCGAGGTGTAGCTGGTTACAATCTCGGTCATCTCGTTCATGTGAATTCTCCTCCTGGGTTTTATCGATGCGCGCGCCAAGGGGCGGCGACAGAGCCACAGAAAACCAGACACAGCCCGCCTGTCAGCCAGCCGCGGGCGGCGGCGGCGGTGATCTGTCTCAAAACTGAGACAGCAGCCCCTATTTTTCGCTGATCCCCAGCCGTTTCATCCGCCGGTAAAGCGTGGCGCGCCCAATACCCAATGCGCGCGCCGCCTCTGACAGGTTGCCATCGGCCCGGGTGATGGCGCGCAAAACGGCACCGCGTTCAGCGCCTTGCAGCCCGACCGAGGCCTCGCCCGTCAAATCGCGCAGCGGCCGCTTGTCAAACCGGCCCTCGCGCGCAATCCCAAACGCGTGCCGCGCCGCCCGGGTGGCGCCAATGACGATATCATCGCAATCCACCGCCAACAGATGCGCCCCGGTGGTTTCCTGCCCCGTCATCAAAATGCGGTGGTCTTTGAATTCGGCGCGAAACAGGTCGGTTTCCAGTTGGATCGACAGGCGGACAACCATCGCCGCGATCAACTGGTTCATGCTTTCGGTCTGATCTGCCCGGGCAGAAGACACATCTAATGCCCCCACCAAGGCGCCATCTGGCCCAAAAACGGGCGCATCGATGCAGCTCATGGCGGTGTTTTGCGCCATAAAATGCTCGTCCCGGTGGATAATCACCGCGCGCCTCTCTGCAAGGCAAGTGCCAATGCCATTCGTGCCCTGTGCGGCCTCGCTCCAGTCGCGGCCAGGTTCCAACCCCCAACTGCGAAATGCCGCCTGATCGCCCATGCGCGTGCGCCCAGATAGAACCACCCCGTTCTTATCGGTTAAAAACACCGCCGCGCCACAATGGGCAATCATTGAAAACAGCGCGTCCAAACGCGGCTCGGCCATATGCATCAACCGGCCAGCAGCCTCTTTTTGCTGCAAAAGCGCGCGCTCATCTAGCAAGGGCGCGGCCGTGCGTTGCACTGGGTCAAGCCCATAGTGATCAAAACTGCGCCGCCACGAGGCAGCCACAGCAGATCGTGCCGCAGCCGTTGAGCTGCGCAGGCTTTCAAAGACACGATCAGCATGGGTTTTGATCATGTTATCCTCCCAAGCGTGGATTTAACCCACAACCCAAAGCCGGGAATTGATTTATGTCAAAAACACGCCATGCTTGTGCGGCCCAGGCTTTGCACAGATCATTAAATGCGCGGGCAGGGGCCTACCTGCCCGCCACGGCCCTGGCCAACCTGGCAGATGCGCCGACCCCTTCGATCAGCGGGATACCCGCGCGCGCGCCCAGCTGCGGCGCAAGATGGGCCATCCCCGCACAGCCCAAAACGGCGCAGGCAGCGCCTTGGGTTTGGGCGGCAGAAATGTCATTGACCAGGTGGTCGATCACATCGGGGCCGCCTTCGTCGATGGTCAAAACCGGCAGCCCGCTCGCCCGCACAGATACGCACATGCCTGAAAAGCCTTGATCTTGGATGTTCTCCTCGATCACCGGGATCGACACGGGCAGCGAGGTGATCACCGAAAAGCGCAGCCCAAGCAAGCCCGCCATCACAAAGCTTGATTGCCCGATGCCCAGCACCGGGCACCCGGCCCGCGCCCGTGCCTGGGCCAAGCCTGTGTCGTCGAAACAGGCAATCACAATCGCATCCGCCCCCAGCGCCCGCGCCTCTGGCACCAGCGCCAGCAAGCCCGGCAGGGCGGCATCGCCATCTGCCTTGCCCTGAATGGCGGCAGGCGCGGATGTGTTTGTCAGGCCGATGATCTGGGCATCAGGCAGGGCCGCGCGTGCTGTGGCAACGATGCCTTGGGTCATGCTGGCGGTCGAATTGGGGTTGATATAGGCGATCTTCATAGGGCGCTCCCCGCATCTGATCCCAGCCGCGCCCGGCGCCGGCCGATGACCCAGGTGCCCAACAGAAAGGCCCCGATCACAAGAAAGGAAAACAGCGTGGTCAGCGTGCCCAATGCGTAGATCACCGGGGTGGTTACATTCGTGGTCATACCGAAAATTTCCAGCGGTAGGGTGTTATAGCTGCCCGCGGTCAACAGGGTGCGGGCAAATTCGTCGTAGCTCAGCGTAAAGCCAAATAGCGCAACACCGATCAGCGACGGCGCGATGATGGGCAGCACCACATAGCGGATGGTTTGCCATGCGCTGGCGCCTTGGTCGCGGGCCGCTTCCTCGTAGCTTTTGTCAAAGCGGTTAAAGACTGCGAACATGATCAGCAGGCCAAAGGGCAGGGTCCATGTCAATTGCGCCCCAAACCCCGAGCTCGCCCAATGAACCTTCAGCCCAAGCTGGTTAAAGATCAGCCCAACGCCCAGCGAAATCAGGATCGACGGGATCACCAGCGATGTGATGGCGGCATAAAACAACAAGCCAGATCCATAAAACCGCTTGCGAAAGGCCAGCCCCGCCATCACCGAGACCACAACAGTGGTGATCATCACCATCAAACCCAACGTCGTGCTGCGCCCAAAGGCCCCCCAGATATCGCCCACCGCCTGTTGTTGAAACAAGTCGCGGAACCAATGCAAAGACAGGCCATTCATTGGAAAGGTCAGCCCACCTTCGGGGCCCTGAAAGCTTAAAATACCGATGGTCAGGATGGGGCCATAAAGAAACAAAACGAACAGGGCAAAAAAGGCGGCCAGCACATAAAAGCTGCGGGGGCGGCGATCCATCTCAAAGCTCCTTTCGGATATTCACAAAGCGCAGCAAGATCGCGATCACGATCAGCACAGTGCACAAAAGCACCACCGCCGTGGCCGCAGCCGAGGGGTATTGCAACAACGCGATATCATTGGAAATCAACCGCCCGACATTGGCCCGTTGCGAGCCGGACATGAAGCGCACCGTGATGAAATCGCCCATCACAAGCGTCACCACGAAAATCGTGCCAATCATGATGCCCGGCGTGGTCAGCGGCACAATCACATGCACCAGCGTCTGCAGCCCCGAGGCCCCATTGTCGCGCGCGGCCTCCAAAAGCGATTTGTCGATCCGCATCATGGTGTTGAATATCGGCACAACCATGAACAGCGTGTATAAATGCACAAAGGCCAAAATTACCGAGAAATCGGAATAAAGCAGCCATTCCAGCGGCTCGTCTATCACACCCCAACTGATCAGCGTCTGATTTGCAATGCCATTGCGCCCCAAAAACGGAATCCAGCTGATCATGCGAATGATGTTCGATGTCCAAAACGGGATCGTGCACAATAAAAACAGCGCGATCTGAATGGTCAGGCTGCGCACATGAAAGGCCAGAAAATAGGCCACGGTAAAGCCAATAGCCAACGTCAGCGCCCATGTGATGAAAGCGTATTTGAACGTCGCCCAAAACACTTTGTAGGTCACGGGCGATGAAAACAAAAAATCGTAATTGTCCCACAGAAACGCGGGATAGATCGAAAATTCCGTTGCACCCCAAAAGCTGACAATCACGATCATCACGATAGGTGCCACCAAAAAACCAAGAAGAACCAATGTCAGCGGCGCGGCTTGCAGCCAGCCTAATACATGCCTGTTCCGCAAAAGATCAGCGCCCATTGGCCTGCACCCTCTTCATCTTGCTTGAAATACTCTCAGGGGGGTGTGGGGGGCAGACTGCCCCCCACCGGGTGGCGCTTAGGCCGCGATGAATTCATTCCACTTGCGCACCATATACTGGTTTTCGTCCATGACCGCGTTCCAGCAGGCCACGGCGCCCATGCGCTCGGCAAACGAGCCGCCATCGCGCAGCTCGCCGGCCTTGGCCAATACGTCGCCCGTGGGCGAGGTGATATCACCCGTGGCGGGCTTGCCTTCAAACCAGTAGCCCCACTCGTTTTCCGACATGAAGTTTTTCGAGGTTTCCGGCACGGCCGAATAATAGCCCTGGCGCATCAAATAGCCGCCAACCCAGCCTGACAAATACCAGTTGATATAGTCATAAGCCGCATCCAGCTCGATGCCCGACAGCGAAGACGACAGGCCAATGCCGCCACCCCAGCTGCGATAGCCCTCTTTCAGCGGCTGGTAGACACAATCGATACCACGCGATTTCACTGCGGTGATGGCGGGCGACCACATCGACTGGATCACCACCTCGCCCGAGGCCATCAGGTTGACGGATTCGTCAAAGGTTTTCCAGAAGGCGCGGAACTGGCCATTTTGCTTGGCCTCGGTAAAGATCGCCATGGTTTTGTCGATCTCTTCGCGGGTCATATTGCCCTTATCGCCATATTGAATTTCACCCATCGCTTCGCAGACCATGGCCATATCCATGATGCCAATCGACGAGATATCCAGGATCGATGCTTTGCCTTTGAATTCGGGGTTCAACAGCTCGGTCCAGCTGTTGATCGGGCGCCCGATCAGGTCGGGGCGGATCCCAAGCGTATCGGCGTTGTAGATCGTCGGTATCAAGGTCATCCAGCCGGTTTCATTATCGGCAAACGATGTGCCACCGGGGCCATCGACAAAGCCCACCGTATGCGGCGCGGTGCCCTGCGCGATGGTGGATTGTGGCGTCAGCTTGCCGCTGCGAAAAATGCCCACGATCTTGTCGTAATTGGCAATTTTCGATGTATCCATTGCTTGCAGGTTGCCGGTGGGCCAGACCTTTTTACAGATCCAATATTCGATATCGGCAATGTCAAAGCTGTCGGGCTGGGTGGCGGCGCGCTGGGTCACGCTGTCGCTGTCCAGGGCTGTCATTTCCAGGGTAAAGCCTAGGTCTTCTTTCACCTTGTTGGCCACGTCATTCAGGTTGCTGACGCCGGTGCCGAATTGGCGCAAAACGATGTTTTTGGTGTCCTGCGCCCAAAGCATGGGCGCGGGCAGTGCCGAGGCCGCCATAGCGGCGCCGCTGGTTTTTAGGAACGATCGGCGGGAATAGCCTACCTTGGGTTTTGCCATAGTCTCAGTCCTTTCTGTTGAACTGTTAAGGGATGGATTAAAGAGGGCGCTTAAGCCCGGAGGCGGTGTAGCCGCCCCTCGTCCCAGGCCAGCCGCACGGCATCGCCTGGGGATTTGGGTGAATGAAAAAACTGCTCTTCCGGCAGCAGGGCCAACACCTCGTCGCCCGCTTCGGTTTGGGTGGTGACCGCGACAGAGGCGCCTTGATATTCAACGGCCGTCACAGTGGCGGGCAGGCCTGTGTCGGCCAGGGCCACGGCGTCTGCGCGCACGGTGGCCTTGCCGCCTGGCAGGGTGATCACATTGTGCCCGCCGATAAAGCGCGCAACAAATTCGGTGTTGGGGGTGGCCCAAACCGCGCGCGCGGGGCCGGCTTGTTCGATCACGGCATTGTTCATCACCACGATCTCGTCGGCCAGGGCCAGCGCCTCGTCTTGGCCATGGGTCACGTGGATAAAGGTAATGCCCAATTCGCGCTGCAGTTTTTTCAGCTCGGCGCGCATGCGGATGCGCAAGAATGGATCAAGCGCCGACAGGGGCTCGTCCAACAATAAAACCTTGGGCTGGGTCACCAGCGCCCGGGCCAGGGCCACCCGCTGCTGCTGCCCGCCCGACAATTGCGCAGGCAGGCGATCGGCATAGGCGGTCATATCCACCAGCTCTAACAGCGTGTTTGCACGGGCATGGCGCGTGGCCCGATCAACCCCCTTCATGCGCAGTGAAAACGCCACGTTGTCGCGCACACTGAGATGCGGGAACAGCGCGTAGTTTTGAAACATCATCGCGGTGCCGCGCTGCGCGGGCGCCATGGCGGAAATGTCATGCCCGTCCAGCACAATCGCGCCTTCGCTAACCTCTTCATGCCCGGCGATCATCCGCAGGGTCGAAGATTTGCCACAGCCCGATGGCCCCAGCAGGCAAACATAGCTGCCCTTTACAAAAACATGGTTCAGATCGCGCACAGCCACCGTGTTGCCGTATCGCTTGGTCAGATGCACCAATTCCAGATCATATCCCGTTCGCATCAGGCCCCCCGTGGCTGCGTTGTGCGCTCACCCTGCGTGGCATGGCGCAGGGTTGGGCAGCCTTTTCGTGCGGGATCAGCGGGGAAAACTGCCTTCGCCTAAATTTTCATCGAAAGCTGCAATGCTGTGCACATAAAAAGGAACAAAATTGTATACAATGATGTTAAAAACGATGTCCCGACGCGCTAGGCTTGTTCTACCGGCGTCGAATCACGAAAAGGAAGACGCGAGATAGCAAGCAAGGTGGTGCGCATGACCGCGACCGAAACGACCAAACCCTGGACCAGCGAGATGGTGACAGCCGATCTCGAGCGTGCGATCCACGAGCACCGCTTGCCGCCCGGAACGAAGCTGGGCGAAGACGAGCTGGGCGATGCCTATGGGATCAGCCGCACCATCGTGCGCGCCGCCCTTTTGGCGCTGTCACACCGTCATCTGGTGGAATTAAAGCGCAATCGCGGGGCCTTTGTCGCCCAACCCTCAATCCGCGAGGCCCGCGAGGTATTCGAGGCCCGCGCCCTGCTGGAACCGCGCACAGCCCATTCGGCGGCCTTGCGGATGACCGATAAAAACCTGGCGCTGCTGCAGGCCAATATCCACGACGAACACGCAGCCCTGGATGCCGGCGAAAACGGGCGCGCGCTGTTTTTGTCAGGGCAATTCCACGTCGAAATTGCGCGTATCGCAGATCAATCCACCATCGAAACCTTTATTTCCGAATTGATTTCGCGCTCGTCGCTGATCATCGCGCTTTACTGGCGCCGCCGCGCCGCCCTGTGCGAAACCCAGGCGCATCATGCTTTGCTGGACGCTTTTGCCAAAAAAGACGCAGCAACGGCCGAAGACCTGATGAAAAGCCACCTGCTGGATCTGGTCGCCTCGTTAGATCTGCACAATGTCCAGCAACCGCCAAAATCGCTGCGCGAAGCCTTGCAGAAATAAACCGGTCCCACATTCGCCGGGTGGCGCTGCGTTTGGCGGCGCTGTCTTTTAAACATCCGTGTTTCTTGCTAAACGGCCCTGCACCGCGCGCGACGCGGCCCCGAGGCAAATCAAGGGCTACGGCAAATCAAGGGCGACAGGCACAAAATGGCACAGAGTTCCACAATCGCAGATACAAACCGCGCCGCCCGCCTATCTGTCGCGCCGATGATGGATTGGACCGACAGGCATTGCCGCTATATGCACCGCCTGATCAGTCGGCATGCGTTGCTCTATACTGAAATGGTCACAGCGCCGGCTTTGGTGCGGGGGCAGGCGCTGCATTTGCTCGATTATAACCCCGAAGAGCATCCCGTTGCTTTGCAATTGGGCGGCTCGGATCCGGGCGAATTGGCGGTGGCGGCGCGTTTGGGGGCGCGGGCGGGCTATGACGAGATCAACCTAAACTGTGGCTGCCCCAGCGACCGCGTGCAATCGGGCACATTCGGGGCTGTCTTGATGAAAGACGCAGGTCTTGTGGCCGAATGCTGTGCTGCCATGATATCGGCCGCGCCCGGCGTGCCCGTCACCGTGAAATGCCGGATCGGCGTAGACGATCAAGACCCGAACGAAATTTTGCCCGAATTTCTGGCGCGCATCATCGCAGCCGGGGTCGAGCGGGTGACAATTCACGCGCGCAAAGCCTGGCTGCAGGGGCTAAGCCCCAAGGAAAACCGCGATATTCCGCCGCTGGATTATGATTTGGTCTTTCGGATGAAGGCGCTGTTTCCGCATCTGCATATCTCGATCAATGGCGGCGTCGACAGCCTGCAGCAGGCAGCGCAGCTGCTTGACGGTGGCATAGATGGCGTGATGATCGGGCGCGCGGCCTATCATCGCCCACACCAGATTTTGGCCAATGCCGACCGCCTGATCGCAGGGGCGGGCGCCCCCGAGGGGCCTGATGCCGCAGATGTGGTGATGCAAATGTTGCCCTATATTCAGGCGCATCTGGATCAGGGCGGGAAACTGGCGCAAATCACGCGGCATATGTTGGGGCTTTTTGCCCAACGGCCGGGCGCACGGGGCTGGCGGCGGGTGCTGTCGGAAGGGGCCCACCGGCCCGGGGCTGGCACCGATCTGGTGCAAGAGGCGCTGCGCCATGTGCGAGAGCCGCAAGCGCAGGGCTGACGCGCCGGTGCTTTTCAATTGCTGCATTCAGGTTTAAACCGCGCGCACAGGAAAACTGGGCTTGCGGGGGGCGCATCGATGCCAGATTTAATGTTGCTTTTGCAAATGCTTGCGATGCTTGCGGTCGTGGGCGCTTTTGCCGGTGTGTTGGCCGGGCTGTTGGGGGTAGGGGGCGGCATCGTCTTGGTGCCATCGTTTTATTACGTTTTCACCACTTTGGGCTATAGCGGCCCGCAATTGATGCAGGTGTGTTTGGCCACATCGCTTTCAACGATCCTTGTCACCTCGATCAGATCGGTGCTGAGCCATCATCGCAAAGGCGCAGTAGATTGGGCTATTTTGCGCGGATGGGCGCCCGGCATTGGGGCGGGGGCATTGCTGGGGGTGTTGGTGGCGGCCTCGCTGCGTTCGGTGACATTGCAGCTGATTTTTGGCGTTTTGGGGCTGATCATCGGGCTTTATCTGGGCTTTGGGCGCGCGCATTGGCGGCTGGGGCAGGCCATGCCCGGGGGCTGGCGGCGGATGGCCATTTCGCCTGTGGTTGGGTTTTTGTCGGTCTTGATGGGCATTGGCGGCGGCAGTTTTGGCGTGCCCTTGATGAGCCTTTTTAACACCCCAATTCACCGGGCCGTGGCCACGGCGGCGGGCTTTGGCGTGGTGATTGCGGTGCCCTCGGTTCTGGGCTTTTTGCTGATGCCCGTGCAAAGCGCGCCGCCCCTTAGCATTGGCGCGGTGAATATCGCGGCCTTTGGCGTGATTATTTCCATGACGCTGATCACCACCCCCTGGGGGGTAAAGCTGGCCCATGCCACCGATGCCGCAAGGCTAAAGCGGATTTTTGCGATTTTCCTAACGCTGGTGGCGCTGAATATGCTGCGAAAGGCGCTGGGATGGGGCTAGCGGCGCAGGGGTTTTGCGCCTTTGCGCCCACACAGCAATCGCGCGCTTGGGCGCAGGCGGCCTATACGCGCGCGGCTGTGATCCTGCGCGATGCCCCAAAAGAGGCATTTCGCCACGGCAGCACATGGTTTGTGGGGGTAGATGCGCTGCCAAATGCGCCCGATGGCAGCCTGGATGGGGTGGCGCTGGCGGGGCCATGGCAGGCCCATATTGCGGCGCCTGCGCAGTGGCACCGGGCACAGCTTTCGGTGGTCTTTCCGGGCTATCCCCAAAAAGATGCCAGCGAAAGCGAGGCGGCGCACCGGTTTCGCACGCTTAGGTTTGGGGCCCATATAGATGGCTTGCTGCCCGAAGGCCCGCAAAAGCGGCGCTTTTTGCGCGAACCGCATGGGTTTATTCTGGGCATTGCGCTGGATCACAGCCAGAACGCGCCGCTGATGGTGTGGCCGGGCAGCCACCTGGTGATGGGCGCGGCCTTTCGCGCCGCTATGCGTGGCGCCACCCCCAGCGAGGTAGATATCACCGAGGCCTATGGCGCCGCGCGCCGCCAGGTTTTCGACACGATCACCCCGCGCCCTGTGCATCTGCCGGCCGGTGGCGCGGTGCTGCTGCACCGCCATTGCCTGCATGGCATTGCCCCATGGGGCGATGCCCCTGCGGCACCAGAGGATGCAGAATTACCCGGTTCTGATTTACCCGGTGTTGGGCCATGCCGGGCCATGGCCTATTTCAGGCCGCAATTGGCAGAGCCCAGGGCCTGGCTGGGCGTGTGATCAGGCGCTGGTGCGCGCCGCGCGGCCGCCGCGGCGCTTTTGCAGGCTGCTTTGGCGGCTTGGCAGGGCATCCACCACATCTTGGCGCTCGTCCTGGCCCATGCGCGACCAGCGCGCGATCTCGTCGATGGTGCGAAAACAGCCCACGCAGATACGCTCTTGGGGGTGGACCACGCAGATTTTTACGCAGGGGCTGGCCACTTCGTTGCGCGCCCAAAGGCTGTTTGTATCGCTCATCTGCCTGCCCCCAAATGCCCCAAACGATCTAACACACCCTGCAAAATATACGAGGCGGCAACGTGGTCGATCACCTCGGCGCGACGTTTTCGTGTCGTATCCGCCTCGAGCAGCGCTTTTTCCGCAGCCACGGTTGACAGCCGCTCGTCCCAAAAGCCGATGGGCACATCGCTGAGGCGTGACAGGTTTCGGGCAAAGGCGCGGGTTGACTGGCAGCGCGGCCCCTCGCTGCCATCCATGTTGCGGGGCAAGCCCAAAACCAGCCCGCCCAACCGGCGCGCGGCGATGATTTCCAGCAGCCTTTCGGCATCCAGCGTGAATTTCTTGCGCCGCACGGTTTCTAAAGGCGTCGCAACGGATAAAAACGTATCAGACACCGCAACGCCGATGGTTTTTTCCCCCAAATCCAGCCCTGCAATGGCCTGCAAGGGCGGCAGGGCTGCGCGAAAATCGGCAATGTCGTCAAATATCATTCGGCAACACCGGCTTGCGCCGCGGCGGCGCGCAGCTGGTCTAGCACCCCGGGGGCATCTGCAAAGACGGTCTGCGCCTCGGCCCAAATGGCGGCGGCACGCTGGGTGTCGCCCAGCACCCCCAAGGCGCCGATCAGCCGCGCCCATTCGGCGGGGGTGCCGCCCTCGGTGCCCAAACGTTCGGCCAGCCGATCCACCATGCCGCGGATCATCTCTTGGCGGTCATCTTGCGACATTTGCGCGGCGTTTTGCATGTCTTCGGCCGTGGGGCCCGCCAGGGGCGCCTGTTGCGGGGCGGTATCGAGCGGGGGCAGGGTAAAGCGGGTTTCGCCTGCACGCACGGCCATGTCTTCGATCTGTTCGCGAATGGGGCCGATCCAGGGCGCATCAGACGGGCCTTTGCGCAGCAGCGCGTTCCACAGCCGAAACGCCTGATCTGGGCGCCCGGTTTGGGCGGCCATGAGGCCCATGTAATATTGCGCACCGCCATTTTCAGGGTCGCGCGCAAGCGCTGCGCGCAACACGCGCTCGGCCTCGGGCGAGACATAGCCGCCAGCCGCCAAAATCATCATATCGGCGTAATCCAGATAATCTTGGCCCGTGGCGGCATCGCCCTTGATGGTTAGCACCTGCTCTTGCGCGCGGTAGGCTGCCTTGAAATTGCCCATCGCCGCCTCGTTGCGCGCCAGCAGCATTTGGCCCTGCAAATCATCGGGGCGGGCGGTAACGGCCACGCGCAGCTTTTCAACCAAGGCTTTATATTCGGGGCTGATGTTCAAATTGGGCATGGCTGGCAGGGCCTCGGCCTCGGCTGCGGCCTGGGCGGGGCGGGTGGCGCGAAACTCTTCGGCTTGGGCGATGCGCGCCTTAAGGCCCAGATCACCATAACCCGGCGCGCCCAATTGCGCATAAAGCGCCACGCCCCCCGCAACCACCACTGCCGCCATCACCAAAGGCACCAGCCGCGGCTTGGCCGCCCGCGCGCCTTGGGGCCCGGCAGCCATGGCGGCCTGCAATTGCGCGTCAGCCGCCAGAATGCGGCGCGACACCTCGGTGCGGATGCGCTCGGCATCTTCTGGCCCGATCACGCCGCGCGCTGCATCGCGATCGACCTCTTTGAGCTGGTCACGATAAACGCGCAGATCAAAGGCGGCTGGATGTTCGTCGTTCAGACGCCCACGCAACATGGCTTGCGCCAACAATGCCCCAACCAGCAATGCCAAGGCGGAAATAATGATCCAGAACGTCATGTGATCTCCTTTGTTGGGCCAGACATAGCTATCTGAAGGGTTTGGAAAAAGGGGTAATGTGCCGCAGGCGGCGCCCATGTCGCAACATCACACTATAGCGGCGCGTTCAAACGGGGGGGCTTGGCGGGAAATGGGCACATAGCATCAAAGGCTTGGGCCATGGATTCGAAGTTTGGGGATATTTTGCGCATGAAACGCTATTCCGTTTTTGCAGTTGCCCGCGAGGCGGCGCGCTATCACACCGGCTGGCAGCGGGCTTGGGCCAGCCCCGAGCCGAAAAAGAAATACGACGTGATCATCGTCGGCGCCGGTGGGCACGGGCTGGCCACGGCGTTTTATCTGGGCAAGAATTTTGGCATCACCAATGTTGCCATTATCGAAAAAGGCTGGCTGGGCGGCGGCAACACGGGCCGCAACACCACGATCATCCGCTCGAACTACCTGCAAGATCCGTCAGCCGCGCTTTATGAAAAATCGCGCAGCCTGTATGAAACCATGAGCCAGGATCTGAACTATAACGTCATGTTCAGCCCCCGCGGCGTGATGATGCTGGCCCAGACCGAACACGAGGTGCGCGGCTATTTGCGCACCGCCCATGCCAACGCGCTGCAGGGCGTGGCCACCCGGTTTATCGACCCAGCCGAAGTGAAAAAACTGGTGCCCATCATCAATATTCACGGGCCGCGCTACCCGGTTTTGGGGGCGCTATGGCAGCCGCGCGGCGGCACTGCGCGCCATGATGCGGTGGCCTGGGGCTATGCGCGGGCGTGTTCGGATATGGGCATGCATGTGATCCAGCAAACCGAGGTCACAGCCGTGCGCAAAGAGGGCAACCGCGTGGTGGGCGTCGATACCACCCGCGGCCCGATCGATTGCGACAAGCTGGGCATCGTTGTGGCGGGCCAATCGGGTGTCATGGC
>CAJXSO010000048.1 GCA_913061505.1 uncultured Lutimaribacter sp.
AGGCCCCTTGCCAAACTTGCCCCGCGCGCTGCGCGCGGGGGATATGGCCGAGGTAGCTTGGCTGTCGTTGGGGGCGGTTTTGGCCATTCCGCTGGGCCTGATGGTGCTGGCGCAGATGGATCCGATGATTTTTCGCATCCTTGTGTCGGTCATGGCCTTGTTGGTGCCGGTGCTGTTGCTGGTCGGGCTGCGCTATCAGGCGGCGCTGAACAGGCCGGTGCTGCTGGGCACCGGCGCTGCGTCGGGCTTTTTGGGGGGCGTCGTTGGCATTCCCGGCCCGCCGGTGATTTTGCTTTACATGGCTGGCACCCATGGGCCTGGGGTGATCCGGGCCAATACAATGGTGTTTTTGTTCATCTTTGATGTGTTGTTGCTGGGCATTTTGGCCGTGCAGGGGCAATTGCACGCGCAGCCGCTGTGGCTGGGTGTGGCGATGATGCTGCCGGCCACCTTGGGCAATCTTCTGGGCGGATGGCTGTTCAACCCGGCCTATGTTCGGCTATACCGGGCGGTGGCCTATACAATCATTGTGGCAGCGGCGCTTAGCGGGCTGCCGATCTGGGGGTAGCGATGCAGCTTGTGGAAATAACCTATGACAGCGCGGTGCCGGTCGAGGGCTATGGCCCGGGCTTTTTTCGCATCAAAGGGCAGGTGATCGAGGGGCCAATGCTGGCCACAGGCGCGCGGGCCATTGCCTGGGGCGGGCTGGCAGACAGCGCCGCCATCACCGCATTGGCGGCCGATGTCGATGTGGTGTTTTTGGGCATGGGGGCGGAAATTGCCCATGCGCCAGCAGGGTTTAGGGCCCAGATCGAGGCAGCAGGAATGGGGCTAGAGGTGATGTCATCGCCCGCTGCATGCCGCACCTATAATGTGCTGTTGTCCGAGGGGCGGCGCGTGGCGCTGGCGGCGCTGCCGGTTTAGCGCTGGCCGCGCGCTGCGAATCGGCCCCGTGCTTGCCTTATGCTGCAATTGTGCGGATTTTCGCATAAAGCCCGGCGGTGGCGTGCGGTATTTCGCACAGCTTGCGCCCGGCGCATAGCAGCATTGCGCCAAGTGCATTTGTAAAGCTCTGAAAATAAAGGCGTTTTGATGAAAATTTGGGCGCCTCCAGCGAATGCTTGAGATTATTCAGCGCAGGCGGAAACTTGCCACCACGGCAGGGCGCAGCCCTGCATGCTGCAATGTCTCGACAATCTGGGAGGAGACCTATGAAACATCTTCTGACAACCGCCGCCGTGGCACTGGCGCTGAGCGCCACCGCACAAACCGCAGCCGCGGCCTGTGATGATGGCGAAATCGTTATCAAATTCAGCCACGTCACCAACACCGATCGCCACCCCAAAGGCATCGCCGCCACCCTGCTGGCCGAGCGTGTGAACACCGAGATGAACGGCAAAGCCTGCGTTGAAGTGTTCCCCAACTCGACCCTTTACAACGATGACCAGGTGCTCGAGGCGCTGCTGCAGGGCGATGTGCAACTGGCCGCGCCCTCGCTGTCGAAATTCGAGCAGTTCACCAAAGTGTTCCGCATTTTCGATTTGCCCTTCATGTTCAAAAACATCGCCGCTGTGGATGAGTTCCAAAACAGCGAAACCGGCCAGGCGATGAAGGAATCGATGACCCGCCGTGGCCTGCTGGGCCTGGCATTCTGGCACAATGGCATGAAGCAGATGTCGGCCAAGGCCCCGCTGCTGACGCCTGCTGACGCCGCCGGCATGAAATTCCGCGTGCAAAACTCGGATGTGCTAAAGGCACAAATGGCCGCCATGGGCGCCAGCCCGCAGCCGATGGCCTTTTCCGAGGTCTATGGCGCGCTGCAAACCGGCGTTGTGGATGGCCAGGAAAACACCTGGTCGAACATCTATGGCCAGAAATTCTTTGAGGTGCAGGACGGGATCACCGAAACCAACCACGGCATCATCGATTACATGCTGGTCACCTCGACGGATTGGTGGGACAGCCTGCCCGAAGACGTGCGCGGCCAGCTGAGCACCATCATCACCGAAGTGACCGAAGCGCGTAACGCGGAATCCTCCAAGGTGAACGCCGAAGCCAAGCAAGCCATCATCGATGCCGGTGGTGTGGTGCGCAGCCTGACGGCAGAACAGCGCCAGGCCTGGGTAGACGCGATGAAGCCCGTATGGGCGCAGTTCATCGGCGATGTCGGCCAGGAAAACGTTGACGCCGCACAAGCGATCAACGCCAAACACTAAGGCCCTCTCGGCCATCAACAGCCCGGCCCCCGCCAAGGGGCCGGGTCTTGTACATCTTTTCGGGGGAAGGCGCGCATGTCTGGGCAATATCAGCCAAAAACGGCCCTTGGCCGTGTGGTGCACGAGATTGAAGAAACGGCTATTGCCATTCTTCTGGGGCTTATGACCCTTATCACATTCATCAACGTGGTGCTGCGATATGGCTTTAACACCGGCATCATCTGGGGCCTAGAGGCGGTGACATTCCTCTTTGCATGGCTGGTTCTTTTCGGGGTCAGCTATGCGGTGAAGGTTACGGCGCATCTGGGCGTGGATGCTTTGATCAATTTGTTTTCCGCCCCCATGCGCCGCGTTCTGGCCCTGGTGGCGGGGGCCGTATGCATTGCCTATGCTGTGCTGCTGTTAAAGGGCTCTTGGGATTATTGGGCCAATTTTGCCAATCTGCCCCAAACCACCGGGCGCTGGTTTCCCACCGGGTTTGAAGAGATGAAACGCACCTCCTATCGCGGGTGGTACGAGGTGGTGGATATCCCCATGCCCGACTGGCTGCGCTTTATCGAGCCGCTGATGAACGAGGGCGAGAAATACGAAAAGATCCCGCGTTTTATCCCCTATTTCATGCTGCCGTTCGGCATGGCGCTGCTGCTGTTTCGGGTGCTGCAGGCGGTTTGGAACGTGGCCTTTGGCCATGCCACCAGCCTGATTGTCAGCCACGAGGCCGAAGATGCCATCGACGATGTGCGCCACCTGAACCGCGAGGACTAATCCAATGGAAGTATTTGTTCTTTTCACCATGGTGATCGGCCTGATGCTGATCGGTGTGCCCATTGCCATCAGCCTTGGCCTGTCCTCGATCCTGTTCTTGCTGGTGCTCAGCGACACATCGCTGGCCTCGATTGCGCAAACCTTGTTCCAGGCCATGGCCGGGCATTACACGCTATTGGCCATCCCGTTTTTCATTCTGGCCTCCAGTTTCATGTCCACCGGCGGCGTGGCGCGGCGCATCATCCGCTTTTCCATCGCCTTGGTGGGGCATTTCCCGGGCGGGCTGGCCATTGCGGGCGTTTTTGCCTGCATGCTTTTTGCCGCGCTTTCAGGCTCGTCACCGGCCACAGTGGTGGCCATCGGCTCGATCGTGATCGCCGGTATGCGCCAGGTGGGCTATTCCAAGGATTTTGCCGCAGGCGTGATCGCCAATGCCGGCACGCTGGGCATTCTGATCCCGCCCTCTATCGTGATGGTGGTCTATGCCAGCGCCACCGATGTCTCGGTGGGGCGCATGTTCTTGGCGGGCGTCATTCCCGGCCTTTTGGCGGGCACCATGCTGATGCTGACAATCTATGCCATCGCCAAGGTCCGCAACCTGCCCAAGGGCGAATGGCGCGGCTGGGGCGAGGTGGCCCAGGCCGGCGCCGAGGCGGGCTGGGGGCTGTTTTTGATCGTTATCATCCTGGGCGGCATCTACGGCGGTATCTTCACCCCCACCGAAGCCGCAGCCGTCGCCGCGATCTATGCGTTCTTTATCGCCAATTTCATCTATCGCGATATGGGCCCGCTGGCGCGCCCCGAAGGCACGCCAAACCTGTCGCTGCTGCGCAAACCCATCGCCATTGTCACGGCGTTTTTCCACCGCGACACCCGCGACACCCTGTTTGAGGCAGGCAAGCTGACCGTCACCTTGATGTTCATCATCGCCAATGCGCTGATCTTGAAACATGTGCTCACCGACGAGCAAATCCCCCAGGCCATCGCCGGTGCAATGCTGGATGCGGGCTTTGGCCCCATCATGTTCCTGGTCATCGTGAATGTAATCTTGCTGGTCGGCGGCCAGTTCATGGAACCCTCAGGCCTGATCGTGATCGTGGCGCCGCTGGTTTTCCCCATCGCCATCGAGCTTGGCATCGATCCCATTCACCTAGGTATCATCATGGTGGTGAATATGGAGATCGGCATGATCACACCGCCGGTGGGCCTGAATTTGTTCGTCACCTCCGGGGTGGCTGGCATGCCGATGATGCGGGTTGTGCGCGCGGCCCTGCCGTTTTTGGCGGTGCTCTTCGTCTTCTTGATCATGGTCACCTATATCCCGTGGCTGTCCACATGGTTGCCAACCACCTTCATGGGCCCCGAGATCATCACGAAATAGCGCCCCTGGCGCGCGCGCTTGGGCCGTCCTTTGGGGCGGCCCTTTTGCGTTTTGCCGCCTTCATCTTGCCCAAATACTCCCGCCGGAGGCGCCTGGGCCCGACCCCGCGCGCCTGCGTCAATTGCAGGCGGCACTTTGGCGTTTGTGAAAGGGAAAAGTGCAGGTTTCTGTTGCCAGGTACCTGCGAACCCCGCCTTACGCTGCTAGGCGCAAGGGCTTAATTTTCGGTCTCTCCGACTGCTTACGCAGCCATTGCTACCGGAGCACGATTGTCGTTTGCAATTGTACTTTTCGGACCGATAACGGTGGTACCTCACCGGGACAAAGCAACATCTTTACGCGTTCGTCGATCCTATTTCGGCCCCAAGCTCTTCAAACGAAAGAGTATGGTGGAGCCGCCGGGTACCGCCCCCGGGTCCGATCCGTTTATTCCATGCGCGTTTATGCCCATAGTCCCCAAAGGGACACCCCAGATATAGGGCTGCGCAGGCCAGATGAAAAGGGGGTATTGATCTTTGGCCGCCAAGGTTGAACTTTGGCATCACGACCGCCTGGAAAAAGGAGCTGTGCCATGATCACCCCAGACTATGTGCGCCTGCTTGCGCGCTATAACACGTGGCAAAACCAGCAGTTGCGCGCCTGTCTTGAAACCTTGCCCGCCGATCACGTGCAGGCCGATCAGGGGCTCTTTTGGGGCTCGATCCTGGGCACGGCGAACCATCTTTTATGGGCCGATATGAACTGGATGCACCGCTTTGATGGCGCGCCGGGGCATGATCTGGCGATGAAAGACAGCGCCAGCCTGTGCCCCACAGTGGCTGTCTGGGCGGCCGAGCGGTTTCGCACCGATGGGCGCATCGCGCTTTGGGCCAAGGGGCTGCGCAGCATAGATCTGGCCGGGCGTTTGCGCTGGCACTCGCCGCTGGCCGGGGGCGAGGTGGACAAGCCGTTGGGCGAATTGGTGGTGCATATGTTCAATCACCAAACCCACCACCGCGGCCAAATTCATGCCAGGCTTAGCGCGGCAGGGCTGGCCGCACCGGTGACAGATCTGTTTTTGATGCCAGATACGGCCGGCTGATGGTGGGGTGATTTTTTCCCGCGCAAGCCTTGCAGGGGCGCCCAAGCCATGGGCATAGTTGCGCCAATTCGCGCCCGGCGGCCTGTTCCATATGTGGTCCGGCTGCCCGGGGCTTGGGCAGATCGACAGAAAAGGAAAGACGCATGTTTAACGCTTTGGTGGTGGAAAAGAACGACGAGGGCAAAACCCATGCCGCGGTTCGTCAGATCGATATCGATGCGCTGCCCGAGGGCGATGTGCTGGTGGCGGTCGATTATTCGACGCTGAATTACAAAGACGGCTTATGCATTGGGCCGGGCGGTGGCCTGGTGCGCAACTACCCCCATGTGCCGGGCATCGATTTTGCCGGCACGGTCGAGGCCAGCCAAGACCCGCGCTATGCCCCCGGCGATAAGGTGGTGCTGACAGGCTGGCGCGTGGGCGAGGTGCATTGGGGTGGTTACGCGCAAAAGGCGCGCGTCAAGGCCGATTGGCTGGTGCCCTTGCCGCAATCGATCTCGACGCGCGATGCCATGGCTGTGGGCACCGCGGGGCTGACATCGATGTTGGCGGTGATGGCGCTGCAAGATCACGGGCTGGTGCCGGGTGCGGGGCCGGTTTTGGTGACTGGCGCTGCGGGCGGTGTGGGCTCGGTCGCGGTGGCGCTTTTGGCGGCGCTGGGGCACGAGGTGGCGGCTGTTACGGGCCGGCCCGAACAGGAAGACTATTTGCGCAGCCTTGGCGCGGCGCAAATCGTGGCCCGCGACAGCCTGACCGAGGTCACGCGCAAGCCGCTCGAGGCCGAAACCTGGGCAGGCTGCGTTGATGCGGTGGGGGGCGCCATGCTGGGGCGGGTGCTGAAGCAAATGAAATACGGCAGTTCGGTGGCCGCCATTGGCCTGGCCGGTGGCGCCGCGATCGAGGGGGCGCTGATCACCCCGTTTATCCTGCGGGGCGTCAACCTTTTGGGCATCGACAGCGTGATGCAACCCTTTGAAAACCGCAAACGCGCCTGGGCGCGCTTGGCCGCTGACCTGCCTATGGAAAAACTGCATTCCATGGTGCAGATGGCCACGCTTGGCGATCTGCCGGGGCTTGGTGCCGATATTCTGAAAGGCCAGGTTAAGGGCCGCGTTGTGGTGGATGTAAACGCCTAAAACCGGCAACGGGCGCCCCAGATGGGGCGCCTGCCAACAGATCAACAGGGGGTGGGCATGGGTGCCTTGGATTTGAATTTCGTGCGCAGCCAGTTTCCGGCCTTTGCCGAGCCCACGCTGCAGGGCCAGGCGTTTTTTGAAAATGCCGGCGGCTCTTATACCTGCCGGCAGGTGATCGACCGGCTGACGCGGTTTTATCACCAGCGCAAGGTGCAGCCCTATGGCCCCTATGCGGCCAGCGCCCAAGGCGGCGCCGAGATGGACGAGGCCCGCGCGCGCCTGGCGGCGCTGATGGGGGTGGATACAGACGAGCTGTCTTTTGGCCCATCCACCACGCAAAACACCTATGTTTTGGCGCAGGCCTTTCGCCAAATGCTGCAACCCGGCGAGGCGATCGTGGTGACAAACCAGGATCACGAGGCCAATACCGGCCCCTGGCGGCGCCTGTCCGAGGCAGGCATCGAGATACGTGAATGGCAGATCGATCCCGAAACCGGCCGGCTGAACCCCGATGATCTGGCCAACCTGCTGGATGAAAAGGTGCGTCTGGTGTGCTTTCCCCATTGCTCGAACGTGGTGGGTGAAATCAACCCGGTGGTGGAAATCACTGCGCTGGCCCATGCGGCGGGGGCCTTTGTGTGTGTGGATGGTGTCAGCTACGCACCCCATGGGCTGCCCGATTTGGGCAGTATGGGCCCCGATATCTATCTGTTTTCCGCCTATAAAACCTACGGCCCCCATCAAGGGGTTATGGTGATCCGGCGTGCCCTGGGCATGATGCTGCCCAATCAGGGGCATTTTTTTAACGCAGATGCACTTTACAAACGCTTCACCCCGGCCGGGCCCGACCATGCGCAGGTGGCAGCCTGCGCAGGCATGGCCGATTATATCGATGCGCTGGCCGCCCATCATGGCATCACCGGCGATGCGGTGGCGCGGGGGCAGGGGGTGCATGATATGATGCGCGCCCATGAGGGCGCGATCTTGCAGCCGCTCATGGCCTATCTGGCCAGCAAAAACAGCATCCGTGTGCTGGGCCCGCGCGCGGCCCATCTGCGCGCGCCCACCGTCGCCATCGATGCCCGCCAGCCCGCCGCCCCCTTGGCGCAGAAACTGGCCGAACGGGGCATTATGGCGGGGGGCGGCGATTTTTACGCGGTGCGCGCGCTGCAGGCCCATGGTATCGACCCCGAACAGGGCGTGCTGCGGCTGAGTTTCGTGCATTACACCAGCGCCGATGAGGTGGCACAGCTGATCGCGGCCTTGGACGAGATACTTTAACCTTTCTTTAATCCGGCGTGGCCCTGCCCACGTATCAACCAAAAACACGCGGAGCGGGACGTGCCGGATCAATCACCTATTCTCTTGTGGCTGCGGCGCGACCTGCGGCTGGCCGATCACCCTGCGTTGCATGCCGCCTGCGCCACCGGGCGGCCGGTGATCCCGGTGTTTATCCGCGATGGCGCGGTCGACGATCTGGGGGCGGCACCGAAATGGCGCTTGGGGTTGGGGCTGGCACATTTTGCCCAGTCTTTGGCGGGGCTGGGCAGCAAGCTGGTGCTGCGCCACGGGCCGGCAGACCAGGTGTTGGCCGATCTGATGGCCGAAACCGGCGCCACCGCAATTTACTGGAGCCGCCTTTACGACCCCCAGGCGCAGGCGCGCGATAGCGCGGTGAAAGAATGGGCGCGCGGGCAGGGATATGAGGCGCGCAGTTTCGGTGGGCATTTGATGTTCGAGCCATGGACCGTGGCCACCAAAACCGGTGGTGAATACAAGGTTTACACCCCCTTTTGGCGTGCGGTGCGCGGGCGCGATGTTGATCAGCCCTTGCCGGCGCCTGCGCGTATTCCCGCGCCAAACACATGGCCGCAAAGCGATACGTTGGAAAGCTGGCAACTGGGGCGCGCGATGCAGCGCGGCGCCGATGTGGTGGCGCCCTATGTGCGCCTGGGCGAGGCCGCGGCGCTGGCGCGGCTGGCGGAATTTGTGGATGGGCCAATCGCCCGGTATGACGCGTTGCGCGATATTCCTGCAGCGCCCGGCACATCGGGCCTGTCCGAGAATTTGGCGCTGGGGGAAATCAGCCCGCATCAATGCTGGCACGCCGCGCTTGCGGCCTTGCACCAGGGGGTGTCCAGCGCCGAAACCTTCATGAAAGAGCTGGTCTGGCGCGAATTTGCCTACCATCTGATGTTTCACACGCCCCGCCTGCTGACGCAGAACTGGAAAGCCGAATGGGATATGTTCCCCTGGAACACTGATGCCAGCACGCCCCAGGTGCAGGCATGGCTGCAGGGGCGCACGGGTGTTGAATTTGTCGATGCGGCCATGCGTGAAATGTATGTGACGGGCCGCATGCACAACCGTGCCCGCATGATTGTGGCAAGCTATCTGTGCAAACACCTGCTCAGCCATTGGCAAATAGGGCAAAGATGGTTTGCCGATTGTCTGATCGATTGGGACCCGGCCGCCAATGCGATGGGCTGGCAATGGGCTGCGGGCAGCGGCCCCGATGCGGCGCCCTATTTTCGCGTGTTCAACCCCGATGGCCAGCGCGACAAGTTCGACCCAGATCGCCGCTATATCCGCCGCTGGATCGCCGAAGGCCAGGGCAACCCGCCGGGCACAGCCCTGGCTTATTTCCGCGCTGTGCCACGCAGCTGGCAGCTAGACCCGCAGGCGCGCTACCCGCGCCCGGTGGTGGCATTGGATGTGGGGCGCAAGCGCGCGCTTGAGGCATACGCCGCCGCAAGATATGCTGCCGAGGATAAAAAAGGGTAAACGCATTGGCATGGCCCACCCCCAAACCCCAGCCTGCCGCCTTGGGCCGGGGCCGATAATAATAAGTCAGGAAGGTAAGATCTAAACATGACGCTTGTAGAACATCAGGCACAGGCCGAAAAAGACCAGCGCCAAGGGCTGCCCTATATGCTGCGCCGGGCGATCGACATGGCCGAGCCGGGCATCCCCGGGCGGTTGCAATTGCGGCTGTGGGATGGGCGGCAGGTTGTGATCGGCAATGGCAAGCCCGGCCGCATCAGCGATATTTGCGTGCATAACCCAAAACTGTTTTCGCGCCTCTTTAGCGAGGGCTGGCTGGGCTTTTCCGAGGCCTATCTCGAGGGCTGGTGGAGCACCGATGACCTGCAAGGTTTCATGGATCATATGCACGAGGCTGATCTGGAAACTTATGACAGTTTTACAGGGGGTTGGGTGTCGAAGCTCATCAACTTTCTCACCCATTACCTGCGCTCGAATTCGCGCCGGCAAGCGCGCAAGAACATCAGCTATCACTATGATCTGGGCAATGATTTCTACGCCGAATGGCTGGATGATACGATGACCTATTCCAGCGCCATTTTTGATACGGGCCAGGAAAGCCTAGAGGCGGCACAAACCCGCAAATATGCCAGCATGATCGATCAAATGGGCGCGCAACCGGGCGATCATATATTAGAGATCGGCTGCGGCTGGGGTGGGTTTGCCGAATATGCCGCCAAAGAACGCGGCATGCGTGTCACCGGCCTAACCATCTCCAAAGAGCAGTTGAAGTATGCGCAGGAACGCATTGAAAAGGCTGGTGTTTCTGATCTTGTCACGCTGAAGTTGCAAGATTATCGCGACGAGCGTGGCACCTATGACGGCATTGCCAGCATTGAAATGTTCGAGGCGGTTGGTGAAAAATATTGGCCGGTCTATTTCAAAACCGTGTTCGAGCGGTTGAAGCCCGGCAAAACCGCCACGTTCCAAATCATCACCGTGGAAGATGCCCGTTTCGAGGCCTATCGCAACGAGGTGGATTTCATCCAAAAATACATCTTCCCCGGCGGCATGTTGCCCAGCCCCACAGCGCTGCGCCAACAGGTAAATCAGGCGGGGCTGCGGGTGGTGCGCTCGATCGAATTTGGCAAAAGCTACAGCCAAACCCTGCGCCGTTGGCACGAAACCTTTAATGCGCGCTGGCCACGGATCGAACAGATGGGGTTTGATGCGCGGTTTCAGCGGATGTGGAACTTTTACCTCACCTCTTGTGCTGCCACCTTCGAACATGGAAACTGCGATGTGACGCAGTTAACTGTTACGAGACCTGTATGATGTATTCGTTTTCCCGGCTGCTGCCTGCGGCCGGTTTTGCCGCCACCGCGCTGGTGGCCAGTGTGTTTGTCAAAGGGCTTTTGCCCCAAGACACGGTGTTTGGGTTGTTTTTACCCCTCAACATGGGGCTGGGCGCGCTGCTGGGCTTTGTGTTTGTGGGGCGCCGCGCGGGGCAGGGCTATGGTGTGGCGCTGGGGGTTGGGCTGACAGCGGGGGTGCTGTTGCTGTTTTGGGCGGTGGCCCTGCAGGCGCTATGGGCGGTTTTTGAAAAATCGCTGGGCGGCGTATTTCCCAGCTTGAACAGCGCGCTCAGCGATATTGCCGATCATGCCATCGCGTATGCGGGTTTGGTCACGCAGCCCTATGTGCTGGCGGTGGTCGGCGGCGGCGGGGTGTTTTGCGCGCTGTTGGCCGAGGCGATGGTGCGGGTATTTGGGCGATAATATCTTTCTATACGGCACGTTGCGCCACCCAGATCTGCTGGCGGTGGTTGCGGGCACAGATAGCCTGGCCTGCACCCCCGCCACATTGCCGGGCTACGCGGTGGCGCAGGCGCCCGGCGGGGCCTATCCGCTGATTGCCCCAGACCCCGGCGCAGATGCCAAGGGCCTGCTGCTGTGCGATCTCTCGGCCCAGGCCCGGGCGCGGCTGGATTATTACGAGCTGGCCTTTGGCTATCGCCTGGCCAAAGTATCGGTGCGCACGGCCAAAGGGGTGCAGCCCGCCTTGGCCTATTTCCCGCCGGAAAGCGCCCAAAATGGCGTGGGCCCTTGGGATCTGGCGGCATGGGTGGCCCAAGAGGGGGCGCTGGCCGTGCAAGCCGCACGCGAGGTGATGGCGCGCCAGCACACCACCCCAATGGCTGATTTGCCAGCGCTTTTCCCCGCCATTCGCGCCCGCGCTTGGGCCAAATTATGCGCAGCCCGCCAGCCCACGCCCGCCAGTTTGCGCCGGCAGGGGGCAAGCGATGTTGAAATGCAATTGCTGGATGGCGGCTATGACGGGTTTTTCCGCTTGCAGCGGTTTCGCCTGCGCCATCACCGCTATGATGGCAGCCAAACGCCTTGGTTTGCCCGCGAAACATTCGATGCCTTCGATGCGGCGCTGGTTTTACCCTATGATCCGGCAACCGATGAGGTGCTCTTGATCGAGCAGCTGCGCTTTGGCCCGCTGCTGCGCGGCGATGCCAGCCCCTTTGTGCTGGAACCCGTGGCAGGCATGGTGGATGCGGGCGAAACCCCGGCAGATTGCGCCCGCCGGGAGGCGATGGAAGAGGCGGGGCTGGTGCTGGATCAGCTGCGCCCCATGCCGGCCATCTACCCCTCGCCTGGCTATTCGACCGAATTTTTCCATTGCTTTCTGGCGCTTTGCGATTTGCGCGCGCCGCGCCGCGCCACCACGGGTGCCGAGGGCGAGCATGAAGATATCCGCGCCCATATTGTGGCATTTGACCAGCTGTTGCAGCTGGTTGACAGCGGCGAGATCAACGCCGGCCCCTTGGTGATGATGGCGCTGTGGCTGGCGCGCCATCGCGCAGAATTGCGCGCATCTGCTTGAGTTCGCCCCGCGCGCGCCCTACACCTGTGGGGAAACAGGAAAGGACCGCCCATGCGTATGGCACAGGATTTGGCGCAAGCTATTGGAAACACACCGCTGATCCGGCTGAAAAAGCCCAGCGAGCTGACAGGCTGTGACATTTACGGCAAGGCGGAATTCATGAACCCCGGCCAATCGGTCAAGGACCGTGCGGCGCTGTTTATCATCCAGGATGCGGTGGAAAAAGGCCTGCTGCAGCCCGGCGGCACGATTGTCGAGGGCACGGCCGGCAATACAGGCATTGGCCTGGCGCTGGTTGGGGCCTCGATGGGGTTTAAAACGGTGATTGTGATCCCCGAAACCCAAAGCCAGGAAAAGAAAGACATGCTGCGCCTGGCGGGTGCCGAATTGGTCGAAGTGCCCGCCGCGCCTTATAAAAACCCCAACAATTATGTGCGCTATTCCGGTCGTTTGGCCGAAGAACTTGCCAAAACCGAACCAAACGGGGCGATTTGGGCGAACCAGTTTGATAATGTCGCCAACCGCATGGCGCATATCATAGGCACTGGCCCCGAAATTTGGGAACAGACAGGCGGCAAGGTAGATGGGTTTATCTGCGCGGTCGGTTCGGGCGGCACATTGGCCGGGGTTGGCATGGCGCTGCAGCCTAGGGGCGTGAAAATTGGCCTGGCCGATCCTGATGGTGCGGCGCTGCACAGTTTTTACACCACGGGCACGCTGGCCTCGCAGGGGGGCTCGATCACCGAAGGTATCGGGCAGGGGCGCATTACCGCCAATCTCGAGGGGTTCACCCCCGATTTCAGCTACAATATCCCCGATGCCGAGGCATTGCCGGTGGTGTTTGACCTGCTGGCCGAAGAGGGGCTGTGCCTGGGCGGCTCGTCTGGGGTGAATGTGGCCGGTGCCATGCGCATGGCCCGCGAGATGGGGCCGGGCCATACCATTGTGACCATCCTGTGCGATTACGGCACGCGCTACCAGTCAAAGCTGTTTAACCCGGCCTTCCTGGCCGAAAAGGGCCTGCCGGTGCCCGAATGGCTGATGGGCGCGGGCCGGTCGGTGCCATCGGCCTTTGTCGAGGTGTAAGGCCATGCAGCAGCTGATGCGGCGTTTTGCGGTGCTTTTTCTGTGCGCCCTGTGCGCCCTGGGTGCCGTGGCCCATGCCCAAGAGGCGGGCACGCCCGCGCAGCCGGCACAGCCCACAGCCCAGGCCGCAGCGCCCAGCGTGGCACTAGGCTATGACGTGGCGGCATGGCAGGGCTTGGCCCAACGCGCCGAGGCGGCAATATCGGCGGCGCGCGCATCAGATTTGATTTTGGCGCAGCTGCGCGCCGATCTGGCGGCTTGGCGCAGCACATTTCTAACCCTGCAAGCGGCCAATCGCGAGCGGATCATCACCATCGAACGGCAATTGGCAGCGCTTGGGCCTGCGCCTGCCGATGGCGCAACGGAATTGCCCGAAATTGCCCAAAACCGCACGGATCTGGCGGAAAAACTGGCACAGCTGCGCGCGCCGGTTTTGCTGGCCTCACAGGCCCATGCCCATGCCGACCGCTTGATCGCCGAGCTCGACGGTGTGCTGCGCCAGCGCTGGCAAGACCGGCTGACAACGCGCGGCACATCGCCCTTGCTGCCCCAGGCCTGGGCCGAGGCAGCAACAGGCCTGCATGATGGCTTGCGCACCTTGGGTAATGAAACCGCGGCCGAATGGGCAAACCCCATTCGCAGCGAGGCGCTGGCGAAAAACCTGCCCGCTGTTCTGGCGCTGCTGGTTTTGGGGCTGGTTTTGGTTCTGCGCGCCAACAAGGCCAGTGCTTGGGCGGTGCAAAAACTGTCTGGCCAATCGACGCGCCTGCGCGGGGTGTTGATGTTTTTGGTCGCGCTTGGCGGTTTGGCGCTGCCGTTTTTGGGTGTGACGCTGCTGGCGCAGGGCCTGCAGCTGTCGGGGATGTTTGGCTTTCGTGGCGCGCGGATCGTGGCGGCGCTGCCAGATATGGCGGTGCATGTGATCGTGGCCTATTGGCTGTCGCAGCAGCTGCTGTCCGAGGGGCAGGCGCGCACCAATCCGCTGGATATGGGGGCAGATCAGCTACAGCGCATGCGGCGCTGGCTGATGGGGCTGGCGTGGGTGCTATCCTTTGGGGTGCTGGTCGAGGTTGTTTCAGGCTCGGTCGATATCTCAGATGCCGGGCGCGCGGCGATTGTGTTTCCGCTATGGGCGGCTGGTGCCTGGGTGATGGTGCAACTGGGGCGTGCCCTGGCGCAGGTGGCCAGTGGTGCCAGCGCCGAGGCCGATACCTTTGACCGCCCGCGCCCCTACCGGTTTGGGCTGGCGGCCCTATTGGGGCAGGGGCTGGTGCTGCTGGGCTATGGCGCGCTGGTTTTGGGCGCTTTGGGCTATACCCAGGCGTTCGAGCTGCTGCTTTATTCGGGCACTGGCACGCTGTTTTTGCTGGGCGGTGTGGTGCTGGTGCAGGGGTTTGTGTTTGATCTTTATTCCGCACTGACGCGCAATGGCGATGGCGCCTCCGAGGCGCTGGTGCCGGTGCTGGTGGGGTTTTTGCTAAGCTTTGCCGCCTTGCCGTTTCTGGCGATGATATGGGGCGCACGCGCCAGCGACCTGTCCGAGCTGTGGGCCACCTTCCGCGAAGGGTTTAGGCTGGGCGAGGCGCAGATCTCGCCCACCAATTTCCTAACCTTTGTGGCGGTCTTTACCGTGGGCTACATGGCCACGCGGCTGGTGCAAGGGGCGCTGCGCAGCACGGTTTTGCCCAAAACCCGGCTAGATGCGGGCGGGCGTAACGCCATTGTCGCCGGGTTTGGGTATTTGGGCGTGTTTTTGGCCGCTTTGGTGGCGATCACCACCGCCGGTATCGATCTGTCGGGGCTGGCGATTGTGGCTGGGGCCTTGTCTGTTGGTATTGGTTTTGGCCTGCAAAATATCGTGTCGAATTTCGTCTCGGGCATCATCTTGCTGATCGAGCGGCCCATCGCCGAGGGCGATTGGATCGAGGTGGGCGGGCGCATGGGCTATGTGCGCGATATTTCGGTGCGCTCGACCCGTATCGAAACCTTTGACCGCTCAGATGTGATCGTGCCCAACGCTGATTTGGTCAGCGGGGCTGTCACCAACTACACCCGCGGCAATACGATCGGGCGGCTGATTTTGCCCGTGGGCGTGGGCTATGGCAGCGATACCCGGCAGGTCGAGCAGATTTTGCGCAGCGTCGCCGAAGCCCACCCGCTGGTGCAACAGCCGCCGTCGGTTTTGTTCATGGGTTTTGGGGCGGATTCGCTGGATTTTGAAATTCGCGCCATCCTGCGCGATGTGAACAGCGCGCTGTCGGTGCGCTCTGATATGAACCATGAAATCGCGCAGCGCTTTGCCGATGCGGGCATTGAAATACCCTTTGCCCAGCGTGATATCTGGATTCGCAATCCCGAGGCCCTGGCCAAGCCACAGGCGTTGCATGGCGCGGGTGATGACATGGAAAGCGATGCCAACGAGGCGCCGCAAGAGCCATCGAGAGACTGATATGACCGAGCTGCTATTTCGAACCGACCCCTATTTGCGCACCTGCACCGCCACCGTTCTGGCCCATACGCCCGAGGGCGGTATCGTGCTGGACCGCACGATTTTTTACCCCACAGGCGGCGGCCAGCCCGGCGATAGTGGCCAGCTGTCTTGGGCGGGCGGGCAGATTGACATTGCCACCACGCTCAAGGCCGAGGGCGGTGCCGTGGCGCTGGTGCCTGCCGCACCCAAACCGATGCCGGCACCGGGCACCACCGTCACCCAAGAGCTGGATTGGGAGCGCCGCCACCGCCATATGCGTGTGCACACTGCGCTGCATCTTTTGTCGGTGGTGATCCCGCTGCCGGTGTCTGGCGGGGCGATTGGTGCCGATAAGGGGCGGCTGGATTTCGATATGCCCGAGGCCCCCGAAGACCGCGACGCACTAGAGGCAGCGCTGACGGCGCTGGTAGATCGTGATCTGCCTGTCACCGAAGAGTGGATTACCGATGCCGAATTACAGGCCAATCCGGGGCTGGTGAAAACCATGTCGGTTATGCCGCCCATGGGCCAAGGGCGTGTGCGCCTTGTGCGCATAGGGCAGGGGGCTGATCAGGTAGATTTGCAGCCCTGCGGTGGCACCCATGTGGCGCGCACCGGCGAGATTGGCGCGATACGCCTGGGCAAGATCGAGAAAAAAGGCCGCCAAAACCGCCGCGTCAGCCTGCATTTGGACGGCTAAGCGCTAGCTTGCCAAACCTTGCCGCTTAGCCGGGGCAGGGCCGGGCTGGGCCTTTGGGGCCAATGCCGATGGCGCATCGCCCGCTTCGTGATGCGGTGTTTCATCGGCGGGGGCATCTGCGATGGGTTTGGGCAGGCCGGCATCCTCTTCTGGTAGCCCCTCGCGCGATAGCAAAATCGCCACAGGGCGCAGGGCTGGCACGTGGCTGCACACAATCATCAGCCCCACCATGATGGGCACCGACAAAAACATGCCCGGAATGCCCCAAACCGCGCCCCAAAAGGCCAGGCTGATGATGATGCCAAAAGACGAAAGGCGCAATGCGCGCCCCATCAACATGGGGTCAATCACCGACCCATTGGTGAATTGCACAGCGCCGGCCACCGCGAAAATGACCATGGTCTGCCCCAAATCGCCCAGCTGCACATAGGCCACCAGCGTCAGCAACACGGTGGCCACGATAGAGCCGACATTGGGGATATAGTTCAAAATAAAGGTCAGCACCCCAAGCGGCAGGGCCAATTCCAGCCCGAAAAACAGGGCAAGCGCGTAGATCATCAGCCCGGTCACGGCGCTGACAAAGGTTTTGACCAATAGGTAGTAATTCACGCGGTGGATGATCGAACCGATGATGCGGCTAACACGCTCGGCCTGATCGGCGTCGCCTACGAAATTCGTCAGTTTGGTGGCAAACCAGACCCGTTCGGCAAACAGAAAACCGACAAAAAGAATAATCAGCACAGTGCCTTGCATCAAATTGCTGGCCTGTCCTGCCATTTGGCGCAGATAGCCGCCCACCTCGATGGTGCTGGCAGAATTGAACACCGCCTGTTCCACATCGGCGCCCATCCAAGCCACCATGGCCGCCATCGCCTCGGGGAAGCGATCGGTGTACGAGAGGGTGGTGGTTAAAACCGTGTTGATCTGCGCCAAAATGATCGAGGTCAGCGTTAGCAGTGCCGCCGAAATCAGCGCCAAGGCCACCACCGAGGCCAGCCAGTTAGGAATGCGAAATGGCCCCACTTTTTGGCGGGCGATAAAGCTGATCGCATCCGACATCAGCGAAAAAATCACAATCGCCGTCACCAGCGAGATCAGCATGAAACGTGCCTGCACCAGCAAAAACAGCACAACCGCAAAGGCGATAATCAACAAAGCCCCAGTTTGCAGCCGATAGGGGCTGGCAGTGTGGCGGCTGGCTGACGTGTGGTCTGGGGCGGTGGGGGTGGTGCTCATCCGGGCCTCGATTGCGGGTTTGCCTATAGTATGGGGCAACCCCGCTGCCGAGACAATGCAGTGGCAGAAATATTGCCCTTTCCGGGCCATATCACCCTTGTGTTTCGCCTGTGCTTTTGGCTAGAAGGCTGGGCACGGACAGTTGGCCGAGTGGTCGAAGGCGCACGCCTGGAAAGTGTGTAGGCGGGGAACCGTCTCGAGGGTTCGAATCCCTCACTGTCCGCCA
>CAJXSO010000049.1 GCA_913061505.1 uncultured Lutimaribacter sp.
CCAGCACAACATCGGCGCCGCCCGCCTTTAGCCAGGCCACATCCTGGGCCAAACTGTGCAGCCATTCGCCCCGCAACATGCCGCTGGCCCGATCAACCAGCAAGGCCGAGCCAATTTTCACCACAACACGTTTTGCATCGCTTAAGGTTGCCACGGCGCCTCCTGCTGCGGCTCGGCATCATCATCAATGGGCGCGATTTTATGGCGCAGGCGGTCGTCATCGATCTGGCGGCGCAGGGCGCGCAAAACCGCCTCGGTGCCCTCGCCCGACACGCCCGACATCAACATCACCGGCGCGCCCACCGCCTCTTCCAGCTCGTCTTTCAAAAAAGCGCGCTCTTCGGGGTCCATGGTGTCGACCTTATTCAGCACCGTCACCCGTGGTTTTTCGGCCAAGCCCCCGCCATAGGCATCGAGCTCGGCAATGATGGTGTGGTAATCATCAATCAAACTGCCCGAGCTGCCATCGACCAGATGCAACAACACCGCGCAGCGCTCGACATGGCCCAAGAACAAATCGCCCAAACCCCGCCCCTCGCTTGCGCCTTCGATCAGGCCCGGAATATCGGCCACCACAAATTCAACGCCATCCACCCCGACAACACCCAAATTGGGATGCAGCGTGGTAAAGGGGTAATCGGCAATCTTGGGCCGGGCATTCGATGTGGCCGCCAAAAACGTGGATTTTCCCGCATTGGGCAGGCCCAACAGCCCAACATCGGCGATCAGTTTCAAACGCAGCCATAGCGTGCGCTCTACCCCCTCTTGGCCGGGGTTTGCGCGGCGCGGCCCCTGGTTGGTGGCAGATTTAAACTGCAAATTGCCCCACCCCCCATTGCCGCCCTTGGCCAACAACACGCGCTGGCCCACCTCGGTCATATCTGCAATCAGGGTTTCTTCGTCTTCATCCAGCACCTCGGTGCCAACGGGCACGCGCAACACAATATCATCACCCGTCGCGCCTGTGCGCTGGCGCCCCATGCCGGGGCGGCCATTATCGGCAAAGAAATGTTGCTGATAGCGGAAATCGATCAGCGTGTTTAGCCCATCAACCGCCTCAACCCAGACCGAGCCGCCATTGCCGCCATCGCCACCATCGGGCCCGCCAAATTCGATAAACTTCTCACGCCGAAAGCTGACACAGCCATTGCCCCCGGCGCCCGAGCGAATATAGACCTTTGCAAGATCGAGAAATTTCATATCCGGCTCCTTTGCCGAAGGCTCTATCGCAAAGGCCCTGCCCTGCTCAAGCCAGCTTTCTGCTATAGGTCCAGGTGGGCACATTGGCCCCCCGTGCGACCGAAAATGTTTCTGCATCGCCCAAATATTGGAACCCGCAATTTGTCAGCACCCGCGCCGAGGCGGGGTTGTCTTGGAAAACCTGCGCAAAAAGCGCCTCGCAGCCATGCGGATTGGCGGCAATCAACGCTTGCACCGCGCGCCGGGCCACACCTGTGTTCCAAAACGCAGGCGCCACCCAATAGCCAATTTCCGAACGCCCCCGGTCCACACGGTCAAGCGAGATCAGCCCCATCACCTCGGCACCGCCCGAAACCAGCCCATCCAGCGCCCAAATATCTTCGCTGCGATCAGGCGCATTGGCGCGCGCAACCAAAGCATCGCTTGCCCCCGGCGGTAGAGGGTGCGGGATAGAGCGGGTCATCAGCGCCACGCGCTGATCGCCTGCATAAAGCGAGATCAAACCAGTGTCAGCCTGCCGCAAAGGGCGCAAAACGAACCCGTCTGCGGCAATCACAGGCTGCGCTGCGCCAGTGTCTAAGCTCATTTCATATCTCCTCCCAACAAAACCAACACCACCGAGGCCACAGTAAGAAAGGCCAAGCCGCGCATCAAATATCGCTCGGCCGGCCGCCCCGCCACGCTGCGCGCCAAACGATCGCCCGCCAATGTCCACATCGGATGCAACACCAGCTGCAACACAAAAAGACAGGCCGCAATGGCCGCCGTGGCCTGCAATGTCGGGGTGCCTGGCGCCACGAAATTGGTAAAACCTGCAACAATCATCGCCCAGGCCTTGGGGTTCAGCGGGTGCACCACCAGCCCGGCAAAAAACCCAGGCGCCTGCCCCCCCACAACCGGCTGGCCCAAGCGCAGATTGGCCACTTTCCACGCCAGCCAGCAAATATAGGCAACGCTGGCCCATTTCAGCGCCTCAAACAGCCCGGGCACCTGGGCCACCACCTCCATCAGGCCAAAGCCAATGGGCCAAATGATCAGCTGTTTTCCCAGCGCCACCCCCGCCACAAACGGCAGCGCCGCACGAAACCCAAAGCGCGCACCAGTGGCCATCAGCGCCATATTCGCAGGCCCCGGCGTGCCCACTTGCGAGGCACCAAACACCAAGAAGCTGATCACAGATACGCCCACAAAGGCCCCCGTAAACACGAAAAAGGGGACCGGCCAAGCACGCCGATCCCCATGTTCTTACCCGTGAAGCTCGGCTTACTCTGCGGCTTCTGCGACTGGCAGAACCGAAATAAAGGTGCGCCCTTTCAGGCCCTTGTGAAAGGTTACCTTACCTTCGGAAGTGGCGAAAATGGTGTGGTCGCGGCCCATGCCAACGCCCTCACCCGGCCACCACTTGGTGCCACGCTGGCGCACGATGATATTGCCTGGAATGGCCGCCTGGCCACCAAACAGTTTCACGCCAAGACGGCGGCCGTCAGAATCGCGACCGTTACGGGATGAACCGCCTGCTTTCTTGTGTGCCATGGGGGGTTACTCCTTGTCTGCCGCTGCTTTTTTGGCAGCGGGTTTCTTTGCGGCCGCCTTTTTGGGCGCCTCGGCCACGGGGGCGTCGGTGCCCGCACCAACAGCCGCTTTCACACCCGATTTGTCACCACCCGATGCCAGAACTTCGGTGATTTTCACCAAAGTCAGCTGCTGACGGTGGCCTTTGGTGCGCTTCGACGAATGCTTACGACGACGCTTTACAAAGTGGATAACCTTATCCCCTTTGATCTGGTCAACAACCTCGGCCTGCACAGCCGCGCCCGCCACAAACGGCGCACCCACGACAACAGCATCGCCACCCAGCATCAAAACATCGTTAAACTGGATCGTTTCCCCAGCATTTGCGGCCAGCTTTTCCACGCGCAGCATATCGCCCGCCTGAACCTTATATTGCTTGCCGCCGGTTTTCAGAACCGCGAACATAGTGGTCTTCCTTTTTCTCCGCGTCCTGTGGTCCCTTCTCCATGACAGATCAGGCGTTATGGCTCAGCCACCTCGAACAGCGCGCCCATAAGGGCGTATACAAAATGAAACCCGGGCAAAGTTACCCCTGCCCGGATGCGCGCTTTTCCCCCATCGCCACACCAAAGTCAAGAACCATCTCACCGCGCCCGCCCGCGCCCATCACCGCAGCGCCCCTGCCCTTCATCTTGCCCAAATACTCATACCCACGCATCGCCACAGGGGCCGGCATAGGTTTTTTGCATTTTCCCCAAAACCCCCCTTGATCCCCCCGCCAAAGCCCATTAAACGCCCCCCACCAGACCCCCGCGGAGAGGTGCCGGAGTGGTCGAACGGGGCGGTCTCGAAAACCGTTGTGGGGGCAACTCCACCCAGGGTTCGAATCCCTGTCTCTCCGCCATAATCCCAATGCCCAGAAAGCAACAATGGCAGCCGCTGAAACGGCCTGCTGGCCTATTGCTTGCACGGGGTGACACCTGTGCGATCACGGCCCGCTATTTGGCATAGGTTTGCGGCGCGCCTGCCCTTTGGCCCATGCGCCCCGGTCGCGCTTAAAACCCCACTGCCTGCCCGTCTTTGCGCGGGTCCGAACCGGCGGCATAGGCACCGTTTTCCAACCGCTGCACAAATTGCGCACCGCCAAAGCCAAAGGCGTTATCGGGGGGCTCGGGCGTCAGCGCGTGGCCCATTTCGGCCAAGCGCTGCAGGGTGGCTTGGGGCATGCTGGTTTCCACCGCCACGCCCAGGCCTTGCGTCACCCGCCAGCGCGGGGCGTCTATGGCTTGCTGCACATCCTGGCCCCACAGCTGCGTGCGCAGGGTCATTTGCACATGGCCTTGCGCCTGCATCGGGCCGCCCATCACCCCAAAGCTGGCCAGGGGGGCGCCGTTGCGCATCAAAAACCCCGGTATAATCGTGTGGAACGGGCGTTTGCGCGGGCCCACATAGTTTTGGCTGGCAGGATCCAGCGAAAAGCCGGCACCGCGGTTTTGCAGGTGAATGCCTGTGCCGGGAACCACAACACCGGCCCCAAACCCCGCATAGTTTGACTGGATAAACGACACCATCCGCCCTGCGGCATCGCCCACGCTTAGATAAACCGTGCCGCCTCGTTTGGGCGCGCCTGCCCCGAAATCAGTGGCGTGTTTGGGCGATATCAGCTGCGCACGCGATTTTAGATAGCTGGGGTCCAGCATATCTTGGCTGCGCACATGCGCCATATGGGCGGGATCGGCCACATAGGCCTCGGCGTCGCGCAGCGCCAGTTTCATCGCCTCGATCTGCAAATGCAGCGCCTGTGGGTCATCTGGGTGCAAATCCCCGATACCGGTGTGCTGCAAAATCCCCAACCCCATCAGCGCGGCAATGCCCTGCCCATTGGGGGGAATTTCATGCAAGCTGACATCGCCAAACTGCTGCGAGATCGTTCCGCACCAATCGGCGCGGTGATCTGCCAGATCTTGCATCGATAGGGCCGCGCCATGCATTTTTGCAAAATCAACAATCTTTTCGGCCAGATCACCGGTGTAAAACGCCTGGCCCTTGGTTTCCGCGATGCGCCGCAGGCTGTGCCCCAGGGCGGGGTTTGCAAACCATTGCCCCGCTTTCGGTGCGGCGCCATTTGGCATGAAAACATCCGAAAACCCCGGCTGATTGGCCAGTTGCGCAGCCCCCCGCGCCCATAAATCAGCAATCACGGGCGAGACGGCAAAGCCATTTTCCGCATAGGAAATCGCGGGCCCAAGCAAGGTTTCAAAGGGCAAACTGCCAAATTTCTCCCACAAGGCCACCCAGCCCGAAACGGCGCCCGGCACTGTTACGGCCTCCCAGCCCCAAAAAGGCATCTCTTGCAGCCCGGCAAACCGCGCGGGGCACCAACCCGCGGGCGCGCGCCCCGAGGCGTTCAAGCCATGCAGCTGCGTGCCATCCCACAAAATCGCAAAGGCATCAGATCCCAGCCCGTTTCCCGTGGGTTCAACCACGCAAAGCGTGGCTGCGGTGGCAATCGCGGCATCCACCGCATTGCCGCCCTGCGCCAGAATGCCTAAACCCGCCTGTGCCGCCAAAGGCTGGCTGGTGGCCACAACGTTGCGGGCCAATACCGCGCTGCGGCGCGACGGATAGGCGTGATAGCTTCTTAGCTGCATTTTGCGCGGTTCCCTGTGCCTGGTCATTTTGGCCCCACAATGCCCCAAGGCCCTGCCCTGCACAAACCGCTTTATGGGCCGGGCCCCTTGTGGCCGATCCTTGATTTGTGACACCCAGTGCCTAAATCCGCGCCAGCGAAAAGGAGGATCAAATGACCGCTCAAACGCATGATTTTACCGCCGATACCGGGAAAATCCTGAATATCGTCATCAACTCGCTTTATTCGGATCGTGATATTTTCCTGCGCGAATTGCTGTCGAACGCATCAGATGCCATTCACAAGCGCAAATTGCTGGGCCAAAGCAGCGCAGCCCTGCTGAACGAGGGCCGCGACGAGATTGTCGTGGCGCTGGATGCAAAACAAAAAACCCTTACCATCACCGATACCGGCATTGGGCTGGACGCGGAAGAATTGACCCAGACACTGGGCACAATCGCGCGTTCGGGCACGGCTGCGTTTTTGGGGGATATGGCCGATCAATCGCAGGCAAAAGACGCGGCCAAAACCCTGATTGGGCAATTCGGCGTGGGTTTTTATTCGGCCTTCATGGTGGCCGAACAGGTAACAGTGACAACCCGCAAAGCGGGCACAGACACTGGCCATATTTGGCAAAGCGATGGCACAAGCGGCTATACCATTACCCCCTGCGCAGATGCGCCCGCCATCGGCACCAGCCTGTGTTTGAAACTGCGCAAAGATGCCAAAGACTATGCCGATGCCACGGTGATCAAAGGCTTGATCAAGAAATATTCTGATCACATCACCGTGCCGATTTTGCTGCAAAGCAATGACGGGCCACCCGAACAGGCCAATTCCGCCCAAGCGCTATGGGCGCGCGCGCCCGCAGATCTGAGCGCAGAAGACTATAACGAGTTCTACCAATCCACCTTTGGCGCCTTTGATACGCCCTTTTTGCACATTCACAACAAAACCGAAGGCACGCTAGAATTTACCACGCTTTTATACGTGCCCGGCACGGCACCTTTTGATCTGTACGAGCCCGAGCGGAAAACCAAGCTGCGCCTTTACATCAACCGCGTTTTCATCAGCCAAGACGTAGACGGGCTGTTGCCCAGCTGGCTGCGGTTTGTGCAAGGGATATTAGACACCACCAGCCTAGATCTGAACGTCAGCCGCGAATTGGTGCAGCAAAGCCCGGTGATCCGCAAAATTTCAAAATCCATCACCAAACGGGTGCTGGGCGAGCTGAAAAAGAAACACGCCAAAGATGGCGATGCCTATGGGGCGTTTTGGGCGCAGTTCGGCAAGGTGCTGAAAGAGGGCCTGTACGAAGACGCGGACAACCGCGAAAAGATTGCCGAAATTATCTTGGTGCGGTCGATGAAGCACGAAAAGATGATTTCGCTGCAAGCCTATATCGATGATATGCCCGAGGGCCAGGACAGCATTTATGTGCTCAGCGCCGATAGTTTGAAACAGGCCATGGCCAGCCCCCATCTAGAAGCCTTCAAAGCCAAGGATCTGGATGTTTTGCTGATGACAGACCCGATCGATGCATTCTGGATCGCACAGATGGGCCAGTTCAAAGGCAAATCCTTTGTCTCGATCGCGCGCGATGAATTCGATTTGTCGCAATTTGCCGATACCGAGGCCCGCGCCAATACACCCGCCGATGCCGGGCTGAGCACCCGCGCGGTGGCGGCGATCAAGGCCGCTTTGGGCGACATGGTCGAGGATGTGCGCGCCAGCGATAAATTGGTCAACAGCCCAGCCCGGCTGGTGGCCGGCAGCGGCGGGCTGGATTTCAACCTTGAGCGTATTTTAAAGGCCCAAAACCCCGAATTCGAGGGCAGTAAAAAGGTTCTGGAAATTAACGCAAGCCATGATCTTGTGTCAAAAATCAGCACGTTAGAGGGCGAAGTTCAAACAGCTGCTTGCCGCATCTTGTTTGAACAGGCCCGCCTGCTAGATGGCGAAATGCCCACCGACCCAAAGCAATTTCAGCTTGATTTTGCCACTTTGGCGCAGCGCCTATAAGCTGGCGGGTGTGGCCTGTGGGCGCGCCTCTGGCCGGGCCTGTGGGCGCAACAGCGCCAAAAGCTGCGTGGTTTCATCCAGCAGCTCGGTAAAGGCGTCAAGCGGCGGTGGTTGGCTGTGGGTTTCCAGCGCGGTTTCAAACTGCACCAAAAGCCCATGCAGCCGCCGCGCACCATAGGTGGCAGCCATCCCGGCAAACCCATGCACCATCACCGCCAATTGGCGGTGATCGGTGTTATTGGCACGCAAGGCGTCGGCCAGCTGCGCCCCCTCGCGGGCCAGGCCTGCCAGCCCTTCGGCCAGCGCCTCGGGGCCCATTAATTCGGCCAAAACCGCCAACACAGTTCTATCCACAACCGGCGCCGCCTGCGTGTTGGGGCCAGCTGCAGGCAGCCCCGCCACCAATTGGCGCAGGCTTTCGCGGGTTAAGGGCTTGGTCATCACCTGGTCAAACCCTGCGGCCCGGCACGCCGTGCTTTCGCTGGCAAAAACATGCGCAGTGATCGCCACGATACGGGTTTTGGCCGATGGCCCTGTGCCCGCGCGCAGCCGTTCGGTGGCCTCGATCCCCCCCATGACCGGCATGGAAAGATCCATCAGCACCAAATCAAAGGCCTCTTTTTCCGCCGCATCCACGCCCTTTGCCCCATTTTCCGCCAGCACCACCGAATGGCCATCCTTGCGCAGCATTTCCCCCAAAACAAATTGGTTTATCGGGTTATCTTCCACCACCAGCACGCGCAGCGCCCGCCCGCCCGCAGGCCCCACAGGCGCAGGGGCGCCGGCGCTGTCGTGGGGTTGCACTGCCCGCGGCAAGGGCAGGCGCACCCAAAACACGCTGCCCTGGCCCAATTCGCTTTCCACACCGATCGTGCCGCCCATGGCCTGCACGATACGCCGAGTAATGCCCAGGCCCAGCCCCGTGCCCTGCGCCTGCATGCCCTTTGGCAAATCAAGGCGCACGAAATCATCAAAAATGCGGTCAATCTGGGCTTTGGGAATGCCAATGCCGGTATCACACACCTGTATTTCCATCATTGGCGCCGCATCTGGCGCTGGCACAACCACCTCGACCAAGATCTGGCCGGTTTCGGTGTATTTCACCGCATTGCTTAACAAATTGGTCAGAATTTGGCGCAAACGCTGGCTATCGGCCATAACGGCCGCACCGCTGGGGTTGTGCACATCAAGCTGCAGCGCCAGCCCTTTGGCCGTGGCACTGGGGCGCAGGTTTTCCACCACAGATTGGCACAACCGCGCGATCTGCACCGGCTGCGGCGATAGCACCAAGGCGCGCGCCTCGATCTGGGTGATATCCAGCACGTCGTTGATATGGCCCAGCAAAATATCGCCCGAGTTTTCCAAAACATCCAGATACTGGCCCATGTTTTGATCGCGCAATTCCTCGCGCAGCAGCCCAACCACCCCCAAAATACCATTCAGCGGCGTGCGCATTTCATGGCTCATCACCGCCAGAAACCGCGCTTTGGCCTGCTCGCCGCTCAGCGCCTTGTCGCGGCTTTCGCGCAGGTCTTCTTCGATGCGCAGCCGGTAGCCGATATCGCGCAGCACATATACCTTCACCATGCCCCTGCCCTGCCGATCAACGCCGCGGGTCATTTCAAGCGCCAGATCATGGCCATTGGCATGAATGCCACGCACCCGGTGCGTGCCCGCCCAGGCCGCGGCCTCGTCGAACTGGCACAGATGGGCAAAGCGGCGCCCCAAAACATTGGCGCGGGCGCGGCCAAACATCATTTGTGCGGCTGCATTAAATTCGGTGATCCGATCTGCCGCGTCGGTGACAACAATCGCATCTTTCGACGTGGTGACGATGGTGGATAAATGCCGCCCCGTCTGCCGTGCCACAGCGGCCTTTTGGCGGGCATATTTGAACAAACGCCAATACACAAAGGCAAACAGCCCCAAGGCCAGCACCAAAAACCCCGCCACCAAGGCCACGCTGCGCAGCAACCCGAAAAGACGCAGGCGAAAGGCCTGTTCGATTTGGGCCGCGGCGCTGACCACCGAGGTGGTGATTTGGCGCAGATCTGGATGCAGCGCTTGCACAGCAGGCAAAACCTGTGCCCCAATCGCCGCCCGCAGCGCATCATCTGGTCCGTCGAACACCGGCAACAGCCCATTCATCACAGCCAGGATGGCTTGCACCTCGGTTTCGCGCCCGGCGCGCTGCACGGCCTCTTGGTAGACGGGGGCGGAATTTAAAATCGACACGCGGCTGTAAAATATATCGGCATGGCTGCGCAAATCGGCCAGATCGATGGCATCCGGGCTGCGTTCCAGCACGTTCAGCAATGTCAGATAATCAACCTCGGCTTGCGACACCGTCCAGATAATGCTGTCAGCGCTCGAGGTGGCCAATTTGCGCAGCTCGGTGGCGCTGCGCATCAACAGCACCGAGGTGCCAACCACCAAAAGAAAAATCGAGACCGACAGAAAAACGATGGGCATCGTGCCCCGGCGCAAAGGCGGTTTTTTGGGTGGCTCAGGTGAAAACATAAAATGACGCCAAAATATTACTCGAAAAACCACACACAGATGGCCCCGCGCCAAGCACTGGCAATATACTTATGGAAACCATTTACGCATTTATGCCATATACACCCTATACGAAGGAATAGGATAGTTTCTGCGCTATGGCGAAAATTTTGATCGCAGATGATCATGTTTTGGTGCGCGCCGCCCTGGCGCGCTATGTGTCTGCGGCGACGGGGGATGAGGTATTTCAGGCCAATAGCCTGCCTATGGCGCTGACCATGATGGCGAAAAATGGCCCCTTTGATCTGGTGCTGTTGGATTATACCATGCCGGGCATGAGCCTGCCCTCGGGCTTGCAGCGCGCGATCGAGGCCAATGCACAACACCCCGTGGCGCTGTTATCTGGCACAGCCCCGCCCGAGGTGGCGCGCCGCGCGCTGGCGGGGGGCGCCTGCGGCTTTGTGCCCAAAACCATCGGGCCAGATTGTATGATTGCGGCCATCGCGCAGATGATGGCAGGCGAGGTGTTTCGCCCCGATGATTTCTTCGCGCCAGCCCTTGGCGCGCGCGGCCCGGCAAGCGGGCTGACACCGCGGGAAACCGATGTGTTGCGCGGCATCAGCGCAGGACAATCCAACAAGGAAATCGCCCGCAACCTGGATATTCAGGAAGTTACGATCAAGCTGCATGTGAAAACGATTTGCCGCAAGCTACAGGCGCGCAACCGCACCCATGCCGCGATGTTGGCGCGCGATCAGGCGCTGCTGTAACGCCCAAGTGCAAAAAAACAAGTGCAATAAAAAAGCCCCACCACAGCCGTGGCAGGGCCTTTTTTTCGTTCCAGCGCGGGCTTAGCGGCCGCGACGGCCACCGCGGCGGCCACCGGCTGCGCGGCCATCGCCGCCCGAACCGGCAGGTTTGTTAAAGCGGATCCATTCCGCCCCGCCCTCGTCATTGTTGGTCAGGAAGTTGGCGGCGCGGATAGCCTCCATTTCCTTGCCGGGGCGCGGTTTGGTCGAGCCCAGGCCAAACAGGGTGACGAAGGTTTCATCATCCATATCGGCCGGCAGAATGATGCCCGATGCCTCGATCTGGGCTTTCTTTTCTGCAATCGCCTTGGGGCCAACAGGCAGCGCCACCGGGTTCATGATGGCGCTGGTCATACCGGCGCCCATGGCCATTGGCAAAAACGCGTTGTTGATGCCATGGCGGTTTGGCAGGCCAAAGCTGATGTTCGAGGCGCCACAGGTGGTGTTGACGCCCAGTTCTTCGCGCAGGCGCCGTACCAGGGTAAACACCTGCAGCCCGGCTGTGCCCATGGCGCCGATTGGCATCACCAGCGGATCAACCACGATATCATGGGCAGGAATGCCGAAATCGGCCGCGCGTTCGACGATTTTCTTGGCCACGGCAAAGCGCACATCGGGGTCTTCGGAAATGCCGGTGTCGTCGTTGGAAATGGCCACGACCGGCACGTTATATTTCTTTACCAGCGGCAGCACCAACTCTAGCCGCTCTTCCTCGCCAGTGACCGAGTTCAACAGCGGGCGGCCATGCGCCGCGGCCAGCCCCGCCTCTAGCGCGCCGGGCACCGAGCTGTCGATGCACAGCGGCACATCCACCACGGCCTGCACCGTTTCCACCAGCTGTTTCATCAGCGTGGGTTCCACAAAGTTGTTATCGGCATAGCGCGGATCTTCGGCCATTTTGCCCGAAAACACTGCGCCCGAGTTGATATCCAGCACAGTGGCGCCTGCGGCCACCTGCGCCAGCGCATCGGCCTCGACGCGGCTGAAATCGCCGCGCTCTAGCTCTTCGTTCAAAATTTTGCGGCCCGTTGGGTTGATCCGCTCGCCGATCACGCAGAACGGCTGGTCAAAGCCGATGATGGCTGTTTTCGTTTTCGATTCAACGATGGTGCGGGTCATAATCTATCTTATCCTTGGCTTTGAGATGCCGGCACGCCCGAGGCGCCGCCGTTGTCGGTTGCCCATTGGGCGTTGGTTTTGATGCCGCCCAGCGGGAAGAAATGCACATGCTCGATGTTGAAATCCGGGTTGGCCGCCTTGTGCGCGGCCAAAGCGGCCACAACATCGGTGGGCTCGTAGGGCAACAGCAGTTTCGAGACATCCATCGCGCGTTTCTGCAGCACCTTCAGCGAGGGGCCAACACCGCAAGCGATGGCAAATTTGATCAGCGTTTGCAGCTTTGCAGGCCCCGCAATGCCGATATGAATGGGCAGATCCACGCCCGCAGCCTTTAGCCCATTGGCCCATTCGATGATCGGCTCGGCGTCAAAGGCAAATTGCGTGGCAAGCGCCATTTTCGCATCGCTGGTTTCGGAAAACTTTTGTTTCCACTGCAAAGCGGCATCCACATTGCGGGTGCTGCCATCGGGATCGATGTCTTTATTGCCTTCGGGGTGGCCGGCCACATGCAGCCGCTCGAAGCCTGCTTTGCCAAACAGGCCGGTTTCCAACAGCTGGATCGAGCTGTCAAAATCGCCATGCGGGGTGGTGACACCGCCCGCCAGCAGCAGCGCCTGTTTTACATCTGCCTCGCCCTGATACATGGCGATCCAGTTTTCCAGCGTGGCCGCATCTTTGATGATACGCGCGGGAAAATGCGGCATCACGGGAAAACCTTCGGCATTCAGCCGCTTGGCCGTGGCCACCATATCTTCGATCGGGGTGCCTTCGATATGCGCGATATAAACCCGCGTACCCGCGGGCAGAATATCGCGGAAGTTTTCCACCTTTTCGGCCGTGCGCGGCATCACCTCGATCGAATAGCCGTTCAGAAAGGCCTCGACTTGGGTGTTTACCGGCTTTGCAGCCTCTTCACGCTTTCTGAAATTCAGCAACGCCATCGCGGCCTCCCAAAATTTTGCGGGCGTCATGCCCAACCATCATTCGCAATCAAGGCTTTGATACGCTCTTGATCATATTCCGCCTCAAGGCGCGCGGCCTCGGACAAAGCGATCTCGTCTGGATCGCCATCTACGGTATAGGGGGCAGCTTTGCGCCATTCGGCCAGATAGGCATCAGTATCAGATGCGCCCACCTTCATGGCGGCGCGGTCGATGGCTTGCTCGAACCGCTCGGCCAGCTGCTTTTTGGCGCCGCGGCGCCCTTTGCCAACGATCACCTGTGCCGGGATGTCGCGCCAGTAAACGATTGTGACTTCGGGCATTGCCGTGATTCCCCTTGTTCCGTGGGTTGCTTGTATGACAGTCAATTTGCGACACGAGGCCGGTTTTCGACATCTGGCCCGCATCCAGCGACCTATTCGCAATAGCCTATCTGCCCCAAGCCCGGCCATGGGGAGGCTGATGAAAAATTGCAAAGAAGATCATGAGCCGCGCGCGTGGCGCTTGCGCGGGGCGATCATTGGCCATAACTTGGGGGTAACTCGAAATGGAGGGCGTGAAAAATGGCGCCCAAGCGTCCCAAAGGTGCGGGCGCGTTCCCAAAAGCGGTCGAAAGCCCCGCGCCAAATTCGCCCGACCCGGCCGAGCTGTATGCCGCGCTGGATTTGGGCACCAACAGTTGCCGCATGCTGATTGCCCAGCCCAAGGGCAGCCAGTTTCATGTGGTGGATAGCTTTTCCAAATCGGTGCAATTGGGCGCCGGTTTGGAACAAAGCGGCCGCCTCAGCCGTGCCTCGATGGGGCGCACGGTGCAGGCCTTGCGTATCTGCCAACAAAAACTGCGCCGCCATAAGGTAAAGCGCATGCGCCTTGTCGCAACCGAGGCCTGCCGCCGCGCCAAGAATGCTGCGGAATTTATTCGCCAGGTCAAACGCGATACCGGGCTGCAGCTGGAAATCATCCAGCCCGAGGAAGAGGCGCGCTTGGCCGTCATTTCCTGCGCGCCGCTGGTTTCCACCCGAACCGAGCAGTTGCTGGTGGTAGATATCGGCGGCGGGTCGACCGAATTGGTGTGGATCGATCTCAGCTCGGTGCCCAACCGCGAACGCCCCCGCGCCATCATGCGCCTGCATGCGGGGTTTCACACCGTGGGCAGCCCCTTTCCAGCTGCAAAAGTGGTGGATTGGATCAGCGTGCCGCTGGGCGTGGCCACCTTGCGCGACCAATTCGACGATGTCGAAGACGATGCCGCGCGCTTTGCCTTGATGAGCTGGTTTTTCGAAGAAAACCTGGCCGAATTCGCCCCCTATAAAAACGAGCAAGCCCGCGAGGGGTTTCAAATCATCGGCACCAGCGGCACGGTTACAACGGTGGCCGCCAGCCATCTGGGGCTAAAGCGCTATGATCGCACCAAGGTGGATGGGCTGCGTATGAGCAGCGATCAAATCAATGCGGTGATCACCTCGTATCTCTCGCTTGGGCCCATAGGCCGGCAACGCGACCCGCGCATTGGCCAAGACCGGCACGCGCTGATCATGTCGGGTGCTGCAATTTTGCAGGCACTTTTGCGGCTGTGGCCCACCGACAGGCTCAGCGTGGCAGATCGTGGCCTGCGCGAGGGGCTGCTTTATGCGCAAATGTCGGCCGATGGCGTCTTAGAAGACGCACCCTATTAAGCCCCGGGCCCGGGCGCGGGCCTTGGCATTTGCGCAAGCGCGCGCCGCAGGCTATGGCAGGGCAAAGCCCAAAAGGCACAAGGATCACGGCAATGGCCAAAACACCGACCGGCAAAAACACATCAGGGCGCGGCCAGCGCGACCTAAAGGTAAATGTCAAAACCGCCCGCGGGCGCAAACTGTCGTCTACGCGCTGGCTGCAACGCCAGTTAAACGACCCATACGTGGCGCGCGCGCGCAAAGAGGGGTATCGCGGGCGCGCGGCGTTCAAGATTATGGAGCTGGATGACAAGTTCCGTTTTCTGGTGCCGGGCGCGCGCGTGGTGGATCTGGGCTGCGCACCGGGCGGCTGGTGCCAGGTGGCGGTGAAACGCGTCAACGCTTTGGGCGAAAAACAGGGCAAGGCGGTGGGCCGTATCATTGGCGTCGATCTGCAAGAGGTCGAGCCGATCGCCGGCTGCGAGCTGCACCAGCTGGATTTTCTGGCCGATGACGCCGATACATTGGTCAAAACCTGGCTGGGTGGGCAGGCCGATGTTGTGATGTCTGATATGGCGGCGGCCTCGTCGGGGCACAAGCAAACCGATCACTTGCGCATTATTGCGCTATGCGAGGCGGCAGCCTATTTCGCCTTTGACGTGCTCGAAGAGGGCGGCACCTTTGTGGCCAAGGTCTTGGCCGGCGGCGCCGAGGGCGAGCTGCAAAAGCTGTTGAAAAACAAATTCAACAAGGTGGTCAACGTCAAACCCCCCTCAAGCCGGGCGGATAGCTCGGAGAAATTTGTGATCGCAACCGGGTTTCGCGGCTAGGCCAGCAATTGCCAAGGCGCGGGTGGCGCGTAGTGTCACTACTCAGGCGAATCAAACAAAAACACAGGTGCCCGATGTTCAGCCCAGATCTACTTGCCGAAATCCGCAGCCGTTTTGCCCATGTCGATACCTGCCCGTTCGAAGGGCCGCGGGTGTTTTTTGAAAACGCAGGCGGGGCGCTGACGCTGAATTCGGTTGTGCAGACCAGCACCACATTTGCCGCGATCCCAGATAACCAGGGCCGCGATAACCCGGCCAGCCGGGCCTTGATGGATATTATCGCCAAGGCGCGCGCCGATATGGCCGAATTCATGAATGCGCCCGGTGGCCAGGTGATTGTGGGCGAAAGCGGCACCGAGATGCTGTTTCGCATGATCCGCGCCGCCTGTATGGCAGCCCCCGCAGGCCCGGTGATTGGCAGCACGCTGGAACACCCCGCCTCGCGCAGTGCGGCGGTGCTTTGGGCCGAACATTCGGGGCGCAGCTACATATCGGTGCCCCATAACGATGCCACAGGCTGTGTGACGCCCGATGATTACCGCCCCCACCTGCGCCCCGATCTGGCGGTTGCCACCATTTTGCACACCTCGCCTGTCACCGGCATGGGGGTGGATGTGGCAGCGATTGCCGCCGAAATCCGTGCCGTGGCGCCGCAGTGTTTGATCATTGTCGATGGTATCCAGCACGCGGCCCATGGCGGCATTGACCTGACTGCGCTGGGCGTGGATGGCTATGCGATCTCGCCCTATAAAATGTTCTCGCGCCATGGCTACGGTGTGGCCTGGCTGTCTGACAGGTTGCGCCACCTACCCCATGATGCGCTGTTGGGTGGGCCTACGGAGAATTGGGAATTTGGCACCCGCGATACCGGCGCCTATGCCACGTTGAGCGATGTTGTCAGCTACCTCGATTGGCTGGGCGCGCAACTGACCCCCGATGCAGACCGGCGCGCGCGTTTTGATGCGGCAGCGCAGGCCATTCACGCCCACGAGGCGGCATTGTGCCATGCCATGCTGCATGGCACCGGCAATCTGAAAGGGCTGGCCGAATTGCCGGGTGTGGAAATTGTGGGCGGTGTAGAGAACCCCGCGCGCGAGGGGTTGGTGTCGTTTTGGATCAGCGGGCGCCCCTCGCCCGAGGTGGTCGAGGCGCTGCGCAGCCGCGGCATTCGCACCCATACCCGCAAGGCCGATCATTATTCAGGCAATGTTTTAACCCCGCTTGGGCAGGCCGATTGTATCCGCGTCTCGATGTGTCATTACAATAGTCCGGCCGAGGTGGCGCAGTTTCTGCAAGCGATGCAGGAAATCGCGGCACCCGCCTGAACACGCGCGCCCGAGTCACCCCAGCCGCAGCCGCAAATTTGCCCGGCGCGGCTGGGCAGATTATTTTACCAATCGAAACAATCCCGCTTGATGGGCGCTAACTGTTTGCGCTGACACGATCGCGCGCCCGCGGCCACCGCCCCGGTTCCGCGCAAGATTGGCCTGACGCAACGTCATTCATACCCTTGAGGAATAATGAAATTTACTGGCCTCTGGCTTCATCTTTACAAAATTACACCCGCATCTGGAAAAATCTTTACAGAAATATTGTGAGTTTTCTGATTATTGTTCAATAATTTTACGAAATCCCTATTGTGACACAAGGACTGAAGAGGGCGCTACCGCTTAAGCGGAATGGAGGGGCGCCCTTGGTCAGAGGGAGAGACACCGATGTCATCCACTGAAACGGGCGCCAAGTATGCGCCTTCTGCGGCCTTTGCGGCCAATGCCCATGTCGATAGTGCTGGTTACGCTGAAATGTATCGTCAGTCGGTCGAACAGCCCGAAGCTTTTTGGGCCGAGCACGGACACCGGATTGACTGGATCAAACCCTTCACCAAGGTAAAGAATGTCAACTACAGCTACGGCGATGTAGATATCCGCTGGTTCGAAGACGGCACGCTGAACGTTGCGGCCAACTGTATCGATCGCCATCTGGTAGATCGCGCAGACCAAACCGCCATCATCTTTGAACCCGATGATCCAAACGAAGCCGCGCAGCACATCACCTATCGTGATCTGTTCGAAAATGTGAACCGCTTTGCCAATGTGCTAAAGGGGCTGGGCGTGGGCAAAGGCGACCGCGTGGTGCTGTATCTGCCGATGGTGCCCGAAGCGGCCTATGCCATGCTGGCCTGCGCGCGCATCGGTGCCATTCACTCGATCGTTTTTGCCGGGTTCTCCCCCGATGCTTTGGGCGCGCGCATCAATGGCTGCGATGCCAAGCTGGTAATCACCGCCGACGAGGCCCCCCGCGGCGGCCGCAAGACCCCGCTCAAATCCAACACCGATGCCGCCCTGCTGCATTGCGACGAAGGCGTGAAATGCCTTGTGGTCAAGCGCACCGGCGGCCAGACCAGCTGGGTCGAAGGCCGCGATTTCGACTATAACGCGCTGGCGGCAAAGGC
>CAJXSO010000050.1 GCA_913061505.1 uncultured Lutimaribacter sp.
AGTCGTGGGAGAGTAGGTCACCGCCAAACCTAGAAAATACCAAAACTCTCTCTTATACGTGTCCCCCCCCTCATTTTTGTCACAAAACTGTTACAATTCAGTTGAGTGCACCGGTGTGTCCTGTTACCACCCATTCACCGTTGGGGGGGAGGCCGGATTTGGCGCATTTGTTTTCATTTCTGAGGGGGCTTTTCGGCCCGGTCATTGGTCGGCCGCCACGTTTTCAGGTGGCTGCATTGTGCCACCGCGAAAAAGACGGGCATATGCAGATTTTACTGATCACATCCCGCGATACGGGCCGTTGGATTTTGCCCAAAGGCTGGCCTATTGCAGGAAAAGATGCGGGTGGATCCGCCCTGCAAGAGGCGTGGGAAGAGGCGGGCGTGCGCCCCACACCCGATGCGCCAGTGGAATTGGGGCGCTATTTTTACGACAAAATCATGGATGGCGGCGTGCCCGTGCCCTGCGAAACCAAGGTTTTTGCTGTGGCGGTTTCCGATCTGGCAGATGACTTTCCCGAAAAATCACAACGCCGCCGTAAATGGGTTAGCCCCATGGACGCAGCCGATATGGTGAACGAACCCAGCTTGAAAGCGCTGTTGCGCGACTTGCCGGCGCAGTTTGCCGCCTAAACCGCGCTGTGCGCCACCCAGAGCATAAGGATCACCCCATGGACCCTGCCCAAAGCGGCCGAAATTGGACCACGGTAGACAAAGACCTAAACCGCGTCAGCCGTTTAGAGATGGCCACCCATTACGCCGCCCGCCCCTTGGTGGGGGTTGGGGCCTCGTTGGTGTTTATCGTGTTTGGCGGCCTGCTGGCGGCTTATTTTGTGGGTATTAGCCCTGGGTTTATGGTGGTTGTCGCGGCTGCGGCGGTTGGCGCCTATATGGCGCTGAATATTGGTGCCAATGATGTGGCCAATAATATGGGCCCTGCGGTTGGGGCCAATGCGCTGTCGATGGCGGGTGCTATTGCTATTGCGGCCATATTCGAGACAGCCGGCGCGTTGATTGCCGGCGGCGACGTGGTATCGACCATATCCAAGGGTATCATCGACCCGGCCAGCGTGGCGGGGGCAAATGTGTTCACCTGGGCGATGTTGGCGGCACTGCTGTCTGCTGCGATTTGGGTGAATATTGCCACTGTCCTTGGCGCGCCGGTCTCTACCACGCATTCGGTTGTGGGGGGCGTGATGGGCGCCGGCATTGCGGCAGCAGGATTTACTGCGGTCAGCTGGCCAACCATGGGGGCGATTGCCGCCAGCTGGGTGATTTCACCGTTGATTGGTGGGGCCATTGCGGCAGCCTTTCTGGCCTTTATCAAATGGCGCATCGTTTATCAGCCCGATATGATTGCCGCCGCGCGGCGCTGGGTGCCTGTGCTGATTGGCGTGATGGCAGGGGCTTTTGCCACCTATCTGGCGTTGAAGGGCGTGAAGAAGATCATCAAGATCGATATGCAAAGCGCGCTGCTTATTGGGGTGGCCGCGGCGATTTTGGGCTGGATGCTATCGGTGCCGATGATCCGCACCCAGGCGCGGGGGTTGGAAAACCGCAAACGTTCGCTGCGGGTGCTGTTTTCCTTTCCGTTGATCGCTTCGGCTGCGCTGCTGTCTTTTGCCCATGGGGCCAATGATGTGGCCAATGCGGTAGGGCCATTGGCCGCAATCGTGCATGCCCAGGAATTTGGCGCCGCAGCGGGCAAGGTGAGCCTGCCTTTGTGGGTGATGGTGATTGGCGCCTTTGGCATTTCGTTGGGCCTGGTGTTGTTTGGGCCGAAACTGATCCGCATGGTTGGCAGCCAGATCACCAAATTGAACCCGATGCGCGCCTATTGCGTGGCGCTTTCGGCGGCGATCACGGTGATTGTGGCCTCGTGGTTGGGCCTGCCCGTCAGCTCTACCCATATTGCTGTGGGCGCGATTTTTGGGGTTGGTTTCTTTCGTGAATGGGAAAGCGAGCGCCGCTCGAAAGCACTGAACATCGCGCGCGGCCAAAGCAAACGCCTGGCCCAAGAGGAACGCAGCCGCCGCAAATTGGTGCGCCGTTCGCATTTCATGACCATCGTCGCCGCCTGGGTGATTACGGTGCCGGCCGCGGCTGTGCTGTCGTCGGTGCTGTTTTTTGCCCTAAACGCGATGTTTGGTTAAACGCGCCCGGGCATTGGGGTGGCCATTTTGTTGTAAGCGGCCCAGTCGCTGATATCGGGGTAATATTGCGCGCGCCACTGGCGCACCCTTGGGTTCATCCATTTCCGCCATAGCGGCGGTATCATTGCCACCACTGTCATCACGGGGTAGCCGAATGGCAGTTGTGGTGCCTCTTTCGCGGTATAGTTTTGCAACAGGGGAAAGCGGCGCTCGGGCTTGTAATGGTGGTCTGAATGGCGCTGCAGGTTGATCAGCAACCAGTTCGATGCCTTTTGCGCCGCGTTCCAGCTGTGATGGGGGCGCACATGCTCGTATTTGCCATCGCCCAAATATTTGCGCGTCAGGCCATAGTGTTCGACGTAATTCACCAGCTCTAGCTGCCACACGGCAACGCTGGCCTGCAGCACAAACAGCCCTACCCCCGACCAGCCGCCCAAGGCCCAGGCCAGCCATAGCATGGCCGCTTGCAGGCCCCAGTATCGCCAAAACGGGTTGCGCGGCGATGTCCAATGCAGCCCGCGCCGCGCCAGTAGCTGGCCCTCGGCCAGAAAAGCCGAGCGCAAACACCCCCACAGAACCCTTGGATAAAAGCGATAAAAGCTTTCGTTAAAGCGCGCTGTCACCGGGTCGCGCGGGGTGCCAACATAAAGGTGATGCACGCGCAAATGTTCCGATCTGAAATGCGAATAGAGCACCATCGCCAGCAAGATATCGGCCAGCCAGCGTTCCAGCGCGCTTTTTTGATGCATCAATTCGTGGCTGTAATTGATGCCAATCGTGCCGCTTAGCGCGCCCATCCCCAAAAACACGCCTATCCGCTCGGCCGTGCCCAGATGGTTGGCCTGCGGCACATACCACAGCAGGGCAAACAAGGTGGCAAATTGCACGATGGGCCAGACCACAACAATCGCCTTGTGCCAAAACAGCTGTGCGCCATCGGCATCTGGGTCTGCGTTGCCCAAATTCACCCCTAACACACGGTCAAGCACGGAAAACCCATACCACATGGCGATGGGCAGCAAAAACACCGTCCAGCCGCCCCAATAGGCCGCCACCCAGACCAGCGGCACCAAGAGAAACGACATGGCAAAAGGTGCGGCCCCAAGCGCGCCCAACGCGGTTTTGTTGTGATTGTTAGCTGTTGCCATGGCTGTGGCCTAATTCTGGCGCCGCCAAAAATGCCGGTTTTGCAATTTCGAAAACTTTGCGCATCACGGTTGGCAAATCGGACGGGCGAAACTGGTTATGCGTAACGAATTGCCCTGTGCCCGGGGCTGCGTCAAGGGGCAGTGGCGCCACCCAGACAATTAGGCGCAGGTGAAAATGTGTGAATGTATGCAGCGCCGCATCTGGCATTTGCACCCAAGCACCGGGCAAGGGGGGCGCGGGCTGTGGTATTTCCCCTTCGGCCCAGGGGCTGCCGGGCCAGCCCAGCATGCCGCCCAGCAAGCCGCTTTCGGCACGCCGTTCCAGCAGCCAGGCGCCATCGGCCCGCTGGCCCACATAGGCATGCCCCAGGCGGGTGGGTTTTGGTTTTTTCGGGGTTTTCTTGGGCAGCTCAGGTGCGGTGCCGCGCCGGCGTGCCAGGCAGGCGCCCTGCCAGGGGCACAAGGCGCAGGCGGGTTTGCGCGGTGTGCAGATGGTTGCGCCCAAATCCATCACCGCTTGAGCATAATCGCCGGGGCGGTTTTTGGGGGTTAGCGCTGCGGCGTGGCCTGTCAGTTCGCCCTTGGCTGCGGGCAGGGGGGTGTGCACATCGTATAGCCGCGCCATCACACGTTCGACATTGCCATCCACCACGGCTTCGGGCTGATCAAAGGCGATGGCGGAAATGGCCGCGGCGGTGTAGGGGCCGATACCGGGCAGCGCCAACAGCCCCTGATAGGTGTTTGGAAACTGCCCCTGATATTGGCTTGCAACCATCCGCGCGCATTTCAACAGGTTGCGCGCCCGCGCGTAATAGCCCAGCCCCGCCCATTCGGCCATGACATCGCCATCATCAGCTGCGGCCAAAGCGGCGACATCTGGCCAGCGGGCGGTGAAGCGATTGAAATAATCGGTCACGGCCGCCACGGTGGTTTGCTGCAGCATCACCTCGGATAGCCACACGCGGTAGGGATCGGCGCGGCCCTTGCCACCCTTGGCCGGGGGGGGCACACGCCATGGCATGGTGCGCGCGTGTTGATCGTACCACGCCAATAGATCGGCGGCAGCTGGGGCGTCACGCAATGTTTATCTTCCTTTCCAGCGGGTTTTACTGGCATGCCCCGCTTGGTGCTTTAAAATAGCGTAGATCGCAAGGAAGCAACCATGGCAGCACAGCCCGGCCGCAAAGGTGGGTTCACCCGCACATCCGCCTTATTGGGGCGGCAGATTCGCCAAGTCAGCGAGGGGCGCGGCTTTGCCGTGACCCGGCTTTTAACCCATTGGCACGAGGTGGTTGGCCCCGATATTGCCCGCATCGCCCGCCCGGTCGATGTGAAATATGGCCGCCAAGGGATGGGTGCTACGCTGACAATTCTGTGCACCGGCGCCCAAGCCCCGATGCTGGAGATGCAAAAAGAGCAGCTGCGCGCACAGGTGAATGCGGTCTATGGCTATAACGCGATTGCGCGCATTCGCATCACCCAAACCGCGCCACATGGCTTTGCCGAAGGGCAGGCGCAATTTGCCCCCGCCCCAAAGCCCCAACCCAAACCACAGCCCAGCGCAACCCTGCGCGCCGAGGCGGGGCAAGTGGCCCGCGCTGTTCACAATGATGAATTGCGGCTTGCCCTTGAAGCTTTGGCCTGCAACGTTTTATCAAAGAACAGAAAAATTTAGGAACAAGACCATGAAACGCAGAAGCGTAATTTTCGGGGCCGCGGCCCTTGTGCTGGCCTCGGCGGCAGGGTTTTTCACCTATGGCAACAGCAGCAGCAAACTGCCGCCCATGGGGATGCTGAATGCGCAAAGCGCCAGCGATATCGATACCTCGCAGGTGTTGGAAATGTCGATGGGCGCGCCCGATGCGCCGGTGACGGTGGTGGAATACGCCAGCTTTACCTGCCCCCATTGCGCCAGCTTTCACACCGGCCCCGGCGCCAAATTGAAGACCGAATATGTCGATACGGGCAAGGTGCGCTTTGTCTATCGCGATGTCTATTTCGATCGCTACGGCCTGTGGGCCTCGATGGTGGCGCGCTGCGATCCCAACCGCTTTTTTGGCATCACCGACATGCTGTATCGCCAGCAAAAAGACTGGGTAGCCGGGGGCGAGCCTGCAAAAATTGCGGAAAACCTGCGCAAAATCGGCCTGGCAGCCGGGCTGGAAGAGGCGCAGCTGGATGCGTGTTTCACCGATGCGGAAAAAGCCCAAACGCTGGTTGCATGGTATCAGCAAAACGCCGAGGCCGATGCCATTGAAGGCACACCAACATTGCTGATCGATGGTGAAAAATATTCAAATATGGCCTGGGACGAGCTGAAAGCCATCATCGACAAGCGTCTGGAAAACTGATGTCTGCACCGCTGGCTGGACTGAAAGTTATCGAACTGGCGCGCATTCTGGCAGGGCCTTGGGCTGGGCAAACGCTGGCCGATTTGGGCGCCGAGGTGATCAAGGTGGAAGCCCCCCAAGGCGATGACACGCGCCAATGGGGCCCCCCCTTTATCACCCGCGACGAGGATAAAACCGCCGCCTATTTCCATTCCTGCAACCGCGGCAAGAAATCGGTCACGATCGATTTTCGCACCCCCGAGGGGCAGGCCCGCGTGCGTGAACTGGTGCGTGATGCCGATATCTTGATTGAAAATTTCAAGGTGGGCGGGCTGGAAAAATATGGGCTGGATTATGCCAGCCTTTCGGCTTTGAACCCGGGGCTGATCTATTGCTCGATCACGGGCTTTGGCCAAACCGGGCCTTATGCGCATCGCGCGGGCTATGATTATATCATTCAGGGCATGTCGGGGTTCATGTCGATCACCGGCGATCCCGATGGCCAGCCCCAACGCGCAGGCGTGGCGATTACGGATTTGTTTACAGGGCTTTATTCGGTCTCGGGCATTTTGGCCGCGTTGCACCAGCGCCAAAGCACGGGCCGGGGCCAGCATGTGGATATGGCGCTGCTTGATTGCGCGGTATCGGCCATGGCCAATCAGGCGATGAACTATCTGGCCACGGGCACGCCCCCAGGGCGCACGGGCAATTATCACCCCAATCTGACGCCCTATCAGGTGTTTGATTGCGCCGATGGGCATATCATCATTGCCACCGGAAATGATGGCCAATACCAGCGCCTGTGCGATTTGCTGGGGCTGGGGTGGATGGCCGAAGACCCGAAGTTTTTGAAAAACGCCGATCGGGTGCAAAACCGCCCCGAGATGATCGATTTGCTGATGCAAGTCACCCGCACATGGACCAAGGCGCAATTGCTAGAGGGCTGCGAGGCCAAGGGCATTCCCGCAGGCCCAATCAACACCATGGCCGAGGTGTTTGAAGACCCGCAGGTAAAGGCCCGCGGCATGCAGGTGACGCTCGATGGCGTGCCAGGCGTGCGCGCCCCGTTTGTGTTTTCAGATGCGCAATTGGCGCTGTCGCGCCCCTCGCCGAAATTGGGCGAAGATAACGGCTAGGGCCGTTATCCGCGGGGCAGCTGCGCCTCGATGGCTTGGGTGATTTTGGCAGACATGGGTTTGGCGTTTGACTGCCATGTCTGCACCACCTGGCCATCGGCGCCAATCAGCACCTTGTTAAAGTTCCAGCGCGGGGCAAAATTGGTGGTTTCAAACACCCATTTGTAAAACGGGTGCGCATCGGGGCCGCGCACATGGGTGATTGTGGTCATGGGCAGGGTCAGGCCAAAATTCACCTCGCAAAATTCGGCCACTTTTTCATCGTTGGCCAATTCCTGGCGAAAATCATTCGAAGGCACCGCCAACACCAGCAGCCCCTTTGGGCCATAGGCCTCGTGCAACTGCTGCAACCCCTCGTATTGCGGGGTATAGCCACAGCGCGAGGCCGTGTTCACCACCAAAACCGGCTTGCCGCGCCAATCGGCCAGATCGATCGTGCCACCATCGATCGAGGCAAAGCTAAACGGCCCGGCGGCCCGGCCCATCGTGGCAAAGACAATCACAGACGCCACCACCAAAAGAAGCAGGTTCAGACGGGCAAATTTTTGCTGCAAGTGATCCAGCATCGCACGCTCCAACAGATACACACGCCACCGAGGTAGGGCGCGGCGCGGTTATTTCCAGTCGGGCCTTGTGATCGCGCCAAAGATCGGCAAACCTTTGCTCAAAGGGGCGCCATGCGCGCAAGGGAGGACATGACGATGATCACAGAATTGGCCGCCATTGTGGGCGCTGCGAATGTAATGACGGGCGATGACAGGGCGCGCTGGGCAAAGGATTGGACGGGGTATTTCCCCTCGGATCCCATCGCTGTGGTGCGCCCCGCCACCACCGCCGAGGTGGCAGCCATTTTGAAATTTGCCAATGAAAACGGGGCAAAGGTGGTGCCCGTCAGCGGCAACACCGGGCTGGCGGGGGGCGCGCAGGCCAATGGCGCCATCGCCCTGTCGTTGGATCGCATGAACAAGATTCGCGACATCCGCCCCGATGCCCGCATCGCCATAGTCGAGGCGGGGGTGATCTTGGCTGATTTGCACGCAGCCGTGGCCGAACAAGGCATGAGCTTTCCGCTGACATTTGGCGCCAAAGGTTCGGCCATGATCGGGGGGGCCTTGTCGACCAATGCAGGCGGCTCGAACGTGCTGCGCTATGGCAATACGCGCGATCTGTGTTTGGGGGTCGAGGTGGTGCTGCCCACCGGCGAGGTGATGGATTTGATGAGCGAATTGCACAAAGACAATTCCGGCTACAACCTGCGCCATCTGGTCATTGGCGCCGAGGGCACATTGGGCGTGATCACCGGCGCGGTGCTAAAGCTGCACCCATTGCCCGGCGCCTATGCCACGGCCATGGTGGCGGTGCCCAGCCTTGATCAGGCCTTGGTTTTGCTCAACCGCCTGCAGGCGGCCACGGGGGGGGCGGTTGAGGCGTTTGAATTCATGCCGCGCACCTATATCGAGGCGCATCTGCAAACCATTGCCGGTGCGCGCCCGCCATTTGCCGAAAGCCACGAGGTGAATATCATGGTCGAGGTGGCCGCCACCGCCCCGCGCGATACCACGCCCCGTGCCGATGGCACGGTGCCGCTGTCTGCGCATCTCGAAGACACCCTGGCGCAGATGTTTGAAGAGGGGCTGTTGCTGGATGCGGTCGTGGCCCAAAACGAGGCCCAGCGCAAAGAAATGTGGGAGCGCCGCGAGGCCGCCGCCGAGGTGATTTTGGGTGCGGGGCGCCCGCTGTCAAACAATGATATCGCCGTGCCTGTCGATAAAGTGGGCGAATTCATGGACCGGATGCAGGCGCGTTTGGCCCAGATCGATCCGCAGGCGGTGCCGGTTGTGGTGGCCCATCTGGGCGATGGCAATATCCATTATGCGGTGTGGCTGGGTGCCGAAGATGCGGCGCTGAAAGACCAGGTGACAGAGGCGGTCGAAGACGAGGTTTTGCGCCTGCGTGGGTCGTTCTCGGCCGAACATGGGATTGGGCAGTGGAAGCTGCCCTCGATGGCGCGGCGCAAGGATAAGGTTGCGCTGGCGGCAATGCGGGCCATCCGCCAGGCGCTAGATCCAAATGGGGTGCTTAACCCCGGCAAATTGCTGCCCTAAGCCGGGCCGCAGGGGCCACGCCCTTAGGGTTTGCGCCGGGGCGTGGCATTGCCGCCTTTGGGCGGGGTAAAGCGTTTTGATGTGTCGCTGGCATTGCCGCGTTTTGGGCCTGCGGCAGGTTTCGCGCCTGGGCGCGGGGCTGGCTTGCCACCGGGTTTGCCGCCCGGCTTGCCAAAGGGCTTTGCCCCACCGGCAGGCTTGTCGCCAAAGCCGCGCCCAGCTGGTTTGCCCGCGGGTTTTCCCCCGGCCTTAGCGGCGCGCGGTTTGCGGCCCTCGGGGGCATCGCCGCTGGGTTTTGTGCGCTCGAATGCGGGCTTGGCGCCATAGGGTTTCGGCGCGCGGTCTTTTGCGGGGCCTGCACGCTCGGGGCGCTTATCGCCGTATGGTTTATCGCCACGGGGCTTATCACCGTATGGCTTATCACTACGAGGTTTGTCGCTGCGGGGCTTATCGCCGTATGGCTTATCACCACGGGGCTTATCCCCGCGGGGCTTATCGCCATAGGGCTTTTTGGGCGCGGCAGGGCGGGGGCCATCGGCGTTGCGTGGGGCGTGGGGTTTGGGGCCGCGCTGTGGGGCTGGGCCCAGATCTGGGGTGCCATCCACCAGCGTGGCAGAGACGTCATTTTCCAAAACACCACCCGCCTGCAGGCCTGCCAGCATGCTGCGCCCGGCCTCTTCGGCCAGCTCCACCAGCGTATCCTGGTCGCGCACGCGGATGCGCCCGATGGCAGCCTTATCCAGGTTGCCCGCGCGGCACAGCAGCGGCAACAGCCAGCGTGGCTCGGCGCCTTTGTCACGCCCAACCGACAGCGCCACCCAGATCGAGGGGCCGAATTCCTGCTTGGGCGCGCGTGCACCTTTGACGTTCAGCTCTTCAGGGGCCGACAGGTTGGCGCGAAACAGCCGCAGACAGGCGGCGGCCAGCTCTTGCGGGCTGCGTTCGGCCACCAGCTTTGCGGCAAAGGCGGCCTCGTCCTGCGTCAGCTCGGCCTGCCATGCCGGATCGGCCAGCAGCCGCGCCTCGTCTTTGGCGCGAATGTCTTCGGGGGTGGGGGCATGCGTCCATTCAGCGGTCAGCTTGGCCCATTTCAGCAGCCTTTCGGCCTTTTTGGTGATCTTGTCAGGCACGATCAGCGCCGAGATCCCCTTGCGCCCTGCCCGGCCTGTGCGCCCCGATCGGTGCAGCAAGGCTTCGGTGTTGGTGGGCAGATCGGCATGCACCACCAGTTCCAGATTGGGCAGGTCGATGCCGCGTGCCGCCACATCGGTGGCCACGCATACCTTGGCCCGGCCATCGCGCATGGCTTGCAGGGCGTGGCTGCGCTCGTCTTGGCTAAGCTCGCCCGACAGGCTGACCACCGCAAAACCGCGATTGGCAAAGCGCGCCGTCAGGCGGGCCACGGTGGCGCGGGTGTTGGCAAAAACAATCGCGGTGGGGGCATCGTGAAACCGCAACAGGTTGATGATGGCATGTTCCACATCGGCGGGCGATACTTGCACCACCTGATAGCTGATATCGGCGTGCTGGCTGCCCTTGACCAAGGTGGTCACGCGCACTGCATCGCGCTGATAGCGCTTGGCCAATTCCGCAATCATTGGCGGCACGGTGGCCGAAAACAACAGCGTGCGGCGGGTTTCGGGCGCCTCGCCCAGCATGAATTCCAGATCTTCGCGAAAACCCAGATCCAGCATTTCATCGGCTTCATCCAGCACTACCGCGCGAATATCGCTTAGCTCCAGCGCGCCGCGCTCGATATGGTCGCGCAGGCGGCCGGGGGTGCCCACAACGATATGGGCGCCGCGTTCCAGGGCGCGGCGTTCCTCGCGCGCATCCATGCCCCCGATGCACGATGTCACGCGTGCGCCGGTGCGGGCATAGAGCCACTCGATCTCGCGGCGCACCTGCAGCGCCAATTCGCGCGTGGGCGCCACGATCAACGCCAGGGGTGCGGCAGGGGCGCCCAGGCGCGGTGCGCCCTGCAGCAGGGTTTCTGCAATGGCCAGGCCAAAGCCCACAGTTTTCCCCGACCCGGTTTGCGCCGATACCAGCAGGTCGGCACCAGCCAGTTCTGGCGCGGTGACGGCTTGCTGAACCTCGGTCAAGGTGTCGTACCCGCGTTCTGCGAGGGCTTCGGAAAGGGGCGTGATCATGTGGGGAAGTGTCCGTTCTAGGGGCGGCGATCGTGCCACCGAAGGCTGCGCAATAGCCCAGCACGGCCCACCTGTCCAATGTTTTATGCGCCTTGCGGCCATGCTGTGGGTGCATAACCGCGATATGCGGCTAAAACCACTGCCCCGGTTCGATCAGCCCCAGATCCAGCAATTGCCCCGAATGCCAGGTAAAGGGCGTGGAATTGTGCCAACAAAACGAGTGGATATCAAAGGTTGATCCGGGATTGCGTTTCAGCGCCTTGGCGGTGCGAAACGAGCAGATCGCGGCGCTGAGGTTGTTGTGCCATGGGCAAGCGTAGGTGTTATATTCCTGGTCATTTGTGCGGTGGTCGGGCAACAGGCTAAGCCCAGGCTTGGCGCGCAGCAGTGCCACCCGGTCGATTTTGCGCTTATGCTGGGGGATATGTTCCTCGAAGCGCCAGCGCAGGCCGCCGAAAAAATCAAGCTGGCGCTCGTAGGGGTGGCCGGTTTCCGGGTTGGTGCGCGCCAGTGCAAAATAGCCTGCCTTATCCAGATAGGCATCATCCAGTGACACAGCCACGGGATGGGCCTGCAGGTCTTTGGCATAAAGATCTACCACATAGCACAGCATGGCATCGCGCCGCTCTTCGGTGTGAAACTGCAACATCTCGCCAATGCTGCGGGTTTCGCAAAAGGGAAAGAACAAATATTCGCTGTTGAAACAATAATACAGCCATTGGCCTGCGGCGCGCGGGATCAGCTGGTTGATGGCGCGCATCGCGGCATCGGGTTGGCTGGTGTCATAGGTAATACACACCACCTGCGGTGCCACATCGGGTGCCAGGCCAATATGGCTGGGCAAAAACACCAACACCTTGCGAAACCCACAGGCCAAATGGTGGCGAATGGTGCTGTTGACCTCGATATCGTCTTCCACAAAAATCGCGGCAATCGGCCCTTTGGCCAAATGCGCCGCGGCATTTTGCAAAAATTTGTCAAGGCTGTCGAAACTCATCACCGGCTACCCCTAAACCACCGTGCCAAATTCCGCTAAAACGGCGCGCATTGCAAGCTGTGGCCACAATGGTATAGACCGCGCGCAGTGATGCAGGACAGGATCGTGATGATGGGCGACGAAAAGAAACTCTACATCAAAACCTATGGCTGTCAGATGAATGTCTATGACAGCGAGCGTATGGCCGAGGCCATGGGCGCGCAGGGCTATGTCAGCACAGACACGCCAGAAGATGCCGATATGATCTTGCTGAACACCTGCCACATTCGCGAAAAGGCAGCGGAAAAAGTATATTCCGAGCTGGGCCGCTTCAAAGGGCTAAAGGCCGCCCGCCCAGATCTGAAAATCGGCGTTGCAGGCTGTGTGGCCCAGGCCGAGGGCGAAGAAATCATGCGCCGCCAGCCGCTGGTTGATTTGGTCGTTGGGCCGCAAAGCTACCACCGCTTGCCCACGCTCGAGGCGCGCGCGCGCCAGGGCGAACGGGCAATCGACACGGATTTCCCCGAAGAAGACAAATTCGAGGTTCTCAAAACCCGCCCCAAGGCCGCCCGCGGCCCCACCGCTTTTCTGACGGTGCAGGAAGGCTGCGACAAGTTTTGCGCCTTTTGCGTGGTGCCCTATACCCGCGGCGCCGAGGTTAGCCGCCCCGTGGCGCGCATTTTGGCCGAGGCCCGCGATTTGGTGGAACGGGGGGTGCGCGAAATTACCCTTTTGGGCCAGAACGTAAATGCCTATCACGGCGCCGGCCCCGATGGCGATTGGGGCTTGGCCCGGCTGATTTGGGCGTTGAACGATGTCGATGGCCTGGAACGTATTCGCTTTACCACCAGCCATCCAAACGACATGGACGATGCGCTGATCGCAGCCCATGGCGAATGCGAAAAACTGATGCCCTATCTGCACCTGCCGGTGCAATCGGGCAGTGACCGCATTTTGAAACGGATGAATCGCAGCCATACGGCCGAGCAATACCTGCGCCTGATCGAACGTATCCGCCAGGCCCGCCCCGATATTTTGATGTCGGGCGATTTCATCGTGGGCTTCCCCGAAGAAAGTGATCAAGATTTCGAAGATACCATGGAATTGGTGCGCGCGGTCAATTACGGGCAGGCCTTTTCGTTTAAATATTCCACCCGCCCCGGCACCCCTGCCGCCGAACGGGCCTTGGTCGATCCGGCTGTGGCCGATGCCCGCTTGCAGCGCCTGCAGGCCCTGATCACCCAACAGCAACGCGCCATCCAAGACAGTATGGTGGGCCGCGATGTGCAGGTGCTGTTTGAAAAGCCCGGCCGCCTGCCTGGCCAGATGGTGGGGAAATCGCAGTATTTGCACGCGGTGCATGTCACAGGTGGCAGCCCAAAAGTGGGCGAAATTCATCGCGTGCGAATCGTTGAAAGCGGGCCAAATTCGCTGGCAGGCCAGCTTTTGGCCTGAACCGCCCCGAAAAAGCCACGTTTCGCGCATATTCCGTTTCTATGCGCGAAACAAAGCGCGGCTTTTTTCTCTTCACTTGCCCGTAGATTTACGCCATCCTCTTTAGGATAGATGTGTGGCCTTTTGTGTGTGTGCCCGGGGTGTTGGGGGAATATATGGTGCGTATTGGTTTTTTTGTAACCCGTGGTGCGGTTTTGTGCCTTGCTGCAGGCTTGTCTTTGGCGCCGCTGGGCGTGCGCGCGCAAACGGCAGAGCCTTATAAGCCGACAATCTGGATCGATCCTGACGGGTGCGAACACTGGGTCATGGATGATGGCCTGGAAGGCTATATGGATAATCACCTCACCCGCGAAGGCCGCCCCGTGTGCCGCAAAACCGAGGTCTGCGGCATTATGAACACCGATCAGTTTTTTGCCACCGACAGCGCCCGCCTGTCGCGCCCGGCCCAGGCAAAACTGGCCGAATTCTTCGCCAATTCCCCGGCGCGCGCCTTTATTATTGCGGGTCATACCGATAGCCGGGCCTCCGATGAATATAACATGCGCCTCAGCACAAACCGTGCCCGCGCGGTGGCGGCTGTGGGCCAAAGGGCGGGCGCCAATATCATCGATATCCGCGGCTATGGCGAACGGATGCCTGCCGCAGATAACGCCAGTGCCGAAGGCCGGGCTAAAAATCGGCGCGTCGAAATTTTGTGCTTTAAATAAGGGGTTTGCAGATGAATTCTTTTAGAATTGCGGCGCTTTTGGCTGTGGCTGCACCGCTGGCCGCTTGTGGCAACGGTGGCGATATGACCCGCGACACTGGCATCGGCGGCAAACATCTCAGCCAGCTGACCGCCGGCATCTGGATCGATCCCAACGGCTGTGATCACTGGATCATCGACGATGGCGCCGAGGGCTATCTCTCCAGCCGTCTTGATAAATACGGCAAGCCGGTCTGTTCGGGGGCAGGGGCGCCCAATACCGCGGTTGGCCCCTATAAATCGGGCTCGCGCCTGCCCGATCTGATGTAGGCGGGCACCGAGTGCGGCTTTTTTGCGCCATTGCCCCCGGGCAGTGGCGTTTTTCGTAACAGCTGTGCAACAGCGCCCAACCATATCTTGCGTTGCGCTGCACAACTTGGCACCATCAAGCCACACCGCTGACAAGGAGAGCTGTTTGGCTACCACTGTGCTGCCGCCCGCAACCGACCCCGCCACACAATCCGAGCGCATGCTGGATTTCCCCGATAACCGCCTGCTGATTGATCTGTGCGGTGAATACGATCGCAACCTCGCCGAGATCGAACAAAAGCTGGGCGTGCAAATCTTGCGGCGCGGAAATCTTTTGGCGGTTTTGGGCGAGGATGACGCCACCGCCGAGGCCGAGCGAATTCTAACCGCGCTCTATACCCGGCTCGAAGCGGGGCGCGCTGTCACCCGCGCCGATATCGATCGCGAATTGCGCATGGGCCAGCCCGACAGCGCCACCGGCCCGCAGGCGGGTGATCAGCTGGAAATGTTCCGCGGTGGCGCGATCGAGATCAAAACCCGCCGCAAACTGGTAGAGCCGCGCACCGATGCGCAAAAGGCCTATGTGCAAAACCTCTTTAAACACGAGCTGTGTTTTGGCATCGGCCCGGCGGGCACCGGCAAAACCTATCTGGCGGTGGCGGCTGGTGTGAATATGTTCATCAACGGCCAGGTCGATCGCATCATCCTCAGCCGCCCCGCGGTCGAGGCGGGTGAAAAGCTGGGCTATCTGCCCGGCGATATGAAAGACAAGGTCGATCCCTATATGCAGCCGCTCTACGATGCGCTGAACGATTTTTTGCCCGGCAAACAAACCGCCAAATTGATCGAAGAAAAGCGCATCGAAATCGCCCCCCTGGCCTTTATGCGCGGGCGCACCCTGGCCAATGCCTTCGTGGTGCTTGACGAGGCGCAAAACGCCACCTCCATGCAGATGAAAATGTTTCTCACCCGCTTGGGCGAAGGCTCGCGCATGGTGATCACAGGCGATCGCAGCCAAATCGACCTGCCCCGCGGTGTCAGCTCGGGCCTGCATGATGCCGAACGCCTGCTGGCCACAATCCCGCAGATCAGCTTCAATTACTTCACCTCCAAAGACGTGGTGCGCCATCCGCTTGTCGCCGCCATCATCGAGGCATACGAGGCCGATGGCAGCGTCTAACCCCGCGTCGCACCCTGGGCTTCATCTTGCCGAAAATACTCCGGGGGGTCACAGGGGGGCAGCGCCCCCCTTTTGGCGCGCGCCATTTTGCGCTTCCCTTGGTGCGGCCCTCGGGCTAAGGCGCGCATATGTTGGTTGATACGCTCATAGAAGATCCACGTTGGGGCGCGGCAGGTCTTGAACCCCTGGCCGAGGCTGCGGCGCGCGCCACATTGGCGCATCTCGCCCTCGATCCTGATGGGTTCGAAATTGCGCTTTTGGCTTGCGATGATAGCCGTATTGCGGCGCTCAATGCCGATTTTCGCGGCAAACCCAGCCCCACCAATGTGCTCAGCTGGCCCTCGGCCGAACGTGGGGCTCTGCGCGCGGGCGATATGCCGCAACTGCCCCAGCCCGATGGCCCCGATGCAGAACTGGGCGATATCGCCATCGCCTTTGATACCTGCCAGGCCGAGGCGCAGGCCGCCGACAAGCCTTTTGATCACCACGTCACCCATTTGGTGGTGCATGGGGTGCTGCATTTGCTGGGTTTCGACCATATCCGTGACCCAGACGCCACTCTGATGGAAACAACTGAAACTGTGATACTTGGCAAACTGGGTATCCCTAACCCATATATGGGGGCGTAGGGCCGTAGTTGGCTCGCCGCTTGGAAAGGACAGATGGGCGACAGTATAGACGGGTCTTCTAGCGCGGCGCAGGGCGCGCCGGGCGAACAGGCCAAATCGCAGCCGCAAAGCCGCGGCTTTTTCCACAAACTCCTTGGGGTATTTGGGGCCGCGCGGCCCCGGCCACAGGCGGTTTCAATGCCACAAAATTCGGCCCCCCGGCCGGGCTTGTTGAACCTGCGTCGTATGCGGGTGGAAGATGTGATGGTGCCCAAGGCCGATATCGTATCGGTCAGCCAATCGGCCACCAAAGACGAGCTGGTTGAAATTTTCCGCAGCTCAGGCATGACGCGCCTGCCGGTTTACGATGGCACGCTGGATACGCCCTTGGGGCTGATCCATTTGAAAGATTTCGCGCTCAGCCATGGGTTCAACGGCAAGGGGGGGCGGTTTTCGATCAAGACCATGTTGCGCCCGCTCTTATACGTGCCACCCTCGATGTCGATCGGGGTGTTGCTGCAAAAGATGCAGACCGAGCGCAAGCATATGGCGCTGGTCATCGACGAATATGGCGGGGTTGATGGGCTTGTCACCATCGAGGATCTGATCGAGCAGGTCGTGGGCGAGATCGAAGACGAGCACGACACCGACGACGACAAATATTGGATCACCGAAAAACCCGGCCAATATCTGGCGCTGGCGAAAACCCCGGTGCAAGATTTCGAGGCCGAAACCGGGTTCAGCCTGACCGCGCATGATGATGTGGACGAGGAAGAAATCGACACATTGGGCGGGTTGGTCTTTATGTTGGCCGGGCGGGTGCCGGCGCGCGGCGAAATGGTGCGCCACCCTGCGGGCCCCGAATTCGAGGTGGTCGAGGCAGATCCGCGGCGCATCAAGCGGCTGCGCGTGCGCATGCCACAGTCGCAAGAGGGCTAATATGACCACAGCCTGGCCCGCACATTGGCGCATGCGGGCACCCGCGCTGGCGGCCTTGGCGGGCGCGGCTGCGGCCCTGGGCCACGCGCCTTTGGGGCTGTGGCCGCTCACGGTGCTGGCCCTGGCCGCCATTTTGGCGCTTTTTCGCGGCGCCCCCACGGGGCGTGCGGCCATGGCGCTGGGCTGGGCTGCGGGCCTGGGCTATTTCGCCCTGGCGCTGGCCTGGATTGTCGAGCCGTTTTTCGTGGATATCGCCCGCCATGGCTGGATGGCCCCTTTTGCGCTGCTTGGCATGGCGGGGGGGCTGGCCTTGTTTTGGGGGGCTGCGCATGGGTTGGCGTGGCGGCTGGGGGGCGGCCCTGTGCCT
>CAJXSO010000051.1 GCA_913061505.1 uncultured Lutimaribacter sp.
TATCAGCGTGCGAATTTGACAAAAGCGGTCCCGAAAGCGGTCCCAAAAATGGTCCACATGATATCTTTGTGGGAAACCACCACGTCCACTTGGCAGGTAAACCTAAAAGAAAGAGCCCATGGCGGGAACCGTTCTGGTAAAAGTTTACGTGGAATTATCCAAATAAAACCAAACACCTACGGAGATATTCGCACAGCTCCAGTGAACCAATATCTGCTTCGACAGACACAAAAAAACCGCCTCAGCGCGGGGCTGTAGGCGGTTTTTTATGGTGCCCAGGAGAGGACTCGAACCTCCACGTCCATACAGACACTAGCACCTGAAGCTAGCGCGTCTACCAATTCCGCCACCTGGGCAGGTGTCGTGAGATGGGCGTTTAAGCCTGGGCGCGGGCGGTGTCAACGGCGATTTTGTCGTTTTTTCAAATTCGCCGTATCGCCTTGTTTCCTCACAATCAAAAGTATAGGTAGGGCGTGGATTTTCAGTGCCGGAGGCAGCCATGTCAAAACTCGTCACACTCTACGGCGGTTCAGGCTTTGTTGGGCGATATATCGCGCGCCGCTTGGCCCAGCAGGGCTGGCGCATTCGCGTGGCCGTGCGCCGCCCGAACGAGGCGATGCATGTCAAACCCTATGGTGTGCCCGGCCAGGTCGAGCCGGTTTTGTGCAACATCCGCGATGATGCCAGCGTGCGCGCCGCCATGCAGGGCGCAGATGCTGTGGTAAATTGTGTGGGCACGTTCGATGCCAGCGGCAAAAACAATTTCGATGCCGTGCAACACCAGGGCGCGGCCCGAATCGCGCGTATCGCGGCAGAATCGGGCGTGGCGCATATGGTGCATATCTCGGCCATCGGTGCCGATGCGAACGGCGCCAGCCAATATCAGCGCAGCAAGGCCTTGGGCGAACAGGCGGTGCTGCAGCACATGCCCAACGCCATGATCCTGCGGCCTTCGGTGATTTTTGGCAATGAAGACGGGTTCTTTAACCGCTTTGGCGCCATGGCCGCAAACGCGCCGGTGCTGCCCTTGGTGGGTGCCGATACGCGCTTTCAGCCCGTATATGTCGATGATGTGGCCGCAGCTGCTGTGCTGGGTGTCACCGGGCAGGCCAGCGGCACGTTCGAGCTGGGCGGGCCAGATGTGGCCAGTTTCCGCGCGCTGATGCAGCAGATGCTGGCCGTCATTCAGCGCCGCCGCCCCATTGTAAACATTCCCACCCCGGTGGCGGGGCTGATGGCATGGGCGCTTGATATGGTGCAGGCCGTCACGGGTGGGCTGGTGAAAAACACCATGATCACACGCGATCAGGTGAAAAGCCTGCAATCAGATAATGTAGTGGCGCCACATGCCAAAACCCTGCAGGATTTGGGCATCGAGCCCACCGCGATTGGCGCCGTATTGCCTGAATATATGTGGGCCTATCGCCCCTCGGGCCAATATGCGGCGATCAAGGATTCGGCCAAAAACCTGCGCGCCTAACCAAACAGCGCGCCATCTGGCAAACAGCGGGGCCTGCGCCACAGCGTGGGCCCTTTGGTTTTGCAGCGCTCAATGCAGCTTTAAATCGGCCGAATCGCCCTTGCCCTTGTCGGCGATAAACCGCAGCGTGCGCCCTTGCACCACCACCAGCTGGCAATTGGCGCCAATATCGGTGCCACCCCAGTTCATTTCGCGGCAAAAATAGCCATCTTGCCAGTTCCACTGCCCGGTTACGGGCCAGCCCATGGCGCGGCCTTCGATCTGGCCATCGTCGCGCACCTGCAGGTTTATGCCGAACCTGCGCAGGCTTTTGCCCTTTATCAGCGACAGAAAATCGCCCTTGCTGCGCACAGGCTGAAACCCCTCGGCCAAGGCCGGGGCGGGGCCCATCGTTGCAAAGGCACTTGCCAGCAGCACAGCCCAGATCGGCATCTTAAAACTCCTGCATTGGTTACGCAGGTTATACTGGTAAAACGCGCCGCTAGATCACTCACAACTGGGTGAGGCGCCGCTAAAGACCCAAAACATCGATCATATCATATTCGCCCGGGGCCTTATCCTGGCCCCACAGCGCCGCGCGCAACGCCCCGCGCGCAAAAACCGACCGGTCGCTGGCCACATGGCGCAGGGTGATACGCTCGCCATCGGCGGCAAACAGAACGTCATGCTCGCCAATGATATCGCCGCCGCGAATCGCGTGAAAGCCGATGGCGCCGCGCTGGCGCGCACCGGTCATGCCATCGCGGCCCCGGTCGCTGGCGCGATCCAGCGCCACACCACGCCCATCGGCAGCAGCCTGCCCCAGCATCAGGGCCGTGCCCGAGGGCGCATCAACCTTGTGGCGATGATGCGCCTCGATCACCTCGATATCGTAATCTTCGTCCAAGGCAGCAGCCACCTTGCGCGTCAGCTGCACCAGCAGGTTCACGCCCAAACTCATGTTGCCCGCCCGCACGATAACAGCGTGGCGCGCAGCGGCGTTGATACGGGCCAGGTCATCATCGCTCAGCCCGGTGGTGCCAATCACATGCACCGCGCGCGCCTGTGCCGCCAGCCCGGCAAATTCTACGGTGGCGGGGGGGGCGGTAAAATCGATCACCGCCTGCGCCTTTGCAAAGGCCTCTAGCGGGTCATCGCTGACCGTCACGCCCAGCGCGGCACCGCCCATGGCCACGCCCACATCTTGGCCCACCCACGCATGGCCTGGCCGCTCGATCGCGCCCACCAACCGTGCCTTGGTGCTGTCGCATACCGTGCGGATCAGCATTTGCCCCATGCGCCCCGAGGCGCCCGTAATCACAATACCCGGCAGGTCGGTCATGTTTGATCTCCATTTCGCTGGGGCGTTCATAGCGAAATCAACTCATCTTGGCAAAGGGCCCACAAAGGCGTAAGTGCGGGGCATGGCAAAGAACAAATTTCACGATGGCCCCGGGCCCAGCCAACGGCAATTGCGCGTGTCGGAAACCATCCGCCGCGCCCTGTCCGAGGTATTGGCGCGCGGCGATATTCACGACCCCGAGCTAAACCGCCTGTCGATTACGGTAGGCGAGGTGCAATGCACGCCCGATCTAAAGATTGCCACCGCCTATGTGCTGCCGCTGGGGGGGCAGGGCCAGGATACAATCTTGCAGATGCTGGCCCGCAACAAAGCCGAGCTGCGCCGCCTGATTGGCCGCAAGCTTGGGCTGAAATTCACCCCCGATCTGCGGTTTCGCCTGGATGAAACCTTTGATCGTCTGGATGAAACCCGCCGCCTGTTTTCCGATGAAACCGTGCAGCGCGATATTGCCCAAACGGACGAAGACCCGCAGCCGGAATGACCCGTTGGCGCCATATCGTGGCGGGCCTGCTGGCCCTATGCGCCAGCCCCGCCCGCGCGGTTGACTGCCAAAACATCACCCATGCTGACATCAGTTTCACGCTGTGCACCGTGGATGCGCAGGCCGAACAGATCGCACTGTTTTTAGATGCGCCAAATGGCGAGAAATTTGGCCATTTCTCAGCCCTGAACCAGCATCTGGAAAACATGGGCAAACGCCTGGCCTTTGCGATGAACGCCGGCATGTATCACCCCGATCGCGCGCCGGTGGGCCATTATGTGGAAAACGGCCAGCAGCGCATGCGCGTGGTCGAAACCGCCGGGCCCGGCAATTTCGGCATGCTGCCCAATGGCATCTTCTGCGTGGGCCAGGGGCGCGCCGATGTGATCGAAACGCTGGAATTTCAACGCAGCCGCCCAGCCTGCCGCCATGCCACCCAATCTGGGCCAATGCTGGTGATCAACGGCGCCTTGCACCCGCGATTTTTGGAAAACAGCACATGGCGCAACATTCGCAATGGCGTGGGCACCAGCGCCGATGGCCGATGGGCCTATTTTGTCATATCAAACGGCCTCGTGACATTTTACGAAATGGCCACGCTTTTTCGCGATGTGCTGAAAACGCCCAATGCGCTGTATTTCGATGGCACAATCTCGCGCCTGCACGCCCCTGACATGGGGCGTTCAGATATCGGGTTTCGCATGGGGCCCATCGTGGGCGTGGTAGAATAATCAGGCCACCACGCGCGGGCGCCCCGTGGCCTCGACAGTGATCGTCGCCTCTAAAAACACCTCGCGCGCCTCGATCACCGCGCGGCGCTCGTCCCGGGTGGCGGTGCTTTGCACACCTTCGGCACCGCCTGCGCGCACTTCGTCTTCGGCCTGCATGCGCAACACCGCCTCTAAATGCGCCATCGCCTCTTCGGGCGTGGTGAAATCCAGCGGGCCCGTGGCCAGATGCACGCGGTATTTGCCCTCGGATGGGGCCGTAACCGTGCCCGCCCTGCGCAGCGTCACCCGGCCCACAACCGCCCCGATGGCATTGGCCACACCGGCATGTTCAGGCAGGATCATCCGGGCATGCAGCGCCTGACCCACCGCCGGGTAATAGGTGGGCGCCGAGGCCCCCAGCCCGATGACATCCACATTCAGCCCCGCCTCTAGCCGCACCAGCCCAGCATGGCGCTGCAGCCCACGCGCCAGCAAAACATGGCGCGCCAAATCGGCAGGCGGCAGGCCAAAGCCGGGCTGTTCCTCGGCAAAGGCGCTTTCCAGCAGCGCCAGGCAAGTTTGCTCGGTCAGCTGGTCGATAATCATACGCGCCAGATCGCTGGGGTTTGGGGCCAACATCTCGCCTGATCCGCGGCGGCGACGCCCAAAAAGCTGCAGCGCCTTTTCTGCCGCAGATCTATCCCAGGCATCCAACAGCCCCAAAACATGCGCCGCATCCGATGGCGTCACCCCTGCCACCTGCACCAGCCCACGGGCCACCAAGCGCGCCAGCGCCTGCCCCTCAAGCCGCGATTTCAACACCGCCGATACCGGCTGCACGCCATCGCCCACGCGCGCCAAAACCGCCCTTTCCCGATCGCCCAAGCCCTGCGCATCTACCCCCGGCACTGCGCGCACAAACCGCCCATCATGTTCGCCAGGCATCAATGCGCGCAGCTGGGCGTCTAACACCTCGTGCACCAGGTCTGGCGCCTGCATCGCCACCAACGACACAGGCAACAGCCGCCGCGGCCCAAGGCTAAGCTGCCCTGCCAAACCATCCAACATGCGCAGCTCGCTATCACCGCCCAAACCTGTGGTGCGCATCGCCACTGCCTCGACCATGGTGCGCCAGCCGCCCACCTCGGCACCCGCCGGGTCAATGGCGGGGCGCCCATCGCGCAACACAGCCACATCGGTGGTGGTGCCGCCAATATCGCTGACCAAGGCGTTCTGCGCACCCGTCAGCCACCGCGCGCCCACGATACTGGCGGCAGGGCCTGAAAGAATGGTTTCAATCGGGCGCTCCTTGGCCTGGCCCGCCGACATCAACGCGCCATCGCCCCGCACCACCATCAAGGGTGCAGACACGCCAATTTCGGCCAAAACATCCTCGGCCCGGCCGATCAGGCGGTGGGTCATGCCAATCAGCCGCGCATTCAACAACGCCGTCAACGCCCGCTTTGGGCCATTCAACTTGGCCGACAAATGATGCGACAGGCTGGCCGGCTTGCCCTGATACTGGCGTATCAGCGCCTCGGCGCGCAATTCATGGCCTGGGTTGCGCGTGGCAAATTGCGCCGCCACCGCATAGGCCGAAACATCAGCGCCCTCGCCCTGCAACCACGCCACCAGCGCCTCTTCGTCCAGCGGCTGGGCCTGCCCGCCCCCGTGGTTGTGACCACCAGCCAACACAATAAAAGGATCGCCCCGCAGCGCCTCGCGCAGGCCGTGGGCGTCTAGATCGCGGGCATCAAAGCCAATATAAATCAGCCCCACACGCCCGCCCTGCCCCTCAACCAGCGCATTCGTGGCCAAAGTTGTGGACAGCGAGGCCAGCGCCACATCGCCCGGGCGCACCTGCGCCTGTTCCAATACCGCGCGCACAGCCGCACCAATGCCTTGGGCCAAATCATGGCGGGTGGTCAGCGATTTCGCGCTGGCAATCACCTCGCGCTCGCCCTCGATCAACACCGCATCCGTATAGGTGCCACCTGTATCCACGCCCAGCAACACACTCATCCGCCCAACTCCCCAATTCGCTTTCCCCGCCCTAAAGCGGTGCTACAGCGCCGGCGCGCCCATTTGCGTCACCCATCAGTCGCTCTACGGCCCATCGCGCGGCATCCGCCACCACCGGGTCGGAATCGTGGCACAGGGCCTGCACCACCGGCAGCAGCCTGGGCTGGCCTGAATTGCCAATGGCATACAAAACGTTGCGCACAAATCTGTTGCGCCCGATACGCTTGATCGGGCTGCCAGAAAACCGCGCGCGAAACCCGGCATCATCCAGCGCCGCCAGCGCCGCCAAATCAGGCGCCTGCAGATCGGGGCGCGCATGGTAGCGCATCTCGCGGGCCACAGTGGCAAACTTGTTCCAAGGGCACGCCGCCAAACAATCGTCACAGCCATAAATACGGTTGCCCAGCTTGGCGCGCAGATCGGGGGCAACAGGCCCATGGTGCTCGATCGTCAGATAAGAAATGCAGCGCCGCGCATCCAGCTGGTAGGGGGCGGGAAAGGCATCGGTCGGGCAGGCCTGCAAACAGGCGCGGCAGCTGCCACAATGGTCGGGCTCGGGCGCATCCACGGCCAGATCCAACGTGCTGAAAATTGCACCCAGAAAAAACCAGTTGCCCAAACGACGACTAACCAAATTCGTGTGCTTGCCCTGCCAGCCCAGCCCCGCCGCTTGCCCCAGCGGCTTTTCAGGCACAGGTGCGGTATCCACAAAAACCTTCACCTCGCCACCCGCATGCGCAACCATCCAGCGCGCCACCCGCTTTAGGCGCTTTTTCACCAGATCATGATAATCCCGGTTTTGCGCATAAACCGAAATCGCAGCCTGCTCGCGCGCCTTTAACACCGCGCGCGGATCAGTGGCTGGCCCATAATTTTCCGCCAGCATCAAAACCGAACGCGCCTCGGGCCACAGCGCCGCCGGGTTGCCCCGCCAGTGGCTGCGCTCGGCCAGCCAGCCCATCTGCCCATGATAGCCCCGCTCTAGAAATGTCGCCAAACGCGCGGGCACTTCGGGCACATCTGTGGGCCTGCAGATACGCGCATCATCAAACCCCTCGGCCAATGCCTGCGCCTTTATCTGTTCCTCCAGCCTGCCCTTCATCTTGCCAAAATACTCCCGGGGGGGCGCCGCAGGCGCTGGGGGGCGGCGCCCCCCTTGCACCCTTTAAAAATCCAGATCCGCGTAATGGGGCGGTGGGGGAAAGCCCGAGACCTGATCAGCCAAAATCGATCGAAACGCCGGGCGGGATTTGATTTTTGCATACCAATCTTTCACCGAATGGCTGCGGTTCCAATCAACATCCGAGATATAATCCAGCGACGACAAATGCGCCGCAGCGGCGAAATCGGCCAGGGTCATCACATCGCCCGCCAACCAGCGGCGATGGTCCAGCAGCCACGCCAGATAATCGAGATGATATTTAATCGCCCGCGCCCCCGATTTCACATTGCTGCTATCGGGAAAGCCCTGCTTCATCATCTTTTTGTTCACCCGCTCATACAGCAGTTTCGAGGTGACTTCGCTGTGGAACTTGTCGTCAAACCACGCCACAAGGCGGCGCACTTCGTAGCGGGCATCGGGGTCTTGCGGCAATAACGAGGGTTCGGGAAATTTTTCCTCTAACCATTCGCAAATCGCGGCGCTTTCGGCCATCACGCGGCCCTCAATCTTTAGCACCGGCACTTTTGCGGCAGGGTTGCGGCGCAGGAAATCGGGGCTTTGTTCCCAATAGCGTTCCTCGACCAGCTCGCATTCAATCTTTTTTTCTGCCAGGCTCAACCGCACTTTGCGGCAAAATGGCGACAGCGGAACGTGGTAAAGTTTGGCCATCAATGCCCCCGATTCAACCCTTTTGCAAAGCTGTCTCTCAATGCCGCCTCACGCCCAAGTTTTCAATGCTGGAAAACCCTTCCTAGCCAATTGCGCCCCGCCTACCTGCGGCTGGGCGCCTTAATGCGCGGCCTCAAAGCAGGCGGCGCGGCCATCGCGGCGGATGGTTTCTGCGCCATCCAAAATCGCAGCAGTGCGGCGTTTGACAAAGGCGCTGGGTTTTGCGGCGCTGCGGTTTTTTGGGTCGGGCAGAATGGCCGCCAACCGCGCGGCTTGCGTGGCGGTTAACGCCTGCGCCGTCGTGCCAAAATAATGCTGGGCAGCGGCCTGCACGCCAAAGACGCCCACGTCGAATTCAGCGATGTTCAGATACACTTCTAGAATGCGGCGCTTGCTCCAGGCCAGTTCCACCATTGGGGTCAGCACCGCCTCTAGCGCCTTGCGCAGCCAATCGCGCCCGTGCCACAAATAGGCGTTTTTCACAACTTGCTGGCTGATGGTCGAGGCACCCCGCTGTGCGCCGGCCTCTAATGCGGCGCGAATAGCCCCCATATCAAAGCCCCAATGCCCGCAAAAATTGGCGTCTTCCGCAGCCACCACCGCACGCAGCATCACCGGCGCAATTTGCTCTGCCCCCACCCAAACCTGGGCCACATCGCGGCCCAGGCGCCGCTCTTCGGCCAGAATATAGGGGGTGGTGGGCGGGGCAATCAGCGCATAGGCCAGCACCCACAGGCAGGCCACAGCACCAAGCCCCGCCAGCACCCAGCCAAAGAGCCGCAGCAGCCGTTGGCGCAGGCCCAAAGCGGCCGCGCCCGCCGTGCGGCGCGTGGTGCTTTTGCGCGTGGTTTTACGTTTTTGTGCCATCTCAGCCCCAGCATAGGCGCGCATCTGCTGCACGAAAAGGGCCGGTGTGGCGCCGCGGCCCATCTTGAAAAAACAAAACCCCGCGGCACATGGGCCGCGGGGATGCCGTGATAACAGGTGCGGCCACTTATTCCGCCGGGATCGCACCCTGTTCAAGGCTCAGCGGGTGGGGAATGTGACGCAGCATTTCCTTTGGGCAAACCTGAAGGAAATTCGCTTTTTCACTGTCCCAATGCTGCAAGATAAACTGCGCTTTCTGGCTGCCGGTTTCGGCCGCGTGGCGTTCGATCAGCCCTTTCAGCTGGTCTTCCCAATGCGGCACTGTCACCGGGCAAGTGACCAGCGTTTCCAGGTTCATCACCGCTTCGGCCTGGCCTTCGGGGTCGTATAGATAGGCCATGCCGCCGGTCATGCCGGCACCAAAGTTGGCGCCAATGCTGCCCAAGATCACAGCGCAGCCGCCGGTCATATATTCGCACCCATTGCTGCCGCAGCCCTCGACCACCACCTTGGCGCCCGAGTTGCGCACAGCAAATCGTTCGCCTGCACGGCCGGCGGCAAAGAGATAGCCGTCGGTTGCACCATAAAGCACCGTGTTGCCGATGATGGTGTTATCGGCGGCCACCAGCGGGCTGCTCATCGGCGGGCGCACCACCAATGTGCCCCCAGAAAGGCCCTTGCCGACATAATCGTTGGCATCGCCCGAAACTTCGATTTTCAGGCCCGGGGCGGCAAATGCCCCCAGCGACTGGCCAGCGCTGCCCGTCAGTTTCACGGTCAGGTGGTTGGGCTGCAAAGCATTGCGCATGCCAAAGCGGCGCACGATATGGCTGGATACCCGCGTGCCCACGGTGCGGTGGGTGTTTTGCACCGCATAAGACAGCTGCATTTTCTCGCCATCTTCCAGGAACCGCGCGGCATCGCGCACAATTTCGGCATCCAGCGTGTCGGGCACCTCGTTGCGCGGCTTGTTGCGATCATAGCGAATTTCATGCGCGCCATCGACGGTGATCAACAGCGGGTTCAAATCCAGATCATCCAGATGCGCCGCACCACGGCTGACCTGGCTAAGCAGATCGGCGCGCCCAATCACATCATCCATCGAGCGGGCACCGATCGAGGCCAGAATTTCGCGCACTTCCTGGGCGTAGAAGGTGATCAGGTTTACTACCTTATCGGCATTGCCGGTGAATTTGGCGCGCAGCGATTCATCCTGGGTACACACGCCCACGGGGCAGGTGTTTGATTGGCACTGGCGCACCATGATACAGCCCATCGCGATCAGCGCGGCGGTGCCGATGCCGTATTCTTCGGCACCCATCATTGCGGCCATCACAATATCGCGGCCAGTGCGCAGCCCACCATCGGTGCGCAGCGTCACGCGATCGCGCAGGTTGTTCATGGCCAGCACCTGATGCGCCTCGGTCAGGCCCATTTCCCACGGCAGACCGGCGTATTTGATCGAGGTCGCCGGGCTGGCACCGGTGCCGCCATTGTGCCCCGAGATCAAGATCACATCGGCCTTGGCCTTGGCCACGCCCGCGGCAATAGTGCCCACACCGCTAGAGGCCACCAGCTTTACCGTGACCTTACAGCGCGGGTTGATCTGCTTTAGGTCATAGATCAGCTGGGCCAGATCCTCGATCGAGTAGATATCGTGGTGCGGCGGCGGGCTGATCAGGGTAACGCCCTTGGTGGAATGGCGCAGCCGGGCGATCAGGTCGGTGACCTTCATGCCGGGCAGCTGGCCGCCTTCGCCGGGCTTGGCGCCCTGGGCCACCTTGATTTCCAGCTCTTCGCAATGGTTCAGGTATTCCGCGGTAACACCGAAACGCCCCGATGCCACCTGCTTGATTTTCGCGCTGGGGTTATCGCCATTGGGTTCGGGCACGAAATGCGCCGGGTCTTCGCCGCCTTCGCCAGAATCGGATTTGGCGCCAATTCGGTTCATCGCCACGTTCAGCGTTTTATGCGCCTCGGGGCTTAGCGCGCCCAGCGACATGCCCGGCGTGACAAACCGCTTGCGGATCGAGGTGATGCTTTCCACCTCTTCCAGCGGGATGGCACCGCCCAAAGGCTTGATCGCCAGCAGATCGCGCAGGTGGATGGGCGGGTTGGCCTGGATTTTGGCCGAATATTGTTTCCACATCTGATAGCTGGCGCGGTTGCACGCCATCTGCAACAGATGCATCGTATCGGCGCCCCATGCATGGGTTTCGCCCGATTTCCGCGCCTTGTAAAAGCCACCAATCGGCAGGGTGCCGTTGGTTTTCCAGCCCAGGGCGTGCACCTCTTCGGCCTTTTTCTGCAGGCCAGACAGGCCAATGCCAGAAATACGGCTGGTCATGCCGGGGAAATATTCGGCCACCATCGCACGCGACAGGCCCACCGCCTCGAAATTCAGGCCGCCACGGTAAGACGAGATCACCGAGATGCCCATCTTTGCCATGATCTTTAGCAGCCCCTGGTCGATTGCCTCGCGGTAGCGCGCCATGGCCTCGGTCAGCGGGCCATCCAGCAGCCCACGCTCGATACGGTCGGCGATGCTGTCTTCGGCCAGATAGGCGTTTACCACCGTGGCACCGCAGCCAATGAGCACCGCAAAATAATGCGGGTCGATACATTCGGCCGAACGCACATTGAGCGAGCAGAAGGTGCGCAGCCCTTTGCGGGTCAGGTGGCTGTGCACCGCGCTGGTGGCCAAAATCATGGGCATGGCCACGCGGCCCGGCCCCTGGTTTTGATCTGTCAGCACCAGATGCCCCGCACCCGAACGCACGGCATCTTCGGCCTCGGCGCGGATACGTTCCAGCCCCTTTTGCAGCGCCATGGTGCCCGGCTCGAACGAGCAATCAATCTCGACCAGATCCGCGTTGAACGCCTGCGTCACGCGCTGCCACTGGGCATTGCCCACAAAGGGGCTATCCAGCACCAGAATTTCGGTTTGCGCGCTGCTTTCATCCAGCACATTTTTCAAATTGCCAAAGCGCGTTTTCAAGCTCATCACGCGATATTCGCGCAGGCTGTCGATGGGCGGGTTGGTAACCTGGCTAAAATTCTGGCGGAAGAAATGCGACAGCGGGCGATATTTGGCCGACAGCACCGCGCTGGGGGTGTCATCACCCATCGAGGCCACGGCCTCTTTCGCGTCTTCCACCATGGGCGACAGGATTTGTTCCAGCTCTTCAATGGTATAGCCCGCAGCCACCTGGCGGCGGCGCAGCTCGTCGCCGGAATAGATCGGCGCTTCGGTCACTTTGGCCAGCGCGTCGTCTAGCTCGTTGATCTTGCCCACCCATTCGCCAAATGGCTGGGCGGCGGCAAGTTTGTCTTTGATTTCGCGGTCGTGATACAGCACGCCTTCGGCCATATCCACGGCCAGCAGCTGGCCCGGGCCCAGCGCGCCTTTTTCCACAACGCGCATCTCGTCAATGGGCACCATGCCCGCCTCGGAGCCGGCAATCAGCAGGCCATCGCCCGTCAGCACATAGCGCATCGGGCGCAACCCGTTGCGATCAAGCCCGGCACACACCCAGCGGCCATCGGTCATGGCCAGCGCTGCGGGGCCGTCCCACGGCTCCATCACGCTGTTGCAATAGGAATACATATCGCGCCAGCTTTGCGGCAGTTCCACCGCCTGCTTTGACCACGATTCAGGCACAAGCATGGTTTTCGCCATGGGCGCCGAACGCCCGGCGCGCACCAGCACCTCGAACACAGAATCCAGCGCCGCCGAATCCGAGCTGCCCTGCTGCACGATCGGCTTGATATCTTCTGCCAGATCGCCAAAGGCGCTAGAGGCCATGCGAATTTCGTGGCTTTTCATCCAGTTCACATTGCCCTTGAGCGTGTTGATCTCGCCGTTATGGGCCAACATGCGGAAGGGCTGGGCCAACCACCACTGCGGGAAGGTGTTGGTGGAATAGCGCTGGTGATAAATGGCAAAGGCCGATTCAAACCGCTCGTCCATCAGATCGGGGTAGAACACAGCCACCTGTTCGGCCAGCATCATGCCCTTGTAAATGATCGAGCGGCACGACAGCGAGGCCAGATACAGCTCTTTCACACCCGCGGCAGCCGCCGCTTTTTCAATGCGGCGGCGAATAACATAGAGCTCGCGTTCAAACTGTTCTTCATCCACGCCTTTGGAATTGGAAATCAAGATCTGCTCAATCTCGGGGCGGGTGGCATTGGCCTTTTCGCCCAAACAGCTGATATCCACCGGCACATGGCGCCAGCCATAAATGTAATAGCCCATGCGCAGCACTTCGGTTTCCACGATCGTGCGGCAGGTTTCCTGTGCGCCAAAATTGGTGCGCGGCAAAAACACCTGGCCCACAGCCATCAGCTGGTTCATGCGCGGCTCGTGGCCGGTGCGGCGGATTTGGTCGTAAAAGAAGTTTACCGGGATCTGCACGTGAATGCCCGCGCCATCGCCGGTTTTGCCATCGGCATCTACCGCGCCACGGTGCCAAATGGCCTTTAGCGCATCAATCCCCGATTGCACCACTTTGCGGCTGGGCTTGCCATCGACCGCCACCACAAGGCCCACACCACAGTTGGCCTTTTCTTCTTCGGCCGAATACAGGCCGTTTTCAGCCAGCCACTGGCGCTTGGCCTCTTCTGCGGCAACCCAAGCTGCGTCATATTTGGTCATGGTTTTCACCCTTCATCTGCCGCGGTCTGCCGGCCATTTGCCCGCGCCGCTTGTTGGTGTGGCCCTGTGCGGGCCGGGGGAATTATTCTGCAGCCACTGCGGTGGCGGCGTTCAAATACTCTAGGATCGCTGCCGCGCTATCGCGCCCATCGCGGATGGCCCAAACCACCAGGCTGGCGCCGCGCACGATATCACCCACAGCAAACACGCCATCCAGCGCGGTGCGGCCAGTGGTGAATTCGGCCTTGATGGTGCCCCAGCGGGTGACTTCCAGCCCATCCACGCCCCAAAGCTTGGGCAGGTCTTCCGGCTCGAAGCCCAGCGCTTTGACCACCAGATCGGCCTCTTCTACGTAATCGGCGCCTTCGATCGGTTCGGGCGACTGGCGGCCAGTGGCATCGGGGGCGCCAAGGCGCATTTTTTGCACCAATACACCGCTGACCGCGCCATCGGCCTGGGCAAAGCCCTTGGGCGCCGAAAGCCATTCAAACACCACGCCTTCCTCTTCGGCGTTCAGCGTCTCGCGCTGGCTGCCCGGCATATTTGCCCGGTCGCGGCGGTATAGGCATTTCACGCTGGTCGCACCCTGGCGGATGGCGGTGCGCACGCAATCCATGGCGGTATCGCCGCCACCGATCACCACCACCTTTTTGCCAGCTGCGTTCAGCGCGCCGCTTTCAAACGCGTCCACCGTATCGCCAAACGACAGGCGGTTCGAGGCGGTCAGGTAATCGATCGCGCGCACAATGCCCTGGGCATCGGCGTTTGGCCCGCCCAAATCGCGGCTTTTGTAAACGCCAGTGGCGATCAGCACGGCATCATGTTTGCCCCGGATTGCATCGAACGAGATATCCTGGCCAACATTGCAGTTTAGCACAAATTCCACACCCGATTGCGCCAGCTGATCGACGCGGCGCATCACCACATCTTTTTCCAGCTTGAACCCGGGGATGCCATAGGTCAGCAGCCCGCCGGCACGATCGTAGCGATCATAAACCGTCACCTGCACACCGGCGCGGCGCAGCATATCGGCGGCGGCCAGCCCACCGGGGCCTGCACCGATGATACCCACCGATTGTTCGCGCTCTTGCGCGGGGGTGACGGGCTGCACCCAGCCCTGTTCCCATGCGGTATCGGTGATGTATTTTTCAACCGAGCCGATTGTCACCGTGCCATGGCCCGATTGCTCGATCACGCAATTGCCCTCGCACAGGCGGTCTTGGGGGCAGATGCGGCCGCAGATTTCGGGGAAGGTATTGGTGGCCTGGCTAATCTCGTAGGCTTCGCGCAAGCGGCCCGTGGCTGTCATGTTGAGCCAATCGGGAATGTTGTTGTGCAGCGGGCAATGCGATTGACAATAGGGCACACCGCATTGGCTGCAGCGGCTGGCCTGCTCTTTGGCTTTTTCAGCTGCGTATTCGGCGTAGATTTCATTGAAATCTTCGCGGCGCGCCTCGGCGGCACGCTTTTCCGGCATATCGCGCGGCACGGTGACAAATTTCAACATCGGTTGCTTGGCCATGGTGCTAGCCTCCGCTTAGGGTTCAGTTGCGCGCAGCTATATTCCAGTCTTTCAGGAATGAAAAGTAACTAATGCTGACCTATTTTCAGATTTTTTCAGCCCAGCGCGAACCATCGCCTGCGGTTTCCCCGGCTTTTATGTCCGATATGGACCTATATGCGCTCTTTCGCTTTTTTTACAAAGGGTTTAGCAATATCCCCAACATAGGACGCCCCTGCATGACCCTTTTTCACCTGCTGATTGTCGCCGTCATCCAAGGGCTGACAGAATTTCTGCCCATATCATCCTCTGGTCATCTGGTTTTACTGCCCAGCCTGACCGGCATGGCCGACCAAGGGCTGGCCATTGATGTGGCTGTGCATGTGGGCACCCTGCTGGCGGTGATTCTCTATTTCTGGGCCGATGTGCGCATGGGGCTGGCCGGTGTGCCGCGCATGATAAGCGGGCGTATCGATACCCCCGGCGCGCGGCTGGCATTCTTGCTGCTGATCGCCACGCTGCCGGCCATTGCTGTTGGGCTGGTGCTGAAGCTGACCGGCCTCAGCGAGGCCATGCGCAGTGTTGCGGTAATAGGCTGGACAATGCTGTTATTTGGCCTGCTGCTCTATTGGGCCGATCAAAAAGGCCCCAGCACGCGGCAGGCGGCAGATTGGTCACTGCCAGATGCGGTGAAAATGGGGCTATGGCAGGCAGTGGCGCTGATACCCGGCGTGTCGCGTTCGGGTATTACCATTACCGCAGGGCGCATGCTGGGCTATGGCCGCCACGATGCGGCAAAGCTGTCGATGCTGATGTCTATTCCCACCATTATGGCCAGCGGTAGCCTGCTGGCACTGGATGTGGTGGGCCAAGCCAACAGCCAATTGCTGCGCGATAGCGCCATCGCCGCGGGGTTTGCCTTTGTGGCGGCGCTGCTGGCCCTGTCGCTGATGATGCGGCTGTTGCGCAGCGTCAGCTTTACACCCTATGTGATTTACCGCGTGGTGCTGGGCGTTGTTTTGCTGGGTGTCGCCTATCTTTAGGGCCTGTGTGGCCTAGAAATCGATGGCGATGCCTTTTTTCTCCCAATCGCCATAGCGGGCCGGGTCCAGCCCATCGCGGCCACCGTATTCTTTGGGTGCCTCTTTTGCCGCAAGTGCGGCTTGGCGGCGCCGTTCTTCGGCCTCGGCCAGGGCGCGGCGGGCGGCGGGTGGCAGCGCGGCCTGGGCCGCGGTGGCATCTGTGGCGGGCGTGTCATCGGGCGCATTTGTCATGGCGTTCTTCCTTCCACTTCACGGGCCTGATATACGCCCCAAACCCACACAGGCAAGGCGAACCATGTCACACCCCCCACATAGCGCGCGCAGCAGCGCCGTTTTTCTGCTGAACCAAGTGCTGGGCGAACAGCGCCTGATGGCCGAGCTGCTATCCGCCCCCGCCTTGCAAAAGCTGCCCGCCCCCGAACGTGCCCGCGCCCAGCGCCTGGCCACCCAAACCCTGCGCCAGCTGGAACGCGCCGACAGGGTATTGGCCCACCACCTGCGTAAACCGCCGCCTTTGGCGGTGATGAATGTGTTGCGCCTTGGCGCCACCGAAATTTGCACCGGCGGCGATGCCCATGGCGTGGTCAATGAATGCGTGGGCATTATCGCGCGCCACAAAACTGGCCAGCACCTAAAGGGGCTGGTGAACGCTGTGTTGCGCAAAGTGGCGGAAACCGGCCCGCAGGAATGGGCCCTGTTGCGGGCGCCGCGCCTGCCTAAATGGCTGCGCAAACCGCTGGCGCAGGCCTGGGGGGCGCCGGCCATAGCCGCAATAGAAACGGCCCATCTTAGCGGTGCGCCGCTAGACATCACCGCCAAGGCCGATGCCGCCAGCTGGGCCGAAACCCTGGGGGGGCAGCTGTTGCCCACAGGCAGCATTCGCCTGCAGCAGGGCGTGCAGGTGTCTGAATTGCCAGGCTTCGATCAAGGCGCGTGGTGGGTGCAAGACGCAGCCGCCGCCCTGCCCGCACAATTGCTGCGCCCACAGCCCGGCGAGCGTATTTTGGATATGTGCGCAGCACCGGGCGGGAAAACGCTGCAAATGGCCGCCACCGGTGCCAATGTAACCGCGCTGGATATTTCGGCCAGCCGCCTGCAGCGCGTGCAAGAAAACCTGGCACGCACCGGCCTGCATGCGCAGGTCGAGACCGGCGATGCCTTGACCCATCAGGGCCAATATGACGCGATTTTGCTGGATGCGCCTTGTTCGGCCACAGGCACCATTCGCCGCCATCCAGACCTGCCCTTTGCAAAGGATGGCAGCGGCTTTGGGGCCTTGATCGCGTTGCAGGCCGATATGCTGGATCATGCGCTTTCCCTGCTTGCGCCGGGCGGGCGGCTGGTGTTTTGCACCTGTTCGCTGCTGCCAGACGAGGGCGAATGCCAGATAGACGAGGCGCTGGCCCGCCACCCGGGCCTGCGCACCGATGCCGCAGCGCTAGATCTGCCCGGCATTGCCCCAGAGTGGAAAACCGAAGAAGGCGGGCTGCGCCTGCGCCCTGATTATTGGCCCGATCTGGGCGGGATGGATGGGTTTTACATGGCGGTGTTGCGCCGCGCCTAAACCGGGCCTAGGCCCCAGCTAGGCC
>CAJXSO010000052.1 GCA_913061505.1 uncultured Lutimaribacter sp.
TTATTGGCGCTTGTCGACAGTGCCCTTGAACAGGCGGTTCAATTTGCGCATGCCGCCGATCCAGCGATCATAGTTCTCGGTTTTCTTGCGCATATAGCCCAGCACCTCGGCATGGGGCAGCACCAGAAATGTTTCGGCCCGTATCGCCTCAACACAGGCCTCGGCCACGGGTTCAGGCTCTAGCATCCCGTCCATGGCCGCCACGCCCTCTTCATGGCCGCGGGTCATTTCGCTGCGCACCGCCTGCGGGCACAACACCGATACTTTGATGCCCTGGTCGCCATAGCTGAGCGCCAGCCATTCCGCCAGGCCCACAGCGGCATGTTTTGTCACCCCATAGGGGGCCGATCCGACCTGGTTCAACAGCCCCGCAGCCGAGGCGGTATTCAGCAGATACCCGCCACCGCGCTTGGCCATGCGGGGCACCAAATGCCGGGCTGCCCAAACATGCGACATCACATTGATATCCCAAATTTTCTGCCATTGCGCATCGGGCACTTCCACGCCGCCCACGGTTAAAATACCGGCATTCGAGCAAAACAGATCGATCGGCCCGATCTCGTCCTCGATCCGCGCGATCATCGTGGCAATCTCGGCCTCGTGGGCCACATCCACCTGCCAGGCCAGGCCATCAATGGCGCGCGCGGTCTCTTCGGCCCCGGCCAAATTCAGATCTGCACAGATCACCTTTCGCGCGCCCTCGGCGGCAAATCGCTGCGCCAAGGCCCGGCCAATACCGCTGGCCGCCCCTGTCACCACGATAATTTTGTCTTTCAGTTCCATGTCGCCCCCTTATGTCCACATATTCGAGCCGCCGCACACCGTCAGCGCCTGCCCCGTCATATAGGCGCTGGCATCCGAGGCCAGATACACCGCAAGCCCGGCAAAATCCTCGGGGCTGCCCAAGCGGCGCAGCGGGATATCTTTGGAAATGCGGTTTTCCACTTCGGGGTTGTCCCACAGCTCGCGGGCAAAATCGGTGCGCACCAGCCCGGGGCAAATGGCGTTAAACCGCACCCCGCTTGGCCCAAATTCCGCCGCCAAATTGCGCACCAACCCGATCAGGGCCAGCTTCGACATGCCATAAGTGCCCAGCATCACCGAAGGTTTGAACGCCCCAATCGATGAGGTGAACATCATCGATCCAGCCCCCCGCGCCACCATATCCGGCACCGCCAATTGCGCCAGCCACAGATTGGCCTGCACATTGGCCTGCATGGTCTTTTCATAGGCGCTATCGGGTATTTCCGAGGTGACGCCATAATAGGGGTTCACCCCGGCATTGCCCACCACCACATCGATGGGCCCCAGATCGGCGCGGGTTTTTTCAATCAAGGCCGCCAGCTGCTCTTTATAGCCCACATTGCAGGCAATCCCCACCGCGCGCTCGGCGCCTACCTGTTCGTTGATCGCGGCGGCCGCGGCATCCAGTTGATCTTGCTTGCGCGATGAGATGACCACGCGCGCGCCATGCTCGGCCAGGGCCGTTGCCATGGCCAGCCCCATCCCCTTCGAGGCGCCGGTCAATACCGCCACCTTGCCGCTCAAATCAAAAAGCCGGCTCATTTTTCCTTGCTCCCCTTCCTGTTTCATCTTGCTTTAAATACTCATTTTGCCCGCTCTGCCGCGCCCGCGCGGGCGCTCGTGTTTCGCCTCTTGCAGCCAGCTCTGGGCGCGCGCCTGTATTGCGCGGCGGTCCAGTTTGTCGGTGGCGCCGCGGGGCAGGGGCGTGTCAAACAGCCAGATATGCGCAGGTATCTTAAAGGCGGCGATCTGGCTGGCCAAAAACGCCTGCAGCGCCTCTGGGGGCACGCTTGTGCCGGGGCGCAGATGCACAGCCGCGCCCACAGCCTCGCCCAGGCGCGCATCGGGCAGGGCAAAAACGCAGGCCTCTTGCACATCGGGGTGGCGGTGCAGGGCTGCCTCGACATCGAGACAGGCGATGTTTTCGCCACCGCGAATGATGATGTTTTTCTTGCGATCAACGATGGTCACAAAGCCCTCTGCGTCGATCCTGCCCAGATCGCCTGTGCGCAGCCAGCCCTCTTGCAGCACCTCGGCTGTGGCCTTTGGTTTGTTTAGATAGCAGCGCATGTTGCAGGGGCTTTTGACGGTTAATTCCCCCACCTGGCCTATGGGCACCTCTTGGCCCGCCTCATTGAGGATGCGCAGCTCTTGCACCGGCGGGTAAAGCCTGCCCGCCACATCGGGGCGCGCGGCGTAATCGGGGCCCACCAGCCCGATGCCATTGGCATTTGTTTCGGTCATGCCCCAGCCAGTGGCGGGTTTGGCATTGGGAAAGGCGCGGGTCAGCTCGGCCACTTGGGCGGGGGGGCGTTTGGCGCCACCGGCGCCGATATAATCAAGGCTGTCCAGCGCCACCCCCAGCTGCTGGGCCGCGGCCAGCAGATCGGCCGATTGCGTGGGCACGCCCAAAAACCGCGTGATCGCTTCGCGTTTTATCAGCGCCACGGCCTCTTCGGGCTGCCATTTGTGCATCAATACCAGTTTTGCACCGGCGGGCAGGCTCAGCAAAAACACCGGATGCGTGGCGGTGACATGAAAGAGCGGTGTGACCACCAGCGCCGATGGCCGTGGTGGGGGGGGCGCATCGGCGGCGGGCGGGTCCATCAGCGGCGCCATGGCCGCCTGCATCGCCCAGGTGAACACCGCGTTCAGCGCACCGCGGTGGGTTTGCACCACCCCTTTGGGCTGGCCTGTGGTGCCCGAGGAATACATGATGGCGAAATCATCATCTGCGCCAATCGCCGCAAGATCTGGCAGGGGGGCGGGGCGGCCATCGGCCAGCATTGGGCTGATTTTTTCAGTGCAAAGCGGCTCGGCGTCGCGCACCCCGATCACCCTTAGCGATGCACATTCGGCCTGCGCCTGCAGCCGTTCAGCCCGCGGGCCATCGGCAAAAACCAGTGCGGGCTGGCTGTCAGAGATGGCATAGGCCAGTTCCGCGCCGGTCCACCAGGCGTTCAGAAACACCACCACCCCGCCGGCGGCGCTGATGGCCATGATCAGCATCAACAATTCGGGGTAATTGCGCATGGCAATCGCCACGCGTTGGCCGGGCTGAAGCCCATAGTCGTGGCGCAGGGCATGGGCCAGGCGGTAGACTTGGGTGCAAAACGCGCCATAGCTTAGGCGTTCTTCGCCATAGACCAGATATTCAGCCGCGCCGTCCTGGTGGGCGGGCAGGGCTGCGTGCAACAGTGCCGGCACGCTGGTGGGGATGTTTTTGAACACCTTATACCGGATGCCGCGAATCTCGGCCTCGGTCACGGCGAACAGGGGGTCTGTGGCCAGCACATGGGCTGCGGCCTGCTGAAAACTTAAGCCAGCCATGCCAATAGCCACGATGGGCGGCACTGGGGCCGCGGGTTTGGTGCGTGTCGCATGATGTCCTCCCTGCATTTAGGCTAGGACGGATTGCGCCGCCAAACAATACCGCAGAACGGAAAACTGTTTCGCATGATCAGGCCGCGCCTGGGCGCGCCTTTGCCCCCTGGCGTGGCCGCACCAATGACAGGCCCAGCACCATCAGCACCACCGACAGGGCCAGCGCCGGTGTGGCGGGCTCGTTCAGAAACACGATGGCAAAGCTGATGCCCGATAGCGTCACCACATAGCTGACTTGGGTGGCAAAAACGGCGCCGGCCTGGCCGATCATCCAGATCAGGCCGAAATAGGCGCCCATATGCAGCACGGTGATGGCCAGCAAGGCCAAGCGGCCTGTATCCAGCGGCCAAGGCGCCACCGCCACCCCTGGCAGCAAGGCCAGCGGGGCGCTTAGCGCCAATGCCCCCCAAGACAGGCCGCATAAGGTTGTCAGCGGGTCCAGCTGGGGCAGGCGCAGCTTGTCGATACAGACATTTTCCAGCGCATAGCTAAAGGCGCTGGCGATGGGCAGCAGCACCCATAGCCATGCCACACCCTGGGGCAAGCTGCCTGAGGGGGCCACCAAAACCACAATCGCAGCAAAGCCGCAGAGCAGGCCCAAAACCCGCCTCGGGCTTGGGCGGTCGATGCCGGCAAGGCTGGCCACCAGCAGCGTGACCATGGGAATGCCGGCCAAAACCACCGAAAGCACGCTTGCAGGCAAATGCCGCGCCGCCAAATAGCCCAGCGGATGCGGCAGCGCTGTGCCCAATAGCCCCAGCAGCAGGTAAAACCCGATATAGGCCCGCCCCAGTGGCAGGCGCCGCCCCTGTGCCAGCAGCACCGCGCTGAGCACCAGCGACAAGATCAGGCATTGCCAGATTGTGGCGCCGATGGGGTGAATATCACCGGCCATTGCGATTTTGCTCAGCGGCGTGCTTGCCCCCCACGCCATGCCAACCCCCAGCATAACCACCCAAAGAAGGGGGCGCGCCGGTGCGGGCCCAAGTGCCTTTTGGTGCATTTTGCGCCTTTCATAGCTTGCAATGCGGCCCTGATCACCTGTGCCCGAGGATGCCCAAAGATTGGCGCATTGCGCGCCCAAGACAAGCCCAAAACGCGGACCGATCCGCGCCTTGGGGTTTTTTTGTGCCCAGCCGTTTGCGCGCTTGCCCCGGCGCGCGGTTTTGGCCATCGTGCGCAGATCTGGCATGGCTGCGTTGGCGCAGTAGGTGCTGGCACGAAACCTTGTTGGGAACAGGACGAAAAATGGAAAAGACTGTTGTAAACAGCTGGAATGAATGGGACCCGTTGAAACATGTCATCGTGGGCCGGGCCGATGATTGCCACATCCCGCCGGAAGAGCCCGCGTTGGACGCCAAAGTGCCCGAAGACAGCGATATGCGCGGTCAATGGGGGCGGCGCCCGCAAGAGACAATCGACCGGGCCAATGAATTGCTGGATGCTTTTGCAAAACAGCTGACAGATCGCGGCATTCGCGTCGATCGGCCCACCTGTATCGATCATTCTTTGCCTGTCACCACGCCTGATTTCCACACCGACAGCCAATTTGGCTGCATGCCGCCGCGCGATGTGTTGTTGACGGTGGGCTCGGAAATGCTGGAAGCCACCATGTCGTATCGTTGCCGGTGGTTCGAATATCTGAACTACCGCCCGTTGATGCAGAAATATTTCAACGAAGATCCAAATTTCCGCCACGAAAGCGCGCCCAAGCCGCGCCTGACAGATGCCGATTACCGCCCCGATTACCTGAGCGAGAAAATCGGCATCGAAAAGCGTCTGGAATGGACGGCGCAGAAATTCTTTGTCACTACCGAAGAAGAGCCGCTGTTTGACGCCGCCGATGTTTTGCGCTTTGGCCGCGATCTGGTGGTGCAGCATGGCTTTACCACCAATTTGAAAGGTATCGAATGGCTGCGCCGCCATTTCCCCGATCATCGTGTGCATGCGGTGAATTTCCCCGGCGATCCCTATCCCATCCATATCGATGCCACCTTCACACCGCTGCGCCCGGGGCTGATCTTGAACAACCCGCGCCGCCGCCTGCCTGATGAACAGCGCCAGATGTTCGAGCAAAACGGCTGGGAGATCGTAGATGCCGCGCAGCCCGCGCATAACGCCCCGCCGCCGCTGTGCTATTCCAGCGTGTGGTTGTCGATGAACGTGCTGGTGCTTGACCCGAAAACCGTCTGTGTCGAAAAATCCGAAGTGTATCAGGCCGAACAGATGGACAAGCTGGGCATGGAGGTGGTCGAGGTAGATCTGCGCGATGCCTATGCCTTTGGTGGCGGGTTGCATTGCTGCACAGCCGATGTCTATCGCGAAGGCACCTGCGAGGATTATTTCCCGCATCTCTCCTAACGCGTGGCCATGCCGGTTTTGGACCAGCCCACCCACCGGGTGCGGCTGGCCCTTTTTGTTTAAAAGCTTTTCAAAAGCCGGGTTGTTTCTGGGTCCATAAACCCGGCTACGGTGGCCTCGGTTTCCAGCTCGAGCGCGGTTTTAAGCCCCCCTGCCGTGGCTTGATTTAACACGCGTTTCATCGCCCGGCAGGCCAGCGGGGGCAGGGCTGCCAGCTGGCTGGCCACCTGTTGCGCCTGGCGCTGCAGATCGTCATCAGGGGCCACGCGCCAAGCCACGCCCAAGCTGTGCAGATCGGCGGCGCCGTATTTTTCGCCCAAAAACAGCATCTCGCGCGCTTTATAGGGGCCCACAAGGCCCGGCAAAATATGGGTGACAGCGCCGGTGACAAACAGGTTCAGCGACACTTCGGGGAAAAACCCCCGCGCGCTTTCGCCCCAGATGGGAAAATCGCAATTGATCGCCCATTCAAACCCGCCGCCCACGGCCCAGCCGTTGATGGCGCCCACCACTGGCTTTGCGCCAAACATGATGGCCACGGTTGCGGCCTGAATGGCATCGACCAGCCGGCGCGCCTCTTGTTCGGTTTCGGGGTGCACATGTTCGTTGCGATCATCCCCCGCGCAAAAGGCACGCCCCGCCCCGGTAAACACAATCGCGCGCGTGTCGGGGCAGGCATTGGCATCGTCAAAGGCCCGCGCCACATCCAATATCAGCTGCAGGTTCATCGCGTTCAGCGCCTGGGGTCGGTTCAGCGTGATGGTGCGCACACCCGGGGCGGTGAGGGCCGATTGCACGGTTTCATAGGTATATGCGCTCATTCATAGCTCCTGATCACGCGTTTGGTTTTGCCTTCGGTGCGCGGGAATGTGCCGTGCGGCTGCACGGTAATGCGGATCGTTGCGCCCAAGCGTTTTTTGAATTCCGCCTCGATGCGGGGGGCCAGATCGGGGGTATCTGCCGCTTGCGCTGCCAGCTCGACATGCACGGGCAGCACATCGTGGGGCGGGGGGCTGTCCAGCATGATGCGGTAATCGCCCGACAATTCGGCAAAGCTGGTCACAACCGCCGCCACCATGGTGGGAAACATGTTCAGCCCCCGCACCACCACCATATCATCCGAGCGTCCCACCACCCGAAACCGAAACCCATGGCAGCCGCAGGCGCAGGGCTGGGTATCGGTGATGCGCAAAATATCGCCCGTGCGAAAGCGCACCAAGGGCTGGCAATCGCGGGCCAGATGGGTAAGCACCAATTCGCCCTCGGCGCCTGGCTCTATGGGTTTTGGCGCGCCTGTATCGGGATCGATCAATTCGGTATGCAGCACGTCATGGGCCACGAAATGCAGCGCGCTGTCATGCGGGCATTCCGAGGCGAAATTGCAAAATACATCCGATACGCCATAGTTCGAATTGCGCGGCTGCAGGCCCCAGGTATCGTGAAAGCGCTGGCGCAGTGCCGGGTCGTCTAGCCCCGGTTCGCCGCCAAACAGCCCCAGTTTCAGCCCCAGATCGCGGGGCTTGAGATGGGGAAAACGGTCTGCGATCACCCGTTCCAGCACCGCCGGGTATGAGGGGGTGCAGGAAATCGCGGTGATGCCGGTTTCCAAGATCGTGTTGATCAGCAATTCCGTGCCGCCCACGCCAAAGGGCACCACCGTGGCGCCGGTGCGTTCCAGCGTCATATGATCGGTCAGCCCGCCCATCCACATTTGATAATTCAGGCAATGCACCACCATCATGCCCGGCCCCAGCCCGGCCAGGCCCTGCGCGCGCGCGCCCACGGTTTCGGTGATCACACAATCGCGCGCGCTCAGCGCCAGGTTCATGGCCTGACCCGTGGTGCCCGAGGTGCGATGCAGCCGCGCCACCTGATGGGCGGGGGCGGCCAGATAATCGCCAAAGGGCGGGTGGGCCGGCTGCGACAGGCGCAGATCGGCCTTGTCGGAAAAGGGCAATTCGGGCAGGTCTTGCAGGTATTTAGGCGGCGCCTTGCCCTGCCAAAGCCGTTGGTAAAAGCTGGAATTTTCAGCAACATGGGCCGCCTGCAGCGCCCAGGCGCTTTGCCGGTGGGCTGCCAATTCTGCCAAGCTGTGGGTATGCCCGTTTTCGATCAGCGCCATTGGGCGCACTCCTTTGTTCGGTGATAAAAATAGTTAGCCGCCCAGCAGGCTGCGGGCGCGGGCCACGGTGATATCACCGGCCGCCACGATGGCATCGGCCACGCGGGCAATATCTGCGCCTGTGGCACCTGCGGTGATGGCGATATTGCGCGCATGCAGGCGCATATGGCCGCGTTGAATACCCTCGGTGGCAAGCGCGCGCAGGGCGGCCATGTTTTGCGCCAGGCCAACGGCTGCAATCACATGGCCCAGTTCCTCGGCGCTGGTGATGCCCATCAGCTGCAAGGCGGCCTGTGCGCCGGGGTGGGTGCGGGTGGCGCCGCCCACAATGCCCACCGCCATGGGCATTTCCAGCGTGCCCACCAAATGGCCATCGCCTGCCAGCTCCCATGCGGTCAGCGCGGTGTAGCGCCCATTGCGCGCGGCATAGGCATGGGCGCCTGCCTCGATCGCGCGCCAGTCGTTGCCTGTGGCCAGCACCACCGGGTCGATCCCGTTCATGATGCCTTTGTTATGGGTGGCCGCGCGATAGGGATCGATCAGCGCCAGGGTGCAGGCCTCGACAATGCCCTGCGCCACATCGGCGCCTTGCAAGGCCTCTGTATCAAGCGCTGCGACGGGCAGGCGCAGGCTGGCGGTGACCACGCGCCGATCGGCCAGGTTCGACAAGATACGCAGCCGCACGGTGCCGCCGGTGATGGCCTCTATCCGCGGCGCCAGCATTTCGGCCATGGTGTTCACGGCATTGGCCCCCATGGCATCGCGCACATCCACCAACAAATGCAACACCAGCATCGGCCCGATGGGGGTGTCGGGGAACAGATGCACCTCGATATCCTTGCAGCCGCCGCCCAGGCCCACCAAAACCGTATCTTTGCTATTGGCTGTCTCGATGATTTCTGCGCGGTGGGCCAGCAGGCGTGCGCGGGCGCCATGCGGGTCTGTCAGGCCCAGCACCTGAATTTGTGCGCGCATGATGGGCGCGGTGGTGCTGACCTGAAAACCGCCGTGGGGGCGGGCCAGTTTCGCCATATACGAGGCCGCAGCCACAACCGAGGGCTCTTCCACCGCCATGGGCACCAGATAGTCGCGCCCATTGACTGTGAAATTCGTGGCCACGCCCAGGGGCAGCTCGAATGTGCCAAGCACGTTTTCAATCATACCATCGGCCACCGCATGGGGCAGGGCGCCGGCACTGTGCAGCGGCGCCAGGGTATCGGGGTGCAGGCCTGCGGCCTTTGCCACGGCGCTGGCGCGTTCGGCTGGGGTCAGCGCGCGCATGCCCGGCAGGGCAGAGCTGTGGGTGCGGGGCGGTGTGGGCATGGGCCTCTCCTTTTGGTGGTGGCCAAGTAAAGGCGCATTGGCCTGGCAAAAACAAGGCCGCAAAAAAACGGTAGAAGGGGCAAAAGCAAAAGGGCCGCACAAGGCGGCCCTTTCGGTGATGATCGTTTGGTGCCTGCTTAGAAGTTCAGCGACAAATCGCGGTGGCCCGCATTGCACGAGGCAATATAAAGCGCCTGCTCTTCAGACAGCCGTGGCAGGCTGCGCGCACCCAATGTGGCCAGGATGCCATCAACATAGGCCTGCAGCTGCGGCTTGACCGTGGTGTCGGCCGCCAGACGCCAGGTTTTCTGGGCTGCCAATTCGGCCACGGCACTGTCGTAATCGGCCAGGGCCTTGGCGCGGTCATCGGGGGTTTTTTCCAGCACCCTGCGGGCGTTGTTCAGGCCCTTGCGAATATCGCCAGCCCCCTCGATTTCGCGCACCTGATCGGCCAGCGCATCCAGCTTTGCAGCCACCTCTGCAGCATCGCCGCTTTCCACAGCGCTGCGCATGCCGGTGATTTCGCCCTCGAGCGCCAGCAAGCTGGCAGTGCCGTTCAGCACAGCCAGAACCTCGGCTGCATCTTCAAAGGCCGTATCGGCTGCGCGGCGGTGGGTGTTGCGGGCGTTTGTTTCTGCTTTGGTCAGCTTTTCAAACGCCTTGTGCACCTCGTCCCAATCTGCGGGAATGCCGCTTTGCAGCTGTGCGATCTCGGCCTCGAGCGCGGCTTTGCGGGCCTCCATGCGGGCGCGTTGTTCCACGGTTTTGTCATCCGTGGCGCGCAGGCGCCCGGCCTCGCGGCCCAGATCATCGGCTTTTTCGGCCAGGCGGTTCACTTGCTTTTGGATGGCGCGCACCTCGGTCAGGATGGGGCGGTAATCAACGGCCGCCTCATCTACCGCGCGCTCGGCTGCGTGGATGGTTGGCACCGCATCCAGCGCAATCTGTGCCTGATCAAAGGATTTGCTGAGATCTTTTTGCAAATCCGCCGGCAGGGCCGCGAGATCGATATTGCGCGCTGCGGCCAGTTTGCCGGGCACATCGCCCACGCCATTATCAAGCTGGTCAAAGACAAAGCTATCGACGCAATATTGCAGCTTGGGGTTACGCGGCGGTGGGGCGGTTTCCGACAAATAGCTGACGCGGTTTGGCAGATAGTTCACCAATTGCGGGTAAAGCCCGGTGACGGTCAGCGCCAAAAGCTGCAGCGCGATAAAGGGGATCACACCCTTATACATCATCAGCGTTTTCACCGAAGATGGCGCCACCCCGCGCAGATAGAACAGCGCAAAGCCAAAGGGCGGTGTCAGGAACGAGGTTTGAATATTCAAACCAATCATCACACCCAGCCACACGGCGGTGATATTGGCGCCGGGATCAGCCAGCAAGATAGGCGCGACGATCGGCACAACCACAACGGCGATTTCGATGAAATCCAGGAAAAAGCCCAGGATAAAGATCACCAGCATCACGATGATGAACTGCATCCAGAACCCGCCCGGCAGGCCCATCAGGAAATCGCGCACCAGCTCTTCACCACCAAAGGCGCGGAAGGCAGCCGTCAGCATGGCGGCGCCCAGCAGGATGATAAAGACCAACGAGGTGGTTTTCGCGGTTTCCAACATCACGTTGTTCAGCGTGTTTTCAAACCGGTAGATGCGCATCCCCGACCAGCAGATCGCAGCAATCACCATGACCGAGCCCACAACGCCGATGCCAATGCCCAGCCAATCGCTGCTGGAATGGGCCGCTTTCAGGTTCATCGGGAAGGTGTTCAGCGCAAAGGCAATCAGCGCAATACCCGCAATGGCCAAAAACGCCGGGTAATAGGTATCGCGGCGTTTGTCGCCCAGGCGGTAGCCCGCCATCACCATGGCACCCGCGGCACCAATGGCGCCGGCCTGGTTCACCGTGGCGATACCGGCAATGATCGAGCCCAGCACAAGGAAGATCAACGCCAGAGGCGGCACCAAGGTTAGGAAGATATTGCGCCAAAACGCGTTGTCGCGTTCGCCTTCGTAGGGCACGGCGGGGGCGCGTTTGGGGTTCAAGATCGCGTAGATCAGGATATAGACCATGTAGATGCCCACCAGCAGCAGGCCGGGCACAAAGGCGCCCAAGAACATCTCGCCGGCCGAGGTAGACCCCACATCAAAGATCGAGGGCATGCTCAGCTCGCCCGTGGCCTCTTTGTGCAGCGCTTTGCGCGCGGCCGATGCCTGGTCGGTGGCCGAGGCCAGCTGGTCGGCCAGAATGATCAGCACGATCGAGGGCGGAATGATTTGCCCCAGCGTGCCCGAGGCGGCAATGGTGCCCGTGGCCAGCGAAGGCGAATAGTTGTTGCGCAGCATCGCGGGCAGTGAAATCAGGCCCATGGCCACAACGGTGGCGCCCACAATGCCCGTGGTGGCGGCCAGCAGCGCGCCCACAAACACCACCGAAATACCCAAGCCACCCGGCACCGGGCCGAACAGCTGCGCCATGGCAACCAGCAGGTCTTCGGCAATTTTCGAACGCTGCAGCATGATGCCCATGAAGATGAACAGCGGGATCGCAATCAGCGTATCGCGTTCAACCTCCCAATAGACCCCTCGCAGGTTTGTCACCCCCGCAGACAGCCATTGCGATGGACCACCCGAGTGGAAAAATGCGTCGGTCGATCCGCCAAACAGCGCGCCTGCGCCGGCGGCAAGGCCGATCGTGATAATTGCAGCACCGGGCAGGGCAAAGGCCACCGGATAGCCCGAGCCAAGCGCCGCCGCCATGATGAAAATCAACAGGACGAGGAAAAACAGTTCCATCGGTTGGCTCCTTAATGTGCGGGTGCAGCGATTTCGCGCTTGCCCGGCTCGTCGCGCGAATCTGCCAGAGATTCAAAGAGGTAAGACACGAATTGAAGGATCATCGTCACCGCGAAAACAGCCAGGAAACCTGCCATTTGGTATTTGATGAACATGCCATTGGCGCCAGTTTGGGTGATTTCCAAATTGACGATCGGTGCGTTGATGATGGCGGTTTTGCCATTCATCCCGATCACCAGCACTGTCCAGCAGGTCACGATACCCAGCAACAGCGTGCCGACCGAGTTTAGCTTGCCCTTGGTGCGGCTGCTGCGCCCGGCATAGATGATATCAACGCGCACGTGGCCCTCGTCGTAAAGCGTGTAGGCCGAGGCGAACAAAAACAGTGCCGCATACCAATAGCGCACCAAATCGCCCATCAGCGCCTGTTCATAGGAAAACACAAAGCGGGTGAACACGATCAGCAGCTCGCTTGCCACAATCAGCAGTGCCAGCCAGCTAAAGCCCAATGTGCGTGTAAAGGCGCCGATGACAAAGCCCAGCGCGATCAGGGGGAAATGAAAGATCGGCGCCACAAAGGCCGAGCGGGTAAATTCACGCACGGTTTCCTTGTCAAAGAAAAAGCTCAGCATGTTTTCGACGCGCATCAAAGCCACCAGCGCATCGACCACTCCAATCATGAAAACCGCCCAAAACAGCGATCGCACGATGTATAGGTTCATGCGGTGAATGCGGTCTGCATCCTGGCGCAGGGGGGTTTCGCTGCTGCTGATGGCAAAGGCCACGCCTGCGCCCATGAATATGGCGTAAACAGCCAGCGGCACCCAAGCAGCGCCCAGACCTTCGGTAAAGAGGCTGGACAGATGCGCGCTGCCAAAGCCGATGACCAAGATGTTGTTAACAAGGAATGCGGCCAATGCCCCAAGCAGCGCCCATCCCAGGGCGCGCCAGCCCGGGGCCGGATTGCCGCTGAAACGAGGTTCGATCGTGTCAGCCCGTGAGGTCATATTCCCCCCTGTAATGTTTTTGTACGATGGGATTGCCTTGCACAACATGGGCCGCGTTTTGCGGTCGTCAAATGCTGGGGCACCCCTCTCACCCGTTGCCATTATAACCAACAAGCGGGGCCGCAGCCCCGCTTGTCTTGTCTTAGCCGGTCAGGGCGATCAGCCGATCCCCAGAACGCGGTTACGCTGACGCAGGAAGGTGCCTTCCAGCGAGTTGATCGAACCACCGATTTCGCGCAGCGCTTTTTGGAAATGATCGTCGATCTTGGTGGCCAGCGGCGAATGGGCGCGGGTCTCTTCAAAGACCTCAACCGCGGCTTCGCCAAAGGCATCCCAGATCTCGTCCGAGAAGGCGCGCACTTCGACGCCCTGCTCGTTGATCAGCTTGCCCAGGTATTCGCCGTTTTTCGCCATGGCTTCGTGGTGTGCTGCCTGATGCTCTTCGTTACAGGCTGCGCGGATGACGTTCTTTTCCCATTCGGTCAGGCCGCCCCACCACGAGGCGTTCATGCCAAAGCCCAGGCCGCCGCCCGGCTCGTGCACGCCGCCGGTGTAGTAGTATTTGGCGGCCTCATAGAACTTCATGAAGTAGTCGTTATACGGACCAACCCACTCGGTTGCTTCGATGGCGCCAGACACCAGGTTTTCGTAGATCTGGCCGCCGGGCAGCGACACGGTGGATGCGCCCAGTTTCGACAGCAGCTGGCCGCCCAGGCCCGGAATACGCATTTTCAGACCTTTGAAATCGTCTGCCGTTTCCATTTCTTTGTTGAACCAGCCACCGGCCTGTGTGCCGGTCGAGCCGCAGGTCAGCGCTTTCAGGCCAAATTCGCCCGATAGCTCGTCCCACAGGGCCTGGCCACCGCCATACATGACCCATGCGGTCCATTCCTGGGTCGACATCCCAAACGGAACGGCGGTGAAGTAGTTAAAGCCGGCATGCTTGCCGCCCCAGTAGTATTCGGCGCCGACGTAGGCCTGGCTGTTGCCCGATGCCACTTCGTCGAACACGTCGAATGCGCCTACGCGCTCGCCTGCGGCAAAATACTCAACGGCAAAATGGCCATCCGAGATTTCGCCAATGCGCTGTGCCAGGCGCTGTGCCGAAAGGCCCAGACCGGGGAAGTCGCGCGGCCAGGTCGATACGATGACCAGCTGCTTGCGCTCTTGTGCGACGGCGGGGGCAGCAAGCGATGCGCCAGTGCCGGCGATGGCTGCCCCTTTGATAAACTTACGACGATCCATATGGGAATTCCCCTCTATTGTGGTAGTTTGCAAAGCCATTCTTGATTGCGGCTGTGGGGGCACGTTAGCGGGCAAGGGGGAAAAGCCGCAAGATTTTTCTGAAATAAACTTTTAATTTTGGACAAAAAGATTGTCCAATTATGCCCAAGCTTTGTGCGCGGCGTGGTTTTACACAGCTTTGCGTTGTTTTTGGGCGGCCAGCTTTCCATTCAGGTGCCGCACATGCCGTGTTTGCGCGGGCTTGCATTGCGCGGGCCAAGCCGGTCTGATGGCGCCCGGGCGATCTAGCACTTAGGGGGAACGCATGGCGGTGAAAACAGCAGTGATCGGTTTGGGCATCATGGGCCAGCGCATGGTTGCGCAGATGCAGGCCAACCCGGGCTACCAGGTGGTGGCGGGCTGGGACCCCAGTGCAGAGGCCTGCGCACAGGCACAGGCCGCCGCGCCGGGCCTTGCGATTGCAGGCAGTGCCCAGCAGGCCATCGATGCGGCCGAGCTGGTTTATCTGGCCTGTCCGCCCGTGCCGCGCAAACACTATGCGTTGCAGGCCGCAGCCGCAGGCAAGGCCGTGTTTTTGGAAAAACCCTTGGGCGTGAACATCGCCGAAAGCCGCGATTTGGTGGCCCGCCTAGCCGCCAGCGGCGTGCCTGCCGCGGTGAATTTCACCCAAGCGGCCAGCCCCGCGCTGACGCGCACCCACCAGGCCGCGCAGCAGGGGCAGCTGGGGGCGCTGGCGGGGGTGGATATTGTGGTCAGCTATGCGCAATGGCCGCGCCTTTGGCAGCAAGGCGCCGATTGGCTGCGGTTTCGCGCCGAAGGCGGCATGACGCGCGAGGTGATTTCGCATTTCTTGTTTGTGTCGCAGCGTATTTTGGGGCCGTTGCATGTGGTGCAGGCCTGCCCCAGCTACCCCGCGGATGCGGATTTGTGCGAATCTCACATGCTGGCGCGGTTGGAAAACGCCGATGGCGTGCCAGTATCGGTGTTTGCCAGCGTCGGCGGTGCCCAGCCCGACCGCCAAGAGCTGGTGATCAAAGGCCAGGCCGAAAGCCGCCGCATAACCGATTTCTATGCAGATTGGGCCAGCACCGGCGCTGCATTTGCCCCGCTTGATCTGCCCCCGGGCGATCCGCGCAGCGGTGCGCTACAGGCGCAATTGGGGGATTTGTTGCTGTGCCTGCAGGGCCAGCCGCACCGCCTGGCCACGCCAGACGAGGCGCTGCAGGTGCAGATTTTGATCGAAACCATGCTGGCCGGGGGCACCCAGCCCGGCTAGGGCAGGGTGCGATCTGGCGCCGCTACATCGAAAACGATGTGCCGCAGCCGCAAGACGAGGTGGCATTGGGGTTGTCGATGACAAAGCGCGCGCCGATCAGCTCGTCGGCGAAATCGATCACCGCGCCTGCCAAAAAGGGCAGCGATACCTCATCGACCACCACGCGCTGGCCCTGTGCCTCTAGCACCAAATCGCCCTGCGCGGGCGTATCCAGACGGATGTCGTATTGAAACCCCGAACATCCCCCGCCTTCGACGGCCACGCGCAAAGCTTGGCCTTGATCTGCGGCGCCAATTTCTGCCAGACGCGCAAAGGCGCGTTCGGTCACACTGGGCGGAATTTGCATATCAGCCATCCTGATGGTTTCGTTCCTGTTCAAGGTGGAATATATGGGCGGATAACCGTGCCGACAAGGACCAGCAAGCAATGACCGCCGCCTATGCCGCACAGCCCGCCGCCAGCCGCGGGCGCCGCTTTGCCGAACAGGAAAGCGCCTTTCGCACCCCGTTCCAACGCGACCGTGACCGCATCATCCATTCCAGCGCCTTTCGCCGGCTAAAGCACAAAACCCAGGTGTTTGTGGAACATGAGGGCGATTATTTCCGCACCCGGCTGACCCATTCGATCGAGGTGGCGCAGGTGGCGCGCACCATTTCTGGCGCCCTGGGGCTGAACCTGGAACTGACCGAGGCCGTGGCCCTGGCCCATGATTTGGGGCACACGCCCTTTGGCCACACGGGCGAAGATGCCTTGGCCGAATTGATGGCGCCCTATGGCGGGTTTGATCACAATGCCCAAGCCATCCGCATTGTCTGCGAGCTGGAGCGCCATTACGCCGAATGGGACGGGCTGAACCTGACATGGGAAACCCTGGAAGGCATTGCCAAGCATAATGGCCCCGTCACCGGCCCCGCGCCTTGGGCCTTGGCGGCCTGCAATGATCAGGTGGATCTGGAATTGCACAGCCATGCCAGCGCCGAGGCGCAGGTGGCCGCCTTGGCCGATGATATCGCCTATAACAACCACGATCTGCAAGACGGGCTGCGCGCGGGGCTGTTCAGCTGTGACGAGCTGATGCAGCTGCCACTGCTTGGCGCCTGTTTTGCCGAGGTCGATCAGGCCTATCCGGCGCTGGATGACAACCGCCGCCGCCACGAGGCGCTGCGCCGCTTTTTTGGGGTGCTGGTGGCAGATGTTATCGATGTCAGCCGCGCCAATCTGCGCGCGCTGGCGCCGCGCTCGGCCCAAGATATCCGCGATGCCGGGCGTATGATGGTGCAATTCAGCCCCGCACTCTGGGATGATTTGAAACAGGTGCGTGCGTTTTTGTTTCAGCGCATGTATCGCGCCCCGTCAGTGGTTGAGATGCGCCGCCAAGTTACCGGTGTGATCCAGGCGCTGTTTCCCATTTATATGACACAGCCGCAGATGCTGCCCCGCGAATGGGCGGGCGATGTGGCCGCAGCCCAAAGCGAAACCGCCATGGCGCGGCTGGTCAGCGATTACATCTCGGGCATGACCGACAGGTTTGCCTTGCAGGAATTTACCCGTTTGACAGGTGAAACTGTGCTTCCCGGCCGGGCGCATGTATAGCTAGGC
>CAJXSO010000053.1 GCA_913061505.1 uncultured Lutimaribacter sp.
GCAGAGTGTAGGCTGAACTTGAGATTTGTTCGAATTGTTCTGACAGCACCGCCCCCATCATTTGCTGGCGGCAACGATGCCCATGCCAATGGTGGCCAGGGTGGCTGCGAACAAAATTTTTGCGCCGGGTCGTTCCTCGCTGCCCAAAACGAAGGCGGCAAAGTAAATGCCCACGAATATTTCAAGCGAGCTGATGATGGCAACATGGGCCACCTTTGTGTGGGCCAGTGCAAAGACCAGCGAGATCTGCCCCATCGAGATTGAAACAGCCGTGGCCCATTGCCAGGGCCCCGAAGACTGCCAAAGGCTGCGTATGATTTGCCTGTAATGGCTGCTGAGGGTTGCTGCCAGGGCGTAAAACGCCACCCCACCAAGCGCGCCCACCAAGGTGCCAAAGGCGGCATCGGGCAAAAAGCCGATGCCAAATTTGCGCGCCACATAAGACCCCGCATAGAAAACCGCACAGAGCACGCCAAAAATCAGGCCCTGAGACAGCGCCTTGCCCGGGTTCGGCGCCTGCGATCGGGCGGGTGTTTTCAGGGTCAGCGCCACGCTGCACAAAACCAGTGCCATGCCGCCCAGTGCCATGGGGCTATACCGCTCGCCCAGCAGGAAAAAAGCCAAAAACGCAGAAAATACCGGGATCAGGCGGCGAAACAGGCTGGCGCGAATGGCCCCCACAGCGGCGATTGCACGAAAATTGGCCAGCCGCCCCAGCACCGTTGCCAAAAGCCCGGCCACCACAAAGGCGGCGATGGCCATGGCTATGGGCGCGCGCTGTGCGGGCCATGTTTCATGGGTGCCCAACACCGCCCATAAAACTGCAGAAAATACCGTTGTCACCAGCACCGACAGAAACACGCCATTATCCGTGCCCGCGGTGGCTGGCCGGGCTTTGGCGCCTTTTGCAATGGCTGCGCCAGAAAACCCGTAGCACACAGCCGACAGGGCGGCGAAGGCTTCCCCAATCACATCATGCGTCCTTTTTGGGGCGGCTTAGCCACCGGTTTCTGTCATGCCTTTGGACATTGCTTCGCTATATTCCGGGGCCACGCGCGCATCGATAACGACGGCATGGCCCTGATCAAACAGCCCTTGGGCCTCGCGCAGGGCTTGGGCCAGGGCCTGGGGCGTGTGCACAGGGCCCAGCCCGCGCAAGCCTTGCGCCTGTGCCAGCGCCGCAAAATCGATATCTGGGTCAGCGATGGCCTGGCCCACAGATTTATTTTCAACAGGCCGCTGGCGCATGCGCGCCACTTTTTCCTGATGCACCTCGTCATTGAAATACGAGCGATTGTTACACACCACCAACACAAAAGGCACCTGGTAGCGCGCCCCGGTCCATAGCGCGGAAATGCCCATCATTGTGTCGCCATCGCCCAGCACCGCCACGGGCATACGGCCGCTGTCCTGCAGCGCCAATGCCGCCCCCACCAGCATTCCCGGCCCCGAGCCGATGCCTGCGCCGCCGTCATAGCCCAGGTAATCCAACGGGTGCGCAAAGTGGCGGCCGCCGCCATCCCACCCCAGTGGCAGGCGCACCAAACATGTGGGCCGCCCTGCCAGGCCCTCGGCCAGGGCCTGGGGCAGGGTTTGCATGCTCAGCGGCTGGTCGTCGGGCAGGTTTGGGGCGGGCAAGTTTTGGGCTGTGCTGGTGGTGGGCCCAGCGGGGCAGGCCAGCCCCATAGAGTGCGCCAGGGCCTGAATAACCGTGTCAGGCTGGGCCGCCACATGCAGATCTGCGGCGGGCTGCGCCATATGATCAAGCGACCAACCATTGGCCAGCTGGTGATCCATGCTGATATGTATCAGCGCCCCCGTGGCGCCTGCCTGCTCGATCGTGCCGGCGGTATCGACCCAGTCGAATGCCAGCACCAAATCGGCCTTGGCCAGGTCTTTGGCCGGTGCATCTGCCAAAAAGAACGAGGGCGGGCCGGAATGCGCGGGATGCGCGGTGGGAAAGGTGGCGCCGGTTTTGATATCGGTGATCACCTTTGCGCCGCAGGCCTCGGCCAGCGCTACGCGCCATGCCCAATCTTGCGGGTCGCGGCTGACCCGGCCCATCAAAAACACCGGGGTTTTTGCCGCCTCCAGCATGGCCTTGATCTGGGCCACGGTTTCAGGCGCCACAGCGGGCGGCGCGGGTGGTGCGTATTTTGCCGGGTCGGGTAGGGCAATGCCTGCTGTGGCGGGCGCCTCTTGCACGCTGACATCAAAGCACACATAGGTTGGCCCATGGGGTGCCGTGCAGGCCACGCTATGGGCGCGCATGATCGCGCTTAGCGAGGCGGGCAGGCTGGCGGGCTGGTCATCAAATTTCACATAAGGGCGCACCAATGCGCCCTGATCGCGTGAGGTGTGGATCCAATCGATCCAGGGGCGGCGCTTGTCGGCGGCGACCGGGCCAGTGGCGCCAAAAATCACCATCGGCACGCGGTCGCACCAGGCGTTATAAATGGCCATGGCTGCGTGCATTAAGCCAACATTGGCATGCAAGACCACCGCCATGGGCTGGCCCGTTACCTTGGCCCAGCCATGGGCAATAGAGACTGCGTGTTCTTCGTGCAGGCAAAGCAGCATTTGCGGCTGGCGATTGCCCAGATGGTTGACCAAGCTGTCGTGCAGGCCCCGGAAACTAGAGCCGGGGTTCAGGGCGACATGGCGAAAGCCCAAGGCGCGGATGGCATCGGCGATCAGGTCGCTGCCCCAGCGGGCGCTGTCGGTGTGGGGGTGGGGCACATCGATGTGTTGGCGTGGGTCTGTCATGGCCATGTCCTTATGTGGCTTGGCGATAGGGGCGAATACCGTTCAAGATTGTCGGGTGTGTTGGGGGGTGTTAAGCTGGCAAAATCCTTGCGAAAACGGGACAAGAGCAAGATGAAACAAACCCAAAGCACACCCGCCGCTGCGGCAGTGGGCCAATCGGAATTTACCCAAAACTATGCCAACGAGCGCGTGGCCCATCTGACGCGCCTTTGTGCGCGCGGCTTTAACCGCTCGCTGACGCGGCGCTTGGCTGAACATGAGATTTCCTTTGGGCAATGGGTGTTCTTGCGCATCTTGTGGGGCGAAGAGGGGCTGACCCAACGCGACCTGGCCGAACGTGCCAACCTGACCGAACCCACCGTGCACACCGCCCTGGCGCGGATGCAACAGCAGGGCCTGATCGAGCGCCGCACGCAAGAGGGCAACCGCCGCAAGCAGCATGTCTACCTGACGGCTCATGGCAAAGGCCTGCGCGCCGTTCTCGAGCCTTTGGCGATTGACGCCAATGACGTGGCCTTGCAGGGGCTTGATGCGGCCCAGCGCGAGGCCCTGCGCCATGTTTTGATCCGTGTTTTGGGCAATCTCGAGGCCGATGAGGCCGCAGCGCTGGCGCGTGGCCAGCGCGTGCCCCCCACCCGGGGTGGGCTGGCCTGAGGCCCGCCCAAGGGGCGCGCCCCTAGCCAAGGCCGGCCAGCCGTTGGCGCAGGCTGTCAAATGGCAAAATCTCGCGGATTGGCAGGCTGCTGTTGGCGGCCTCGGGGCTGACGGTTAGCCCCTCGCCATCCCAGGCCCACCAGTAAACGATGTTGCCGGCCTTGTCGCGGATGGGCAGGCGAAAGGTGGGAAAGGCCCGGTCTGCTGCGGGCAGGCTGGCGTGGCCGATAAACTGTATGCCGCCAGCCCCATCGGCCAGGGCGCGGCCCAGTTCCACCATGGCAACAAAGGCGGTGCTGCCCTTTGCAACCGCTGATGCATCGGTTGCGCCATTGGGGGTAATGGCACGCAATACATCGGGGTATGGTGCGCGGATATGGGTGATTTGCACATGCCGCGTGCCCTGCGGCGTTTCAATGGCCAGCACATCGCCCGGCCCCAGGCGGGCGGGCAGTGGCATAGCGGCGGGGGGTGTTTTGGTGGTCATGGCAGTCTACAGCGAATACGCTTCATAGGTGGCGGGGTGAAACAGCTCGTCTACCTGCAGGCGGCGCTTTGACAGGCCCTGACGGTGGTGCAGCTCTAGGAATGTGTCCAGCACATGTTCGTTTCCAGCCACGCCATATGTCCAGATATCGGGGCCAATAAGCTGGCGCGCCGTTGTCAGCGTGTCTTCGACGAAAGGCATGGTTACTTTCGTGGCAGATGTATCGGCAAGCGCCTGCTGCGCCATGGTTTTGGCCGCAGAAAATGCCTTAAGCAGGGCGCCGGGCAGCCAGGGGTGCGCATCTGCCAAGGCTTGGCGCAGGCCCAAAACATGCATGATCGGGAAAATCCGGGTGCGCGCATAATGCTGCGAGGCCGCAGCGATGCCATCGGCAAAAAGGCGGCCCACATTGGGGTGGCCTTCGTCAAAGCAGTTCAATGCGCGCGGCCCGATAAACCCATCGATCTGGCCATCGCGCAGCATCTGATCCAGCGTTGCCCCCTCTGGGGCAGGGGTGATGCGCACATCATCGGGCGTTTGGACGGCAATTTTTTCCGGGCGGCCGGGGCTATGCATGCCGCCGCGCACCCATTCGATATCGCTGGGCTTGACGCCATAATCCTCTAATATGCCGCGTGCCCAGACATTGGCGGTCAGCTGCCATTCGGCAATGCCAATACGGCGCCCTTTCAGATCTGCGGGCTGGGCGATGCCGCGATCGGTGCGGATATAGATCGACGAATGGCGAAATGCGCGCGACAAAAATACCGGGATTGCGACATAGGGCGCATCGCCCTGCGCACGCTTGACGCAATACGAGGAAAACGACAGCTCTGACACGTCAAAAGCTTGGTGGCGGAAGGCGCGGAAAAACATCTCCTCGGGCGACAAAAGCTGCGTGATCGGCGTGACACCATCAATTTGAACCCGCCCGTCATGGATGGGGCGTGTGCGGTCGTAATCGCCCATGGCGATGGACAGGGTAAGATTGGCCAAAATAGTCTCCCTTGCGTGTTTCTTTTATGACAGCTCCACAAAGCCGCCGGTTTGCGCCGATTTCAAAATGGCATGGCATAGTTTCAGGCTGTCTGCCCCCCATTGCCCCGCCTGCAAAGGGGCTTGGCCCTGGCGCACCGCGGCGTAAAGCGCGCGCAGCACCGGGCTGCGTGGGGTAGGATCGGGGGGGGTGGGCTGAAAACTGCGCTGGGTGTCGCCCCAAATTTCAATGCCCTCGGGTGTCAGGCGCAGATCGGCGCGATCGCAGCTGATGATGACAGGGCCAAAATGTTCGGCATAGGGGGCAGGCGCGGGGGCCTCGACCGCACCATAGGTGCGCGCGCCTTTCAGCGCCGCCTCTTCGGCCGGGCTGGTAACTGCGGCCAGCGCCCGCCGGGCCTTGCCATAGGCCTGGGGGTCTTTGGGGTGGCCCAATTCACCCACCCAGCCCTGGGCTGCATCGCTGTCGTAATGGGCATAGCCGGAATAGGTGAGGCTGGCAAAGCCGCCCCCGGCAAAGCTGATCAGGCAGGAATAGGCCCCTTCGGTTGGGCGTGTGCGATCCCATGCGCCCGTCATGGCGGCAACCCGCAAGGCGGGCTGGCCCATCAAGGCACGCACCACATCGATTTGGTGGATGGCTTGGCTGAAAATCACGCCGCCGCCTTGGTTGGTGTCCAGCTCTTCGGGGCGGCGGGGGCGGTATAGGAAATCGGTGTAATTGGTGGCATGGATCATGCGCACCTGGCCAAATTGCCCGCTGTCCAAAAGGCGCCGGGCTGCCTCGACCGGCTGATCGAAACTATGGCTTGGGCCGGTGATCAGGTGCACGCCGGCCTGATTGGCCGCGTGCACGATGGCATCGGCATCGGCTTGGCTGATCGCCAAAGGTTTATCGACAAGTATGTGTTTGCCCGCTGCGGCTGCCGCCTCGGCATGGGCGCGGTGCATTTGGTGTGGGGTGGCGATATACACAGCCTCGAGTTGCGGATCGGCGCACATCTGCGCCACATCCGCATAGGCCGTGCCGCCAAATTCTGCGCAAAAAGCGTCGCGGCTGGCCTGGCGGGGCGCGGCACAGGCCACCAACCGCACATGCGGATCGTGACGCAAGCTGGGCAGCGTCAGCATAAAGCCGCGCCCCAGCCCCGCCACGCCAAGGCCTATCGGATCACAGATCGACAACCAGATCTCCTGATTTTGCCCGTGACACACAGATCATGATATAGTCTGATTTTTCTTCGTCCATCAGCACCAGGTCGCGGTGATCTGCCTCGCCAGAAACAAGGCGGCATTTGCAGGTGCCACAGGTGCCGCTTTCACACGAGCTGACGGTTTTCTCGCCCGCGTCGCGCAGCGCCTCTAGAATGGTGCGGTCGGCTGGCACCAATATTTCGCGCCCGCTGCTGGCCAGTTTGACGCTAAAGGCTGTATCATCGGCGCGCACGGCCTCGACGCCTGCGAAATCTTCGAAATGCACACGCCCCTCGGCCCAATGGCCAGACAGGGCCTTGATTTCCTCCATCAAGGGCGCCGGGCCGCAGCAATAGACATGCTCAGTGCCCGGGGTTTCGAAATGATCCCAAAAATCGTAGAAATTATCGATATCGCCCTGATCATGGTGCACCGTGGCGCCGGGAATGGCGGCAACCTCGTCTAGGTAGGCGGTTTCTTCCGGGCTGCGGGTGCAATAGATCAGTTTGAATGGCGTGCCCTGCGCCGCCAGCGCCCGCGCCATCGACAAAATCGGCGTAATACCGATACCGCCGGCAATCAGCAGATATTTCGAGGCGGCCACCAGCGCAAAGTCGTTTTCGGGCGGGTCTACCATCAGCTGCGTGCCGGGCTGTGCCTGTGTGTGCATGGCCTCAGAGCCGCCGCGCGACTGCGCCTCGCGTTTCACGGCAATCACATAGGTGTCTGGCGCGGTGCCATCATTTACCAGCGAATAGCGCCGCATCGCGCCGCCTGGTGTTTCGATGGTGATATGGGCGCCGGGGGCAAAGCTGGGCAGCTGGCCGCCCTCGGGACGGGCCAGTGTAAATTCAGCAATATCGCGCGCCAGCTGGCGCCGCCCCGTAACCTGAAGCGCCATTTTCCCTGTTGAACCGTCCATCGCGCTACCCCCCTTGTTGAATACTCTTGCGGTTTGTTATTTAGATATCTAAGCTAATAGTCAATACATGTGCAGAGAATGCATGTTCTAAGCCCAAAAGAGAGGAGCCGGCCGTGTTATCTGTGGAAGAAAACGATCTTCTGACCAAAATCGATAATGACGCCCCCATGGCGCTGCTGATGCGTCAGCACTGGACGCCTGTGTGCCTTGTCGAGGAAGTGGCCGAACCTGATGGCAAGCCGCTGCGCATCGAGGCGATTGGCCGTAAATACGTGTGTTTCCGCGATACCGAAGGCCGGCTGGGCCTGCTCGACGAGCTGTGCCCGCACCGCAAGGCATCGCTTGTCTATGGGCGCAACGAAGAATGTGGGCTGCGCTGCCTGTATCACGGCTGGAAGTTTGATGTAGATGGCAATTGCGTGGCGATGTCGTCAGAACCCGAAGAATCGCCGCTGCATGGCAAGGTTAAACACCGCTCGTATCCCACCCGCGAATGGGGTGGGTTTGTGTGGGCATGGCTGGATACCGAGCGCGAGGCGCCAGAGTTTCAGGCCCCCGCCTTTGCCCCCACCGAAGACACCGATGTGGCGATTTTGAAAATTCGCATTCCGGCCAATTGGGCACAAATCACCGAAGGGCAGATTGATTCGGCGCATTCGTCCTCGCTGCATTCCTCAGATATGAAACCTGCCCGTGTCAAAGGCGCTGCTGCCGATGACAAGGCGTGGTATCGCCCCTCGACCGATAAATCGCCGCGCATGCAAACCCAAACCACGCCTTATGGGTTTCACTATGCCGCGATCCGCAAGCCGATAAAGAACGCAGCCACGCATAACTATTTGCGCATCACGGAATATATTGCGCCTTTCACCTCGCTGATCCCGCCAAACAATAATTACAATGTGGCCACTGTGATTGTGCCGATCAGCGACGAGGAATCGTATTTCCACTTCATCGCATGGGGTGGGCAGGCCTGCCCCTCGACCACCGAGTGGCGCAAGTTTGCCCATACGCAGCCGGGTATTGACCTGGATGATAAATGGCGCTCGCTGCGGACCCTGGATAATGATTTCTTGCAAGACCGGCAGATGATGAAACTGGGCAATTTTACCGGCGTTTTGGGCATACCAAACCAAGATCTGGTGATGTGGGTGTCGATGGGCGCGCGGGTTGATCGCTCGTCTGATCTGCTGGGCGCGTCAGATTTGGCGATCGTCGAATTCCGCCGCCTGATGAGCGATGCCGCCCGCCGCGTGGCCGAAGGGGGGGCCGCCATTGGCACCCAAGAGCCGCGCGTGCCCCATGCCAGCATTTCATCGAAAGAGGGGGTTTTCCCAAAAGACGTCGACTGGCGCAGCTTGGGGCAAGAACAGGCGCAGGTTTCGGCCGCCGAATAGGCCGAAACCCATCCGTCCGCGCAAAGAGGCTTGACAGATTGTCGCAGGCGGCTAACTGATGATTAAAAGATAGATATCTAAGTTATCTCTGGCTTTACGGAAATGGGCGCCAAACCTGGCGCCGCACCAAAGGGGGGAGACATGCCAGACCAGTCCACCACGGCAGCGCCCGGCACCTTAGGGGCGTGGGCGCCAAAGGGGCAGTTTGTGGGGGGCGTTTGGGCGCAGGGCGCGGGCGCGGCGCGCGCTGTGCATTCCCCTGCGGATGGGCGTTTGCTGGCCACGCTGCCCGATGCGGCGGCGCAAGATCTTGATCGCGCCGTGGCCGCTGCGGCACAGGCGCAAAAGGGCTGGGCATTGCAGGGGCCGGTGGCGCGCGCCCGCGCCTTGAAAGAGGCCGCCGCCCGCCTGCGCGCCCATGCCGACGAGCTGGCGATGATTGATGCGCTCGATTGTGGCAATCCGCTGACTGGCATGATCTTCGACGTCAACCTTGGCGCCACGCTGATAGAGTTTTTCGCGGGCCTTACCACTGAATTGAAAGGGGAAACCATTCCCCAGGCGGGTGGCAAGCTTACCTTTGTCACCCGCCAGCCCTTGGGTGTGGTGGCGCGGTTGGTGCCGTTCAACCACCCGTTTATGTTTGCTGCGGCAAAAATTGCAGCGCCCCTCGCGGCGGGCAATGCGGTGATTTTGAAACCTTCCGAGGAAACCCCGCTTAGCGCCCTGCGGATGGCAGAATTGATTGCTGATCTCTTTCCCGAAGGCGTGCTGAGCGTGCTGACCGGCGGGGCCGATCTGGGTGCCGCAATCTGCGCCCACCCCGGCATTGCGGCGGTTGGGTTGATTGGCAGCGTGCCGACAGGGCGCGCCGTTTTGCGGGGCGGGGCCGATACGCTAAAGCGCACGCAGCTGGAATTGGGCGGCAAAAACGCCTTGGTCATTTGCGAAGATGCAGATCTTGATGCCGCTATTGCGGGCGCTGTGAAAGGCATGAACCTGGGCTGGACGGCCGGGCAATCGTGCGGATCAACCAGCCGCGTATTGGTGCACAAAAGCCATTACGCCCATGTGGTCAATGCGCTGGCGCAGGCCTTTGATGCGGTGCAGCTGGGCCACCCGGCGCTGGCCAGCACACAGATGGGGGCGCTTTCGACCCGCGCACAATATGAAAAAGCCCGTGGGTTTGTGCAGCGCGCCGCAGCGGCCGGCGCGCGCATTGCCGCGGGCGGTGCCGATGCGCCGGTGCCGGCGCAGGGCTATTACCTGCGCCCAACGCTGATTTGCGACATCGGCCCCGAGGCGGAAATTGCCAATCAAGAGGTGTTTGGCCCGGTGCTGTGCGTGCTGCCGTGGCAGGACGAGGCCGAGATGCTGGGTATTGTGAACGGTCTTGATCTGGGGCTGACCGCCTCGATCTGGACAAAAGATCTGGATCGGGCCCTGCGCCTGACCCAGCAAATAGAGGCTGGCTATGTTTGGGTAAACGACGCCAGCGATCATTACCTTGGCGCGCCCTTTGGGGGCGTCAAGCAGTCTGGCCTTGGGCGCGAAGAATGTCTGGAGGAGATGTTCGCCTATACCGAGGCCAAAACAGTCACCTTGGTGCCAAACGCAGCATCAGGGGGATAGCGCGCAGATCTTCATGCGAACAGGGAGGAAGACATGAAATTCAAGGCAATTACTTTGGCTATGGGTGTCGCGGTTTGCGCAACCGTAGCACAGGCGGCATCGATCAACATGAACCTGTCGGGCGGCAACCCGGGCGGCTTGTGGTCGCTGCTTGGTGCGGGCATGGACCGGGCCGTAAAGGCAGATGATGCCGATGCGGTGATCACCTATCAGGCCACGGGTGGTGGTTTTGCCAACCTGGCGCTGCTGGCCGCCAACCGCACCGATATGGGGCTGGTGCATGACGCCGAGGTGAAACTGGCGCTGAATGGGCAAGAGCCGTTCAAAGCCCCGGTCACCAACCTTAAGGCGATCGGCTATATGTACAACTGGGCGCCGATGCACTTTTTCCTAAAGCAGTCGGTCGCCGAGCAGTATAATATCGACAGCCTCGACGATATCGCCGCCTCGGGTGCGCCGCTGACAATTGGCATCAACCGTTCGGGCAACATCACCAGCGATGTGGCGCTGTTCATGCTGGCGCAGGCCGGGCTGACCGAAGAAAAGCTAAAGGCAAACGGCGGCTCTTTCGTGCGTGCGGGCGCCAATGAACAGGGCGATCTGATGCAGGATGGGCGCATCGAAATGGCCACAAACGGCATTTTCATTCGCCATTCCTCGTTCCGTGCGATCGATGAAAACACCGATGTTGTTCTGCTGGATGTGCCGCAAAGCGTGATCGATGCCACCAACGAGGCATTTGGCACCTCGTCCTTTACCATCCCGGGCGGTAGCTATTCGAAACAGCCCAACGACGTGCAGACAATGGCGCTGGGCGCCATGGTTGTGGCAACCGATGCCATGTCAGATGAAATGGCCGCCAAACTGGCCGGTGGTTTCCTGAAAAACATCGATGAAATCCGCAATGTGCACAAAGCGATGAACGCGCTGAGCCCTGAATTGATGGTCAGCCAAAAAGTGCTGCCCTTCCACCCTGGTGCCGCTGCTGTGTACCGTGAAGCGGGGCTGATCGAGTGATCGCAAATCTTGTTGCAACAGGCCGTCGGCGCTCCTTTCAGGGGGTGCCGGCGCATGTTCTAACCGTGTTGGCGGCGGGGTTTGCCCTGTGGGTGATATATGCCAACGTTTTTGTCATATCCGACCCGCTGGTGCTGGGCATTTTGTTTGTGTCTGGCATTTTGACACTGCTGTTTCCGGTCATCGGGCATTCGCCAACGGCGCCTGATGCACCGACTGTGCTGGATTGGGTGCTGTGTGCGCTCAGCTTGGCATCGGGTGTGTTCTTTTTCGTGAATGCCTCTGCTATTTCTGATCGCATCACCTTGCTGGATGCCTTTACTGGCCCGCAATTCTTTTTCGGCACCATGATTTTGCTGCTGACGCTCGAGGCCACGCGCCGCACAACCGGCGCCGGGCTGACCGGGATCGTGGTGCTGTTTTTGGCCTACAACTGGTTTGGCTACCTGCTGCCACCGCCCTTTGGGCATGGCATTTCTGAATTTAGCTACCTGCTGGATATTTTGGTGTTTACCACCGATGGCGTCTTTGGCGTGCCCATTCAGGTGGTGGCAAGCTATGTGTTCTTGTTTGTCATGTTTGGCACCTTGCTGTCCAAGGCAGGCGGCGGCGAGTTCTTTTTCAACCTCGCCTCTGCTGCAACAGGCAACAGCCGGGGTGGCCCGGCCAAGGTGGCGGTGATTTCCTCTGGGCTTTATGGCACGATGTCGGGCAGCCCCACATCTGATGTTGTGGCAACCGGGTCGATCACCATACCGATCATGAAACGTCTGGGCTATTCCAAACGCTTTGCTGGGGCGGTCGAAGTGGCCGCATCGACCGGGGGCAGTGCCATGCCGCCGATTATGGGCTCGGCCGCGTTTATCTTGGCCGAATATACCGGCACCGCCTATCGCGAGGTTGTCTATGCCGCGCTCATTCCTGCGATGGTGTATTATGTAGGGGTGTTTTTACAGGTGCATCTGCGCGCGGTGCGGCGCGACCTGCGCCCATACGAGGGCGAAATCCCCCGCCTTAGCACCACATTTGCCGAAGGCTGGCCATTCATCGTGCCGATTGCGGCCATCATAGGCATGCTCTGGGTTGGCTATTCGCCGGTGATGACAGCCGGTGCCGGGGCTTTGGGTGTTTTGGTGGGCACGGCGCTCAGCAAACGCACCCGTATGCGCCCTTGGCAGGTGGTCGAGGCGCTGGCTGAAACCACGTTGCGTATTTTGCCCGTGGCAGGCGCCTGCGCTGCGGCGGGGCTGGTGATTGGTGGCTTGTCGATGACAGGGCTGGGCATGAAGGCGGCCAATGTCATTATCACCCTGTCAGGGGGCGAGCTGGGCTGGACGCTGATACTGGCGGCAGTGGTGACCATTGTTCTTGGCTTGGGCATGCCCACCCCATCGGCCTATATCTTGGCTGCGGTGCTGGTGGGCCCGGCGCTGACAAAGGTGGGCCTGCCGCTGTTGGAAAGCCATATGTTCTTGCTTTACTATGCGATCCTGTCGGCGTTGACCCCACCCATTGCCGTGGCCGCGCTGGCGGCTGCAGCCATTGCCGAAGAAGACCCGTTCATCATCGCCTTTGATGCTGTGCGCCTGGCCGCTGTTGGCTTTTTCATGCCTTTTGTCTTTTTGTGGAACCCTGCCATTTTGGGGGCGGGCACAGGTGTGGAAATTGCCATGGCATGTATCGGCGGTGTTATCGGCGCCACAGCGATTGCTGTGTCGTTCGAGTGGCTGGGCAAGGGCCATACCGGGCTGATCCGCTGGCCGCTGCGCGCGGTGTTGCTGGTTGGGGCTGCGGCAGCTGTGGCGCCCAACATGATGGTGGCGGCGCTGGGCATTCTGGGCACTGGCGCCTTAAGCTGGTTTTTGTTGGTGCGCGCGCCGCATGTAAAAGCGCCTTAAGCGGCATCTTGGATGACAATCAAAAGGGCGCTGATCGCTGGGTCGGCGCCTTTTTTCATGCATAAGGGGCAGGGGGGCTGTGCCAAAATACCCCCGCGTGCGGCAGGGCTGCTGTATGTCTGGTTTCTGCTGTTGCGTCGGAATGTCAAAGATTTACTGCGCGAATGCGGTATCGAGATTAGTGCTGGCAGCACCTTTGGCGGTGTTTCGCGCGGGCGCCCCTTGCGCCAATCTGATTTGGCCGGCGCAGTGCTAGGCTGGGCCCGCTTTGCGCCGCCAGTAGTGGTCAAAAAAATCTCGGTGGGCATTGGCCTCGTTATGTAGCCAGTCGCGAAACCGTTGCACGGCGTCACCCAGGGCTGATGTTTCTGGGTAGGCAAAATAATATGCGTCCGGTGTTGGCAGGCGTGCCGGGAACGGGCAGACAAGCGCGCCGCTTGCGATCAGGGCTTGGGTTGTGACCTCGTCGCCGATCGTCACCCCATCGCCACGCGCGGCTGCTGTCAGGCACAGCGAAGATCGGTTGTAGATGCGCCCGGCGTTTGGATCCAGGTCGCGCTCGCCTGATGCCTCGCGAAAGGCGCGCCACCAGAACCGGCTTTGATCATGGATCAATGCGCGTTCGGAAATATCAGAAAGGCGCGGTGGGCGCTCGAGCCCGGCAAAATAATCTGGGGCTGCCACCGGAAACACGGTGTTGGTCATCAGCCCTTCAAACCGTAAGCCGCTCCAATCGCCGCGCCCCCAGATCACCGCACAATCCCAATCGTTGCTGGGTGGGCTGTGCATTCCCACCGTGACCGAAATGGAAATGCGGATATCTGGGTTTTGCGCCTCGAAATCTGGTAGGCGGGGGAACAGCCACAGTTCAACAAAATCGGCATCCCCATGCAGCCTGATCTGGTTGGGGGCCGGCGCGTGCATTTCGCGCAGCCCGTTTTCGATCTGGGCGAACGAGCTGCTGGCCAGATCCGCGATTTTTTGTCCAAAGGGCGTAATCTCGATCCGCTTGTGAAAGCGGTGGAACAAGGGCTGGCCCAGATCGGATTCAAGCGCAGCGATTTGTTTGCTGACGGCCGATTGCGTGACGCGCAATGCCTCGGCCGCGCTGGTGAAACTGCCCAGCCGGGCGACCTGTATCAACACGCGCAGGGCGTTTAGGTTTGGCAGCTTGGTCTGCATGAGTTTAAGTTATCTAAGGGCCGAATTTTTCGAATTTGACCGATTTTTACGCATAGGTAAAGCTGGTCAGCGAAACTACAGGAGGCACCACCTTGGCCCAGCTTTACCCATTCAACGACCCTGTCGTGGTTGAAACCGAGCAACCTTTGTTGATCGATCGCGGCGATGGCATTCGGGTGCGCGATACCGATGGGCGCAGCTATATCGATGCAGTCTCGGCGCTGTGGTGTGCCAGCCTTGGTTTCACCCCCAGCCGGCTGACCCGCGTGATGGCTGAACAGATGGGGCAGCTGGCCTATTACCATTCGTTTCTGGGCCGCGCACCGGCGCTGACAGATCAGCTGGCCGCGCGGCTGGTGGCGCGTATGCCGGGAATGGCGCGGGTGTTTTTTGGCACCTCCGGGTCTGAGGCGGTGGAAACTGCGGCCAAGATCGTGCGCTATTATTGGGCAGCCCGGGGGCAGGGTGAGCGCCAGCGCATCATTGCGCGCGATGGGGCGTATCACGGCTCGGGGCAGGTCAGTGCTGCGCTGACGGGCATGGGGTATTGCCACACCGGGTTTTCCCTACCCCTTTCTTCGGTGCTGCGCACCGGGCGGCCCCATTACAAACGCGACGCCGAGCCGGGCGAAACCGAACTGGCGTTTTCCAAACGCCGTGCGCGTGAATTAGACGCGCTGATCACGCAAGAAGATGCCGGCACCATCGCCGCCTTTATTGGCGAGCCCGCCATGGGTGCCGGTGGGGTGATCTTGCCGCCGGATGGCTATTGGAGCGCGGTGCAAGAGGTGCTGGCCAAACACGGGATCTTGCTGATTGCCGATGAAATCATCTGCGGTTTTGGGCGCACCGGGCAGTGGTTTGGCTGTGAAACATGGGGCATTCACCCTGACTTGATGACAGTGGCCAAACAAATGACAGCCTCGGTTTTTCCAATGTCTGCTGTTGCCATGCGGGCCGAGATTTACGAAGGCCTAAAACCCCTTGCGCATGAGGTGGGCACTTTTGGCCATGGTGTCACCTATGGGGGGCATCCGGTGGGTGCCGCGGTGGCGCTAGAGTGTTTGGATATCTACGAGGAAATGGGCCTGCCCGCCCATGTGGCCCGGCTGGGGGCGCGCATCGCCGCCGGGCTTGCGCCGCTGGCCACCGCCCCGGGGGTATTGGATGTGCGCTGCCAGGGAATGCTGGCCGCGCTGGAATGTGAAACGGATCAGCAGGCGCAGGCCATCGGTGCGGCGGCGGTGGCGCGCGGCGTTTTCTTTCGCATTATCGGGCCGGTGGTGGCCATCGCCCCACCCTATATTTGCACCGAGGCAGATATTGACCAGATCATGGGCGTTCTGGCCCAGGCCGTGGCCGTGTCTTTTGCCGTGCCTGCGGATGCGGTGCAGCCATGACCGATTTGTTAACCCTGTCAGCCAGCGAAGCGCTGGCGCTGTTTCGCCGCCGGGCGCTATCGCCGGTGGAACTGACCGCGGCGCTGATTGCGCGGGCCGAGGCGGCAGAGCCGCTGATCAATGCATTTACCTATCGCTATTTCGATCAGGCGCTCGATGCCTCGCGCCTGGCCGAGGCGCGGTATGGCCATGGCAACGCCCGCCCGCTTGAAGGGCTGTGCATTGCCATCAAAGATGCAGGCCACATCGCGGGGCAACCAACGTCGTCTGGCTCGCTTTTGGGCGATGAGGGGCCGCAGCCAAAAACCTCGCCCATAAATCAGCGGGTGTTAGGGGCGGGTGGCATTGTTCATGCCCGTAGTGCGACGCCAGAATATTCCTGCGCTGCTGTCACCTGGTCGCGCAGGTGGGGTGTAACGCGCAACCCTTGGAACCTGGCGATGACACCGGGTGGGTCTTCGGGTGGGGCGGGGGCTGCATTGGCGGCGGGCACCGCCACGCTTGCCACCGGGTCTGATATTGGGGGGTCGATCCGTATTCCTGCATCTTGCTGTGGCGTCATTGGCTATAAGCCGCCGCGTGGGCGCAACCCGGTCGATGCCCCCTTTAACCTGGATTTTTACTGCCACACGGGGCCGATGGCCCGCACCGTGGCGGATACGATACTGTTTCAAAACCAGCTCTGCGGCCCGCACCCCGATGATGCCACCACGCTGCCCCGGCACCAAATTCCTGCGCCCGGCGAACTGGGTGATCTGCACGATCTGCGCGGGCTGCGTATTGCACTGTCGCGCGATCTTGGGCTGTTTCAGGTTGCCCCCGATGTCACCGCGGCGCTGGATCGTGCATCGCGCACTTTCCGCGATCTTGGCGCAGTGGTTGAAGAAATTGCGCTGCCCTGGGGCGATGATGTGATGTCTGCGGCCCTGACGCATTTGCAGATGATTTTTGGCACCTCGATCGCGCCGCAAGACCCTGCGGATTGGGATCGCCTGACCCCTTATGCAAAAGACTTTGCAACAAAGGGTTTGCAGGTGAACCCACGCGATTATCTGGCAGCCCTGACGCGTGCGGGGGATATGGCGCAGGAACTTGCCCATGCGATGGCTGGTTTCGACCTGCTGATCTGCCCCACCACCGCTGTGCCGGCGGTGGCCGCTGATTTCGATCCTGGCACCCAAAGCCTGATGATAAACGATCGGCCTGTCGATCCGATGCTCGGTTGGGTGATGACAGTGCCCTTTAACATGCTGTCCACCCGCCCCGCGCTTTCGATGCCCTGCGGACAGGCGGCCAATGGCGTGCCAATTGGCCTTCAGATTGTTGGGCGGCCATACGATGAAACCCCCGTCTTCCGCGCGGCTTTGGCATTCGAGGCCACCTTGCCCGAATGGAGCGCCCGCGCACCGCAAATTTGTTGATGGCCACATGCATAGCGCCCAAGGCGAAACGCCGCTGCCCAGCCGCTACGCCCGCCGGCCTAAAGCAGGCCGGCCTCGTGCAGCACTTTACGCGCCACGCGAAAGCACTCCAACCCCTGTGGAACGCCACAATATATGGCCACCACGTGGATAATGGCGCGAATTTCT
>CAJXSO010000054.1 GCA_913061505.1 uncultured Lutimaribacter sp.
CGGCGCTATTTTCCAGACTGTTCAAAATGGGCAGGAAAGCGGCCTCGAACGCGACTTGTGCCTTTGGGTCCGGGCCCGCTGCGTGCTGGGCATACCACCCCCAAGCCAGCCCAGCCATCTGCGCCATATAGGCGGGGCTGTAGGGCGCCAGATCTGGCAATGGTTGTTTGTGCAGGGTGGTTAAAACATCGGTTGCAGCCTGATACAGCGGCTCTTCCATGGCTGGGGTGGTTGCCACCACACGCGCAAACAGCGCATCGCCCAGATCCTCTAGCAACAAAAAACCCTGGGATAGATCCTGCGCCAAAATGCGCGGCGCACTAAGGCCCATGGCCGATAGGTGCGTGGCAATTTTAACAAAGGGGCGCACGTCTTCGCCGGCATCGGGGGCGGCATCCATAAGAACGGCCGTTTCGCCACTGTTGGGGTGGTGCAGGCGAAAATATTTTCGGTTAGATGCATCGCCCGCCAGCATGGTTTGCGCCGCATCATGCCAGTCTGTGGTTGCCAAAAAGGCAGCCGCTGCTGCGCTGCGCTTGGTCATTTAGATAGCTCCGCGATAAGGGGCGCCCATTTTTCATGGCGCCATTGCAGGGTGATCTGGCGGCGGTCTGGCATATCGGGGTCGGTGGTAAACTGCAGGGTTAGCGCATCGTCTGGCGCCAAGGTGCCCAGCCTGTCGGGCCATTCTACCAGGCAAATCGCCTCGTCAAAGGCCTGTGTCAGGCCCAGTTCGGCCACGTCATCGGGGTGCGACAGGCGGTAAAGATCGCTGTGCCAAATCTCACATTCGGGGCCGTCATAGGTTTGCACCAAGGTAAATGTAGGCGAGGGCACATCCTCGGGCACGGGCAGTAGGGCCTGTATCAGGCTGCGGGCAAAATGGGTTTTGCCCGCCCCAATCGGCCCCTCTAGCAGCAGGCAATCGCCCGGGCCCAGCGCCAGGCCAATTTGCTGGGCCAGGGTGGCTGTGTCATCGGCGCTATGGATATGCAGAGAAATGTGCTGGCTGTTTGGCATGGGCCTAGATTACAGCCGCCGCAGATGCCTGCAAGCACGATCAGGCGGGCGTGGCAAAACACGCGTCCATGGCCGGCTGAAACGCCACCATGCGCATGCCGCCTGCCAAAGGGTGCAGGCGCATATCTGTTTTTGTTTGGTCTTTTCCGGTCAGCACACCTTGAAACGCGCCATCAGGTTCGGCCAATTCGGCCAGAAACTGGGCCAGCGCCGGGCTGGGTGCAAATTGGCGTTTCCAGTGGTCTTGGGCATGGGCCAGTTTGTGATCGGTTTCGGAAATAGTGCTGGGCAGCTTACAGGCGGCTTGGAACTGCGCGTTGCAAAATTCAAGCCGCCCATCGGGGCCGAAAACCGCAATGGATTGATCCAGCGCATTCAAAACCGAGGCCCCCAGCGCCAATTCCGAACGAAAGCTGCGGGTCAGCGAGATTTCGTGGCTGATATCTTCAAACATAAAGGCCACAGCCCCATCTGGGTGCGGGCGCCCGGTAACCCGAAAGGTGCGCCCATCGGGCAGGGCCCATGTTTCGCGAAAACTGCCATCGCTGGCCGCGGCCACCACCGTGCCAACGCGGGCGCGCCAATTGGCATAGTTCTTTGGCTCGGGCATGGTGTGATTGTCGCGCAGGCGGTCAAAAAAACACATGATCGTTGGGCGGCCCGTTAAAAATTCGGCTGGCAGATCTGTAAGATCGATCAACGCGGGGTTAAACAGCGCCAATTGCCGGTCGCGGTTAAAAATTGCCAGGCCAATCGACAGATGGGCAAAGGTTTTGGTGAGGATCTGAACGAAATTGCGCTGTGCGATTTCCGCATTCACCACGGTATCGACATTCAGCGCATACATCATCGTTCGGCTTTCAGCATCGACTGCGCATAGGTCGAACCAGCTTTGCTGGCCGGTGGGCAATGTCAGGCTGTCGCGCCGCCAGGCATGGCTGCCTGGTGTGCTGGCAAGGGGCGCGAAAAGCCGGGTGGGGGCGCCGTTGCTGCCGCCCAGGCCCATGGTGCGTTCCAGATCACGAAAGGCGCTATTGGCCCAGATAATAGAGTGTGTTTTGTCCTCCATCCAGATGGGGTGGGGCGTGCCCTCGAACGCGGCTTTGATGGCGCGCAGGTCGTTGCGATAGGCCAGCATCATATGCAGCACTGTTGCCGCTTCGCGCCCTTGCTGGCTGGCTTGGGGGGCAATTCCCAAAACCACCCGAATGCTGGCACCGCTGCGCGAAAATGTAATTTCGCCACGGTCGTTGGTATCGGCTGGCGATAGGGTGGTTTGGCCTTGGGGTAGGGTGCTGTGGCTATCTGGAAAGGTGGGAAAGCGGGGCTGCATGATACTGGCCAGCCCTTGCCAGTTTTCAGTGGCATGAGGGAAAGATTTAAAGATTGTATGCCCGCTGGCAGAATAATCTATCAGCTGATCGCCGTTAAACAAAAAGCTGCATGTTTCCTGCGTGGCGCTGCCAGTGTTGGGCGGTGTTTTTTCGGCGCTATGCTGGCGGCCAAGGTGCAGAAAAACCGCGGCCGCCACACCGCACAGACAGCCCGCGACAATAGCGAACACCATGCTGTCATCGATATTGGGCAGCACAAACATTACACACACCAAGATGGCGCCGCGCTGGGCGATCTGCTGTGATGAAGCGATGCAAAAGGTTAAAGAAGGGTTAAGGAAACGTTAAAAACTGGTAAATGCCAACGGAGCGCGCGCCTGTTTAGGCCGTGTTTTTGGAATGATACGCCCAGTGATGGCGAACCAATACCGCAAGCGCCCAAACCAGCGTTGCTAAAAACATTGTTCTGACCAGAACAGATAGGCCAATCAGCTGCATCAGATAGGCCTGCCTTAGGCGCTCGAACCCTTTGCTACTGAATTCGACTTGGGCTGTGATGAAATAGTCGTTCAGTTGGCTGGCCAAAACAAGCGCAGTCAAGACAATCAAAACCAGCAATACACACCGCCGCATCAGCAAAGCCAGGGCAAGCAAAATTAGGCCATAAAGGGCGCGCTGATACTTGGTGTGGGTAATCGCTTTGGCCTCGTCTATCGAATGCCTGTGCACAAAAGCGTAAGCCTCGGTAATGTCGTGCGAAAAAGCCGCCATAAACCCAGTGCCGCTGACCATTATCAGGCTGCAGGCCAGCATGGGAAGAAACAAAACTTTTCTTGAGCACACCACAGCGCCTGCAAAATCGCGTTGCAGTGCCCCTGTGACAAAACTGGCCCAATATTTCCCGCGTCCCATGGACGAGTAATTGGACCAATCATTGCCCGGTGCAATGGGGCCAGGTGCGATATAGAAAGAGCAAAAGTATATATCGGTATTAATCTGGTATTATTTTTTTATCAGAAAATCAAAATTCGTTTGCTGTTGTTTTTATTATCAAAATTCTCGCTATGAGATATCTGCGCGCCGTTCCCCAGCAGCCCATCGCTATGGAATGATGGGCTGGTTCTGCGCGGTCACTGGCAAATTGGCATAGCTGGCATCCAGCCTTTGGCGTGGCCAAACCACCTCGACAATGGCGCCGCAGCGTTCTGGGTGCTCGGATGGGGTTAGAAACGGGTCATGCCCATTGGCAAAGCTTAGCTCGGCGCCGGTGCGTTCCAGCAAGGTTTTTGCAATAAACAGCCCCAGCCCCATGCCTTCGTATTCGGGCCTTTGGATGCGCTCGTCGGCAGTGCGGCGGCGGCGCATAAACGGGTCGCCGATGCGGCCCAACAGCTGCGGCGGGTAGCCTGCGCCATCGTCCATGATGCGAATGGTAATTTGGGCCTCGTCCCAGTCGCATTCTACCCACACATTGGCGCGGGCAAAATCAACGCCGTTTTGCACAAGGTTGCGCAGGCCATGTATCACCTCGGGGCGGCGCAAAACCTCGGGTTGGTCGGGCATATCTTCGGGGGCCAGGCCATTATCGAAGTGAATAGATTTGCCCCGCGCCAGGTGCGGCTCGGCCGCTTCGCGCACCAGGGTGGTTAGCGGGGCGGTGCGCATGCGCAGGTCATCTTTGCCCGCCCGCCCCATCGAATGCAAAATATCGCGGCAGCGATCTGCCTGCTGGCGGATCAACCGCGCATCTTCGGCCAGATCGGGTTGATCTGCCAGATCTTCGATCAGCTCGGCACTGGCCAGTTTAATGGTGGCCAAAGGCGTGCCCAATTCATGCGCTGCGGCGGCAATAACGCCGCCGAGATCGGTTAGCTTTTGTTCCCGCGACAGGGCCATTTGCGTGGCTTGCAGCGCGTCTGACATAGTGTGCATTTCCATCGTGACCCAGCGCGCATAGATCGAAATAAACGCCACGGCGATCACAAGCGAAACCCAGGTGCCAAAGACAAAAATATCGGGGATTTGCAAAATAAACCCCATTTCCGTGCGCAGCGGCAAATAAACCGCTGCCAGCAAGCTGGCTGAAAAAATAGCCATCAACCCGATCGATAGCGCATGGCGCAGCGTCAATACATTGGCGGCAATGATCACAGGCCCAAGAATAAGCAGCGCAAATGGGTTATGCAGGCCGCCGGTGAGGTATAACAACATCGTCAGCTGCAGCAGGTCAAACGCCACCATCAGCAGGTTTTCGGTTTCTGACAATCGCTTGCTTTCGGGGAAAATGAAGGTGGCAACCAAATTGCCAATCACCGAAACGCCCACGATCAGCAGGCAAAGCCCATATTCCAGATCAAGTTTGTAAAACTGGTTGGCCACAAACAGCGCGCTCAGCTGCCCCACAATGGCCACCCAGCGCAACAAAATGATGGTGCGCAGCCTAATCCAGTTGCCGCGCGCCGATTGCCCGATAAAAACCGCCTGTTCTGTGCTCATCTGCGCTTTTTCGTCCCCTTGTGGTGGGCAGTGATACGTTGAATATCGCCGGAAACAGCATAGTTGCACAATCAACGCGACGGTATCGAATAAAAAGGCACACCATGACACGTATTTATGCAATCGTATCGGCGCTTGTCGCGCTTGTTTTTCTGGGTGGTGTTTGGCTGGCCACTGGCGGGCAGGAGAGCGGCGATAAATATGCCCAGTGCCGCAAAACAGCCGTGGCGGGGGGCGCGCAGATTGGTGGTGCCTTTACATTGGTAGATGAAAATGGCGCCACGGTGACAGATCGCGATGTTATCGATCAGCCGTCTTTGGTGTATTTTGGCTATACGTTCTGCCCCGATGTGTGCCCGCTGGATAACGCCCGCAACGCCGAGGCGATCGAGATTTTGGAAAGCCGGGGCGATATTGTGAAACCTGTGTTTATCTCGATCGATCCGCAGCGCGATACGCCCGAAATTTTGCGTGACTTCACCGATAATTTACACCCGCGCATGGTGGGCCTAACTGGCACGCCCGAGCAGGTCAAAGCGGCCAGTCAGGCCTATCGGACCTATTTCAAGAAACAAGAGCCCGAGGAAGGCGACGAGCAGTTTTATCTGGTCGATCACTCTACCTTTACCTATCTGGTGTTCCCAGACGAAGGGTTTATCGAATTCTTCAAGCGTGACACCACCCCCCAAGCTTTGGCAGATGGTGTGCAATGCTTTCTTGAGGCACGATAGGCGCGAAAGTTTGACGCAGGCCCAAGCCCGGGCTAAAAAAACTAAAAATATAGGAGCGCTACATGTCAGCAGACCTGCAAGAGTTGGGACCAGATCGCACGCTTTTGCTGGTCGATGATGACGAGCCGTTTCTAAAGCGCCTTGCCAAAGCCATGGAAAAACGCGGCTTCGAGGTGGAAATCGCCGGCTCGGTCGCGGCTGGCAAGGCGATTGCCACAGCGCGCCCCCCGGCCTATGCGGTGTGCGATTTGCGCCTAGAGGATGGCAATGGGCTAGATGTGGTCGAGGTGCTGCGCGAAAAACGCCCCGATTGCCGCGTTGTGGTGCTGACGGGCTATGGCGCCATTGCCACAGCGGTGGCCGCGGTGAAAATCGGCGCCACTGATTATCTGTCAAAACCAGCTGATGCCACTGATATAACCAACGCCCTACTGGCCAATGGCGATACCCTGCCCCCGCCCCCAGAAAACCCGATGAGCGCAGACCGCGTGCGTTGGGAACATATTCAGCGGGTCTACGAGCTGTGCGATCGCAATGTCAGCGAAACGGCGCGGCGCCTGAATATGCACCGCCGCACCTTGCAGCGTATTCTGGCCAAACGCAGCCCGCGTTAACCCGTTTGGCGGGGCGTTTCCGCCTCGAGAATTTCGGCATCGACAACATCGCTGTCATCGGCGGGTGTATCTGTGCCATCGGCATCTGCGCTGCTTTTGTCGGCCAAGGCACCAATGATCAGCGGCAACATTTCCACCCCGGTGGCCCCAGATGTTTCGGGGGCGGGTGGGCTGCGCCAGCTGAGCGTATCGAAAGAGTGGCAGTTTTCGCATACCGGCACCCATTCGCTGTGAATGTTGTGGCATGTGTCGCACACCCATTGTGGGCCGCGGGGGGCTGTAAGCGCTTTTGCCAACCAGCCGCGCACCACTGTTTCGGGTGCGCCCTGGCCTTTTTCGATGGCTGCCATAATGGTTAGGGCACGGGCATCGGGGCTGTTATCCAGCAGATCACCCAAGGCACGCCGGGCGCCGGGGAAATCTTCGGCTGCCAGGTGCAATTCGGCCTGCACCAGCTGGGTTTCGCGGTGTTTGGGGTGCAGTTTTGCCAATGCGGCAAAGCGTTTGATCCGCTCTGCTGGCGTTTCATCGGGTGCAATCGCGGCAAATGCCGCGGCCAAATCGGGGTGCGGCTGGGCTTGCCACGCCTTTTTCACCACCCGCGCTGCATATTTTGCATTGCCTTGCGCAATATAGGCGCGCGCGGCGAAAACGGCCGCTGGGATCAGATCGGGCGATTGGCGGTTTGCCTCGATCGCGGCTTCGCGGGCAGAAATATCGTTGCCCTCGTCCATCACGCCCTTGGCCTCGGACAGGGCCAAAATGGCATCGCGGCGCTTGTGCACATCGCGGGGTAGGGTGCCGGTTTTCAGCTTGGTTGCCAAAGTGCGCCGCGCGCCGGCCCAATCTTCGGCCTGTGCTTGCAGCTGCAGCAGCGTGTCTTGGGTTTCGCAATGCTTGGGCTTAAGCGCCAGCGCCTTTTCGGCCAGCTGGCGTGCCACATCGGTTTCGCCATCGGCCAGTTTTTGGCGCATGATGCCGCGCACGCCAACAAACCGGGTTGCATCGCTGCCCAACATGCGGCGATACACATCTTCGGCTTTGCGCCGGTCGCCGGCCAATTCTGCGGCTTGGGCGATCAGCAGGTTTGTAAGCTCGGGTTTTTGCAGGTATTTTTCGGCCTTTGCCGCCTTGGCCAAAGCGGCGCGCCCCTCGCCCGAGGCCAGCGCCAGCATGCCCTCGCTGAGGGCTTGAAACCCTTTGCGTTCGCGGTTGCGGTCGAAATAGCGGCTTAGCGCCGTGTCATCGCCATTGATAAACCGTAGCAGCGCACCCACCAGCCCCAAAAGGCGCAAAAACAGCCACAATGCGGCGGTCAGCAACAGCAGCGCTGCGGCGGTGATAATGGGTGTTAAGGTTACTTCGATGCCCGCGAATTGGATGGTAACACCCCCCTCCATTTCGATCAGGTACCACGCCCCCGTGGCCACACCGGCGCAAAGCGAGAAAAAGACGACGATCTTGATAATGGACCACAACATGCCTGTTTTCCCTTAGTTGCCGGTTTCGGTTTGCGCCAGGTCAGCCAGCGCCGCCATAGCTGCGCGGCGCTGCTCGGCCAAGGCCAGCCAATCGGCCAAGGCCGCTTGGGCCACGTTGGGTAGGGCCTGCGCCAGGCTGGAAACCTGGGCTAAATCACCTGCCGCCAGCGCCGCCTCGATACGCGATAGCACCGCATCGGGGCCATCGCCCTCTTTTGGTTGTAACGACCGCACGCCCAGTTGCGCCTGCAAAAACCCGAAAATACCCTGTGCTGTGCCCTCGGCGCCACTGGTGCGCGCCTGTGCCAGGGCCGCGCGTGCCGCGGGAACAAACCGCGCTTGCAAGCTGGCCAATGTGGGCACGCCTTCGGCCATATCGGCCAAGGCGCTGGGCAGCTCTACGCCCGCGGCCGCCAGATCATTGAGCGCGGGCTGCAGGCTGGCCCCGGTTTCCAAAGCTGCACGCAGATTGTTCACGCTGGCGCGGATCAGGCTTTGGCGCGCCGATAGTTCGGCGGCCTGCCGTTGGGTATCTGCGGCGCTGGTCAGGGCGGCCACGCTGCTGCGCAATTGATCCAGCTGCGCCTCTAACGCGCTTGTATCGGTGGGCGTTGCGGCCCCTGCCGGGCGCTGCGCCAGCTGATCTAGCTGCGCCTGCAGGGCCTGTATCTGGCCATCAAAGGCGGCTTCTAACGCATCAATCCGCGCAGCGATATCAGCCTGCGGGTCTGGCGCGCGGCTTAGATCGGCCAATTGCTGTTCGACTGTCTCAGTGCGGCTTTGGGTGCTGCTAACAGCCGCTTGCAGCTGCTCTAGGCGGGCTTGCATTTCGGCGCGGGTGGGCTGGCCTGTTTGCTGGGCCAGAAAATCTGTTTGCGCGGCGCCAAACCCCAGGGCGGCTGCAATAAACCCGCCCAGAACCATCGGCACAAAACCGCCTTTGCGGGTGGTGTCTACCGGCGCTGGCGGCGTGGCTGTGGGGGCTGGGCCGGCTTGATCGGGCGAATCCCCTGTATCTTGGGGGTGCAGTGGTGCGGCAGGTTCCACGTCATCGCTGGCCAATGCGCCGCTGGCGGGGTTTTCTGCCATATCTGCTGCCGGCACCGGGGTGGCATCCGCCGCCTGATCGCTGGCATCTACTGTGGCCTCATCGGTGCCTAACGCCTTTGATTCTTTTGCGTTTTCAGCTGTTTCTGCACTGTCTTCCGCCACCAGATCTGTCGTGTCTTTTGGCCTGTCTTGGGCGGGCTCTGCTGCGGTGTTTTTTGGGTCTTCCGCCGGGGTTTTTGGGTTTTTTGCCACCTGAATACAGCCTTCCAATGCAGTGGTGGGGCACAGCCGCACCTGTAATACACAAACTTTACCTGCCCTGCCCGCCTGCCTCAAGCGCAAGGGCAAGCTGCCAAAGGTCGCAGACCGCATCCAACATGCCTGGTGCATCGGGGGTTTTGGCCACGCGCAAGCTGTGATGGCGGGGCAGATGGCCATTTTGGGCCACTGCGCCAGACATAGTGGCAATGCATAGCGGGGCTGTGGGCTGCATCTGATCAAACAATGCCCGCGCGCTGCGGGGCGAAAAAAGCGGCACAATCACCGGGCGTGCGCCCAATAGCAGCTGCTGTGCCTCGGGGCTTAGCGGCCTGGTTTCTTGGCGATAGACCACGCATTCACCCGCGCGAAACCCGGCCTGTTGCAGGCGCTGGGCCAATGCGCCCGTTGTATGTGTGCCGCGCAGATGCAGCAAAGGCTGGCTGGGGCGCTGTTGGCAAATCAGCTGAAACAGCGCCTCGGCATCGCCATTGGCTGACAGTGGGCTAAACCCCGCCTGGCGCGCGGCCAGCGCCGTGGCGCCACCTACGGTAAAACACGCGCCCTGCCCTGTGCCATAGGCCGCCACACCATGGCGCGAGGTAAAAACCGGAATATGCCCGTCATCGGGCAATTTTGCGGGTGGGTGCAGCTGAATTTCCAGCACAGGTGCCACAACAATGGCCACATCGCGCCCCAGCCTTGCGTGCAGCTGATCACCAAAGCGTTGGGCATCATCGCTTGGCCGGGTCAGAAGGATTGCAGGCATGGCCCTGCCCCCCTTGGGATTGTTTGACAGATCATCTGGTGTTACCTGCGGGAACCAAGAACCGCAACGGGCCCTCGATGAAAACGCTAACACTCCTTGGTATTGAAAGCAGCTGCGATGATACTGCTGCCGCCGTGGTGCGCCAGGGCGATGGGCCCGCGCAGATTTTATCCTCGGTCGTGGTGGGGCAAAACGCATTGCACCAGCCTTTTGGTGGGGTCGTGCCCGAAATCGCGGCCCGCGCCCATGCCGAGCGTTTAGATGGCTGCGTGGCGCAAGCGCTGGCTGACGCGGGCCTGGGGCTGAGCCATCTGGATGGCATCGCGGTGACAGCTGGCCCGGGGCTGATTGGCGGGGTGATTTCGGGTGTGATGCTGGCCAAGGGGCTATGCGCCGCCACTGGCCTGCCATTGATCGGGGTGAACCACCTGGCGGGCCATGCGCTGACGCCGCGGCTGACAGATGGCGCCGCGTTTCCCTATCTGATGCTGCTGGTGTCGGGCGGGCATTGCCAGTTTCTGGTGGTGCATGGCGCGCAGGAATTCACCCGCCTTGGCGGCACAATCGATGACGCGCCCGGCGAGGCCTTTGATAAAACCGCGCGGCTGTTGGGCCTGCCCCAGCCCGGTGGCCCCGCTGTGCAGGACCAGGCGGCACAGGGCGATGCCACCCGTTTTGCACTGCCCCGCCCGCTGTTAGACAGGCCGGGGTGCGATATGTCGTTTTCTGGGCTGAAAACCGCCATTTTGCGTGCCCGCGATGGTGTGGTGGCAGAAAAAGGCGGGCTGACGCGCCAAGACCGTGCCGATCTATGCGCCAGCTTCCAAGCCGCGGTTGTGGATGTGCTGGCAGAAAAAACCCGCCGCGCCCTGCAGGCCTACTTGGCCCATCAGCCCGCGGCGCCACTGCTGGCGGTTGCGGGGGGTGTGGCCGCCAACAGTGCCATTCGCGCCGCACTGCAACAGGTTTGCGCACAGGCTGATGTGGCGTTTTTGGCGCCGCCGCTGGCCCTGTGCACCGATAATGCCGCGATGATCGCCTATGCCGGGATCGAGCGGTTTCGCCTGGGCCAGCACGATAGCATGGCGCTTGCCGCGCGCCCGCGTTGGCCGCTAGACCAACACAGCCCATCGTTATTGGGCAGTGGCAAAAAGGGGGCAAAGGCATGATTTGTGTTGCAGGTGCGGGTGCGTTTGGAACCGGGCTTGCCATTGCCTTGGCAGCCAAGGGGCCGGTGATGCTGTGGGCGCGTGATGCCCAGCATGCCCAGCAGATGCACAGCAGCCGTGAAAACGCGGCGCGCTTGGCCGGCCATGCATTTCCCCCGCAGCTGCAGGTGGTGGCCGATATAGCGGCCTTTCCTGCCGGCGCACCCGTGTTGCTGGCGGTGCCCATGCAGCAATTGCGCGCCATGCTTGGCCAGCATGCGGCGCAGCTGGCCGATCGCCCGCTGGTGGCCTGTTGCAAGGGGATCGAGCTGAACACCGGGCTGGGCCCTGTTGCGCTGGTGCAGTCGCTGCTGCCAGATACGCCGGTGGCGCTGTTAACCGGCCCCAGTTTCGCCGCTGATATTGCCCAAGGCCTGCCCACAGCGCTGACACTGGCCTGTGCCGACCCGCAAGTGGGGCAGGCGCTGCAACAGGCGCTGACCACGCCTGCCCTGCGCATTTATCGCACAACCGATACCATTGGCGCCGAACTGGGGGGCGCGCTGAAAAATGTAATCGCCATTGCGGCCGGTGCAGTGATGGGCGCTGGGCTGGGCGATAGCGCGCGTGCGGCATTGATGACGCGCGGCTATGCCGAAATGGCGCGGCTGGCTGGTGCCTTGGGGGCTGCGCCTGAAACCTTGGCGGGCTTGTCGGGCTTTGGCGATTTGGTGTTAACCTGCACCAGTGCACAATCGCGCAACTATCGTTTTGGCATGGCCCTGGGCCGCGGTGATGCATTCGACCCGGCTGTCACCGTCGAAGGGGCCGCCACCGCCCGCGCAGCTGTGGCCCGCGCCGCAGCCCTGGGGGTAGAGCTGCCGATTACCACCGCCGTTGTTGGCATGATCGATGGCCAGCTATCGCTGCGCCAAGCCATGGAAAGCCTATTATCGCGTCCGTTGAAAAAGGAATAACGCATGCTTATCGCCCTGATCGCCCATGACAAGCCCGGCGCCCTTGCCCTGCGCATGGAAAACCGGCAGGCCCATCTGGCCTATATCGAAGAAACCGGCGTTGTGGCCCAGGCGGGCCCGCTGCTGGATGCGCAGGGGCAAATGGCCGGCTCGCTTGTGGTTCTGGATGTGCCCGATATGGCGGCGGCTGAAACCTGGGCTGCCAACGACCCCTATGCCAAGGCGGGGCTTTTTGCCGATGTGCAGCTTCATGCCTGGAAACGGGTGATTGGCTGATGGCCTATTGGCTGTTCAAATCCGAACCTGATGCATTTGCCTGGGCCGATCTGGTGGCCCGCGGTGCCCAGGGCGAGGAATGGAACGGTGTGCGCAATTACCAAGCGCGCAACAACATGCGCCAAATGCAACTGGGCGAGCGTGGGTTTTTCTACCATTCCCGCCAAGGGCTGGAAATTGTGGGCGTGGTCGAGGTGTGCGCCCTGTGCCACCCAGACAGCACCGCCGATGATCTGCGCTGGGAATGCGTAGACCTGCGCGCGCTGCAGCCCCTGCCGCGCCCGGTGCCCCTGGCCCAGATCAAGGCCCAACCGGCCTTGGCTGATATGGCGCTGGTGCGTAACCCGCGCCTTTCGGTGCAGCCGGTCAGCCCCGAAGAATGGGCGCTTTTATGCCGCATGGGGGGGGTGCCGCACGATCTGTAGCTGGCACCAAACTGGCACTAAAATGGGGTCCGGCCATTGCTGAACAGCCGAACCCCGCTCTCACCCGCGCTCCCACACGCTGGAAGGGTTCTTGCCGTTCTGGCTTGTCTTTCTGGATAGCGCAAAAGCGGGGTTTCCCCAAAGAAAAAACCCCGCTTTTTTAGTTCAAAACTGGCGGATTAAGCGTAAACAGCCTCTTTGCCGAAATGCTTGACCAGCATGTAATACACAACAGCGCGGTATTTATTGCGGTTCGAGCGGCCATAGGTATCGATCACGCTGTCAATGGCCTGCTGCAGGGCGTCGCCATCGGGTAGCCCCAGCTTTTTCATCAAGAAATTCTTGCGAATGGTTTCCAGTTCGGCCGGGTCAGAGCCGGCCACAGTGGATGCATCGTCGTTGTAAATGGCGGGGCCACAGCCGATGGTTACTTTGGTCAGCAGGTCCATATCAGGGGTGATGCCGCATTTTTCCTGCAGATCATTTGCATATTTGGCGATCAAATCGTCGCGTTTACCCATTACTCTCTCTCCACCGTTCTGGGGTTCCCGTTACTGGCGCACATAGGTGCCACGGCAAGGTTAACCATTTGGCAATCGCCTATAAAGGGAATTTTTCCCAGCAAATCCCCTTTTGACTGCATAAAAAAACCCGCCAGCGCTGGGCTGGCGGGTTTGTCTGGGCCAAGGGCCGCAGTATTAGTAACGGTAATGTTCAGGCTTAAAGGGGCCTTCGGGTGTGACGCCGATGTAATCTGCCTGATCTTTATTCAGCGTTGTCAGTTTCACGCCGATGCGATCCAGATGCAGGCGGGCCACTTTTTCATCTAGGTGTTTGGGCAGAATATACACTTCGTTTTTGTAGTTCGCGCCGTTTTTCCACAGCTCGATCTGCGCCAAAACCTGGTTGGTAAAGCTGGCCGACATCACAAAAGAGGGGTGGCCCGTGGCGTTGCCAAGGTTCAGCAAGCGGCCTTCGGACAGCAAGATGATACGGCTGCCCGAGGGCATTTCGATCATATCTACCTGTTCTTTGATGTTGGTCCATTTGTGGTTGCGCAGCGCGGCCACCTGAATTTCGTTATCGAAATGGCCGATGTTGCCCACGATGGCCATGTCCTTCATCTCGCGCATATGCTCGATGCGGATCACGTCTTTGTTGCCGGTGGTGGTGATAAAGATATCGGCGGTGTTTACCACGTCTTCCAGCAGCACCACTTCGAACCCGTCCATTGCGGCCTGCAGCGCGCAAATCGGGTCTACCTCGGTTACCTTTACGCGCGCGCCCGCGCCGCGCAGGCTGGCGGCGCTGCCTTTGCCCACATCGCCATAACCGCAGACAACCGCCACTTTGCCAGCCATCATGGTATCGGTGGCGCGGCGGATGCCATCGACCAGCGATTCCTTGCAGCCATATTTATTGTCGAATTTCGACTTGGTGACGCTGTCGTTGACGTTGATTGCCGGGAACGGCAGGCGGCCTTCGCGCACCAGTTGATACAGGCGGTTGACGCCGGTGGTGGTTTCTTCCGAGACACCTTTGATCTGGTCGCGCACCTTGGTGAACCAGCCCGGGCTTTGGGCCATGCGCTTTTTGATCTGCGCTTTGATCACCTCTTCCTCTTCCGAGGTGGGCACGGGAATAATATCTTCGCCCGCCTCAGCGCGTGCGCCCAGCAGCACATACAGCGTGGCATCGCCGCCATCATCCAAAATCATGTTGGGGCCATCTTCGAACAAAAAGGATTTATCCAGATAATCCCAATGCTCTTCCAGGGTTTGGCCCTTGATCGCAAAAACCGGAATGCCCGCTTTGGCAATGGCCGCGGCTGCGTGATCTTGGGTAGAGAAAATGTTGCAGCTGGCCCAGCGCACATCGGCGCCAAGCGCTGCCAGCGTTTCGATCAGAACGGCGGTCTGGATCGTCATGTGAAGCGAGCCGACAATGCGCGCACCCGCCAGCGGCTTTGCCGTGCCATATTCGCTGCGCAGCGCCATCAGCCCCGGCATTTCGGTTTCGGCGATATCCAGCTCCTTGCGGCCAAATTCGGCCAAGGAAATGTCTTTTACGATATAATCTTGGGTCACGTTACAATGCTCCGTCCAGGTTTGGCTGGCACCTAGCACGCAAGCGGCAAAAGAACAATCATATCTGGACTTGGGCAGTTTACAGCCCCCCTTTGGCAGGCTAGCACAGGGCCAAAGGCGCCCCTTGGCAGGAGTTCAAAATGAAACAACCGCGCGCATGGCAACGCATGTTGTCTGGCCGGCGGCTGGATTTGCTGGATCCAACGCCGATGGATATCGAAATCGAAGATATCGCCCATGGGCTGGCCTTTGTTGCGCGGTGGAATGGGCAAACCATTGGCGATTATGCCTATTCGGTGGCCGAACATTCGCTGCTGGTCGAGCAAATTTTCACCCGCATGTACCCCCAGGCCACCCCCGCCCAACGGCTAACCGCGCTTTTGCACGATGCACCCGAATATGTGATTGGCGATATGATCAGCCCGGTCAAGGCCGCTGTTGGCCCGGGCTATGCGCAGCTAGACAAGCGATTGGCCGCAGCCATTCACCTGCGGTTTGGCCTGCCCGCCTTGCCCGATGAAAAGCTGAAAAAGCACATAAAACGCGCCGATCGTATCAGCGCCTATCTCGAGGCGGTGCATATCGCAGGGTTTGCCCAAGACGAAGCCGCCAAAATCTTTGGCAGCCCCAGCGCAGAGCTGCTGCAAGGCCTGGCCATTCGTTTGCGCCCCCCCACCGAAGTGCGCGCCGAGTATACCGCGCGCCACGCTGCGTTGTTAAAAGAGATCGGTTGATGCATATTCGCCGCGCAGGCCAGCTGGATGCCAAACCAATGGCGGCGCTGTTGAACGCCATCATTGAACAAGGCGGCACAACCGCCCTGACCCAGCCCGTAACAGCCGCCGACCTGGCTGCCAAAATGGCCGCTTATGCAGGGCGCAACGCCTGGCATTTGGCCGAAGATCAGGCCGGCATGGTTTTGGGGTTTCAGTGGGTGGCGCCAAACCCGAACCTGCCAGCCGAGGCGCTCGATATCGCAACATTCGTGAAATCTGGCCGCAGGCAGCTGGGCATTGGCAGTGCGCTTTTCGATGCCACCTGCACCGCCGCGCGCGCCTTGGGTTGCCGGTGGATCAATGCCACCATCCGCGCCGATAACAGCGGTGGGCTGGTTTATTACCAGTCGCGTGGGTTTCAAGATTATGGCCGCGAAAACAACATCACGCTTGCCGATGGCACCCGCGTAGATCGTGTGCACACGCGCTTCGAGCTGTGATCTTTGCACTTGAAGGGCGCACCCCTTGCCGATAAAACGCCCCCGAGCGCCGCTGTAGCTCAGCTGGTAGAGCACGTCATTCGTAATGATGGGGTCGGGGGTTCGAGTCCCTTCAGCGGCACCA
>CAJXSO010000055.1 GCA_913061505.1 uncultured Lutimaribacter sp.
CTAAGCGCTGTGGCCTCGAACATCGTTTCAGATATCTATGCAACAGATGCGAATGCACAGGCCCAAGATGGCGAGGTGAGTGTTGGGGATCTGAATATCGTCTACCAAAGCCACACAGATACAAACCAGTTCTGCGTGGCAATAACGGATATTGCGCTTGGCTCTAGCAGCAATATTTGTGTGCCACTGCAATGAAGCTGGGCCAAACTATTCGTGTGATATGCGCAATGCTGGCGCTGCAAGGCTGCGCCATGCAGAATGCCCCATCACAAACCCCTGCGGGTTCACACACTGCGGCAAGCGCGCCTGCATTTATCTCTACAGATGATTTACCCCCGCGACCAAGGCCAATTCTGTTAGCGGTGTATCCCATTCCCGATCAGACGGGGGCGAACAAATCTAACCCTGATTTTGCAGAAATATCCAAGGCAATGCCGCAGGGGCCAGAGGCATTGTTGATGGAAATTCTAAAAGAGGTTGGCGGCGGCACCTGGTTCACTTTGGTCGAGCGGTCCAATACGGCTTCGCTGCTGAATGAACGCCAAATCCGCGAGGCACAAGAATTACAACGCCGTCAGCGCGCGCATATCAATTCCGAACGCGGGCGCATTGCAAAAGAAGCATCGCAAATCGATCAAGAGGTTTCGCAATTGCGCCAACAGGTGCTGCAGGAATACAGCAAGCTTGATCCAAACAATTTGCCCCCCGATGTGCCAACGCGCGAACAGACCCTGTCAAACCTAGAAGCTTATGCACAAAAGCGGCGCGCGGCGATCAAACCGGAAAAGCCGTTTTCGCAATTCGAAGGGGCAAAGCCAGCGCCAGATCTGGCGACAGCCGAATATATTGTCTTAGGCTCTATTGTGGCATACGAGGCAGATCTGTTTTCCAGCGGCACGGGGTTGCGCCTGTTTAACATTGGCGGCTTGGGCGAGTTTCGCCGTGACAAGGTTACCATCAATCTTAGAATTGTCAGCGCATCCAGTGGTATTGTGCTGAGCACGAAAACCATTACCCAAGACATTGTTTCCCAGCGGCAGCAGGGCAGTATTCTGTCTTATGTTGCAGTGGATAGCATTTTAGAATTTGAAAGCGGCTACGCTTTTAACGAGCCTAAAACATTTGCGCTGAATATTGCCTTTCGTCAGGCGCTGTCGCATTTGATTTCTGATATGACATCCGAGGGCTATTGGTAAAAGCAGCTTGCGCAAAACCTAACTTAACTGCGTTTCAGTCGTAGCCATTTGGCTATATCCGGCGCATAAGTTTGCGGCGGTTTATGCTTTGTTTTGGGGGGGTATGCCACTGGTGGCATATCTGCTGTGGGGTATCGCTGGTAATCAGCCGCGATGACGCGTGCTGTTCACATCTTTGCCCCTTTCCCGCGCTTTTTGGCTGTGCTTTGCGTGGCTATTGCGCCGCAGTTGTCCCATGCGTCGGATTTGGGCGGCATTTACCAAATTGTGCATGCTGTCGGGGCGGCCGAGGCCACAGCGCCTGCGCCCGGGCAAAGCCCAGAGGGCGCGCAACACATCTATCTGGCTGATGAGACGGTTGCGCATTCTGTTACCGCGCCGGATGATACTGGCCTTTATATCCATCAACAGCCCTATTCCCTGGTGCATTTGATGGTCAGCGGCGGTGGCAATGCGGCAAGGCTCACCGCGGCCCCGGGCGCAGGTGTGGTGCTGGGGGTTGCTGGCGCGCATAATCTGGTGGTGGTGTCTGCGGGGCCAAATGGCTGGGTTGTGGGGCAGGTTTCAGGCGTGGGAAATCGCATTCAGATCGGCCAATAGGCCCCTGGGCTGATGTGCCCCGAAAAGGGGCAGGCGCGGGTGGGCACCGCTTGGGGCAGCGCATAAACGGCGGCTGGGCGCTGGTTGTGGGCGCCCCCGAAAATGCCGCCGTTTGTCGTGGGTTCTGCCATCGCGCAGATTAACGGAAGGCCGCCATAGTGCCGGACAAATCCGCAGGGCTGACCGCTGACATACCATCAGCCTCCATCGCGCCTTGCACCTCGCCTATGGCGGCGTTTTGGCTGTCGCGATCGCCTGCGCTGCTGCCGCTAATGGCGCTGGCCGGCCCGCTGCCTGCGCCGCCATCGTCGTTGCTGCTATCATTGCCATTGTCATTGCCGTCGTCATTGCCGTGGCCTGCGCCATCGTCACCGCCGGCCCCGCTGCCGCCATTTGCCCCACCGTTGCCTGCGCCGTCATCGCCGCCGCTGCTGTCGCCGCCGCCTGCACCGCTGCCGCCACCGGCCCCATCGCCGCCATCGCCGCCGCCGTCACCGCTGGCCGAGGCAATAGAGGGTATGGTGACAAAGCTTGCCGCACCTGTGGTTAACAGCAATTGTAAAATGGTTCTGCGTAACATTGTCTTTTCCTATCTGTTTTCTGCAAGGATAAGGAAAAGCTAGGGGCAGGTGGCGCGCATGTCTGTAATCGCAGGTTACAGGCGGGCGTTTTTGCCCGGTCTTGGCCCTTGGTTATAGGGGCGCTTTACGGGTTTATCCCTGTGGGTTTAGCCCTGCGGGTCTGTGCCGATGCTATAAAGGATAAAATCGCTTTTGGGGCTGTAGCTGTCATACAGCTGGCGGGCGCCATAGTTGAAATCTTGCGTCAGCCAGCGCAGGTTTGTCAGCCCTTGGGCGCGGGCGGCGGCGCGCACGTGATCGATCAGCGCGCGCCCCATCCCCATGCCGCGGGCACTGGGCTGCACGTAAAGATCGCTGAGATAGCACACCATTCCCCCGCCCAACGACCGGTGCATCTGTTGGTATTGCGCAAAGCCGCGCACTTGGCCCGCGCCATCCAGCGCCAGATCGCACCAAAACGGTGTGTCGGGGTCAAAAACCCAATTCCAAACCGTGTCAAAGCCGCCATCGGGCACGCGGGTTTTATAAAATTCGGCATAGGCCTGAAACAGGCTTTCCCAGATCTCGCGATCTGTGGGTGACAGCGGGCGTATAGAGCAGGGCATGGCGGGGCTTTCGGTGCGGCTGTTGCAATCTGTGTGCAGGCTGGCCTGCGGTGGTGGCAATGTCAAAGGGCTGTGTGCCCAGGGTTTTGCACGGGTGCCGCGGTGCCGCTATAGGCGTCATAGCCGCGCTGGATGGCAATTTGATCTGCAATGAATTTGGCATCGTGCCAAACCCCCCAAATAAACGCCGATCCGCGCCGCGTAAGCCAGGGCAGCCCCAGAAAATAAACGCCCGGCACGCGCCCCACGCCGCGCTGGTGTTGGGGGCGGCCCTGCGCATCGAACGTATCGGCCTCGAGCCAGCTGAAATCTTGGCGAAACCCTGTGGCCCAGATCACAGTGCCGATCTTTGCCTGTTGCAGATCAAGCGTGCGGATGGGGTGGCGCAGGCACTCGGGGTCGGCGGGCAGGATGCGCGCCTCGGGCTCGGGCGGCAGATCCAGCCCGTGGGCTGCGATATAGGCATCGGCCTGATCCAGAACCGACAGGTAATTGGCATCGCCCTGGGCGATGTTTTCGGCCAGATCGCCCGCAAAGGTGACGCGCCCATCGCGGTATGCTTCGGTCATGCCCACCAAGACCACCCCATTATGGGCCATCCGGCGGAAATCTACCGTATGCCCGCCGTCGGTGCCGCTGACGGCAATCGTGACATGGGCCGTGCCGGGGGCGGGCGTGTCGGCGTTCCATTTGCCCAAAACCCCCAGCCACCACACGAAATCGCGCCCGCGGTAGCGCCGGGGCGGGCGGTCATGCGCGCCCACAGACAGATACACCTGCCGCCCGGCCGCGGCCAGCTCTTGGGCGATCTGCGCCCCGGACGAGCCCGCCCCAACCACCAGCACCGCCCCCGGCGCCAGCTGATCTGGGTTGCGATACTGGCTGGAATGTATCTGCTGGGGGCCGGCATCGGCGGGCAGGATGGGGGGGATAATGGGGGTTTGAAACGGGCCCGTGGCGGCGATCACGCTGCGCGCCAAAATTTGGCCTTGGCTGGTATCTATTTGGAAATGGCTGTGCCCGGGCACGCGCGCTGCGCGCAGCACCTCGATGCCGCAATGGATGGGGGCGGCAATTTTCTGGGCATAGCGCTCCATATACTGGGCCACCGCGTCTTTGCCGGGAAAGGCATCGGGGGGGCAGTCAAAGGCAAGGCTGGGAAAGCGATCGTGCCAGGCCGGGCCGTTCATCACCAGCGAATCCCAGCGCATGCTGCGCCAGCTTTCAGCAATGCGCGCCCGTTCCAGCACGATATGCGCAATGCCCCGGCGGCCCAAATGCTCGCTTGCGGCAAGGCCGGCTTGGCCCCCGCCCACGATGACGGTATCAATTTCGGCTGGCAGCGCGTTTTGGCCCATGATGCGAACCCTTGATTGGTGCAGTTGGCCAAGCTTAGGGGCTGCGGGCAAGGCGCCAAACCCATGTTTTGGCAAAGCGCTGCTTGGGTTTGCCCTAAGCTATGTTAGGGCCCCCCTAAGTGCAGGTAAGGCAAGCCATACTTGGCCATTGCGGCGGGCTGGGGAATGGTGGGAGAGCACAGCAATTCAAGGGGCAAACCATGGCGCACCAGCGCATTCGCACGTTTAACACGCGCGACACATATCCCGAACAACAGCTCGATAACGATCTGGCCCAAGCGGTTGTCACCCGGGGCGGGCGCACCGTTTGGATGCGTGGGCAATGCCCGCAAAATCTGGATGATGCCAAAAACATCGACAGCCACGACCCGGCAGAGCAAACCCATAAGGTGATGCAAAATATCGTGCAGCTGATCGAAGAGGCGGGCGGGCGCATCGAGCATTTGGTCAAGGTGGTGGTTTACATCACCGATGTGCGCCACCGCGAGGCGGTGTATCGCACCATGGGCGAATATATCCGCGGTGTGCACCCGGTGTCCACTGGGCTGGTTGTCAGCGCGCTGGCACGCCCCGAATGGCTGGTCGAGATCGATGCCACCGCAGTAATCCCGGATGAGGCATCATGACATTTTCCCTGGTGGCGCGCTGTGCGCAAAGCGGCATGTTTGGGGTGGCCATTTCCTCGTCGTCGCCCGCGGTTGCGGCGCGCTGCGCCTATGCGCAGGCAGGCGTCGGGGCGGTGGCCTCGCAAAATGTCACCGATCCGCGGCTTGGCCCATGGGCGTTGGGCTTGATGCAGGCGGGCGCCAGCCCCGCCGAGGTGCGCGCGATTTTGCGCCGCCGCGCCCAACATATGCAGTATCGGCAGGTGCTGATGGTGGATGCTAGGGGCGAAACCTGCATTCATTCGGGGCCAAATGCGCTGGGCATCTGGGCCGAGGCACAGGCCGAAAACGTGGCCGCCGGGGGTAATCTGCTGGCCGATGCAGGCGTGCCACAGGCCATGGTGGCAGGCTTTCAGGCCGCATCGGGGCATTTGGGTGACAGGTTGCTGGCGGCCATGCAGGCGGGCTTGGCCGCGGGCGGCGAGGCGGGGCCGGTGCATTCGGCGGGGCTGCTGCTGGTGGATGAGCAAAGCTGGCCCTTGGCAGATTTGCGCTGTGACTGGACCCTCGATTGCCCAATCGCGGCGCTGCAGGCGGCGTGGCAGGTTTATAAACCGCAAATCAACGATTACGTCGCGCGCGCGCTCAATCCGGCAGCGGCGCCATCTTATGGTGTGCCCGGCGACGATTAGGGCTTTGGCCTTGCAAGGGGGGCGGTGGCTGTTCCATCTTGGGCCCAATAGATTGGGTTGGGCGGGCGATGCTGCGATATACATTACGGCAAATCGAATATTTCGTTGCGGTGGGCGAGGCGGGCAGCATCGCGCGCGCGGCCGAGCGTATCAATGTCTCGTCGCCCTCGATTTCAGCGGCCATCACCCAGCTTGAGGCAGAATTCGGCCTGCCCCTGTTTGTGCGCCAACACGCGCAGGGCTTGTCGCTGACGCAGGCAGGGCGCGAGATGCTGGCGCAGGCGCGCGTGGTGCTGCGCGAGGCGGGCAGTTTGACCGATATTGCTGGCGATATTTCGGGCCAGGTGCGGGGGCCGCTGACCGTGGGCTGCCTGGTGACATTTGCGCAATTGGTGCTGCCGGGGCTGCGGCGCGGGTTTCAGCAGGCCCACCCCGATGTGCAGATGCGCCAACGCGAGATGAACCAGGTGGAGCTGTTCAGCGCCCTGCGCCGCTCCGAGATTGACCTGGCGCTGACCTATGATCTGGGCTTGCCTGCAGATTTGCAATTCACACCGCTGTTGCAGCTGCCACCCTTTGCACTTTTGTCGCCAGATCATCCGCTGGCCGGGCGGGCCACGGTATCGGTTGATGATCTGAAAGACCATCCGATGGTGCTGTTAGACCTGCCGCTAAGTGCCGATTATTTCCTGTCGTTTTTCGATGCACTGGGGGCGCGGCCCCTGATCGCCGAACGCACCCGCGACATGGCGGTGATGCGGTCTTTGGTGGGGCAGGGGTTTGGCTATTCGATCGCCAATGTGCGCCCGCTCAGCCCGCTCTCCCCCGATGGCAAGCCGGTGGTCTGTGTGCCCTTAGAGGGGGATCTGCGCCCCATGCGCATGGGGCTTTTGGCCGCCCAGAATGTGCATCGTGCCAATGCTGTGCGCGCCTTTATCGATCATGTCAGCGCCTGCGTGCAGGCCGGGCAATTGGCCCGCATTGGCGGGGTGGCGCTGGTTTAACGCTGCGGCGATAGCGCCCATGCCCAGCTATGCGCCTATAGACAGGCGCGCGCAGCTATGCCCCAATGCCGCCATACGCCGCTGCATCAGAGGAGGGATAACATGGCGCAATTAAACGGAAAGCTGGCTTGGGTAACGGGCGCGGGGGGCGGCATTGGCGAGGCCTCGGCCAAGGCATTGGCGGCATCGGGCGCGCGCGTGGTGCTGTCGGGGCGCAGGCTGGCCGAATTGCAGGCCGTGGCCGAGGATATCGCCAAAGCGGGTGGCCAGGCCGAGGTTGCCGCCCTTGATGTGACCGATGCCGAGGCCACGCAAGCCATCGCCGATGATCTGATGGCGCGCCATGGCGTTGTCGATATTTTCATGGCCAATGCCGGTATCAACGTGCCCAACCGCGCGGTTGGGGCCATCACCGCGGCTGATTTTGCGCGCATCACCGATGTAAACTTGAATGGTGTGATGAATGGCATCTTGGCCGTTTTGCCCGGCATGCGCGCGCAGGGGCAGGGCACGCTGATATTAACCTCATCTTGGGCGGGGCGGCACCCCTCGCGCCTGACCGGCCCGGCCTATAGCGCCTCGAAACATGCGGTTGTGGCGCTCAGCCATTCGATCAACCAAGAAGAGGGGCGCAACGGCATTCGCTGCACCGCGCTGATGCCTGGCGAAGTGGCCACGCCGATTTTGAAACACCGCCCCAAGCCCCCATCGCCCGAAGACGTGGCGCGCATGCTGAAATCCGAGGATCTGGGCGCCATCGTGCGCTATATCGCCGAGGCCCCGCCGCATGTCTGCCTGAACGAGATCTTGATCAGCCCAACCTGGAACCGCAGTTTCATGGGCGTGGCCGAGGCGGGCGGCATCACCCTGTAAAGGTAGGGTAGCAAGCGGGGTAGCCAAGGCGGGCAATCAGGGCTTTGGGCGCGCTAAAACACGGCATGCGCGCCCAAATCTACCTGCGCTGCGCCCTGGCCCAGCTTGGCATAGTGATCGGCCAGGGTTTCTGTGCCAAATTCAGGCGTGGCCTGGGCGCTATAGGCGCGCGTGTGATCCTGCCAAACCAGCATGGATTGGGTGGCATAATAGCGCCCAATGCGGGCCAATTCCGCCTTTTCCCGCGCCTTTGGGCTAAACAGCCCGGCCAGCCGCAACCCGCCAATGATGATATCCAGCATCGCCACCGGCACATGGCGCACAGCCACCTTGCGCCCCAGCACATCAGATAAGGCCTGCGCCTGATCCAGTGGCGTAATTGCCGGGCCGGGCCCGCCAATGGGCAGCACGGCGTTCCAGCGCTCGGCCCGCGTCAAACAGCCGGTGATAAAGCGCGCCAGATCGGCATCGCTGATCGGTTTGCAGGCGGTCAGCTGGCCGGTGCCAAACACCAAAAACGGCTTGCCCGCCTGCACCCGTGCCCATTGCCCCGAGAGAGATTTGAAAAATGCCGTCGGCCGCACCACCGACCAGCGCAGGCCTGCGGCTTGCAGTTTTGCCTCAAACGCCAGTTTCGCCTGCTGAAAGGCCAGTTCCGGGCGCTGAACGCAGATGGCGGAAAGCAAAATGAAATGCGGGGCTTGGCCTGCCTGTTGCAGCGCCTCTAGATAGGCCAGATTGGTGGCATAATCCACAGCCCAAGCATCGGTTGGGGTGCCTGTGCGCGAGGCCAGGCAGCTGATCACCGCATCATATGCCGCGGCTTTGGCCACCTGCACGGGCTGCGCCTGTGGGTGGGCTGTGACGCCCGGGTGGGCAAAAGCCCCAGTATCTGGCGCAAGGCTGCGCAGCGGGCATGTGACGCTATGGCCTTCGGCCAAAAGCTGGTGCAACACCGCCTGGCCAATCGTGCCCGTTGCCCCCAAAAGAAGCACTGATTTAGGCTGGCTGTGCTGGCTGTTCTGGCTAGGGGGCATGGGGCCTCTTTCTTTGGGCAAATATAGCGCGGGCAAGGGCGGCTTGGCCAGCCTATTGGCATTTGCACCTGTGCCTGGCTGCGCTAGGTTTTGGGGCAGATGCAGCAAAAGGGCACTGGAGAGGGCACTGGCATGGATATTTTCAAGGTGGGCGCGCGCCCCAGCAAATTGGCCTCGGCCGAATATTTTACCGGCACCGTTTGGCAAACCCCGATTGTCGAGGCGCCGGCGCCTGCGCGGGTGCGGGCGCTGAAAGTGGCCTTTGCGCCGGGCGCGCGCACCGCGTGGCATACGCATCCCTTGGGCCAAACCCTGTATGTCACCGATGGGGTCGGGCTGGTGGGGTGGGGCGATGCGCCCGTGCAACGGATTGCGGCGGGTGATACGGTATGGATCCCGCCGGGCTGCCTGCATTGGCACGGCGCCGCCCCCGATAGCCCGATGACCCATATCGCCATTCAAGAGGCGTTAGATGGAAAAGTGGCCGATTGGGGGGCCCATGTCAGCGATGCGGAATACCTGGGCGAAGGGGTGCCGGGGGCCTGAACGGCGCTGCGCTGGCCGGCTGTTTGCGCGCAGATTGCGGTGTTGATTCTGTCGGTTGGGTGTGGCCTGGCATTTTCGGCAGAGATGCGGCAAAAAATTCCGCTATGCGAAATACTATTTTATCGCGCCGCTACGTCACATAGAAAAACTTTGCCGCGGTCTACTGCCCCGTTTTGCGCCTTGATCGGGTTTTTTGCAGCTGCAAAATCAGCGCCGATACGGGCGCCGTACTGGGCGATTTTGCAGCACCGTTTGGCGTGTAAAACCGCATAAATCGCCCCGCATTAAATTTATGGAATAGAATTCTGCAATGCGGCAAATGGCTGGCAATTTTGCCCATGTGCGCCGCCATTTTCGCCCGCCTATGGCGCGTGATCTGCCCAATCTGGGGCCTGTAAAGGCGTGGCTAATGCTTGACTTATGGTCAGCCTGTGCAAGGCTTTTCATATCGACCTGCGCTGAAATCACCAATGAATTTGCAGGGCTGATCTTGGGAGGGAAAGAATGAGAACCATCGTTAAACGCGGTGCCGTTGCCGCCTTGTCGCTTGCTGTTATGGCCTCTGCGGCATTTGCAGAAAATGTGAAGATTGCCTTTATCGATCCGCTGTCCGGGCCTTTTGCCTCGACGGGCACCAACGGCCTGCATCAGTATGAATTTGCGGCTGAAACACTGGTGAATGCCAATGGCGGCGTTCTGGGCGGGCAGAAATTCGAGATTGTGGGTTTTGACAACAAAATCAGCCCGAAAGAATCGCTGATCCAGCTGCAAGTGGCCATCGACCAGGGCATTCGTTACGTGGTGCAGGGCAACAGCTCGGGCGTGGCCAATGCGCTGACCGAGGCGATCGACAAACATAACCGCCGCAACCCCGACAGCCGCGTGCTGTTTTTGAACTATTCAGCGGTTGATCCGGCGCTGACCAACGAGAAATGCAACTTCTGGCATTTCCGTTTCGATGCCAATGCCGATATCAAGATGGATGCGCTGACCGATGTGATGGCCGCCGATGATAGCATCAAGAAAGTGTATATCATTGGCCAAGATTACAGCTTTGGCAAAGCCGTGGCTGCAGCTGCGGTGAGCTTTTTGGGCGCCAAACGCCCCGATATCGAGATTGTCGGCAACGAATTGCACCCCATCGGCAAAGTGAAAGATTTCACGCCCTATGCGCGCAAAATCGTGGCCTCGGGCGCAGATGCGGTGATTACCGGCAACTGGGGCTCGGACATGCTGAACCTGGGCAAATCGGTGATCGAGAACGGGTTTAAAGGCCCGATCTACACCTATTACGCTGCCGCCGACGGTATTACCGCGGCCTTTGGCGAAACCGGCAAAGGCTCGCTTCGCCTGGTATCCGAGGGGCCGTTGAACCCCATCGCATCGGATCGCGCGGCAGACTATGTGAAAGCGTTCAAAGCCAAATACCCCGATGGCAACGTCAGCCAGGCGCGTATCACCAATGTGATCGAGATGCTGGCCCGCGCCATCAACGATGCCGGCAGTGCCACCGATGTTGTTGCGGTGGGCAAAGCGCTGGAAGGCATGGAGCATGACAGCCTGTGGGGCGGCAAGATCATGATGCGCCCGCAAGACCACCAGGCCATTCAAGACGTGCACATCTTTGCCCACACAGACGAAGGCGTGCAGTTTGACTATGACAATTCGGGCTATGGCATGGTTGTCGAAAGCTCGGTCACCATGGCCTCGGCTGATGCGCCGACCACCTGCAAGATGAAACGCCCCTAAGGCTGCGTTTCCTACCCCTGCGCAGATGCGTCTGCGCGGGGGCCAACTTGCCAATAAAATGACCTGAAAACAGGGGGGAGTGAGGCATGGACCTCATACTGGTGAACCTTATCGACGGTTTGGTCACGGGACTGCTGCTGTTTATGCTGTCTGCGGGCCTGACACTTATTTTCTCGATGATGGGCGTGTTGAACTTTGCCCATGCCAGCTTTTACATGTTGGGCGCCTATTTCGCCTATCAGATCAGCACATATCTGGGCTTTTGGATGGGCTTGTTGATTGCGCCGCCGCTGGTGGGCATCGTGGGCGCCGCGGTCGAGCGGTATGGCCTGCGCCGCGTGCATCAATATGGCCATGTGCCCGAGCTGATTTTCACCTTTGGCCTGGCGCTGCTGATCGAGGAATTGGTGAAATTCATCTGGGGCAACGATCAGATCCCCTATCAAATTCCCGAAATCCTGGAAGGCGCGGCCTTTTCGATTTCCAGCTATGATATCCCGGCCTACAAAGTGTTCATGATCTTCCTGTCGCTGGGCATTTTTGCGGGGCTGTTGTTTGTGATGACGCGCACCCGGGTGGGCATGATCATTCAGGCGGCGCTGAGCTATCCGCGCACGGTCGAGGCGCTGGGCCATAATGTGCCCTTGGTCTTTATGGGCGTCTTTGGCGTGGGCACGGCGCTGGCGGGCGTGGCGGGCGTTATTGCCGGGCCGGTTCTGTCGACCTTCCCTGGCATGGCCTTTGTGCTGGGCTCTATCGTGTTTGTGACGATCGTGATTGGTGGTTTGGGCAGTTTGGGCGGCGCGCTGGTGGCGGCGCTGATCATTGGCTGGCTGACCACATTTGCCAAAGCCTACAACATTCGCATGGAAGACATTCTGACCAGCCTTGGCTTTACCAAGCCCGAGCCGGTTTGGGATAGCGCCTGGGCCGACCTATGGACGCTGACATCGCCGCAGATTGCCGATATTCTGCCCTATCTGCTGATGATCTTGATCCTTGTCTTCCGCCCCTACGGTTTGTTTGGAAAGCGGGACGTCTGATGCAAAGTTTAGATAAAACGCAAACCCGCCTCGAGGGCGGCGTATCGATGAAAACTGCGATGCCTTGGATCGTATCGGCGGTGATGCTGGTGCTGATGCCCTTCATCTTTCAATCCAACAGCGCCATCACCATCATGAACCAGATGGCCATCACCATTGTCTTTGCGCTGAGCTATAACATGCTGCTGGGGCAGGGGGGCATGCTGTCATTTGGCCATGCGGTTTACATGGGCGTGGGCGGTTTTGTCTGCGTGCATGTGATGAACTGGGATATTTTCGGCAGCATCCCCTTGCCCTTGCTGCCACTTTTGGGCGGTATTTTCGGTATGATCCTTGCCAGCCTGGTGGGGTATTTTTCCACCCGCAAGGCCGGCACGGTGTTTGCCATGATCTCGCTTGGGGTGGGGGAATTGATCGCGGCCTGTTCGGTGATCATCGTGGTGTTTTTTGGCGGTGAAGAGGGGGTATCGGGCGATCGCACCTATGGCATGCCCTTCTTTGGGGTCGAATTTCTGAGCCAAATCGAGGTGTATTACCTGACGGCCGGGTGGCTGCTGATCTCGGCACTGCTGATGTATCTGTTCTCGCGCACCCCCATCGGGCGTATGGCCAATGCGGTGCGCGACAACCCCGAGCGGGCCGAGTTTTTGGGCTATTCCTCGCGCTGGGTGCGCTACAATTCTTTCGTGGCGGCGGGGTTTTTCGCCGGCATCGCGGGGGGGCTGTTTGCGATCAACTATGAAATCCTAACCGAAGAAAACCTGAACCTGACCACCTCGGGCTCGATCTTGCTGGTGACGTTTCTGGGCGGGGTAGGGGTGTTTTTCGGCCCCGTTGTGGGCGCCATCGTTTTTACCCTGTTGCAAACCGTGCTCAGCCTCGAAACCGAGATCTGGTCGCTTTACGTGGGCGCCCTGTTTGTGGCGACGGTGATGTTTTTCCCCAGCGGCCTGGCCGGCGTGATGCAGATGCATATCGTGCCCATTAAACTGGGCAAATGGCGGCTGTTGGTGATGCCCTATATCGTTACCCTGGTGCCGGCGATCGTGTGCATTCTTGGCCTGTCGGGCCTGATCGAGGTGCTGTTTCACGCCCGTCACGCCGCCATCGGTGAAACCGAGATGACGCTGTTTTGGGTGACGTTCCAGCATACCGAGATCTGGCCTTGGGTGGTTTTTGCCCTGATGGCGGCGCTTGGCTTTTGGTTGGCACGTAAAAATGCGCCACAGCTGATGGAGGCGTGGCACAAGGCAAACACACCGGATGGGGCAGACACATGACAGCGGCACTCGATATTCAGGGCCTGCGCAAAAGCTTTGGCCAAACCGAAATTATCCGCGGCATCGATTTATCGATAGGGCGTGGCGAACGCCATGCCATCATCGGGCCCAACGGGGCGGGTAAATCGACGCTTTTTAACCTGATCACCGCACGCTTTCCGCCCACATCGGGCAGTGTCAGCCTGCATGGGCGCAATCTGCAGGGGCTTGCGCCCTATCAGATCAATCGCCTGGGGCTGTCGCGGTCGTTTCAGATCACCAATATTTTCCCGAAAATGTCGGTGTTTGAAAACGTGCGCTGCGCGCTTTTATGGGCGCAAGGGTATCGCTATTCGTTCTGGAACATGGTCAGCCGCTCGCGCGCATTGACCGAAGGGGCCGAGGCGATACTCGATCAGATCAACCTGCTGCAGCGGCGCGATCTGCCCGCAGGCGTGCTATCCTATGCCGAGCAACGCGCGCTGGAAATTGGCATCACCATCGCCGGTGGCGCCGATGTGATCATGCTGGATGAACCCACCGCCGGGATGAGCCATTCGGAAACCGATTATATCGTGGAATTGATCCGCACCGTGACCGAAGGCAAAACGCTGGTCATGGTCGAACACGATATGGGCGTGGTGTTTGGCCTGGCCGATCGTATTTCTGTGCTGGTTTACGGCGAAATCATCGCCACTGGCAAACCCGCCGATGTGCGCGCCAACGCCCGCGTGCAAGAGGCCTATTTGGGCGCAGCCCTGGAGGCAGATCACTGATGCTAGACGTCACGAATATGCATGCCTATTACGGCAAATCGCACATCCTGCAGGGTGTCACCATGAATGTGCAAGAGGGCGAAATCGTTGCCCTTTTGGGCCGCAACGGCGTGGGCCGGTCGACCACTTGCAAAGCGATCATGGGCGAATTGGAACCCAAAGGCTCGGTGCGGTTCAAGGGGCAGGAAATCGCGGGCAAGAAAGCCTATGAAATTGCCAATCTTGGCATCGGCTATGTGCCCGAAAACCGCGATATCTTTCCCGGGCTGACCACCCGCCAAAACCTGACGTTGGGCCTGAAACCCGGCCAAAAAGACGGGATGGGCCGGTGGTCGATGCAAAATATGTTCGATATGTTCTCGAACCTGAAAGAGCGCGCCGATGTCGAGGCCTCGGTGCTGTCGGGGGGCGAGCAGCAAATGTTGACCATGTGCCGCACCTTGATGGGCGACCCAGATTTTGTAATGATCGACGAACCAACCGAGGGGCTTTCGCCGCAAATGGTGCAAAAGGTGGCCGATATCTTACAAGAAATCGCCCGCCGCGGCATTGCCACGCTGCTGGTTGAACAAAAATTGTCGATCGCCATGGATATCGCAAACCGGGTCTATGTGATGGGGCATGGGCAAATTGTGTTCGAAGGCACCCCAGACGAGTTGCGCCGCCGCGAGGATGTGCGAAAAGAATGGCTAGAGGTGTAATCTGCCTGGCCAGCCCGGCGCCAGGTGCCAAACAAAAGGTGACATATGGCAGCGCTCCCCCTGTCTGATCTGGGCTTTGATGCGGGCCGCCTGGCCCGTATCAGCGATTGGCAAAACCGCTACATCGATGCGGGCCAATTCCCCGGCAGTTCGGTTCTGATCCGGCGCGCCGGGCAAGAGGCCTATTTCAACGCCGCAGGCCTGCGCGATGTGGCCGCAGGCCTGGCCTTTCAGCGCGACAGCCTTGTGCGCATCTATTCGATGACCAAACCCATCACGTCGGTTGCCATCATGATGTTGGCCGAACAAGGGCTTTTTCATCTTGATGCGCCGGTGTCTGATTTCATTCCTGCGTTTTCGCAGATGCAGGCGCTTGTGCCCGGTGCCACCCGCATCGATCAGACCGAGCCCTGCCAAACCCCCACGCTCCATCATCTGCTGACCCATACATCGGGGCTAAGCTACCCGTTCAACCCGGGCGTATTGGCCAAGGCGATGGATGACGAGGGCATCATTTTCCGCGCCGATCAGGGCGATCTGGCCGGGCAGGTGGCGCGGCTGGCCGCGCTGCCGCTGGCCTTTCGACCCGGCGCGCGTTGGGAATATTCGGTCTCAATCGATGTGCTGGGCCGCGTGGTCGAGGTGGTATCGGGCCAAAGCCTGGCTGCGTTTTTTGACCAGCATATTTTCACACCACTGGGCATGCACAGCACGGGGTTTTCCGTGCCGAAAGGCGCCGAAAGCCGCTTTGCCGCACTTTACACTCCCGAGGGCGGCGGCGCGTTTGATTTAAACAACACTGCCGGCCGCACGCAGGGGCTGAAACTGGCCGATGCGCCCGAAGGATCGATCTTTCACAATGCCACCTGCTATTCTGGCGGCGGGGGCCTGGTGGGCACGATCGATGACTATATGCGCTTTGTGGAAATGCTGCGCCAAGGGGGGCAGGCGGGCGATACGCGGCTGTTGTCGCCGCAAACCCTGTCTTTCATGATGCGCAATCACCTGCCCGGCGATATCGCCTCGATGGGCCCGCAAAGCTTTGCCGAACAACCGATGGAGGGCATGGGCTTTGGCTTGGGCGGTGCCGTCGTGCTTGATCCGGGCCGGGCGCGCTGCCCGGGCAGCGTGGGTGATTTCAGCTGGGGCGGCATGGCCTCGACCTTCTTTTGGATGGATCCGGTGCAGGATATGTCGGTGGTGTTTTTCACCCAGCTGGCACCCAGCAGTTCATATCCCGCGCGCCCACAGCTAAAGGCCTTGGTGCATGGCGCGCTGTGCGGCTGAATAGGAGGGGGGCAGGCCGCCCCCCTGAGTT
>CAJXSO010000056.1 GCA_913061505.1 uncultured Lutimaribacter sp.
GTGCCCACCATCCGCGGCGGGTTGAGTAGGTAATCGCATTAATTCAAGCGCTTTTTGCCGCGGCTGATCGCTTTGCCGCAATCCGCGCGCCCGTGGTCGCGGATTGGACAGCGGTGTTTTTGCCATAGGCTAGGCCTTGGGCCTGCCTTGCAAGGATGCCGCCCATGCCGACCGTTTTGATCATCGAAAGCAACACGCCCGATATGGTGGCGGCGGGCCAATCGGGCGCGCGCCCCTTTGTGACCTGTTTCAGCGCCCTTGCCCCGGGGCTAGAGGCCCGCGTGGCCGCCCCCTATGCCCAGCCATTGCAGGCCGCCCAGGTTGCGGGCTGTGTGGGGGTGGTGTTCACCGGCTCGGGCGTGGGCTGGGGGGTAGATGGGCCCCAGGCCGCGCCCCTGCGCGCAGCCTTCGATCTGGTGGCGGCGGCGGGCCTGCCCATCTGGGGCAGTTGCAACGGCTTGCAGCTGGGCGCCTATATGCTGGGCGGCGGTGTCGGCCCCTCGGCCAACGGCACCGAGCTGGGGCTGGCCTGCGATATTACCCTGACCGATGCAGGCCGCCAGCACCCGGCAATGGTGGGGCGCAGCAGTGGCTTTTCTGCCCCGTGCATCCACCGCGACGAGGTAACAGCACTGCCCAGCGGCATGGTGGTGCTGGCAGGCAACGCCCATAGCCAAGTGCAAATGGCGGTCTACGAAGGGCAGGGCGTGCAGTTTTGGGGCAGCCAATACCACCCAGAATTAAGCCTGGCTGATATCGCCGATTACCTGCGCCAGCGCGATGGGGTATTTGCCCGCCACAGCGCGCTTTTGGCACAGATCGAGGCGGTGGCGCACAGCCCATCTACCGCCGCCACCCTGGGGGGATGCCCGGCTGATTTGGAATTGCACCAGCGCGCGCGCGAATTGAGCAACTGGCTGGTGCATATTGGCATGGCCGAAACCCTTTCGTCTGCTGCAAGGATCGGCTAAGAGCGGCATCAACCATTCAAGCAACCCGTAGCAGGCCCATGAAATTCACGCTTTCCTGGCTGAAACGCCACCTCGACACCACCGCCACGCTGGACGAGATTGTAGAGACCCTGACAGATCTGGGCCTTGAGGTAGAGGGAGTTGAAAACCCTGCTGCCCGGCTGGCCAGCTTTACCCTGGCCCGGGTGAAAGACGCCCAGCAGCACCCCGATGCCGACAGGCTGCGGGTGTGCAGCGTGGAAACCGATGAAGGCATCAAGCAAATCGTGTGCGGTGCACCCAATGCGCGCGCGGGCATTACGGTGGTTTTGTGCAAACCCGGCGATTACGTGCCCGGCATCGATGTCACCCTCAGCGTGGGCAAAATCCGCGGTGTGGAAAGCCACGGCATGATGGCCTCGGAGCGCGAGCTAGAGCTATCTGACGAACATGATGGCATCATCGAATTGCCCTCCGGCGAGGTGGGCCAAAAATTTGTCGATTGGCTGGCGGCAAACCGCCCCGAACGGGTGGACCCGGTGATTGAAATCGCCATCACCCCCAACCGCCCCGATGCCTTGGGCGTGCGCGGCATTGCCCGCGATCTGGCCGCGCGTGGGCTGGGCCAGCTGAAGCCGGTGGAAACCCCCACGATTGCAGGCGAATTTCCCTGCCCCATCGGGGTGGAGATTGCCGAAGACACCCGCGAAAACGGTTGCCATGTGTTTGCCGGGCGGCTGATCCGTGGGGTGAAAAATGGCCCCAGCCCTGAATGGCTGCAAAACCAGCTGCGCGCCATTGGCCTGCGCCCCATTTCGGCGCTGGTCGATGTGACCAATTTCTTTACCTATGACCGCAACCGCCCCTTGCATGTTTTCGATGCAGATAAGGTGCAGGGCAATCTGCGCATTCACCGCAGTGCAGGCGGCGAAACCATCGTAGGGCTCGACGAGAAAACCTATGAATTCGGCCCCGGAATGGTGGTGATTTCCGATGATCATGGGGTGGAAAGCATTGCCGGCATTATGGGGGGCGATGCCACCGGCTGCACCGATGACACGGTGAATGTGTTCCTGGAAGCGGCGGTGTGGGACACGGTGCAAATCGCCACCACGGGGCGTGCGCTGAAAATCAACTCGGATGCGCGCTATCGCAACGAACGCGGCATTGATCCGGCCTATAATATGCAGGCGCTGGAAGATGCCACCGCGATGATCATGGCGCTTTGCGGCGGCACCCCGTCTGATGTGGTGGTGGCGGGTGCCGTGCCCGATGTGGCGCGCGCCTATCGCCTTGATCCGGCGCGCGTGGAAAGCCTGGTGGGCATGTCCATTCCTGAACAAACCCAGCGCGAAACCCTGACGAACCTGGGCTTTCGCCTCGAGGGCGATATGGCTTGGGTGCCCAGCTGGCGCCCCGATGTGTTGGGCGAGGCCGATCTGGTAGAAGAGGTGGCGCGCATCGCCTCGCTGACCAAGCTCGAGGGCAAGCCACTGCCGCGCATGCAGCCCGGCGTGCCGCGCCCCACCATGACGCCCGCGCAACGGCGCGAACAAACCCTGCGCCGCACCAGCGCCGCCTTGGGCTATAACGAATGCGTGAGCTACAGTTTTATCGATCAGGCCGCAGCGGCGATGTTTGGCGGCGGCACCGATGCCACGATGCTGGCCAACCCCATCTCGACCGAGATGAGCCATATGCGCCCCGATCTGTTGCCGGGCCTTTTGCAGGCGGCGGCGCGCAACCAGGCGCGGGGGCAGATGGATCTGGCGCTGTTCGAGGTAGGCCCTGCCTTTCACGGCGGCGAACCGGGGCAGCAGCATTTGCAGGTGGCAGGGCTATTGGTGGGCCGCACCGGGCCAAAAGACGTGCATGCCAGCACCCGCGCGGTAGATGTGTTCGATGCCAAGGCTGATGCCGAGGCGCTGCTGGCCGCCATCGGGGCGCCCGAAAAAATGCAGATTCTGCGCGATGGCCCGGCGTGGTTCCACCCCGGCCGCCATGGCGTGCTGTGTTTGGGCCCGAAAAAGCGCCTGGCGGTTTTTGGCGAAATTCACCCCGGCATTTTGGCCAAGATGGATGTGAAAGGCCCGGCCGTTGCCTTTACCATTTTCCCCGCCGAAGTGCCCGAGCCAAAGGCCAAATCGGCCAGCCGCGGGGCGCTGGCGCTGCACGATCTGCAAGCGGTCGAGCGTGATTTCGCCTTTGTGGTGGATAGCGGGGTCGAGGCGCTGACGCTGGTCAATGCCGCGGCGGGCGCCGATAAGGCGCTGATCGCAGGCGTGCGCGTGTTCGATGAATTCACCGGCGAAAAGGCCGAGGCGCAGATGGGGGCGGGCAAAAAATCGATCGCCATTACAGTGCGCCTTCAGCCGACCGAGAAAACGCTGAAAGAGGCCGATATCGAAGCGGTCAGCGCCAAGATCGTCGAGAAAGTATCCAAAGCCACCGGCGGGGCGCTGCGGGGCTAAGGCGCTCTGCGCCTGGCACCGGCCCAGGTTTCGGGGCCGGTGTTTGGGGCCGGTGTTTGGGGCCAGTTTCCCCCCACGCCCAAGCAACGGTTGAGTAGCTGCGCCCCCCGCGATAGGGTGGGGCGCGCAATGACAATGGGGCAGGCATGCTTAAGGTTTATCTTTCCGGCGAAATTCACACCAATTGGCGTGCAGAAATCGCCCAAGGCGCCGAGGGGCTAGATGTGGTGTTCAGCGCCCCCGTCACCGATCACGCAGCCAGCGATGATTGCGGCGTGGCGATTTTGGGCGCCGAAGCTGACAAGTTTTGGCACGATCACAAAGGCGCACAGCTAAACGCCATCCGCACCCGCAAGGCGATTGCCGATGCCGATATCGTGGTGGTGCGCTTTGGCGATAAGTATAAGCAGTGGAATGCCGCTTTTGATGCAGGCTATGCCAGTGCCTTGGGTAAATCGCTGATTATCTTGCAGCCGCCCGAACATGATCACGCACTGAAAGAGGTGGATGCCGCCGCATTGGCCGTGGCGCGCAGCCCCGCGCAGGTGGTGCAGATGCTGCGCTACGTGCTGGATGGCAGTTTGCCTGCGTGAGCGGCCGTATCGACACGCCTGAAGATGTGGCCAAAGGGGCCGAATGGCTGGCGGCCAATTGCCCGCGCATGGCCCATGCCTATGGTTTAACCGGGCCCTTGCCGCTGCGCCGCACGCCTGATGGGTTTACCCAGTTGCTGCGCGCGATTGTCAGCCAGCAGGTCAGCGTGGCCTCGGCCCGCGCCATTTGGGGGCGGTTGCAGGCCGCTGGTATGGTGGGGCCAGATGCCATCTTGGCGGCACAGATCGATGATTTGCGCGCCCTTGGCCTAAGCCGGCAAAAAGCCACCTATGCCCAGGCCCTGGCCGATGCCGGCATTGATTTTGATGCGCTGCGCACCGCCCCCACCGACGCGGTTGTGCAAAGACTGGTGCAGGTCAAAGGGATCGGGGTGTGGACCGCGGAAATTTACGCCATGTTCAGCCTGGGCCATGCCGATGTGTTTGCGCCAGGCGATTTGGCGCTGCAAGAGGCCGCACGCCTGCTTTATGCCCTGCCCGAACGCCCCAAAGAACGTGCCTTGCGCGAGATGGCGCAGCGCTGGTCGCCCTGGCGCGCCGTTGCGGCACGTTTGCTTTGGGAATATTACCACATCGAAAAACAACGCGAGGGAACCCTATGACACGCGTCTTGACCGCTGGCCGCAAAGAGCCGGTTTCTGGTGAAACCCGCTCGGTTGTGGTGTTTTTGCATGGCTATGGTGCCAATGGCGCCGATCTTTTGGGGCTGGCCGATGTTTTGGGCGAACATTTGCCCGACACGTTGTTTGTGGCCCCCGATGCGCCCGAAAGCATTGCAGGCCTGCCAAATGGCTATCAGTGGTTCCCCATTCCCTGGCTTGATGGCTCGTCCGAGGAAGAGGCCGAACGCGGCTTGCAGGCGGCCAGCGATGATTTGAACGCGTTTTTGGATGCGCTCTTGGTCGACGAAGATCTGCTGCCCGAGCAAATGGTGCTGTTCGGCTTTAGCCAGGGCACGATGATCAGCCTGCATGTGGCGCCGCGCCGCGAAGACCCGGTGGCAGGTATCGTGGCCTTTTCGGGGCGCTTGTTGTCGCCGGAAACCCTGGCCGATGAAACCCGCGTGCGCCCGCCGGTTTTGCTGGTGCATGGCGATGCCGATGATGTGGTGCCTGTGCAATCGCTGCCCGCAGCCGCCGAAGCCCTGCAAGAGGCGGGCTGGCAAGATGTGTTTGCCCATATCATGAAGGGCACCGCCCATGGCATTGCCCCCGATGGGCTATCTGTGGCGCTGGCCTTTATGCGCGATAAATGCGGGCTGTAGCCACGCGCGCCTAAAGCGGCCCTGGATGCAGCCCTGAAAACGGCCCTGCGTCATATCCCTGTTAACTGCCTGTGCAAGCTTGCGGTAGCCCCCACGATATGGGGGTTGCCGGATAGAATGCACGATATATAGTGGTGGCATCTGGGGCGGGGCGTCCCGCCTTGGTGCCTCATGGGCAGACAGGGCAAAGGGCAATTCGAATGGATGGCGACTTTAGAACTGAATTTACCAAAGACCCCAGCGCGCTGAGGCGCCACCCCGCGCTGGTGCTGAACGCCGATTACAGGCCGCTGTCTTATTATCCGCTGTCGCTATGGCCTTGGCAGGATGCGATAAAGGCGGTGTGGTTAGACAGGGTCAGCATCGTGGCCGAATATGACGATGTGGTGCGCAGCCCCTCGACCAGAATAAAAATACCGTCGGTTGTTGTTCTGAAAGATTATGTAAAACCCCAAAAGCGCGTGGCCTTCACGCGCTTTAATCTTTTTTTGCGCGATGAATTTCGCTGCCAATATTGCGGCTCGAAAGGGGATTTAACCTTTGATCATGTGGTGCCGCGGGCGCGCGGGGGCGTGACCAGCTGGGAAAATGTGGTGGCGGCCTGCAGCCCGTGTAACCTGCGCAAGGGATCGAAAAGCCTGTCGCAGGCCAATATGCACCTGCGCAAACCGCCCCGTGCCCCGATGTCTGAGGAAATGCGCAATCTGGGCCGTAAATTCCCGCCCAACCACCTGCACGAAAGCTGGCTGGATTTTCTGTATTGGGATGCCGAGCTAGAGGCATAAAAAGCGCCCCCAGGGGCGCTTTTTGGTTTTTACTGTCAGCCTGTTAGCTTTCGCCAAAGACCCGTTTAAAAATGGTATCCACATGTTTGGTGTGGTAATCCATATCAAATTTCTCGTTGATCTGCTCTTCGCCCAAGGCCGCAACAACCTGCGCATCGGCCAGCAGCAATTGCCGGAAATCAACCCGGTCTTCCCACACTTTCAGCGCATTACGCTGCACCATGGCATAGGCGTCTTCGCGGCTGACGCCGGCCTGGGTCAGCGCCAAAAGCACCCGCTGCGACATGACAAGCCCGGGGAATTTATTCATATTATCCAGCATGTTCTGCGGGAAAATCAGCATTTTCTCGATCACCCCGGTTAAGCGGTGCAGGGCGAAATCCAAAGTGATGGTGGCATCGGGGCCAATCGCGCGTTCGACCGAGGAATGCGAGATGTCGCGCTCGTGCCAAAGCGCCACGTTTTCCATGGCAGGGATCACCGCCATGCGCACCAGCCGCGCCAGCCCGGTCAGGTTTTCCGTTAAAACCGGGTTTTTCTTATGCGGCATGGCCGAGCTGCCTTTTTGCCCCATCGAGAAAAATTCGGCCCCCTCCAGCACTTCGGTGCGCTGCATATGGCGAATTTCGATGGCCACGTTTTCGATGCTGCTGGCGATCACACCCAGCGTGGCAAAGAACATGGCATGGCGATCGCGCGGGATCACCTGGGTGCTGATCGGTTCGGGGTAGAGGCCCAGCTGGGCGCATACATGCTCTTCCACCCGCGGGTCGATATTGGCAAAGGTGCCCACAGCCCCCGAAATGGCGCCGGTGGCAATTTCCTGGCGGGCCTGTTTCAGGCGCGTCAGGTTGCGGTCCATCTCGGCGTAAAAACGCGCAAATGTCAGGCCCATGGTGGTGGGTTCGGCATGGATGCCGTGGCTACGCCCGACGCGCACGGTCATTTTATGTTCCATCGCGCGGGTTTTCAGCGCCGCCAGCAGCGCGTGCATATCGTCGATCAAGATATCTGCGGCGCGGGTCAGCTGCACATTCAGGCAAGTGTCCAACACATCAGAGGATGTCATGCCCTGATGCACAAAACGCGCCTCTTCGCTGCCCACATGTTCGGCCAGATGGGTCAGAAACGCGATGACATCGTGTTTTGTGACGGCTTCGATTTCATCGATGCGTGCCACATCAAATTCGACATCTTTCGCGCGCCAAACCGCATCGGCGTTTTCGCGCGGGATAACACCCAGATCGGCCATGGCGTCGCAGGCATGGGCCTCGATCTCGTACCAAATGCGGAATTTCGTGGCAGGCTCCCAGATGGCAACCATCTGTGGGCGGGAATAGCGGGGGATCATCGGCAGCCCTCATTTTTTGCGTGATGCAGCCTCTTACCTGCCACTGCGGCGCGCGGCAAGGCAATGGCGTGCGCAATTCGTGCCCACGCGTCAGAATGCCATGGCCATCAACAGCATGGGCAAAAGCAACAGCAGCCCAAATTCCGCGCCCGCGCTGGTGGGCTCGGCATCGTCGGGCGGGGGGGTGTCTGTTTCTGCAGGCGCATCGGGGGGCAGTGTTTCGGCGCCAAGCAGGGGCAGGGGCAGGGACAGGGGCAACAGGCCGCCGCCGGTGTCTTGCAGCTTTGACGTGCCCAGGCCTGCCAGGTCGGTGATATCGGCGGCACCAATATCGCTGGCGCTATCAAGGCCCAGGATGGCATCGAAACTGGCGGGCGCGAAATAGGGAAGATCCAGCTGATCCAGCGCATCTTGGGTATCGGGCGTATAGCTGACGCCGCGCAACACCACTTGCACAATTTCACGCGGGGCCAGATCGACGCTGAGCACGCCGTCTTGCAGCACCTCGTCTGCGGGCAGCGCTGTCAGCACGGGCGTGGCTTGGGCCGCACCGGGCAGATCACCGGGCGCCACGCCCAGGCGGGTGATTTCGGCGCTGGCCCAGCCCTGCACCAGCCCGCTGAGATCGAAGCTTTCGCTGACCTGCTGCGTGTCATCGGTGGAGAGGGCATAAAAGACCGCGTGGTCATGGCCTGCAAAGGCATGCAAGGTGGTGGCGGGCAGTGCCAGTTCGGTCTGGCCCATCTCGGCGCCCTCTAGCACCACGGGGTGGGTGCCGGGCAGGGCTGCGCCCATCATTTTGAAAAAGGCGCCGGCCACTTTTTGCGCCGCCTCGCCCTCGTTTCCCGTAAGCGACGATCTGGCGCCCTGTTGCATGGGCCAGACATAGGCCTGATCCACCCCATGGGTTGCCATCGCGGCCAGCGTATCAAGCATTTCATGGGCCTGGATCAGGCCATAATCGGCATCGCTGTCGCGCCCATGGTTGCGAATGTTCCATTCGGTGACAACGGTTTTCAGCCCCTCTTCTTGCAAGGGCCAGGTGGCCTCGATCGTGCGCAGGGCGAAATGCTGGCTTTCTGGGTTATCCAGCCCCTTGGCATAGATATGGGCCACCACGCCATCGATGCTGCCAATCTCGGCTGGGGTGTCAAATTCGCGCAAAATCAACAGGTTGTTCAGCTGCGGCCAGGCGATGCTGCCATTGCCATATAAATAGGGCGCGCCCAAATCCAGCCCGTAATCGCGGGCGAAATCGGCCAGGGCCTGCGCCGGATCGGTGCTGTCATACTCGGCCGACAGCCGCGAGTGGCCGAAATTCATGCCCATCTGCACAAAAATCTCGGTGTCTTGAAACCGGGTGTCGTAATCGGGGTGGTGGATAAGCTCGTCTTTGACAATCAAGGCCATTTCGCTGGCCACCCGGCCATATTCCACCGCGCTCATTTCTGCCGCGCCCCAGTATTCATTGCCCAGCTCAAAGCCTGCGATCTGTGCAGGCCCATAGGCGCCATCCAGCGTATCGCGCACAAACCCGCGCAATGCGGCCTCGTCTATAGCGGGGTAACGATGGCCCAAGGCATCGGTTTCGGGGCCCAATGCGGTGCGGGTGGGCAGCACAATCAGCGCCGGGCGCCCGGTGTCGGCTGCGAATTGCATGAATTCGGAAAACGGCAGCAAGGGTTGCGGCTGGCCGGTGATATAATGCAGCGTGCTGGTTTGATCGGGGTTGGTGATGTCAAAATACCGCTCGGTGAGCGAGCCACCGGGATAGCGCACCGCGTTGATGCCCAACTGATCGGCCATATCATCATAGGTGCCATCTGGCCCCAGCCTGTCGCGGGTGGCCAAAATATTTGCACCAAAATAGGATGGGCTAATTTCTTGCCCTAACAGCCTTTCTGCTGCGATGCCTGGCATGGGGTTTTCCTGCTGCCCATAGGTGATGCGCAACAGTTTGCAGAATGCAGGCCAACTGGGCCGGCGCATGCAGGGGGTGTGCCAATGGCATTGGGCGAGCGGCGCCAATCCGAAGGCCAAAACCCCTATTCAAGCGAATAGGGGCAAAGGGCGGATGCCCGCCACCCTATGTGGCTGGGGCGGGTGTGGCCCGTTTAGGCCGTGCCCATCAAGACCGGATCAAACGGATAATGTGTAAGGTTTTCAAACCCGGTTTCGGTGATCAAAACCTGATCTTCCAGCTTGATCGAGAAATCCCCGCCCTCGGGGCTGACCAGCGCCTCGACGCAGAGCACCATGCCCGGCTCGAGCGGGTAGTCAAAGGCACCGGGCACCGCCTGATCGGGATAGGCCACCAAGGGCCATTCATCGCACAGGCCCACGCCATGCATCATGCAGCCGTATTTTTGCTTTTGAAACTGCGCATCCAGCTTGTGGCAGGCGGCGACAATATCGGGGATCATGACGCCCGGTTTCAGCAGCTGCATGTTTTCCTGAATATGCTCGTAGGCATGGCGCATCGCATAGACCATCGCGTTGCTGGGGGCGGCATCACCAACCCACCAGGTGCGCGAAATATCGGTGCAAATGCCATAGGCGCCCACAAGATCGGTATCAAAGGCGATAATTTCATTGGGCTGCACAATGCGCGGGCCGCATTCCTGAAACCACGGGTTGGTGCGCGGGCCCGAGGCCAGCAACCGCGTTTCGATCCATTCACCGCCCCGGCGGATATTTTCAGCGTGTAAAACCGCCCAAATATCGTCTTCGCTGATGCCCCCTTTGGGCACATTGGTGCGGGCGAAATCCTCCATCAGGGCCACGGCCTGTTCGCAGGCATGGATCGAGCAGCGCATCGCCTTGATCTCGTCTGGGCCTTTGATGGCGCGGGTTTTTTCGGTCAGCTCTTCGCCCTCGACCACCTGCAGGCCCTGCGCCTCGAGGGCGCGCAGGCCGTGCAGCATGATTTTATCGACCGCCAGCCGCGTATTGCCGGGCGCGTGTTCGGCCAACAGCCGGCGCACCTCGTTGGAAAAGACATCGGCGGCCACATCGATTTTATCGCCGCGGTCAAAATAGAACAGATCAGCGCCGCTGCGGGCCTCGCGCACCAGCGGGTTGAATTCAGACAGGAAGGGCGAATTTTTGTAATCCCAAATCACCATATACCCATCGGCGCATAGCAGCACGGCGCGAAACGGGTTATGGGTGTTCCACAGCTGCATATTGGTGCTGTCGGTGGCATAGCGGATGTTGAGCGGATCAAACAGCAAAACCCCTGCATAGCCACGCGCCACCACCGCCTGGGTTAAGCGTTCCCAGCGAAAGCGCCGCATCTCCTGCAGATCGGGCAGCGCCAAGCCGGCCGCGGCCCATTCGGCAAAGGCCAGCTGGCTGGGGCCAATTTCCACGCGGTTATTGTCGTTTGGGGTGTTGTCGCCCAAACGGTCGGCGCGGGTGGGGTCGATTTTGCGGGTGTCGCGGTAATGATCGTTCATGGCATCCTCCGTTAGGGCCAGCCTGAGGCGCAGGCCCAGGCTTGGCGCGACTGTTTGCGACCAATTCCAAGGTGCGTTTGCGACCATAGCGGGTGGGTTTGAAAAAACGCGTTTGTGCCTTTGGGGCAGGGCGCTAGGGTTTGCGCATGATTTTGCAGCGCATGATTCCCTATAACCCTTTGATGCCACGCCCTTTGCCGGGGGTGCAGCCCTTTGACATGTCCGATTGGTTGCATATCGATGATGCCTATGCGGGCCAAATGGCGCGCCGCGATGCGCTGCTGGCGGGGCAGGGCGCGCAGGTGTTGGCCATGGGCCCGGCCGCGCATGCGCCGGCGCAAGAGCTGCTAGAGATGGTGCTGGCGGATTTGGCGCAAAAGCCCGGCTTTAGCCAAGGCGCGGGGCATGTGCGGCGCCCCGACGGGCAAGAGGTGGCGATAGATCACACAGCGCCATTGGCCAGCCTTGGGCGGTTGGTGCAGGAAGATTTTTGCGTTTTGCAAAAACAGGGCAACGAGCATGTTTTGACAGGCGCGGTTTTGTGTTTTCCGGCCAGCTGGTCGCTGGACGAGAAATTCATGCGCCCCTTGGTGGGCATCCACACCCCTGTTGACAGCTACACCGATGAGATGGCCCGGCGCGTGCAGCGGCTTTTTGACGGGGTGCAGCCGGGCCGGCCTTTGTGGCGGTTTAACGCGCTTTGGTATGCGGATGCCGAATTGCACCAGCCCCGCCGCGAAAACGACCGCCGCCCCGAACGGGGCCGCCAAGATACGCCCTATCTGCGCAGCGAACGGCAGTGCATCTTGCGCCTGCCCAACACCGGCGCTGTGGTGTTTTCCATTCACACCTATGTTTTGCACCGCAGCGATGTGCCCGGCGCGAACGATGTGCCCGGGGCGCAGGCGCAGGGCTAGGCGCCAGCCTGTTTACTGATCAGGTGGCTGCAACAAAAAACGCCCCGTGACCAGCACGGGGCGTTTTGAATTTTGCCTGCCAGGCGAGATGCTTAGCAGCTGTAATACATGCCATATTCCACGGGGTGGGGCGTGTGCTCGAATTTATACACTTCTTCCATTTTCAGATCGATGTAGCCCATGATCTGATCTTTGGTGAACACGTCACCGGCCAACAGGAAGTCGTGATCATTTGCCAGGCAATCCAGCGCTTCGCGCAGCGAGCCGCACACGGTGGGGATGCCGGCCAGCTCTTCGGCGGGCAGATCATAAAGGTTTTTATCCATGGCTTCGCCCGGATCGATCTTGTTCTTGATCCCGTCAAGGCCAGCCATCAGCAGCGCTGCAAAGGCCAGGTAGGGGTTTGCCGCCGGATCGGGGAAACGGGCCTCGACGCGTTTTGCCTTGGGCGATTCAGTCCATGGGATACGCACGCAGCCCGAACGGTTGCGGGCCGAATAGGCGCGCAGCACGGGGGCCTCGAAACCGGGGATCAAGCGCTTGTAGCTGTTGGTCGACGGGTTGGTGAAGGCATTCAAGGTTTTTGCATGCTTCAGGATGCCACCGATGAAATACAGCGCCTCTTGGCTGAGATCGGCGTATTTGTCGCCTGCAAACACCGGCTTGCCGTCTTTCCAGATCGACATGTTCACGTGCATCCCCGAGCCGTTATCGCCATACATCGGCTTGGGCATGAAGGTGGCCGATTTGCCATAGGCATGGGCCACGTTGTGGATGACGTATTTGTATTTCTGGATGTTATCAGCCTGCTGGGTCAGCGTGCCGAAAATCAGGCCCAGTTCGTGCTGGCAGGTGGCCACTTCGTGGTGGTGTTTGTCCACTTTCATGCCCATGCGCTTCATCGTCGACAGCATTTCGCCGCGGATGTCTTGCGCTTCGTCCACCGGGTTTACCGGGAAATAGCCGCCCTTATGGGCTGCGCGGTGGGCCAGGTTGCCGTGCTCGTATTCGGCATCGGTGTTCCATGCGGCCGCTTCGGCATCGATCTGGAACGACACTTTGTTGGGGGTGTTCTGATAGCGCACGTCGTCGAACAGGAAGAATTCAGCCTCGGGGCCGAAATAGGCCACATCGCCAATGCCCGATGCTTTCAGATAAGCTTCGGCTTTTTCGGCGGTGCCGCGGGGATCGCGGTCGTAGCTTTCGCCGGTGTCAGGCTCGACGATCGAGCAATGCAGACACACGGTTTTTTCTGCATAGAAAGGATCGATATAGGCGCTGTCGGTATCGGGCATCAGTTTCATGTCGGATGCTTCGATCGATTTCCAGCCCGCGATGGACGAGCCATCGAACATGAAGCCTTCTTCGAGGAAGTCTTCATCAACCAGGTCGGCCACCACGGTTACGTGCTGCAGCTTGCCGCGCGGGTCGGTAAAGCGGATGTCTACGTATTCTACGTCTTCATCCTTCATCATCTTGAGCAGGTCTTGTGCGCTCATCTCTTATCCCTTTCTAGCTTTGGGTAACTTACAGCGCGTCCGAGCCGGTTTCCCCGGTGCGGATGCGAATGGCTTGTTCAACGGGGCTTACAAAAATTTTGCCATCCCCGATTTTGTCGGTTTTCGCGGCATCGATAATGGCCTCGATTGCGGCATCAACCAGATCGTCATCAAGGACAACCTCGATTTTCACCTTGGGCAGGAAATCGACAACATATTCCGCCCCGCGATACAGTTCGGTATGGCCCTTTTGGCGGCCGAAACCTTTGACTTCGATCACAGAAAGGCCTTGGATACCGGCCTCTTGCAGCGCTTCTTTCACTTCGTCCAGCTTGAACGGTTTGATGATCGCTTCGATTTTTTTCATCGCGGCCTCCTCGCCCCTGACGTCTGAACCTGCACAGACCATGTTGGCCCGGCAGCCTCAATAATTGGGGTGAAAAACCACGTGATTCACGGACAAAACCGCAGGGGTGTGATTAAAAAATAGGCAAAGCGACGAAATACTGTGCGGTTTGTAAACTTTGCGGGCAAAATTGCAGCTAAATTCCCGCAGTTTCCAGCGCAGATGCTTATTTCTTAGCCATCTGCGCCGCTCTGCCCGACTCGGGGGTGGCTGGGCGAATTGGGCCTGTGCGCCGGGGCTTAGGCCGCTAAAATATGCGGTGCGCTGGGGGCGGCAGAGAGCAGCTCGACCCCGTCGACATAAAGAATGTGCATCTCTTCCATCACGATACGTCGCAGCACCGTTGGGCGGGCCTCTTCCAGCACAATACTGCCCCCGTTTACCAGGTCGCGGGCCGCGATCAAGGCTGCGGGCGCTTGGTGCGGGCCCTTTGGCGGGCGCATCAAAATGGGCTGATCGGCGCAAAGGCGCAGGGGCTGGCCAAAAACATCGGCGGCAAACTGCACGCATTCCACCCAGCGTTGCACCGTTTCAATGGCCGCAATCTGGCAGCTACCACTGTTGCGCGACACCAGCCATTGGTGCGGGCGCAATTTGGCGGCAGGGCAGGGCCCATCAAGGGTAAAGACCATCTGACTTGCCAAAAATCCGGCGGTTGTTTGGCCCGTGGCAATGCGCGCCTGCAGTGCTGTATTGGTTTTGATGTTGTGGTTCATGGCCACATCCCCTTTTGTCTCACACATCCACAGGCTGTAGGGGCAAAGCGGCAAGATTGTGGCGCTGGTGCGATTTATTAACTTTTTGTTAACCATTTTTTCCCCCCATCCGCCCTGGCCACCAGCCGATGCAGATTTTGCATGCGAAAGGGCGCATTTTCCTCTCGCATCCTATTTGCGGGTTTGCTAATACCCACGCAGATCGAAGCACCCCCGCACCGCGCGGCGTTGTTTCGTTGCGGGTGTGGCGAAATTGGTAGACGCACCAGATTTAGGTTCTGGCGCCGCAAGGCGTGGGGGTTCAAGTCCCTCCACCCGCACCACCGATAATCATTGAATGACACCGCCACCTTTGGGCCCGCGATACTGCCACGCCCGGAGCTGGCCCTGACATTGGCTGTGGCTTATTGGGCAAGCATTAGGTTTGA
>CAJXSO010000057.1 GCA_913061505.1 uncultured Lutimaribacter sp.
GGCGCTAAGGCTGGCGCGCGCGCAGCAGACTTGCCATAGTGGCCACAATTTCTTGGCGGCGCCCCATGCCGCCAACCCAAACAGGAGATCGCCCCATGAGCGCCACATTCGTGCAACTGCGCTGCAAGCCCGGCACCACCTATAAGGTGGCCGAACAGATCATGCTGAAAGAGCTGCATTCCGAGCTCTACTCAACCAGTGGCGATTGGGATTTGCTGATGAAGCTGTATATCCCCGAGGGCCAGGATGTGGGCAAGTTCATCAACGAACAGCTGCTCGATGTCGAAGGCATAGAACGCAGCCTGACCACGCTGACATTCAAGGCGTTTTAGGCCCGGCGGGCGCGGCTACTGTAGTGGGGAAACCCCCTTGACCGACTCGGGGCTTGGCGCCGAACATAGCCCGATGAACACACAAAAAAACGCCCTGCGCCCGATCATCGAAACCCCCGATATGGGGATCGTTCTGTCTGATGGGTGCCGATTGTCGGCGCGCGTCTGGATGCCCGAGGATGCCATCGCCGCCCCTGTGCCGGTGATCTTGGAATACCTCCCCTATCGCAAGCGCGATGGCACCTGCGCGCGCGATGCGCTGACCCACCCCTATTTTGCCAAGCGCGGCTATGCCTGTTTGCGGGTGGATATGCGTGGCAATGGCGACAGCGAAGGGCTGATGGAAGACGAATACAGCCCCCAAGAGCTGGCCGATGCCTGCGAGGTAATCGCATGGGCCGCGGCGCAGCCTTGGTGCAATGGCCATGTGGGCATGATGGGGATCAGCTGGGGTGGGTTTAACGCGCTGCAGGTGGCCGCGCTGCAGCCCCCGGCCTTGCAGGCGATTATCACGCTGTGTTCCACGGTTGATCGCTTTGCCGATGATATCCATTACAAGGGCGGGTGTTTGTTGAACGAAAACCTGGGCTGGGGGGCCACGATGTGGGCCTATTCCTCGCGCCCGCCCGATCCGGCCCTGCGCCCCGATTGGCGCGATATGTGGCTGCAGCGCCTCGAGGCCGAGCCGTTTTTGCCCGCGCTTTGGCTGGGCCACCAGCGCCGCGACGCCTATTGGCAGCATGGCTCGGTTTGCGAGGATTTCGGCGCGCTCAAGGCCAAGGTTCTGGCCATCGGGGGCTGGGGCGACAGCTATAAAAACGCGGTGCCGCAATTGGTGGCGCAGGTGCCGGGTGCCAAGGGTATTGTGGGGCCTTGGGTGCATAAATACCCCCATTTCGCCGTGCCCGAACCGCGCATTGGTTTTTTGCAAGAGGCGCTGCGCTGGTGGGACCGCTGGTTGAAGGGCGATCAAAACGGCGCTGAAGATGACCCAGCCTATCGCCATTACCTGATGGATGGGGTGCGCCCGGCGACATGGTATACCGAACGGCCCGGGCGCTGGTTGGTTGATGATGCGCCCGAATGGCCCAGCCAGCGCCTGCATTTGGGGGCAGATGGCACGCTGGCCGCCAGTGCCGGGGCCGATTTTTCGCGCCTCGTGGCCTCGCCCCAAGATTGCGGCATGGATGGGGGCGAATATTGCGCCATTTGGCTGGGGCCGGAAATGCCCGGCGATCAACGCCGCGATGATGCGCTTTCTGCCTGTTTTGATAGCGACCCCGTGGAAAGCGATATTGATATCGTGGGCGCGCCAGTGGTGCGGTTGCGCCTGCGGTCAGATCAGCCCCAGGCCCAGATGGCCGTGCGCCTGACCCATGTGCACCCAGATGGGGCCAGCACCCGCATTACCTACGGCGTGTTGAACCTGTCGCATCGCGACAGCGCCGCCGCGCCACAGCCCTTGGTGCCCGGCCAAGAGGTAGAGGTCGCGCTGCAGCTTGATCACATCGCCTATCGCCTGCCACGGGGGCACCGGCTGCGTGTGGCCATCAGCAGCGCTTATTGGCCGCTGATCTGGCCCGGGCCTGCGCCTGTCTGCCTGACTGTGCTGTCAGGCACGCTGGATCTGCCCCAGCGCCCGCGGGCCGAGGGGGATGAATGGGTGTTCCCACCACCCGAAGCCGATGCGCCATGGCAGATCGAAACCCTGCGCCCGGGGCGTAATTCGCGTGTGCAAGAGAGCGATATGAACACGGGCGTGCTGACGCTGCGCATCGAGGATGATTTTGGCAAAAGGCGCGATATGCAGCATGGGCTTATCAGCGGGGGCTGCGCGCGGGAATGGTGGTCGATCCATCCAAGCGACCCGCTATCGGCGCGGGGGCGCACCCACTGGACCGAAGAGCTGGCCCGCGATGGGCTGGCGCTGCGCACCGAAACCTATGCTGAAATGTGGTCGGACGCAGACAGCTTTTATCTGACCGGGCGGCTGGAGGCCTATGAAAACGATCAGCTGATCTATGCCCGCGATGTTTCGCACACAGTTGCACGAGACAGAATGTGACCGTGGCTGTCACAAAACTTTGCAGATTTTACTTGATAGCTGCGGGACAATCGGCATTGTTGACTCGAGAGTCAATAAACAGGCCCGGCAAAGCGGGCGGATAACAACTGGGAGAATGTCATGAATAATCACATGGACTATCTGAAACAGCGCGTTTTGGCGGGGCTGATGAGCCGCCGCGAATTTATCGGGCGTGCCGGTGCGCTGGGCGTCAGCGCGGCCTTTGCCAACACCATGCTGTCGCATGCGGTGCACGCAGCCGGCCCCAAAAAGGGCGGCACGATTCGCATGGGTTTCCAGGGTGGCTCGACCACCGATAGCCTAGACCCGGCATTGGCCACCAACCAGGTGGCGCTGATGGTCATCCGCATGTGGGGCGAAAGCCTGACCGAACTGGGCGATGATGGCAGCATTCAGGGCAAAGTGGCCGAAAGCTTTAGCAGCTCGCCCGATGCCCGCATCTGGACATTCCGCGTGCGCCAGGGGCTGACCTTCTCGAACGGCCAGCCAGTGACCGCCGAAGACGTGGTGGCCACAATCGACCGCCACGCCGGCGAAGATACCAAATCGGGTGCGCTGGGCATTATCCGCGGCATCAAATCGGCCAAGGCCGATGGGCGCGATGTGATCATCGAACTGGAATCACCCAACGCAGACCTTCCTTACCTGATCGGCGATTACCACTTGGCCATTCAGCCCAACGGCGGCAAGGATGCCCCCGATGCGGCCATCGGTACTGGCCCCTACATCTTGAAAGAGGTGGAAATGGGCGTGCGTTTCGTGGCCGAGAAAAACCCCAATTACTGGGGCGATCTGGGCCATGCGCAAACGCTGGAGCTGTTGGTGATCAACGACAACACCGCCCGCGTTGCCGCGCTGCAATCGGGGCAGGTGGATATGATCGACCGTGTGCCGCCGCGCACCGCAGGGCTGGTGGCGCGCGCGCCCAATATCAATGTGCACAAAACCTCGGGTCCGGGCCATTACGTGTTTATCATGCATTGCGATACCGCGCCCTTTGACAATAACGATGTGCGTTTGGCGCTGAAATACGGCATCAACCGTCAGGAAATGGTGGATAAAATTCTGTTCGGCTATGGCTCGGTTGGCAATGATACGCCAATCAACGCCTCGTATCCGATGTTTACCGAGCTGCCGCAGCGCGAATACGACCCGGAAAAAGCCGCCTTCCACATGAAGAAATCGGGCTACGATGGGCCGATTGTGCTGCGCACCTCGGATAACTCGTTCCCCGGCGCGCCCGATGCGGCGGCGCTGTTCCAGCAATCTTGTGCCGGCGCAGGTATCAACCTTGAGGTCAAGCGCGAGCCGAACGATGGCTATTGGTCGGAAGTTTGGAACAAGCAGCCGTTTTGCACCTCGTATTGGGGTGGGCGCCCGGTGCAAGACCAGATGTTCAGCACCGCATATCTGTCATCGGCCGACTGGAACGATACGCGCTTTAAGAACGAGCAGTTCGACCAGCTGCTGATCGCCGCCCGCGCCGAGCTGGACCAAGGCAAGCGCAAGCAGATGTATGCCGATATGGGCACCATTTTGCACAACGAAGGCGGCCTGATCTGCCCGATGTTCAACGACTTTATCGATGCCTCGTCTGATCGTCTGGCAGGCTGGGTCGAGGGCGTGAACGGGTTTGCGCTGATGAACAGCTACGCCCCGCTGCGGATGTGGGTCGCGTAAAGGCATGTCGCCCGTATTGAAACTGATTGCCCAGCGCGTTGCGCTGGGCCTTCTGCTGCTTTTCATGGTATCAGTGCTGATCTTTATCGGCACCCTGATCCTGCCCGGTGATGTGGCCCAATCTATTCTTGGGCAATCCGCCACCCCCGAAGCGCTGGCCAACCTTCGCCGCGATCTGGGGCTGAACGACCCGCCGGTGCAGCGCTATTTTGCCTGGCTTGGCGGGGTGCTGCAGGGGGATCTGGGCACAGCGCTGACATCGGGGCAAGATATTGCCTCGGTCATGTGGGCGCGGCTTGAAAATACCTTGTTTTTGGCCTTTTGGGCGGCTGTTATCTCGGTGCCGCTGGCCATTTTTTTGGGGCTTTTGGCGGTGCGCTACCGCGACCGTTGGCCCGATAAACTGATTTCCGGGGTCACGCTGGCCTCGATCTCGGTGCCGGAATTCCTGATCGCCTATGTGCTGATGTTTTTCATCGGGGTTAAGCTGCGTTGGTTGAACCCAACCGCCATTGGTTTTCGCCCCGATGCCGATGTGCTCAGCAAGCTCGAGGCGATTGCATTGCCCGTGGCGGTGCTGACGCTGGTGGTGCTGGCGCATATGATGCGCATGACGCGCGCGGCTATTTTGAACGTGATGCAATCGGCCTATATTGAAACCGCCGAGCTGAAGGGCCTGAGCCTGTTCAGCGTGATCTGGCGCCACGCCTTTCCAAATTCCATCGCCCCGGTTGTGAATGTGGTGATGTTGAACCTGGCCTATCTGGTGGTGGGCGTTGTGGTGATCGAGGTGGTGTTTGTCTACCCTGGCATGGGGCAATACCTGGTTGATCACGTCTCGAAACGCGATGTGCCGGTGGTGCAGGCCTGCGGGCTGATCTTTGCCGCGGTTTACATTGGTTTGAACCTGATCGCTGACATCGTGTCGATTGTCTCGAACCCAAGGCTGAGGCACCCGAAATGATACGCAATATTCCTTTGGCTGCGATGGTGGGCCTGGTGTTCACCGGGTTTTATTTCGCCATGGCCATTCTGGCGCCCTGGATCGCCCCCTATGGCATGGCCGAGATTGTGGGCGATGTCTGGGAGCCCTCGAGCCCCGAGCATTGGCTGGGCACCGACAATATCGGCCGCGATCTGCTGACGCGCATGATTTACGGCGGGCGCACCACCATTTTCATCGCCACTGTGGCCACCTTGATCTCGTTTTGCACAGGCGCGATCTTTGGGTTTTGGGCGGCGGTTGCGGGCGGCTGGGTTGACCAGCTGTTCAGCCGCTTTGTCGATCTGGTGATGTCTATCCCCTCGCTTATCCTGGCCTTGGTGATTTTGTCGGTAATGCCCGTAACCGTGCCAGTGCTGGTGCTGGTGATGGGGTTTTTGGACAGCACCCGCGTGTTTCGCCTGTCGCGGGCGGTGGCGGTGGATATCACCGTGATGGATTATGTCGAGGCCGCCAAGCTGCGCGGTGAGGGCTATCGCTGGGTTATTTTCCGCGAGATCCTGCCAAACGCCCTGTCGCCCCTGGTGGCGGAAATGGGGCTGCGGTTTATCTTTATGGTTTTGTTCATCTCTACCCTGTCCTTCCTTGGGCTTGGCATTCAACCGCCCGAGGCCGATTGGGGCGGGATCGTGAAAGAAAACGCCGATGGTATCAACTATGGCATTGGGGCTGCGCTTTATCCGGCCGTGGCCATCGCGACACTGGCAATTTCGGTGAACCTGGTTGCCGATTGGGTTTTGACCCGCACAACCAGCCTGAAAGGGGGCCGCTGATGCAGACCACAAAAAACCCCCTGTTGCAGGTGCGCGACCTGAAAATTGGCGCCACGATCACCCCACCGGGTGGGCGCCCGCAAGATATTGAAATCGTGCATGGCGTCAGTTTCGATCTGCAAAAGGGCCGGGTGCTGGGCTTGATCGGTGAATCGGGCGCTGGCAAATCCACCATTGGCCTGTCGGCCATGGCCTATGGCCGGGGTGGGGTGAAAATCACCGGCGGCCAGGTTTGGGTGAATGGGCGCGATATCTTGCAAACCAGCGGCAGCGATCTGCGCGCGCTGCGCGGTGGCGAGGTGACTTATGTCAGCCAATCCGCTGCGGCCTCGTTCAACCCGGCCAAAAAGATCATGGACCAAGTGGTAGAGGCCGCGGTGCGGCAGGGTAAATTCACCCGCAGCGCCGCCGAAAAACGCGCGGTAGAGCTGTTTGAAAAACTGGGCCTGCCCGACCCGCAAAACATCGGCAATCGCTATCCGCACCAGGTATCGGGCGGGCAGCTGCAGCGCTGTATGACGGCGCTGGCCCTGTGCCCCGAGCCCGATTTGGTGGTGTTTGATGAACCGACAACCGCGCTGGATGTGACCACCCAGATCGATGTGTTGATGGCCATCAAAGAGGCCATTCGCGACACCGGTGTGGCTGCAATCTATATCACCCACGATCTGGCGGTGGTGGCGCAGGTGTCAGATGACATCATGGTGCTGAAAATGGGCGATATGGTGGAATATGGCACCACCGAGCAGATCATCACCGCCCCGCGCGAAGACTATACCAAGGCGCTGGTGTCGGTGCGTTCGATCGATCATCAGGAAAAACCTGCCGAAGGCACGCCACTGCTGCGCGTGGAAGGGATCAGTGCGCGCTACAAGGGCACCAATTTCGACGTGTTGAAAAACGTCAACGTCGAACTGCGCCCCGGTCAAACCCTGGCTGTGGTGGGCGAAAGCGGGTCTGGTAAATCCACATTGGCGCGGGTGATCACCGGGCTTTTGCCGGCCCGGCAGGGGCGGCTTAGCTTTGATGGCCGCGTGCTAAGCCCCGATCTGCCCGCGCGCAGCCGCGAAGACCTGCGCGAATTGCAGATGATCTACCAGATGGCCGATGTGGCCATGAACCCGCGCCAAACCGTGGGCACCATCATCGGGCGGCCGCTGGAATTTTATTTCGGTATGAAGGGCGACGAGAAACGGCGCCGCATCAAAGAGCTACTGGAAGAGATCGAGATGGGCGACGGCTTTATCGATCGCTACCCCGCGGAATTGTCGGGCGGGCAAAAGCAGCGCGTGTGCATTGCGCGTGCGCTGGCGGCCAAGCCCAAGCTGATCATCTGCGACGAGGTCACAAGCGCGCTGGATCCGCTGGTGGCGGATGGCATTTTGAAGCTGCTGTTGAACCTGCAAAAGGTGGAAGATGTGGCCTATCTGTTCATCACCCACGATCTGGCCACCGTGCGCGCCATCGCCGATAGTATCGCGGTGATGTATAAGGGCGAGGTGGTGCGCTATGGCACGAAATCCGATGTGCTGGCGCCACCCTTTGACGATTACACCGATCTTTTGCTCAGCTCGGTGCCTGAAATGCGCATGGGCTGGCTGGAAGATGTGATTGCAAACCGCAAAATGGAAAGCGCGGGCCACTAAGGGCCGCGCCGCTGGGCTGGAAAGCTGTGCCGGGAAAGGGCGTGCGATGGATCGCAAACTGCTGTTGATCATTCTGGATGGCGTGCCTTTGCGCAACTGGACGCGGCTTTTTGGCAATCTCGAGGGCTGGGTGCAGGCGGGGCAGGCGCAGCGCTGGCGCATGCGCTCGGTGCTGCCGTCGATTTCGGCCTCGTGCTATGCCTCTATTCACACAGGCGTCAGCCCGCAGGTGCATGGCTGCACCGGCAATGGCAATGTGTTTCGCCTTTCGCAGCCCGATATCTTTTCTTGTGTGCGCCAGGCAGGCGGTGTGACGGGGGCTGTGGCGCATTCGTTTTGGTCGCAGTTTTTCAACCGCCATCCATTCGATTTTGTGCGCGATATCGAATATGACGAACCCGACAGCGCCACCATCAACCATGGCCGTTTTCACACCATGACAGGCTATGGCCACGCCAACCAGATGACACCCTCGGATGTTGATTTATTCGGCACGCTGACCAACCTTTGCCTGCGCTTTGGCCTGAATTACGGCATGTTGCACACCTGCACCCTAGATAGCATGGGCCACAGGTTTCACCATGAAAGCACAGAAATGGATCACGCCTGTTTCGTGATGGATGAAATGCTGGCGCCGTTCATTCCGCGCTGGCAGCAGATGGGCTACGAGGTGATTGTAACCGCCGATCACGGCCAAGATGGGCGCGGCCATCATGGCGGGCGCGACCCGTTGCAACAAGATTTTGCACTTTATTATTTCGGCCCGGCAACCGGCCCCGACAGCGATGTTGTGCTAGACCAGCTGCAACTGGCCCCCACCATTTTGTCGCGCCTCGGCCTGACCCCGCCAGATACGATGCAGGCCCCGATTTTCCTGCACGATCCGGGGCTTGGCGCCCAAGCCTAAATTCTTCTGGCGCCAATAATCTCTTTCGTATAGGATGAGCCTATTAAAAAGTAGGTTCGGGGCAAACCTGAACGTCGAGGTTAGAGCGGTGGTGTTATGCAGGCGATTAATTTCGTCGTCCGTACAGGTGCGGGCGTGGTTGAGCGTGGTCACGTTGCTGTAGATGCAATTGTAACCAAGGTGGCGGTTTCCCAGGGTAGTGAAATATCGCTGAACCTGCGCCAGATAGATATCCAATCCTATGCCCGGGTGGGTGACAGCCTAGAGGTGCTGTTGGTCGATGGCCGTGTGGTGCTGCTTGAGCAGTATTACGCCGGCTCTCAGCCTGCCGCGCGCCTGTTTATCAGCGCCGATGGGTTCTTGAACGAGGTGGTGCTGGTTGATGGCGGCGCCGATACCTTGATGGCGCACTATGGCCCCACCGAACAATGGGGCAAATGGAGCCCCTCGGACGCGCTGATTTTCGCCCAAGACAGCCCGGTCGTCATTGCGCCTTATGGCGAAAATGAAAACGAAGTCAGCATGTTGGGTGCAGGCCTTTTGGCGGCAGGCGGCGGTGTTGGCCTGATGGGGGGTGGCGCTGCGGCCCTGGGCGGTGCGGCCCTGATCGGCGGGGTTGTCGACCCCACAAGCCCGGCACCCGCACCCACGCCTGCGCCGGCACCTATCGTGCCCACGGTTGACACATTGGCGCCTGTGGTGATTGGCGGCGATCCTGCGGCCCCCGGTGGGCCCAGCTTTGTTGTGGCAGGCACTGGCGCGCCCGGCTCTACCGTCACCGTCGAGGCGGGGGGCAACAGCCAAACCACGGTGGTGGATGCGGGCGGCACCTGGCAGGTGGAATTTGGCGGTGGCAGCCTGCCTGGCGATGGCAGCCATCAGGTGGCGGTTGTTGTGGATGGGCCCGATGGCGCGCAGTATTTGCTGGATGGCCCCACCGTGGCCATTGATACGACTGCGCCCGAAATCACCCTGGGCGATGGTGCGGCCTCGACCGGCGACAGCACCAATGCCATCGATCACGCCAATGGTATCGAGGTGGCAGGCACCGGCGAGCCGGGCAGCAGCCTGCGCCTGGTGGTCGAAGGCGAGATCTATGAAACCACGGTTGGCGGCGATGGGAACTGGCAGATCGTGATTGATCCCAGCGTTTTGCCCGCGGGCGAATATAGTGTCGATATTCGCATCGAAACCGAAGACAGTTTTGGCAACACCCGCAGCTATACCGACCAGATCGTGATCGACACCGAAACCAGCGTCAGCGTTGGTGGCGGTTTGGGGGGCGCGGATGGTGTGTTCAACGGGGCCGAGCTGGCCAACGGCATGCGCCTGACGGGCACCGCCCAGCCCGGTGCCAGCGTGCAGCTGACGATTGGCACGCAAAGCTGGGATGCGGTTGTGGCCAGCGATGGCAGCTGGCATGCAGATATACCTGTGGCCGGTCTGGCCGACGGGGCGCATCGCGTGGATATCACCGCCACCGATTTGGCGGGCAACAGCGCCACGACCAGCACCACTGTAACGCTCGATACCTCGACCCAGCTTGGGTTTTCAACCGCCACGGTTGGCGGTGATGGCACCGTGAACGCCACAGAGCTGGCAGGCGGCGTGCGCCTGCAAGGCACGGCCGAGCCGGGCGCCACGGTTGTGGTGCAGGTGGCGGGCCAGTCTTATCAGGCCAACACCGATGGCGCCGGCCAATGGTGGCTGGATCTGGGCCGTGCGGGCCTGCCCGATGGGCCGCTGCAGGTGCAGGTCAGCGCAACCGATATGGCCGGCAACAGCCAATCTACCTCGGCGGTGTTGGTGGTGGATAGTGTGGTTGAAAACTTTGCCATCCTTTCGCAGGCAGGCGGGGCGGATGGCATTATCAACGCCGCCGAGGCCGCGGGCGGTTTGGCGCTGAATGGCACGGTCGAGCGTGGCGCGCAGCTGCAGTTGCGCTTCAACGGCCAGCCCTATCCGGTAACGGTGTTTGATGATGGCACATGGCAGGCCATGCTGCCTGCCGCTGCGCTATCGGGCAACGGTGAGGCTTATGCGCTACAGCTGACTGCAACCGATGCCGCAGGCAACGTGCGCACCCTGGATCAGATGCTGCGCATCGATACGCAAGCGGGCAGTCTGGCGCTGGATCCGCAGCCGATCGAGGGCGATAACGTTATCAACTATGACGAACATCTTGATGGCGTGGTCATCCGCGGCACGGCGGACCCGTTTGCAACGGTTGATGTCAGCATCGGCGATCTGACCCATTCCACCCAAGCCGACCGGTTTGGCAATTGGCAGCAGCCCTTTGGCGCAGCCGAGATCCCCGCAGATACAACCAGCACCCAGATCACTGCCCGCACGGTGGATCAGGCGGGCAATGCGCGCCAGGTCAGCCGCGAGATCGGGATTGATACGGTCGTGCGCGATTTCCAGTTTGATCTGGGCACCGTTACCCAAAGCGGTGACACATTGCTCAGCGGCACCGAGCGCGATGGCGGCCTGACGCTGGGGGGCACCGTTGAAACCGGCGGGCGGGTTGAAATCATCGTGGGGGGCGTGCTGCGCCCCGCTGTGGTGCAGCCCGATGGCAGCTGGACGGTGCAATTTGCCCCCGGCGATCTGCCCCAGGGCGAGGGCCGTGTGCAGATGATTGTGCGCGCGGTGGATCGGTTCAACAATGTCAGCGAAACCAGCAGCTGGCTGGATTATGACACCTATGTGAACCGGCTGGATCTGCAGCAAACCCCGGTGGCGGGCGACAATGTGATCAACATTGCCGAGGCGGCCCAAGGTGTGGCGCTGAATGGCCAGGTCGAGCCAGGCTCGGTTGTGCTGATCACCGTGGGCGGCATGGTCTACGAGGCGGTTGTAACGCCCGACGGCCATTGGTCGTTGCTCTTGCCCCCCGAGGCCATTCCGGTGGGCCAAGACAGCCTAAGCGTGCAGATCACTGCGATCGATGCGGCGCAAAACGAGGCCACCATCAGCCAGACCTTTGCGCTAGATCTGGTGGCCCCCGAGGCGCCGCATGTCGATAGCTACACCCGCACGCTTGCAGGCTATTCCCGCATCGATGTGGATTTGGGCGCCGATGATGTCACGGTCTACGAGGTAAACCACGGCCAACCCGGTGCGCAGGTTGGGGGGGCAGGCGTTGATCTGGCCCCGCTTGGGGTGGAAACCTTTTCCTTTACCCCCGCTATTGCCGATGGCTCGCACCTTGTTGTGCAGGGGCGCGATGCGGCGGGCAACCTTTCCAGCACCTATTTGGTTCTGGACGAGGCCGCAACATCCAGCGTGGATCTGTCGCATCCGGGCTTGGGCGCGTTCAATATCGAAAACATCGACCTGCAATTTGCCGAAGACAGCCAGCTTAGCCTGACCGAGGCGCAGATCGTGGCGCTGTCGGGCAATACAAACAGCCTGATCGTCACTGGCGGTATTGACGACACATTGACCATTCAGGGCGCGGTGCGCACCGGGCAAACCGTGCAGATCAATGGCCAAGACCACGCCGTTTACGCCCTGGGCAGCGAGGCCAGCGTGATGGTGGACGAAGATATCAGGGTGATTTTGTAAAACAGGCAACTGGCGGCGCCGTGCAGGCGCGGCCACAGCACAAAGGCGGGCCATAACCGCCAGCACAAAAAGGGCAGGCCATGGGGCAAAAGGCGATAAAAACGGCGGCACCGCTGGCGGTAATGATGGCGCTGGCGGGCTGCATGCTGCCGGGCGATCCGGCTGCGGTGACACGTGCCGCCCCCGCAGCTGCTGTGGCAGCCCCCGCCGATGGCGCCCCCACCTCGGCCTTGATTGCGGAACTGGGCGCAAGACGCAGCATTTTGCCCCAAGGCAGCGCCTATGCCGAAGTGGCCCAGGCCGTTTTGGCCGCCAACAGCCGCGCGGCCGAGGCCGAATTGCGCGGGGCGCGGCTGCGCGCAAAAGCTGCGGAAAAAAACTGGTTGCCCAGCTTGGGCCCGCAAATCAGCCTCAGCAGCCTGTCAGACATCGTGACCAGCCTGATGGTTGAACAGGTTTTGTTCGACAATGGCCGCCGCAAAGCCGAGCGCGCCCATGCCGCAGCCGATGTCGAGGTGGCGGCGGTGGGGCTGGCCCAAGACACGAATGCGCGGGTGTTTACCGCGCTATCGCTGTTTGCCGAGGCCAAGAAAGCGCGCGAAATGGCGCTGATTTCGGCCCAGGCTGAAACCCAAATGCGCCGCTTTGCCTGGATCGCCGAAGAGCGGTTCAAGGGCGGGGTGGCAGATATGTCAGATGTCACGATCTTGCGTCAGAAACTGGCGGAAATCGGGGCGGAACGGCTGGCCCAGGCCGAGGCTGCAACCGCCGCCCTGGCAGAATTAAATGCCATGTCTGTGCGGCCATTAGATGATCTGGCAGCCGCGGGCACCGATGTGCCGCACGTTGCGCCGGGGCAGGGGGCGCTGCCCTTGGCGGTGCTGCAGGCCGAGGCGGAAAAGACCCGCCAGATTGCCCAGGCACGCCTGCAACGCGCGGGGCTGTTGCCAGCGATCACCGCCAGCGCCACGCTGTCCTCTGACCAAAGCACCGGCCCGGTTTTGCGCGGTGGCGGGGCGCCCTTTGGCTTTGGCACGGGCGACAATCTGCGCGCTTTGGGCGCTGCAGAAGAGGCCGCCGATCGCCGCCTTGTGCAAGCCCGTGAAACCGCCAGCCGCCGTTTGCAACGCCTGCGCGCCGAGGCCAGCGCCGCCGCCCGCCAGGCCCAAGAGGCCCGCCAGCTGACTATTGCTGCGCGCAAAAACCTGGACATGTTCCAAAGCCAATATGATGCAGGCCAACGCCAGGTGATGGATGTGGTGGGCGTCTATGAAACCTATGCCCGCCAACAGGCCCATGAGGTGGATTTGAAATATAACGCCGTGTTGGGACAATTGGAAATCGCCCGCGATCTGGGGCTCTTGGCCGATGGGGGCAGTATATGAGCGGGCCCGCCCCGGTTTCGTTAACAGCGGTGCGCATGGGCAAGGCGGTG
>CAJXSO010000058.1 GCA_913061505.1 uncultured Lutimaribacter sp.
TACCCGTTTGACAGGTGAAACTGTGCTTCCCGGCCGGGCGCATGTATAGCTAGGCACATGTATAGCTAGGCACAATGGGCCTGCCGGAGGGGCAGGTGTGTGGGGTGTGGGTGTGTGCGATGCCGCGATTGGCGGGTAAAACCATTGTCATCATTGGGGCAGGCGCCGATGGGGCCGGGCCATTGGCGCAGCGCTTGGCCCTATTGGGCGCGCAGGTCATTGCCATTGGCCCGCATGAGGCGCCTTTGCTGCGCCTGGCCCGTTTGCACCCCGAAAAGATCGAGGTGCTGGCGATGGATTTTCACGATCTTGCGGCCTGCCGCCGTTTGGCGCGGCTTTGGGGGCGCGAGCCGGTGCATGGGCTGATCAACCTGATGCCCCTTGCCGCCCCGGTCGAGCCTGCGCAACGGGCCTTGGAAACGGTGGTTGCGATCATGCGCCCGGCCTTGGTGGCCGGCCAAGGCGCGGTGGTATGCCTGGCCACAACCCCCGCCACAGCCATAGCCCCTGTCAACGCACAGGGGGGGGCGCATGCGCGCCTGGCCGCTGTGGCCTTTGGCGCCCATCAGCAGCATATGGCGCTGTTGGCCCAGGCGCGCGCGGCGCAGGGCATTACGGTGGCCATGGTGGCCCTGGCGCCCGGCCTGGCCCTGGCGGCCAGCGCGCCGCTGCTGGCGTTTTTATCCGCCGCACCCCGGCCCAACCTTGCGGGGCTGTGTTTTCCTTTGCGGTGCGGCGCGCAATCAGATTGACCTGCGCGGTGGCGGTGCTAAACCCGGGCCGAACGAAAGGATGGGTGCGATGAACCTTTTCACCGAAATGCGCGGGCTGGTGATTGACAGCCTAAACCAGATGGTTGCCGCGGGCGATCTGCCGGCAAATCTTGATTACGCACAGGTCGCGGTCGAGCCTCCGCGCGATGCAGCGCATGGTGATATGGCCACGAATGCGGCCATGGTTTTGGCCAAACCCGCCGGTAAAAACCCGCGCGAGATTGCCCAGGCCCTGGCGGCCCTGCTGCAGGCCGATGCGCGCGTGGCCAGCGCCGATGTGGCGGGGCCGGGGTTTTTGAACATGCGCCTGTCGGCCAGCCTGTGGCAAGGCATCGTGGCCCAGGTGCTGTCGCAAGGCACGGGCTTTGGCCGCTCGACCATGGGGGCGGGGCAGCGCGTGAATGTGGAATATGTCAGCGCCAACCCCACCGGCCCCTTGCATGTGGGCCACACCCGCGGCGCGGTGTTTGGCGATGCGCTGGCCAGCCTGCTTGATTACGCAGGCTTTGAGGTGACGCGCGAATATTACATCAATGATGGCGGCGCGCAGGTCGATGTTTTGGCCCGCTCGGTCTATTTGCGCTACCTCGAGGCGCATGGCCGCAGCGTGGAATTTGCCGATGGCACCTATCCGGGCGATTATCTGGTGCCCGTGGGCCAGGCGCTGAAAGACAAGGTGGGCAGCGCCTATCTGGACCAGCCCGAAGAGGTGTGGCTGGCCGACATTCGCGATTATGCCACCGATGCGATGATGGCGCTGATCCGCGCCGATCTAAAGGCGCTGGGCGTGGAAATGGACCGGTTTTTCAGCGAAAAATCGCTTTACGGCACCGGCCTGATCGAGGCGGCCATTGATACGCTGCGCGACAAGGGGCTGATCTATCGTGGCACGCTCGAGCCGCCAAAGGGCAAAACCCCCGAAGATTGGGAACCGCGCGAACAGACCTTGTTCAAATCCACCGATCATGGCGATGATGTGGATCGCCCGATCCAGAAATCAGATGGTGCCTGGACATATTTTGCCCCCGACATCGCCTATCACTACGATAAGGTCGAGCGCGGCTATGACCTGTTGATCGATATCTTTGGCGCCGATCATGGTGGCTATGTCAAACGGATGAAGGCGGCCGTGTCGGCCCTGTCTGGCGGCCGTGTGCCGCTGGATATCAAGCTGACGCAGCTGGTGAAGCTGTGGAAAAACGGCGAACCGTTCAAAATGTCGAAACGTGCGGGCAATTTTGTTACCCTGCGCGATGTGGTCGATCAGGTGGGGCCGGGCGTGACGCGGTTTCATATGCTGACGCGCAAGAACGATGCGCCGCTGGATTTCGATTTCGACAAGGTGTTAGAGCAATCCAAGGAAAACCCGGTTTTCTATGTGCAATATGCCCATGCCCGCGTGCAATCGGTGCTGCGCAAGGCCCATGATGCCGGTATTGCCACCGATGATGCCACGCTGATGGCCGCAGATCTGGCACAGCTCAGCCACGAGGCCGAACAGGCCGTGATGCGCAAACTGGCCGAATGGCCGCGTTTGGTGGAAATTGCGGCCCGCGGGAACGAACCGCACCGCATTGCTTTTTACCTCTACGATCTGGCGTCAGATTTCCATGCGCTGTGGAACCGTGGCAACGATGATGCCAGCCTGCGCTTCCTGCAAGAGGGCGATGTGGCCACAAGCCAGGCGAAAATTGCGCTGGCACGCGCCGTAGCCGTTGTCATTTCCGCAGGTCTTGGTATTCTTGGTGTCACCCCGGCGGAAGAAATGCGCTAAAATAAGCGCCTCGCTGGGCGAGCAGTGGCAGCAAGTGACCGCAGTGGCAATGTATCACAGGCGGCAGCGAGGCAGAAATGGCAGATTACTACGCCGATGGGGGCATCCCCACGCAAAATTACGGCTATGCGCAGGCATCGCCGCGGTTTTCCTTTAGCTATGTTGTGGGCGCCTCGCTTTCGCTGGCGCTGACATTGGGCATTGGCGTTTGGGGCTATAAGCTGATGGTGCGCGATGTCAGCGGTGTGCCGGTGGTGCGCGCCATCGAGGGGCCGATGCGGGTGCAACCGGCGGATCCCGGCGGGCGTTTGGCGCAAAACCAAGGGCTGGCGGTGAACGCTGTGGCAGCCGAGGGCGCCGCTGCCGCCCCGGCCCAGCGTTTGGTTCTCGCCCCGCCACCCATCAGCCTGGATGACGAGGATGCCCCCTTGGGCGATCTGGCGGCCCAGGCATTGGCCGCGCGTGCAGCACCCGCACCAGCGCAGTCGCAGTCGCAGCCGGTGGCCTTAACCAACGATGCGCCCCGTCCCACAGCTGCAGTTGCCGCCGCAGCTGATGCCGATGTGGCCCAACTGGTCGAACAGCTCAGCCGCGATGCCACGCCTTTTGAACGGGACAACAGTGCCGCTGATGCCCCAGCTGAGGCGGCAGAAGCGGGCCAGCCACTGGCTGGGCGGCTTGGCGGTTTGGCCACGTCGCTGCGCCCCGTGGCGCGCCCCAATGGGCTGGTTTCGCGGGTCAGCGTCACCGATGATGCGGTGGAAAATGCCGTGCGCCTGGCCTTGGCCACCGCCACCAGCGGCCCGCGTGAAATTGCCCCCGAAAATGTGCCGCTGGGCACGCGTTTGGCGCAGCTTGGGGCGTTTGACAGCCCCGATCAGGCCCGCGCCGAATGGCAGCGCCTAGAGTTGCGTTTTGGCGATTACATGGTTGGCAAAAATCGCGTGATCCAAGAGGCGCAATCGGGCGGGCGCACATTTTACCGCCTGCGCGCCATGGGCTTTGACGATTTGAACGATGCGCGCCGCTTTTGCGCGGCCTTCGTGGCTGAACGCACCGATTGCATTCCCGTGGTCACACGCTGATGGGCGCGCCGTTTGGGGCCACCATCCTTGATGCCGAGGGGCTGCGCCTGACGGCGCAGGAAAAGGCGTTTTTCGCACAGGCAAACCCATTTGGGTTTATTTTGTTTGCCCGCAATATCGACACCCCCGATCAGCTGCGCGCCCTATGCGATGAATTGCGCCAGGCAGTGGGGCGCGATGCCCCGATCACCATCGATCAAGAGGGCGGGCGCGTGCAGCGCCTGCGGGCGCCGCTTTGGCGCGAATGGCTGCCCCCGCTAGAACATGTGGCGCGTGCGGGCGATCAGGCGCGCGAGGCGATGTATCTGCGCTACCGTATCATTGCGCATGAATTGCGCGATCTGGGCATCGACAGCAATTGCGCGCCCATGGTTGATGTGGCCACGCCCCACACCCACCCCTTTTTGCTGAACCGCTGTTATGGCAACACCCCTGCAACCGTGGCGCAGATGGGCCGGGCTGTGGCGGATGGCTTGCTGGATGGCGGTGTGTTGCCGGTTTTGAAACATATCCCCGGCCATGGCCGCGCACAGGTGGATAGCCATTTTGCGCTGCCCGTGGTCGATGCCAGCCATGCCGATCTGATCGCCACAGATTTTGCCCCCTTCAAGGCCCTGAATGATCTGCCCATGGGGATGACGGCGCATCTGGTCTATGCCCAGATCCACGACCAGCCCGCCACGCTATCGGCGCCGATGATGCAGGTGATCCGGCAAGATATCGGTTTTGACGGGCTGATCATGACCGATGACATCGCCATGAAGGCGCTCAGCGGCAGTTTGGCAGATCTGGCCCAACAGGCGCGGGCGGCTGGCTGTGATATCGTGCTGCATTGCAATGGCACCCTGGACGAGCGCCGCGCCGTGGCCGATGCCGCCGGGCTGATGGATGCGCCAGGCCAAGCGCGGGCTGAACGGGCGCTTGCACAGCGCAAAACACCCACCGAGGTTGACATCTGCGCCCTTGAGGCCAAGCTGGGGGCGCTATTGAACGGGCGCCCGCATGTCTGACGACGATTTATTCCAAACCGCTGAGACCGGCCAAGAGATGTCGGTGGCCGAACGCCTGGCCGCCGAGGCGCTGATTGTCGATGTCGATGGTTTCGAAGGCCCGCTGGATTTGCTGCTGACCTTGGGGCGCACGCAAAAGGTGGATCTGCGCAAAATCTCGATTTTGCATTTGGCCCAGCAATATCTGGCCTTTGTCGAGCGGGCCAAGGCGCTGCGGCTGGAATTGGCGGCGGATTATCTGGTGATGGCCGCATGGCTGGCGTTTTTGAAATCGCGCCTGCTGCTGCCGCCCGACCCCACCGAAGAGGGCCCCAGCGGCGAAGAGCTGGCCGCGCATCTGGCCTTTCAGCTAGAGCGGCTGCAGGCCATGCGCGACGCCGCCGCCCGCCTGATGGCGCGCGACCAGCGCGGGCGCGATTTTTTCGTGCGCGGGCTGCCTGAAACCGTGGAAAGGGTGCGCAAGATAACCTACAGCGCCACGTTGTTGGAATTGATGCAGGCCTATAGCCGCATTCGCACGCGCGATGAATTTCGCCCCTTTGTGATGGATCGCGATTCTGTTTTCACCATGGAAGAGGCGCTGGGGCGGATGCGTGGGCTGATCGGCTTTGCCGGCAAATGGACCGATCTGGAAACCTATCTGCCCGATGGCTGGTCGGCCGATCCGGTGCGCCGCCGCTCGGCCACGGCCGCCACCTTTGCCGCCTCGCTGGAACTGGCCAAAGAGGGCAAGGTGGAACTGCGCCAAAGCGATACATTCGCCCCCATTCAACTGCGAAAAAGAGAGGGCAGAGATGGCTGAGCATGATGAAAACAGCCCCGAAACGGTGGCACAGCCTGGGCCCGACCCCCATGAACAAAGCCTTTTCGAGGCGCCTGTCATGGCCGAGCAAGAGCGCATGGTCGAGGCGATATTATTTGCCAGCACCGAACCTGTCAGCGTGAAAGAGCTGAACGATCGCATGCCCCATGGCTGCGATGCGGCCGAGGCGCTGGTGCATCTGCGCAAACGCTACGAGGGGCGGGGCGTAAGGGTGGTAAAGGTGGGCGATGCATGGGCGATGCGCACGGCACCCGATCTTGGGTTTTTGATGCAAAAAGAAACGGTGGAAACCCGCAAGCTAAGCCGCGCTGCCATCGAAACGCTGGCGATCATCGCCTATCACCAGCCCGTCACCCGCGCCGAGATCGAGGAAATTCGCGGTGTCGCGGTCAGCCGGGGCACGGTGGACCAGCTGCTTGAAATGGAATGGATCCGCTTTGGCCGCCGCCGCATGACACCGGGCCGCCCGGTGACATTTGTCGTGACGCAAGAATTTTTGGATCATTTCGGTTTGGAATCGGCCCGCGACCTGCCTGGCCTGAAAGAATTGCGTGCCGCTGGCCTGTTGGATAACCGCCTGCCATCGGGCATGATACCGGGCGTGGGCGCCAGCGACGGGGCTGATGAAGACAGCGACGCGCTGGAAGGCCAAACAGAACTGTTCGAAGATTAAGCGCCTTTGGGCCTGTGTTTGCTGCTATGTCTTGGCCTTTCACGCAAGCGTGAGGGCGTTGCCCTGAAAAGACCACTATTATGGGCAAAGATCGGTGGGTGTGTGCCAAAGGGGTTTCGGTATGAATATGACACAAATCATGAATATGGTGATGCGCCTGGTTATGCGCAAACTGCTGAATAAGGGCGTGAATGCGGGCATCAATGCTTTGGCGCGCCGTGGGGGCGCTGCGCGCACCAAACCAGGCAGCCCCCCGGTGCCAGGCGCCAAGAATGCAGCGCGCGCTGCCAAAATGGCGGCCCGCAGCAGCCGCCAGGCGGGGCGGTTTTAATCGGCCTTGAAATGCTTTGACAGCTTCAGCCCTTGGCCCTGGTAATTCGAGGCGATGCCGCTGCCATAAAGCTGCTGTGGCAGCTCGGCCATGCGCTCGTATACCAGCCGGCCCACCACCTGGCCATGTTCCAGCACAAAGGGCGCTTCGTGGCATCGCACCTCTAGCACCCCGCGCGACCCGGCGCCGCCGGCGGCATCATGGCCAAAGCCTGGGTCAAAAAAGCCCGCGTAATGCACCCGAAATTCACCCACCATCGCCAGATAAGGCGCCATTTCCGCCGCATAGGCGGGGGGGATATGCACGGCCTCGCGGCTGACCAGAATGTAAAAGGCACCGGGATCTAGAATGATCTGGCCATCGGTGCTGTGCACCTCTTCCCAGAAATCGCGCGGCGCATAGGCGCCGATTCTGTCCAGATCGATCACGCCTGTATGGGGCTTTGCCCGATAGCCCACCAAGCTGCCTGTGCCGGGGTTCAGATCAACGGAAAACCCCAAACCGTCTTGAATAAGGGCATCGCCATTCACCAAACGATCGCTGCTGTGCAGGGCGCGTAAGTCTGCATCGCTCAGCACGGCTTGGCCCTGGCGAAAGCGGATCTGGTTCAGCCGCATGCCGGGGCGCACCAAAACCGAAAAGCTGCGCGGGCAGATTTCGGCATATAGGGGGCCGTGATAGCCTGCGGGGATGCGATCAAATTCCACCCCGCCATCGGTGATGACACGCGTCAGCAAATCAAGCCGCCCGGTCGAGCTTTTGGCGTTGGCCACCGCCTGCACATGGGCGGGCAGGGCCAGCGTTTCTTGCAAAGGCACCAGATACACGCAGCCCTTTTCCAAAACCGCCCCGTTTGACAGATCAACGCGGTGCATTTCAAAGGCCTGCAAGCGATCGGCCACCTTGCGCCCCTTGCCCGCCAGGAACGAGGCGCGAATGCGATAGGCCACGCTGCCCAAGCGCAGATCTAGGCTGGCGGGTTGAACCTGTGTGGGCGCCAAAGGGGCCTGCGGGATGATTTCCCCGGTTTCACACATGGCAATGATTTGCTGGCTGGCAAGAACGCCCGTCATGGCACCCCCCTGATGTAACTGCACCCTTTTGCAGGAGTTTTGCCCAAAAAAGCAACCCCCGCACACCGGCAATGCCGGTGCGGATAGGGTGGTGCTGATATGTCGGTAATGGTCGGGCTAGCAGGACTCGAACCTGCGACCTTCCGTCCCCCAGACGGACGCGCTACCAGGCTGCGCTATAGCCCGACATGGGGCCTTCATACTGATTTTCAGAACGGGGGCAAGGGCGAAAGCGCCGATTATTGCAGGTCTTTTTCGGCCGATGCATCGGCGCCCATACGCGCGCGCAGCGCCGCCAGATCGTGCAGGGCCTGTTGCAACCCAGCGCGTGCCGCTGCTGGCAGGGGGGCGCGGGCCTGCAAGGCCTGGCCAAGCAGGCCGGGGGCGGCTGTGATGGCATCTATATCGGGGATTTCTGGCAGATCCTGCAACGGGGCAGGGGGGGCTGCAGCGCCAGGTTCCGCCGCTGCCTCTGCCTCTGCCTCACCCTTTGCCGCCGCCTCTGTTTCGGCTTTGGTGCCGGGCTCTAGGCCCTCTGCGGGGGCGCTACGTGCCGCGGGGGCGGGTGCCGGGCCGGATGGTGGCGCTGTGGCCTCGGGCAATGGAAACAGCTGCAGCTGATCGTCGGTTTGATCTGGCTCTGCGGGTTTTTGCGCCGCAGTTTCGCGGTGAAAGGGCACCACCGTGTCTTCGCCGCTGGTGGTGATGGCCAGGCTGGTATCTTCTTCGGCCAGGGCGGCGGCGGCCTCGTCTTGCACCAATTGCGGGGGCAAGGGCGCATCATCAAGCGGCGGTGAAAAGGCGCTGACGTGTTTAATGCCCTGTTCGCGCAACAGTTTTTGCACGCCTTTGATGGTCATCCCATCATCATGCAGCAAGGTTTTGATACCACCCAGCAACTGCATGTCGTCGGGGCGGTAATAGCGCCGCCCGCCCGCGCGTTTCACCGGTTTGACCTGTGGAAACTTGCTTTCCCAGAAGCGCAGCACATGCGTTGGCTTTTCAAGCCATTCGGCCACTTCGCTGATGGTGCGAAACGCATCTGGTGCCTTGGACATGCCGCTCTCCTTGGCTTAGGCCTTGTTACCTGCGGCGACGCGATCTTTCATCAGATGAGAGGGGCGAAAGGTAAGCACGCGGCGCGGTTCGATGGGAACTTCGGTGCCGGTTTTCGGGTTGCGGCCCACACGGGCGGCTTTGTCGCGCACCGAGAATGTGCCAAAGGACGAGATTTTGACCTGCTCGCCGCGCACCAGCGCATCGGACATATGCTGCAAAACCGACTCGACCAATTGGCTGGCGTCGTTGCGCGACAGGCCAACATCGCGGTAAATGGCTTCGCTTAGATCCATCCGCGTCAGCGTTTTCTCACTCATCTTCCGTCCCCCTAAGAATTTCACAAAACAATGGGGCAGGGCAATTTGCGAGTCAATATCAATGGCTTGGTCGGGTGCCTGCGGTGTGGGGATTTTGCCGCGCTACCAGCGCAGAACCACCGCACCCCAGGCCAAACCGCCGCCGATAGCCTCGGTGACCAGCAAATCATTCGGTTTGATCTGGCCACGCGCCACCCCAACCGATAGCGCCAGAGGAATCGATGCAGCCGATGTATTGCCATGGTCTTGCACCGTCACCACCACCCGATCCATCGGCAGGCCCATCTTTTTGGCAGTGCCCTGGATGATACGGATATTGGCCTGATGCGGCACGATCCAATCGACATCGCTGTCTTGCAGCCCGGCCTTTTCCAGCGCGGTATGGGCGGTGGCGGCCAGTTTTTCGATGGCGTGGCGGAACACTTCTTTGCCTTCCATCCGCAAAAAGCCGGTGCTTTGGGTGGATACGCCGCCATCGACATATAAAATATCGCGGTGGCGGCCATCGGAATTTAGATCTGTCGCCAGAATGCCGCGATCGGTTACATCGCCTTGGCCCTGCTGGGCCTCGAGAATCAATGCGCCTGCGCCATCGCCAAACAGCACGCAAGTTGTGCGGTCTTGCCAATCCATAATGCGCGAGAACGTTTCCGCGCCAATCACCAGCACCCGCTGCGCCTGCCCCGATACGATCAGCGCGTTGGCGTTGGTTAGGGCAAAGACAAACCCCGCACAGACCGCCTGCACATCAAAGGCAAAGCCACGGGTCATGCCCAGATTGGCCTGCACCATGGTTGCCGCCGAAGGAAAGGTAAGATCGGCGGTCGAGGTGGCCACGATGATGGCATCAATATCATCGGCCTGCAGCCCGGCATGGGCCAGGGCCGCGCGCGCGGCATGGGTGGCCAGATCAGATGTGGTTTCGCCTGGGGCTGCGAAATGCCGCCGTTCAATGCCCGAGCGCGCCTTGATCCATTCGTCGCTGGTATCCAGCGAGGCTTCGAATTCGCTGTTTGGCACCACCCGTTCCGGCAGGTAGTGGCCAACCCCACGAACCACGGCGCGTATCGTCATAGTGTTTGTCCTTCCGTCCCTGCCTCGGCTTCGATCTGGGCGGTTGCCAATGCCAGGCGTGCGGCGATCTTGTCGGAAAAATCGTTTTGTGCCAAGCGGAACGCCAAACCAACCGCCGCAGCAACGCCGGTTGCATCGGCCGAGCCATGCGATTTGACCACCGTGCCGTTCAGCCCCAAAAACACCCCACCGTTCACACGGCGCGGATCGATGCGTTTTTTGAGCCGGCTCAGCGAGCCAAGCGCCAAGAGCGCGGCAAATTTTGACAAAAACGAAAAGGCAAAAGCCTCTTTCAGCAAATCGCCAATCAGGCTGGCCGTGCCCTCGCCGGTTTTAAGCGCGATATTGCCGGTGAACCCATCGGTGATGATCACATCGCAGCGATTGCCCGGTATATCGCCCCCCTCGACAAAGCCCACAAAATCATAGGCGGCTTTGTCGGCATGGGCGGCGATCAGGTCGTGGGCGGCTTTCAGCTCGGCGCGGCCTTTGTGCTCTTCGGTGCCGACATTGAGCAGGCCAATGCGGGGGCGGGCGATGGACAGGCCGTTGCGCGCATAAGATGCCCCCATCACCGCATAGCGCAGCAAATCTTGCTCGTCGGCGCGAATGTCGGCGCCCACGTCCAGCATCACGTTAAACCCTTGGGGGTTGCGCGAGGGCCACAAAACGGCAATGGCCGGGCGAATGACACCCGGCAATTTGCGCAAACGCACCATCGATAGCAGCATCAAGGCGCCGGTATTGCCACACGAAACGCATACTGTGGCCTCGCCATTGCGCACCGCGTCGAGCGCCGACCACATCGATGTGTCCTGCCCGTGACGCATCACATGGCTGGGCTTGTCTTCCATATGCACCACGTCGCTGGCATCGCGGATTTCGCAGCGCCCAGCCAGATGGGGGCGCTTTGCAACCAGCTTTTCCAGCTCGTCTTTCGGCCCATGCAGCAGAAAGGCGATATCTGGGTTTTCCTTGGCCGAACGTGAAATACCGGCGACAACAGTCGCCGGCCCACGGTCGCCACCCATGGCGTCAACGGAAATAACGATCCGGCCCAAGCTCTGATTGCTTTGATCGCCCAGAGGTTTCATGCCGGTGCCCGTCACCGAAAAATCAGGCTGCGTCTTCGTCCAGATCGACTTCGTCAGCAGCTGCCACGACTTCGCGATCGGCATAGTGGCCGCAGGCACCACATACGTGGTGGGGGCGCTTCAGCTCGCCGCAGTTGGGGCACTCGTTCGGGTTTGCAGCAACCAGCGCATCATGGGCGCGGCGGTTGTTGCGGCGCGATTTCGAAACTTTGTTCTGTTGGACGGCCATGTCGCAACCTCAATTCCTGTGGCGTCAAGCGCCTGTTTCACAAGGGGGTGTGGGGCACATACAAGAGCACTGCCCGTGTGTCCAACCCTGAATCCGATGAAGGCCGGAAAATACTTTGATTTCGGCAATGCGCAAGCGGTTTTTTGCCTTTGGTAAAAAAGCCCGCTTACTGGCCTTTTTCCAGTTTATCTTTCAACGCAGCAAGGGCTGCAAAGGGTTTCACATCCTCATCGCTCAGCGGTGTGGCCCCCGGTTCGGTGGTGCTAAGCTGGCCAAACCCTGCGCCATCTTGGCGTGGATAAAGCGGCAAGGCCAGCGCAAGGGATTCGATCATCACCTCGCTCAGGTCAATCACCGCGGGCAGGGCATCGATGGTTTCGTCTTCCAGCTCGATCTCCTCGCCCTCGGGGGTTTCGGGCATTTTGGCCAGAAATTGCCGCACAACCGGCTCGTCCAGCCGGGTGGTGACAGGACCAAGCGTGACAACGCAGGGCTGCACCACCGTGGCGCCCAGCTGCGCCTCGAGGCGCCAGTCGCTTTTGCCGGCGGGGTGCAGCGTGCCTTTGAACGACAGTTTGCGCAGCCCCAACAGCCCCAGCTGTGTGGCGATAGTGCTGTTTTCAGCCGCATCAGGGCGCAAGGAAAACGCGACGGGGCGGTTTTTGGGCAATTCTGCCACGCGCAATTGGGTTTGTGTCATAATGTGCTTCCATTCTTGAACCCGGCTGGATCCTTCTATAATCGGGATATTAGGCACGCAAAGCCAAAGCAAGGGGGGCGTCCACGTTGCGCAAAATCGGTGCGATACTTTGTCTGATCGTCCTTGTCGGGTGTACAGCCACTTACAGAAATCACGGCTATGTGCCCAGCGAAGACGAGCTGGCCGCATTGGAGCTGGGCAAAGACACCCGCGATAGCGTGATCGAGGCGGTGGGCGCGCCGGGCTTTGGCGGGGTGCTGAACAGCGACGTGTTTTTCTACGTGCAAAGCCGGGTCAGAAACGAGATGTTTTATGCCCCCACCGTGATCGAGCGCGAGGTTGTGGCGCTAAGCTTTGACAGCGCAGGTGTGCTGCGCAATGTCGAGCGTTTTGGGCTGGAAGATGGCCAGGTTGTGCCATTGGCGCGCCGTGTCACGGATAACTCGGTGCAAAATAACGGGCTGCTGCGCCAGCTGTTGCGCAATTTGGGCAATTTCAACCCAGCGGGCGCCCTGGCGCAAAACTAAGGCATTTCCGGTGGCCGGGCCGCACCGTCATAGCAACGACACAGGCGCGCCCTATCAGGGCGCTGCGCCCGGTGTCGGGCAAGCGGCCCAAAGCCCGGAGATGCAAATGCCAGTTTTCACCAAAGGGCGCTACCGCGTGCGCCTTGCCGATGGCCCTGCCGATATTGCGGCCGCCCAAGGCCTGAGGCACCTGTGCTTTCACGGGGTGGCTGGGCTGGATTGTGATGAATTTGACGACATTTGCCAGCATATATTGGTAGAAGATCGCCGCGATGGCGCCTTGGTTTGCGTGTTTCGGCTGTTGGCCTTGCCCAATGGCGGGGCGATTGGCACCAGCTATTCGGCGCAATATTATAACCTGTCCGGCCTTACGCAATTTGCGGGACCGATGGCCGAAATGGGCCGGTTTTGCATTCATCCCGCCTATAAAGACCCCGATATCTTGCGTGTGGCCTGGGGGGCGCTGACGGGCATTGTCGATCAGCAGGGCGTGCAAATGCTGTTTGGTTGCGCCTCGTTTCATGGCACCGAAGCGGCCCAATACCGCGATGCTTTTGCCATGCTGCGGGCCCGCCATGTGGCGCCCAAGCGCTGGCTACCAAAGGTCAAGGCGCCGCGGGTTTTTCGCTTTAGCCGCCTGGCGCAATACCTGCCCGATGCCAAAGAGGCCATGCGCCGCATGCCCCCCTTGCTGCGCACCTATCTGTTGATGGGGGGCTGGGTCAGCGATCATGCGGTGGTGGATGGGCAGATGAACACTTTGCATGTGTTCACCGGGCTGGAAATTGCCGCGATACCGCCGGCGCGTGCGCGTTTGCTGCGGGCCGTGGCCGC
>CAJXSO010000059.1 GCA_913061505.1 uncultured Lutimaribacter sp.
CGAAAACACCACCGAAAACACCATGGCCGGCCTTGGCGCACATTCTGATGCCCAGCCGCCAACGCCCCCCAACCCGCTGCATGCGGATGGGGTTGATGGCGCGGGTCTGCTCGACCGCGACACAGCCCAAGGGGCAGGGCCCGACGCCGCAGCCACATTGGCGCCTGCCAGCGCCACGGCTGCGGCGGGGCCTGAAAGTGATCATGACGAGGACATGATCGAAATCGAAACATTCGACGAAGACGACTCCGACACAGCACAGCCCTTGCATGATGCAGCGCCAGGCCCGCGCGTGATGAAAATGCGCCGCGCCGATTTCGAGGCCGCATTGGCCGCCGGCCGGTTAGAGCCGATCGATGACGAAGACGACAGCGAAGACAGCCCCAGCCTATGGGCCCCCGAAACCGCTGCAGAGGGGGACGAGGCGGGCGGGATGGCCAGCTCGTTGCCCGCAGAAGACGAGGCAGAATTGCGCCGCGAACTGGCCGAAATCGAGGCCGAGCTTGAAAGCGCCCTGGCCAGCGACGAAGGCGCGCAAGATGCCAGCGCGGACACGGCAGACAACATTGCTGATATCGAAGATAACGCGCTATTTGCAGATCTGCCCCCCGCAGCACCAAACCCGCAGCCGCGGCTGTCGCAGGCCGGCACCGATGCCGATATGCAGCGGCTTTTGGCAAAAACCGATAAGGAAATGGGCCAGCCCGACACCGCCAACCGCCACAAAGCGATTGCGCATTTGCGCGCAGCCGTGGCCGCCACCCGCGCCGATATTGCCGCCGGCACCGCACCGCGCCCCGACGGCACTGGCGCGGCCTATCGCGCCGATCTGGCCGATGTGGTGCGCCCGGTGCCCGCCCAAAAGCCACCCCTTAGCTTGGGCGATGCGATGATGGCCGCGCAATCGGCCAGCACCACCCAGGCCGCGCCTTTGCGCCTGGTGGCCGAACAGCGCGTCGATACCCAAGCAGCGCCAAGGCCTGCCAGCCCATCGCCCGCAGACAGCACGCTGGTGCGCCCACGCCGGGTGCAGGTGCCGGCACCAACCCCGCAGATCGCAGCAAAAGCTGTGGAAAATGCACCGGATTTTGTGGATTTTGTCGATCAGTCCGGTGCCACCAGCCTGGCCGAAATTTTAGAAGCCGCAGCCGCCTATATGGCCGATATCGAGGGGCTCGAGGCCTTTACCCGCCCGCAATTGCTGGCCCATGCGCGCAACGCATTGGGCCATGATTTCAGCCGCGAAGACGGCATGCGCAGCCTGGGCACATTGCTGCGCCAGGGCCGCTTGCGCAAAATGCCCAATGGCCGCTTTGCCGTATCATCGCAAACCAGTTTCCGCCCGCGCAGCGCGCGCGCGGGCTAGTCCCACGGCCAGCCCCCACCAAAGCGGTGCCGCAAAACGCCTTTTGGGCGAATTTTCTAGTTATGCGGGTGGGTGTCGCCGGGTTCTGGGGCGTCGGGGTCGGCTTGGCCAACCCCACGAAAGATAAATTTAAACGGCAGCGCCCAAACGATGCCCAGCGCCACATAAACCAGCAGCTCGACCCAGATCGAGGGGCGCTCGATCATATTCACCACGCTGACAGCGGCAACGATATAGGCGGGCATGCCAATCAGCAAAATCACCAATGCCCACCGTCTGCGCGCCTTGTAGCTGAGTGCCATACCGCCCTGCCCCGCTATACCTTGTGTATCAATCTGCGAACGGGTCGGTGACCAAAATTGTGTCATCCCGTTCTGGCGAGGTAGAAAGTAGCGCAACGGGGCATTCGATCAACTCTTCCACGCGGCGCACATATTTAATGGCATTGGCCGGCAGGTCCGCCCACGAGCGCGCCCCTTCGGTCGATTCGGACCACCCTTCCATTTCCTCGTAAATGGGCACACAGCGCACCTGCGCCTCGGCGGCCATTGGCAGGTAATCCAGCCGTGTGCCATCCAGCTCGTAACCCACACAGATTTTCAGGGTTTCAAACCCATCGAGCACATCCAGCTTGGTCAGCGCAATGCCATTCACCCCCGATGTGGCACAGGTTTGGCGCACCAAGGCGGCATCAAACCAGCCACAGCGGCGCTTGCGCCCGGTGACGGTGCCAAATTCGTGCCCGCGGGTGCCAAGGCGGTTGCCGTCTTCGTCAAACAGCTCGGTCGGGAACGGCCCCTCGCCCACGCGGGTGGTATAGGCCTTTACGATCCCCAAAACATAATCGATCGAGCCTGGCCCCATGCCCACGCCCGTTGCCGCCTGCCCGGCAATCACATTCGACGAGGTCACAAAGGGATATGTGCCAAAATCGATGTCTAGCAGCGCCCCTTGGGCACCCTCGAACAAAATCCGTTTGCCCGCCTTGCGCTTTTCCATCAGCACCTTCCACACGGGGGCGGCATAGGGCAAAATCTGCGGCGCAATCTCTTTCAGCTGCGCGATCAGCGCATCGCGATCGACCGGATCGATTCCCAAACCACGGCGCAGCGGGTCATGGTGCTGCAGCGCGCGATCGACCCGCGCGATCAGGGTTTGCTCGTCGGCCAAATCGGCCACGCGCACGGCGCGCCGGCCCACTTTATCTTCGTAAGCCGGGCCAATGCCGCGCCCGGTTGTGCCGATCTTGGTGCCACTGCTGGCCGCTTCTTCGCGGGCACGGTCCAATTCGCCATGGATCGGCAAAATCAACGGCGTGTTTTCCGCGATCATCAGGGTTTGTGGTGAAATTTCAACACCTTCCGCCTGAATTTTGGCGATTTCCTGCACCAGGTGCCAGGGGTCCAGCACCACGCCATTGCCGATGACCGACAGTTTGCCGCCCCGCACCACACCCGAGGGCAGCGCGTTCAGCTTGTATACTTTGCCATCAATAACCAGCGTGTGGCCCGCATTATGCCCACCCTGAAAGCGGCAGATCACATCGGCGCGCTCGGACAGCCAATCAACCAGCTTGCCCTTGCCTTCGTCGCCCCATTGAGCGCCCACGACCACAACATTTGCCATGTCAAAGATCCTTCCTGACGGCTGAAACCCGTGACCGTATAACGACGCCCGCGCGCCAGCGAAACCGGAAATTCACCTCTCGCCCCGCCCCCCCATAAAAGGGGCGCGATAATTCACGATGCGCAGCTATCGGCCAGGGCGCCCGCGGGCAGGTGAACAGGCGCGCCATGGGGGGTAGACAGATACGCCGCCTGCCATGCAGCGCGCAGCGCCTCTAGCTGATCTGGGTGGGCCAGCGCCGCCTCGGCCAGCCAGCTTTCCAGCGTCTCCAGCCATGCGACAAAATAGTCGTCGCCGCCATCCAGGCTGCGCGCCAGCCCGTGCCGGGCCAAGGTGGCGCCAAACCGCGCCGCCCAATCGGGCCAGGTAAACAGCCCCTTTTCGTGCAAATGCACAGTCAGCGCAAAAATCTGCGCGTGCCATGGCTGGGCAAAAACCGGCTCGGGCGGCATATCTGCCTGGGTGAAACCTGTGTCTTGGGTCATTCTGGGGCCAAATAGCTGTGCCACACATCGGCGGTAATTTCATCGCCTGCGCGCTCGGGCTGGCCCCACACCTCGGCTGCGTCAAAGACCACGGTGTAAAGCGGCTCGGGCGCCTCGCCCAGGCCATGGGCATGGCTGTCGGGTAAGATATGGCTGCCATGCTGCATCAGCACGCGCCCAGGTTTACCCGCCAAATAGGCCGGCAAGCGCGTGTGCCCGCCCGCCACACGCATGTTGCGCGCAGGCAGCAAGGTGCGCACGCGGGCCCCAACGGGCCAGGGGCTGGGCCCTGTGGTGTGCCGCTGCGTGGGCGCCCCCCGCGCCAAGGCAGGCCCGACCGCCGCCGCAGACAGGCGGCGCGCGGCCAGGGGGCTGGGGCCCTGGGCCTGGCCTGTGCGCAGCTCTTGGGTAGAAACCAACCCCTGCGCCACCAGCATATCGGCCAAAGCGGCCAGCCATTTCTCGTAATAGCCAAAGCGCATATAATCGCCGGGCCACAGGCATTCGCGGGCATGGCGCATCATATCAAGGTTCCATTGCCCCAAGGCGCCCGCAGCCAATGTGACGGCCAGCGCCCGCGCGTGCCAATCTTGGGCAAATACCGCCGCATCAAGCGTGGGCTGCACCGGGCCATAGCCCAGCCGCCCGCCCATATCGTGAATGCGGCTCATGCCGGGCTCAGCGGCAGGCCGGTGCCCACCATACTGTCGCGCGTTACCAGATCGGTCAGCGCCTGCAGGCCCAGCCCATCGGTGCCTGCCGGGCGCATGGGCAGCACCAGATAGCGGATTTCGGCGGTCGAATCCCACACCCTGACGCGGGTTTTTTCGGGCAAATGCAGGCCAAATTCAGCCAGCACCTGACGCGGCTCGCGCACGGCGCGGGCGCGATAGGCGTCGGATTTATACCATGCAGGCGGGATCCCCAGCAGCGGCCATGGATAACAGCTGCACAGCGTGCACACGATCATATTATGCACATCGGGGGTGTTTTCGACCACGACGATATGCTCGCCCTGGCGGCCGTAAAACCCCAAGTCGGCCACAACCGCGGTGGCATCTTCCAAAAGCGCGTGTTTGAAATCAGGATCAGCCCATGCGCGCGCCACAACATGCGCGCCATTTTTGGGGCCAATTTTGTTTTCATAGGTATCAATGATCGCATCCAACGCGGCCGGGTCGATCAACCCCTTTTGGGTTAACAAGCTTTCCAGCGCTTTTACCCGCAGCGCCGGGTCGGGCGGCAGCAGGGCATGGGGGTGGTCGTGATCGTGATCGTGATGGTCATGTGGCATAAACGCATGATGAAACAGGCCCGCAGCCCTGTCCAGAATTTTCAGACAGCCACCAACACAGCTTTGCGCATGAAGAACGGCTTGCCCCCAAGGCCAAACATCCTTACATACCCCGCTGAAACAAGATAGCCCAAGCCGAGGCCCCATGGAAAACGTTGTTCTTATCATCCACCTGCTGCTGGCGCTTGCGCTTATCGGGATCGTGCTGATGCAGCGCTCGGAAGGTGGCGGGCTGGGCATGGGCGGGGGCGGCGGCGCCATTTCGGGCCGCGCAGCTGCCACGGCACTGGGCAAGGCCACGTGGTTTTTGGCCGCAGCCTTTATCGTGACCTCGCTGACATTGACGGTGATTGCGGCAGAGAAATCAGCCGGATCGTCGGTGCTGGACCGTATCGGCAACCAGCCCAGCCGCAAGGCCGACGCACCAGCGGCACCGGCCCTGCCCGCGGGCGACAGCCTGTTGCCACCCACCGCCGGTGACGACGCGCCGCTGGTTCCAAAGGCCGACTAACCCGCAGAACACACAAGTTTTAGGGCAGACCATGCCGCCTGCAACAGCATCTTGCGGTCGGCTTGCACTTGGTTTGCGAATCCGCTATTTCTTTAATCCCGTGATGCTGTGGCTTTAACCTGCCAGGCGGGCGCTTCACATTTGCGACATTCACGGGAGATTGCCACTGCATGGCACGCTATATCTTTATCACGGGCGGCGTTGTATCCTCGCTGGGCAAGGGCCTTGCATCGGCGGCATTGGGTGCATTGTTGCAAGCACGCGGTTTCAGCGTGCGCCTGCGCAAGCTTGACCCCTATCTCAACGTCGATCCCGGCACGATGTCGCCCTTTGAACATGGCGAGGTGTTTGTGACCGACGATGGCGCCGAAACCGATTTGGATTTGGGCCATTACGAACGTTTCACCGGCGTGCCCGCCCGCATGAGCGACTCGGTCAGTTCCGGGCGCATCTATTCCAACGTTCTGGAAAAAGAGCGGCGCGGCGATTATTTGGGCAAAACCATTCAGGTGGTGCCGCATGTCACCAACGAGATCAAAGATTTCTTGGCCGTGGGCGATGATGAAGTTGATTTCATGCTGTGTGAAATTGGCGGCACCGTCGGCGATATCGAAGGCCTGCCCTTTTTCGAGGCCATCCGCCAATTCAGCCACGATCGCCCCCGCGGCCAGTGTATTTTCATGCATCTCACCCTGCTGCCCTATCTGGCGGCCAGCGGCGAGCTGAAAACAAAACCCACCCAGCATTCGGTAAAAGAGCTGCAATCGATCGGCATTGCCCCCGATATCTTGGTGTGTCGCTCGGAACAGCCCATTCCCGAAAAAGAGCGCGAGAAAATCGCGTTGTTCTGTAACGTGCGCAAAGAGGCCGTGGTGGCCGCCTATGACCTTAGCTCGATCTACGAGGCGCCATTGGCCTATCACCGCGAAGGGCTGGATCAGGCGGTGCTCGATGCCTTTGGCATCAGCCCTGCCCCGCGGCCAGACCTGTCGAAATGGGAAGATGTCTATGACCGCATCTTGAACACCGATGGCGAGGTCAACATCGCCATTGTCGGCAAATACACCCAGCTGGAAGATGCCTATAAATCGATCAAAGAGGCGCTGACCCACGGCGGCATGGCCAACCGGGTAAAGGTAAATGTGGCTTGGGTCGATGCCGAGGTGTTTGATCAGGCCGATGCCGCCCCCTATCTAGAGGGCTATCATGCCATCTTGGTGCCGGGCGGGTTTGGCGAACGCGGCACCGAGGGCAAGATCAAGGCGGCCGAATTCGCCCGCACCCGCAAAATTCCCTATCTGGGCATTTGCCTTGGCATGCAGATGGCGGTGATCGAGGCGGCGCGCAACGTGGCAGGCCTGGCCACGGCGGGTTCCGAGGAATTTGACCATGAGGCCGGCAAAAAACGGTTCGAGCCGGTGGTCTACCACCTGAAGGAATGGGTGCAGGGCAACCAAAAAGTAACCCGCCGCAGCGACGATGCCAAAGGCGGCACCATGCGCCTTGGTGCCTATGACGCGGTGCTGAAAGACGGCTCGAAAGTGGCCGAGGTTTATGGTGGCACGGCCATCGATGAACGCCACCGCCACCGCTACGAGGTAGATATCAAATACCGCGAAAAGCTGGAAAGCGCGGGCTTGTGTTTCTCGGGCATGTCGCCGGATGGGCGCCTGCCAGAAATCGTGGAATGGCAAGATCACCCCTGGTTTATCGGCGTGCAGTTCCACCCCGAGCTGAAATCAAAGCCCTTTGCGCCCCACCCGCTGTTTGCCGATTTCGTGCGCGCAGCCTTGGATGCCTCGCGCCTGGTTTAAACGCATCGGGCGCGGCCACCGCGCCCGGCCCCTTTTGGGCGCTCTGGGCCTGGCCCTGCTGCTGGCACCCATGCCCGTTTGCGCCCAAGACCAGGGCCTGCAGCCAACCGATTTTGCACAATTGCAAACCCACATGGGCGGTATCGCCCGGCTAAACGGCCTGCCGCCGCGGCCCGAACCCGGGCATGTGTTTTCCCACCCTTTCAGGATTGACGGGCTGTGGCTGGGCGCAGGGTTTGACGGCATCGCACAGCAGCCCCTGCACATTGCAGGCGGGGTGTTTGATGATGCCACAGCCCAGGCCGCCCGCGCCCCGCTGCGCCTGCGCGCCGATCCGCCGGGCCAAGGGGTGGCGCTGGCCTATCACCGCGGCTTTGGTTCGGTGGCGGCCTTTCCCCTGGGGCCGATGGGCGCGGCCGTGGCGGCGGGGCGTGGCGAAGGGGCGCTGGCGGTGCTTTTTATGGGTGACAGCCCGGGTGTGGGGCTACGGGTGCATTCCGATTACCCCGATCCGCTGGGCACCCGCAGCCAGCCCCCGGGGCAGCTGCGCATTCTGGCCTTTAACCGGCGCGGCGCGCTATTGGGGCAGGCCACAATCGCCTTGCAGACCGGGGTGAATGATATTGCCCTGAAACGCCCCGGCGGGCAGGCCGATATCGCTGGCTTCTTGGTGCTCAACACCGATCCGGGCGGCATTGCCATCGACGATATTTTGCGCCCAGAGCCAGCCCTGATTGGGCGGCTTGACCCTGCCCCGCCCAGGGCGCAGGATGGCGCCCAACTGTTGCAGATATTCAAGGGGGCGAGATGCCAAAAGCCTATTGGGTGGCACATGTCGATGTGCAAGACCCGCAGATTTACGAGGAATACAAACGCCTGAATGCAGCGCCTTTTGCCGAATATGGCGCGCGGTTCTTGGTGCGGGGTGGCCCGCAAACCGTGCGCGAGGGCGCGGCGCGGGGGCGCACTGTGGTGATCGAATTTCCCAGCTACGAGGCTGCTTTGGCCTGTTTTGACAGCCCGGCCTATCAGCGGGCCAAGGCTGTGCGCGACCCTATTTCCATGGCGGATATGGTCATTGTCGAGGGCTATGATGGCTAAATCGCATCGCCGTTGCATGGTGCAAACGCACGGTTTTACAGGGGGCCGCTGATGCTGAAATCGCTTCTTTCACGGTTAACAGCCCCCCAACCCCAGCCCCTGTCGGCCGACGAGGGGCGCACCGCGCTGGCCGCGCTGTTGGTGCGCGTGGCGCGCGCCGATGGCGCCTATGACGCCAGCGAAATCGCCCGGATCGAGCAGATTTTAACCACCCGCTACGGGCTGGGGGCACAAGAGGCCACAGCCCTGCGCCTGCAGGCAGAAACGCTCGAGGCGGATGCCCCCGATATGCATCGCTTTACCCAAGCCATCAAAGAGGGCGTGCCCTATGACGAACGGCTGGGTGTGATCCAGGCGCTGTGGCAGGTGGTGCTGGCCGATGGTGTGCGCGAGGCCGAAGAAGACGCGCTGCTGCGGCTTTTGTCCAGCCTGCTGGGCGTCAGCGACCGCGACAGCGCGCTGGCCCGGCAATCGGTGGCAGATAAAGGGTGATCGCCAGCCTGCCCATGTATGCGCGCCCCGAAAATCGCGCAGCCCATAGCGCGCTTTGGGCGCTCATCCGCGATGGGCTGCGCGCGCGTGCCCTGCCCGCCCCCGATGGCCTGGATTTCGACACGCCCCATATGCAGGGCTGGGCCCGCCCGGATCTGGTGTTGGGCCAAATCTGCAACCTGCCCTATCGCGCCCAGTTTCAGGGCCGGGTGACACGGATTGGCTGTTTTGATTATGGCCTGCCCGATTGCCCCCCGGGCCAGTATTACAGCCACTTCGTTGTGCGCCGAAACGACCCTGCCACCAGCGCCACGGATTGCGCCAAAGCAGGCTATGTTTTTGCCTATAACGAGGGGTTATCGCAATCGGGCTGGGGCGCGCCACAGGCCTGGGCTGCGGCCCAGGGGCTGGCGCTGCGGCCCGGCCCAAAAACCGGCGCGCATTTGGCCAGCTTGCAGGCCGTGGCCGAGGGGCGTGCCGATTGGGCCGCAACCGATGCCATTACCCTGCGCATGGCGCAACGCTGGCAAAGCGCGCTGACAGATCAGCTGCGCATCATCGGTCGCACCGCCCCAAGCCCCGGCATGACGCTGATCACCCGGCAAGGCCAGCCGCCCCAGCCCTATGCCGCAGCCATCACCGAGGCGCTGGCGCAGCTGCCCGCAGATATTGCCCAGATCTTGGGCATCTGCGGCTTTCACAGCCTGCCCCAAAGCGCCTATGATATTGCCCTGCCCAGCCCCCCGCAGCCTGCTTAACCAAGCGGCAGCTTGCTAAAAACCCATGCAATTTTGGCAATTTATGCTTTGCAATGCGGGCAAAATTCGGCACAACTACGCGATCAATTCAACACGCATGGCATTGGGGGCCCTGTGGCAGCATTGGACCCGGTTCTTGAAATACGCGATCTGCACAAAGCCTATGGTGATCTAGAGGTCATCAAAGGTGTCAGCATCACCGCACGGCGCGGCGATGTTGTGTCGTTGATCGGCTCGTCCGGCTCGGGCAAATCCACAATTTTGCGCTGCGCCAATTTGCTGGAAGACAGCCAGCAGGGCGAAATCTTGTTCAAGGGCGAAGCGGTGCGCTGGCACGGCCAGGGGCGCAACCGCCAGCCGGCCGACCCGGCACAGGTGCTGCGCATTCGCACCAATCTGTCGATGGTGTTTCAGCAGTTCAATCTGTGGTCGCATATGAGCATTTTGCAAAATGTCATGGAGGCCCCTGTCACCGTTTTGGGCCGCCCCCGCGACCAGGTCGAGGCGGCCGCGCGCGGATATCTGGAAAAGGTGGGCATTGGCGACAAATGCGATGCCTTTCCGGCGCAATTGTCGGGTGGCCAGCAACAACGCGCCGCAATCGCGCGCGCGCTGTGCATGGAACCGCAGGCGCTGCTGTTTGACGAACCCACCAGCGCCCTTGACCCCGAGCTCGAGCAAGAGGTTGTAAAAGTTATCAAATCTTTGGCCGAAGAGGGGCGAACCATGTTGGTGGTCACGCATGATATGCGCATGGCTGCGGATATTTCCGACAGGGTGGTTTTCCTGCATCAGGGCCGCATCGAAGAGCAAGGCACACCCGATGAAATTTTCGGCAATCCCGCCACCGAGCGGCTGCGCGGTTTTTTATCGGCGACATTGCAAACCTGATCACGCGCGCCATCTACAGCGCGTCTGATTACCGTTCAACCAAGGGAGCACTACATGAAAAAGCTTATCCTGACCACCACCGCACTGGCCCTGTCGGCCAGCATGGCCTTTGCAGGCGGCCACGGCAAAACCGTGCGCATGGGCACCGAGGGCGCCTACCCCCCCTACAACTTCATCAACGACAAAGGCGAAGTTGATGGCTTCGAGCGCGAATTGGGCGACGAGCTGTGCAAGCGCGCCGAATTGACCTGCGAATGGGTCACCAACGAATGGGACAGCATCATCCCCAACCTGGTGTCGGGCAACTACGACACCATCATCGCCGGCATGAGCATCACCGCCGAGCGTGACGAGGTGATCGACTTTACCCAAAACTACACCCAGCCCGACCCCTCGGCTTATCTGGCCAAATCGGCCGATGTTGACCTGGCAGGCGGCGTTCTGGCCGCGCAAACCGGCACCATTCAGGCGGCATTCGTGGCGCAGCAGGGCTGGACCTTGCTGGAATTCGCCACCCCCGAAGAAACCGTAGCCGCAGTGCGCAATGGCGAGGCCGATGCGCTGCTGGCCGATAAATCGTTTCTCAAACCCATCGCCGATGAAGACGCCGAGCTGATGCTGCTGGAGCGTGAAGAACTGATCGGCGGCGGCGTTGGCATGGGCCTGCGCGAAAGCGATGGCGAATTGCGCGCGAAATTCGATGCGGCCATCCAATCGATGAAAGACGATGGCACGCTGAACGCGCTGATCGTGAAATGGGAAATCGGCGAAACCTTCTAAGCGTCACGCCGAGATACGCCAAAGGCATGGGGGGCACCGCCCCCCTGCCACATTTGTAAGAGGCCCGCCATTTTCGAATTTTGCGCAAGCCCAGACACGCTAGATCGCGCCAGCTGGATGGCCTGCTACCTCAGCACGCCCAAGCATATGGCGTTTTACTGGTCGTTTGGCACGGTCTTGGTCTTGCTGGCCATCACTGCGCCCTTGGCCTTGCTGTTTGGCTTTGGCGGCGCCACCGCGGCACGCGCGCAACTGGCGCCGGTGCGCTGGTTTGGCAAAGCCTATATCGCAATCGTGCGGGGCGTGCCTGATATTGCGTTTTTTCTGTTTTTCGTCATCGCGCTAGACCAGGGCTTTGAATATCTGCGCCACCAGTTTTTTTGCCCCGACTGGGGCCAACCCATTCGCCAGGGCAATGATTTTCTGGTGTGCCCCGCGGCCAAATTGCCGCTGTCGACCTCGCCACAGATCTGGCACGAGATCTATGGGTTTTTCCTGGCGGTGCTGACATTTGCCATCGTCTTTGGCGCCTTTGCTGCCAATGTCTTGCACGGCGCCATGCGGGCTGTGCCCCAGCCACAACTGGAAACCGCTGCCGCCTATGGTATGCGCCCGGGCCAAATATTCTGGCGCATTTTGGTGCCGCAAATGTGGGTCTATGCGCTGCCTGGCTTGGGCAATCTGTGGATGGTGCTGATCAAAGCCACCCCGCTGCTGTTTTTGTTGGGGGTCGAGGATATCGTCTATTGGGCCCGCGAATTGGGCGGCACCAAAACCGCGCGCTTTACCGACTATCCCCATGGGGATTGGCGCATGTGGTATTTTGGGGCGCTTTTGCTGTTTTATCTGGCCTTTACCAAACTGTCTGAATTGGCGCTGGATCGCGTGATGCTGCGCCTGACACGGGGCCAAGCCACGCTTGCGGGCGAGGCCCAACGAAAGGCCGCGGCATGAGCTGTTGGGACACGATCGCAGATTATGGCCTGCGCAGCCTGGGCTATGGCGAGCGGCTATTGCCCCGCAGCGATTTTACCCTGTGCCAACAGGTGGTGCTGATCGGCTCGGGGATGTTGTGGAACATCTATTTCGGCACGCTGGCCTTGATCGCGGGTTTTGTGCTGGCCACGGCCGTGGCCATGGGCAAGGCCGCGCGCAACCCGGTGATTGCCAAAATCAGCGCCTGGTTCATCTTTGTCTTTCGCGGCTCGCCGCTGTTTATCCAGTTTTTCTTTGCCTATTTCCTGTTTCTCTCGCTGAAAAACGCGGTGCCGTTTTTTACCGTGCTCACCAGCGCATGGGCGGGGGCCTTGGTGGTGCTGTTTTTGAACACCGCTGCCTATTCGGGCGAAATTTTCTACGGCGCCCTGCAATCTGTGCCCAAAGGCGAAAGCGAGGCGGCAGATGCCTATGGGTTTGGGGGGTGGAAAAAGTTTCGCAAAATCACTTGGCCCACCATGCTGCGCCTGGCCTGGCCTGCCTATACCAACGAGGCGATTTTTCTGTTTCACGCCACAACGCTGGTATTTTTCAGCGGCTTTCCCGCCCAAAGCCAACGGGGTGATGCGCTGTATTATGCCAATTATTTCGCTGATAAAACCTTTAACCCCTTTGTGCCCTATCCGATTTTGGCGGGCTATTTCATCTTGCTGACGCTGGTGGTCATTGGGTTTTTTGGCCTGATCAACCGCCACTTAAACCGCCACCTCCCACAAGAGCGCCGCAGCCGCATGCAGATCCGCATGCCTATTTTGCGCTAGGCCCAGCCCGTGCACA
>CAJXSO010000060.1 GCA_913061505.1 uncultured Lutimaribacter sp.
CCAGCAGCCCCGGCTTATGCCCATCTGCCCCCTGCCTGTTAAAAGGCAAACCGCCAATTCAGCGATACTTGGTTTTGTGAAGACACCCCCGCCTCGAGTGCCATGTTGGGGCGCAGGTGGCGGGTGGCGAAATAGCCCACTGTCGAGCCCAGCAAAAAGCCCGCAGCAGTTTGGCCTGCTGTATGGCGCCCGGCCTTGACCCGGCTGTAGGCGGTTAAAACACTGCTGGCGCCCAGGGCGATGGTTGCCCCGGACCAGCCCTGTTGCCCCAGCAGGCAGCCAAACCCCGCCGCCGCCGCCGATGTATGCCCCGAGGGAAAGCCCCGCGTTCCACCATTTGGGCGTGGGGCATCGATGGCAGATTTCAGCGCCTGTGTTGATAGGGCGGTCACGCCCACGGCGGTGGCGCAGGCGCGCAGCCCGTCCCGCCCGTTCATGCGGGCGCTGGCGTAAAGCCCATAGGCGGGGGTGGCAAATTGCAAAACATTGCCCAAACCTTCCCAATCGGCGGCAAGGGCGGGCAATTGACCAAAAGCCAAAAACACCAGCGTGAGAAGGGCAACAAAACATCTGGTCATTTTAGACCTTTCCACATGATCACACATGAAAAGGCCTGTCGTGTTTGGCGCAGAAATGCTATTGCACCCAGGGCCAAGGGGCGCCCTGAAATAGGGCCTATAACCTTAGGTATAGGGGGGCGGCCGCGGGCCCGGCGTTTATTTTATAATGATCACATTGCGCCGGGCATTGCCTGCGATGGTGTCGGCCATGGCCTCGTTGATCTGCTCTAGCGGCCAGCGCCCGGTGATCAGCTCGTCCAGTTTCAGCCGCCCTTGGGTATAGAGATCGACCATCCAGGGGATGTCGCGCTTGATCACCACATCGCCCATTTTTGAGCCCACGATCGATTGCCCCATATCGGCCATCAGCAAGGGCGAATAGCTGGCCATCTGGCCAAAATGCGGCATGCCAACCATCACCACCTTGCCACGGTTTGCCAGATAGCGCGGCGCCAGATCGTAAACCGCGGCCACACCCACCGTTACCAGCACCGCATCGGCGCCGCGGCCCCCAAAGATTTTTTGCGCCTCTTTGAACGGCTTGCCTTCGGCCAATACGCCATGGGTGGCGCCAAATTCTTTTGCGGCCTCCAGCTTGTCGGGGTTGGTATCCACCGCCACGATACGGGCGGCGCCGGCGATGCGTGCGCCCTGAATGGCGTTCAGCCCCACGCCGCCTGCGCCGATCACCACCACATTCTGGCCCGGGCGAATATTGGCCGTGTTCACCGCAGCGCCCACCCCGGTGATCACGCCGCAAGAAATCAGCGCGGCGGCATCTTTGGGCATATCGGCCGGAATTTTCACCAGCTGGCTTTGATCGACTACCACCTTTTCTGCAAAAGCGCCGGTGAACAGTGCCTGCCACATCGCATCCCCCTGATCGGTGGCCAGGGGGCTGTTTTTGCCATCGCCCGGGTTTTCGCACACCGTTGGGTGCCCCGAGCCGCAGCTGGGGCAGGTGCCACAGGCGCGGATCAGCGTAACCGCCACGCTATCGCCCAGCGCCAGCCCCTTTACGCCTGCGCCCAGGCCGGTGACGATGCCTGCCGCCTCGTGGCCAAAAACCGCCGGCGTGCTGCCGCCAAACCCGCCCTGCCATAGCGAGATATCGGAATGGCACACCGCCACCGCCTCGATGCTGACCTCAACCTCGCCCGCCTGTGGGGCGCGCAGATCGACCTCTTGGATGACCATGGGTTCGTTGAAGGCATGGCATACAGCGGCTTTGATCTTGGTCATCTCATGGTCCTTTGTGGCTGGCAATTCTGCAGCAAACCGTAGGGGGGGCTGCCCTAAATGGCAATGCGTCTGCGGCGGAATTTCCGCTAGCCAAAGCTGAGCAAAAGCACCGACAAAAGGCACAGCATGGCAAAGGCATAGCTGCCGTTCCAGGCCGGGCCTATCTGGCCGGGGGTGGCGGTGCCCAGCATGCGTGCCGAAAGCCGCACGGCGGTGCTGTAGGGGGTGGTATTCACCGATATTGTCCAGACCGACACCAGCATAACCCCCACCGCCACCGGGCTGATGGCCAAAGCCGCCAGTTTTGGCAAGGTGCCGGCCAAAATCGTGACCGATACAATGGGGTTTACCCCCACCAAGGCCAACCCAACGATCAGCCATGCCGAAATGGCCAGGGTGGCGCCGCTGGACAGGCCCGCTGTGGTGATGGCATGGCCCAGGGCATCGGTGTCGATGATATGGGCCACCATAACCCCCAAAAAGGCCGAGCAGGCAAAAAGCGTGATCTCGGTGCGCATCGTGGGCAGGTTGGGCAAGATTTTATGGCCAATCTCGTGGCCCACCCGGGCCATTGCGCCGGGCTGCGTGCGTTCTTGCAGCCACAGCCAACCCGCCGAGATCACTGGCAAGGCCAGCAGCAGCGCCACAATCATGCTGGTGCCCAAGATCTGCGATAGGCCCAGCGCCAGGCTGGGCACCGCCACCGCCAGCGCCAATAGCGGCACCAAGCCGCGCAGCGAGGGGGGTGTGCCGCGCGCCTGGGGTGTGCGTTGCGGGTAGGCGCGGCGGTCAAACACCCAGCCAAGCAGCAGAAAACATACCCCAAGCGGGGCAGAATAAATGGCAATCTCTGCCCATTTCAGCCCCGGTATCGCGGCGGTGATCAGCGCGATTGTCACGGTGATGGGCGACCACATGGGAATCGAGCAAAACCCGCGGATCATCGCCAATGTCATCCGCTTGCGCCGGATCGCGGCAATGCGCTGGTCTTCGGCCGTTGTGCCGGGCGCCACGCCTTTGGCAATCATCGTGCCCAACAGCCCAATGGCGCTAAGGTTCAGCAGCATGCCAAACAGCGCCGCGCCAAAGGTGAGCACCAAATACCGCCGCCCCGGTGGTTGATGCACCAAAATATGCCCCGAGGCGCGCAGCAGCGGTGCCCGCCCGGCGGCATGCTGCAAAAAGCTGAGAGAGTTCAGGAAAAACACCATAAACGCAGCGCGATTGATGGCTTGTGCCGTTATATCTGCATCTAGCTGTGCGGTGGCGGTTTCAAACACCACCAGCGCGATGCATAGCGCCACCAAAAAGCGCGCCATTTTCGACAGGCTGCGAAACTCTAACGCGAAAAATGCCAGCAGGCCCAAAGCCTCGGGCCAGATCAAAAACGGCCAATCGGTAAACACCCCGCCAATGGCCGCAAGGCTGACACAGATCAGGCACAGCGCCGATAATCCGGGCCAAGCTGGTGGCTGTATATGTGGGGCTTGGGCCGTGGTCATTGCAAAGGGCAGATCTGGCGCCGCGTTATGTGTGGCGATGTCATCCAATCTTCTCCCCGGGTGCCGTGGCGGGCCACGGGCTGTGCGCCTTGGGTAAAACTCTAGATAGGCGTGAAATCATGCGCAAGCGCAATAGCTTGCCCTGTTTGTTAATCTGCCCATGTGGCGTGCGCAGGCCGTGCCCGGGCGCCGCTCAGGGGCGCTTGGGCCTGGGCCGTCGCGCCGCTGCACCAGCGCTTGGGGTTTCAAAAAACAACAGCAGCAGGGCAGCCACAATGGGCAGCCCCCCCAGCAGCACCATGGGCTGGGGAATGGCATGGCCCATGGCCATTTCGATGATCACCACCCAAACCGGCGTCAGGTAGGTGTAGGCGGTTACTTTGGCAGGGCTTAGCCGCTCGGCCGCCAGGGTGATCAGGGAAAATGTGCCGATACCTGCGAAAACCGCCAGATAGATCAGCACCGCCCACACGCGCATCGGCAGGGCTTGCCAATCGGTGGCCCAGATTTGTGGCCAGTAAAGCACCAGCAATATCAGCGCCCCGCTCATCGCCACACCCAGCGTGACCGCGGCCACAGGCTCGGCTCGGCGCAGATATGGCACCATCACCGCATAGGCGGCATGCGAGGCGGTGCCCAGCATGAACAGCATCTCGCCCGTGCCAAGATGCCAGGCACCCAGCGCCTGCGCCGAGCCGCCAAACACCACCCATAGCGCCCCAAACGCCCCCAAAACCAGCGCCGCCCATACCAGGCCGCTGCTGTTTTTCCCAAAGAAACCCCACGCCATAAGGGCCGCAAAAAACGGCATCATCGTGAAAATCGCAGAGGTAGACACCGGGTTTGTGCGTTGCAAAGCGTGAAACATCAAAACGAAAAACCCGGCATAGGCTGCGCCCAGGGGCAAATAGCGCCAGGGTGCCTGGAAATAGCGCCGCTTCAGCCCCCCGCTTGCCGCCATCGCTGCGGCCAGCAAAACCGCGGCCAGCATAAACCGCACGGCGGTCAGCGCGGCGGGGTCGATATCGTTTGCAATTAATTTACCCAGCGAATTCGAACCGGCTACAAGGGCGGAAAACACCATCATGGCCGCGTGCCCCTGCAGCTTTTCAATATCCCAGTGGGTGGGCATGGGGGCGGGCATGGGGGCTTAAGCCGCGGTGGGGCTGTGCGGGTAGGTTTGCATGGCGTGGCCCCTTTTCATCGCGCGTTTCATTGGCCCCAGTTGCGCATGATTTAATCAAACGGTCAAATAAATTGCGGCCAAGGCTGCCACAGCCCCCACCTGGCCGGTGGATTGGCGCGGTGCCCACTGCCGCTGCGTTTTATTTGCGCAGGCCCGCGGCCCGCGCCATGCTGATGCAAATGCAACGAGGCCGCTATGCCCCACACACCCAACTCCACCCCGCCCCACAGCCAATTGCCCACCCACGAGGTGCAAAACCAGCCGGTGCCCCGTGGCGCGCGCGATTTATGGGCGCAAGACCCAATTTTGCAAAGCTACGCCGCCCATGCCGGCGCCGATCTGGGCCATCTGCGCGGGGCTGGCCGCGCCTATGGCACGGTTGAGGCGCTGTTTGATGCCGCCGAGGCGCGCCGCGATCTGCCCCGCTTGGTGGCGTTTAACCGCGATGGCACCCGCGCCGACGAGGTGCATTTCAACGCGGCCTACCACCGGCTGATGGCCTTGGGCATTTCGCAGGGCTATGCCGCTTTGCCTTGGCGCGATGGCGGCCAAGGGGGGCATGCCACCCATGCGGCGCTGGTCTATTTCCAGGCCCAGCTAGAGCCGGGCGTGTCGTGCCCGCTCACCATGACCTATGCCGCCATTCCCGCGCTAAATGCCGATGCGGCGCTGGCTGCGCTGTGGCGGCCAAAGCTGATGTCGCACCAATACGACCCCGCCATCGCCCCGGTTGCAGGCAAGCAAGGCGCCACCTTGGGCATGGCGATGACCGAAAAACAGGGCGGCTCGGATGTGCGGGCAAACACCACCCGCGCCGAACGGGATGGGGATATCTACCGCCTTTTTGGCCATAAATGGTTTTGTTCGGCCCCGATGTCGGATGGGTTTTTAACGCTGGCACACACCCCCGAGGGGCTGACCTGCTTTTTGGTGCCGCGCTGGCTGGAGGGGCAGCGCAACGCCATTCATCTGATGCGGTTAAAAGACAAGCTGGGCAATCATGCCAATGCCTCGTCTGAAATCGAATATCACGGGGCGGTGGCGCAGCGTTTGGGCGACGAGGGGCAGGGGGTGAAAACCATCATCGAGATGGTGCATCACACCCGACTGGATACAGCGCTGGCGCCGGCGGGCTTGATGCGCGCAGCACTGGCCGAGGCGCTTTGGTGGGCCGAGGGGCGGCGCAGCTTTCAGCGCCGCTTGATCGACCAGCCATTGATGCGGGCGGTTCTGGCCGATCTTGCGCTGGATCTCGAGGCGGCAACGGCGTTAGGCTTTGGCTGTGCCCGGGCCTTTGATGGCACCACAGCCGAAGATCGCGCTTTTGCCCGCATTGCTGTGGCCTTGGCAAAATACCTGTCCAACAAACGCGCGCCCGGCGTGATTTACGAGGCGATGGAGTGTCTGGGCGGCATGGGCTATATCGAAGAAACGCCCATGCCCATGCTCTATCGCGAGGCGCCGCTGAACTCCATTTGGGAAGGGTCGGGCAATATCATCTGCCTTGATATCTTGCGCAGCCTGTCGCGCGCGCCCTTGGCCGGGCATGTGCTGCACCAGCGCCTGCAGCAGGCCTGTGGGCATGATGCGGGTTTTGCCCGCGCCTATAGCGCCCACCAAGCGCGCTGGCCCGCGCTGCCCGCGCAGGCCGAGGCCCGGTGGTTTGTGGAAAGTTTGGCGCAGCTCTTGGCGGGCGCCATGCTGATCGAGGTGGCCCCGCAGGCCGTCACAGATGCATTTATTGCAACCCGTCTTTTGGGCCAGCGGGGCGCCACGGCGGGTGCCATGGCACAGGGTGATCTTGCGCCCATTTTGGCGCGCCTGTGCCCGCCTGATTAGGGGCGCGGCGCGGGCAAGGGTGCGGGCAGGGCCGCAGGGCTTTGGGCTGTAGTTGTGGGGGCTTCGGCCCGGTCAAACTGGCCATAATCGCGGGCAATGGCGAAAATGCTGGCCTGCGTGGCGCCTTGGCCTGCCTGCGCGATCAATGCGGCATGGGCCGCACCAGGCGCATCAAAGCTGGCCAGCGATAGAAAATGGCCCCTGTTGGTAAAGCTTTCATAGGCGTGATAGGGTGCGGATGTGCAGGGCGCAGGCCCGTAAATGGCCAGCAGCAGCCGCGCATCGGGCTGGGGCAGGCTGCTGTGCACCGTTTGGCCCTGCTGCCAATGCGCCACCCTTTCGCCCACCCGAATACGGTAATCGGCAAAATGCGTGCTGATCCCGGCATATTGCGAGCGCCGGTGCTGCGCATCTTGGCGCCATGCCAGAATATCGGCCTCGGTCTGCCACAGCTGATGTGACAATATTTGATCGGGGTTTTCCACCGCGCCAAACCGTTCCAGATAGGCCAGGCCCTTGTGCTGGGCCAAAATTGGGCGCAGCCGGTCGACATGGGCAAAATACTGCGGCAGATGCCCGTCTTTGGGCTGCATTTCAAAGAATAATCCGTGCATGGTGCCTCCGCGTTTGTGGCTTTTATCCCGCGCGTCGGGGCGCGGGTAAAGCCCTGAATGCGCGCTCATCCTGGCGATGTGCCGGGCTGGCCCATGGCGGCAATCAATTCGGCAACCAGCGGGTTGGGAAAGCGCCGCTCTAGGGTGACGGCATAGAAGGTTTCCGAAATTTGCGGGTGCTCGCGCGCCTCGACCAGCAGGCCCTGGGCCAGCTCGTCGCGCACCACGATGGGGGGCACCAGGGCCAGGCCCACGCCCTCGCGCGCCAAAAGGCGCATCATCGCCATATCATCCACTTCGGCCACGATTTGCGGGCGCAGCTGCAGCCGCGCGGTGAGCGCGTCAAAGGCGGCGCGCACGCCGGATTCGGCTGTGGGCAAGATCACGGGCTGGCGGGCCAAGAGCGCCTGTAGGGGCTGGGTTGCATCCAGCCTTTCGGGAATACCCACAAGGCCCACGCGCTGTTCGGCCAAACGATGGGTGATATATTGGGTCAGGGCGTCGCTGGCCGCCTCGCGGGTCATCAGCGCCACGTCCAGGTTAAGCGTGGCCAAGCCGTCGAGCAATTCAGCCGGGCTGCCCGAGCGTAAAATAACCTCGACATCGGCGCGCCCCAAAACCGGGCGCAAAAAGCCGATCTGAAAGTTGCGCGACAGCGTCGCCTGCGCCCCGATGCGCAACGCCTGCCGCCTTTGGCCGGTTTGCTGCAACGTGGCGATCAGCTGTTGGCCGGTGGCAAAAATCGTATCGGCATGATCCAGCGTGATGCGCCCCACCTCGGTCAGGTGCAGGGCACGCCCGCGCCGTTCGAACAGGGGTTGGCCCAGCCGCTGTTCCAGCTGCTTGATCTGGGCCGAAAGCGCCGATTGCGACAGGTTCAGCCGCTCGGCCGTGCGGGTGAGGTTGCCGTCATGGGCCACGGCCCAGAAATAGCGCAGATGGTGATAGTTTAAGGGCATAGGTTCTATTTATTAGAACGATACATGAAAAACAATGTATTTTTATTGATCAAAGCGCTGGCCTATCCCTGCGCCACCCGCCGTGGCGGGCCTGGCAAGGGGAGACTGACCATGAGCTATCATTTGCTGCCACTTCTGGCGCCTATGTTCTTGCTAAGTATCGCGGCTTTTGCCGCCCGCGGCGATGCCCGTGTGGCTGGGCGATTGCCGCGCATCGCCGAATATGGCGCTTTGGCGGCGCTGGGTATTGCCCTGCTTTCGGCGCTGGTGCTGGCGCTTTATGGGGCGGGCAGCTCGGCCTTGCTGGGGGCGGCGGGCGTGGGCCTGTCGGTGCGGCTGGATATTGTCAGCGTCACGATGCTGGTGCTGGTCAGCTTTATCGGCTGGGTGGTGTTGCGCTACAGCGCCACCTACATGGACCGCGAGCCGCACCATGCCCGCTTTACCGCGCTGATGCTGGCCACGCTGGCTGCGGTTTTGCTGCTGGTGATTGCGGGCAATCTGTTTCAGCTGCTGTTGGCCTGGGGGGCAACCAGCGTGGCGTTGCACCGCTTGCTGCTGTTTTACCCCCAGCGGGTGACAGCGCAGCGGGCGGCGCGCAAAAAGGCGGTGCTGGCGCGGGCCAGCGAAGTGGCCCTGACGTTGGCGGTGCTGTTTTTGGTGGCTGCTTATGAAACCAGCGATATTGCCAGCATTTTGGAGCAGGCGCGCGCCGATACGCCCACGCTGGTGGCGGCGGGGCTGTTGGCGCTGGCGGCCGGTTTGGCCTCGGCGCAATTTCCCGGGCACGGCTGGCTGACCGAGGTAATGGAGGCGCCCACCCCGGTTTCGGCGCTGCTGCATGCCGGGGTGATCAACGCGGGCGGGTTTTTGTTGATCCGCTTTGCCGATGTCATGCTGACGGCGCCGGCTGTTTTGGCCGGGCTGGTGATGCTGGGTGGTTTCACGGCGCTGTTTGGTGGGCTGGTGATGCTGACGCAAGCGGCGGTGAAAACCTCGCTGGCGTGGTCTACGATTGCGCAAATGGGCTTTATGGTGCTGCAATGCGGGCTGGCGCTGTTTCCGCTGGCGCTGCTGCATATCGTGGCGCATTCGCTGTATAAGGCGCATGCCTTTTTGTCGGCAGGCGAGGCGGTGCGCAATATTGCCGCCATCGCCCGGCCCGGGCCTGTGGCTGTGCCCTCGCTGGCCAAGGTGCTGCGCGCCTTTGGGGCAGGCATTGTGATTTACGCGCTGGTGTCACTGGGTGTTGGCATCGAGGGCAAGTCGCCCCAATCGCTGACGCTGGGGGTGATCTTGATTTTCGGGGTGGCCTATATCCTGGCCCAAGGCTTTGCCGATACCGCCCCCGCCGCCCTGACCAAGCGCACCGCGATCTATGCTGTTGCCACGTCGGTGGCCTATGTGGCGCTGCAAAAACTGGCCAATCTGCTGACAGCAGGCACCCTGCCCACCCCGCCCACACCGGGGCCGCTGGAATGGGTGTTGCTGATCTTGGCGCTGGTCAGCTTTGGCGCGGTGGCGCTGGCGCAGGCCACATTCCCGCTATGGGCCAGCCATCCGGCGGCGATGGGGCTGCGTGTGCATCTATCGAACGGGCTTTATGCCAATGCCATATTCGACCGGCTGCTGGGCGGCTGGCGGCAAAAACCAAACCATTAAACGCCAAGGAGCGACACCAGATGTATATGCAACACGCAATCTATCCCGCCGCCCTGTTGGAATTGGTGGCCGAGGGCGAAAAGGCCGCGCGGGCCATTCCGCCGCTGTTTCCGCTGGCCTCCAGCGTGGCTGTAAACCCGTTTTTGGGCCAATCGGGCGAACCGCTGGCCCAAACAGCCGCGCGTATCGCGCGTGTGGCGGGGGGGCGTATCGTGCCGGCGCGGGCGCATTTTGCGCAAAAATGGGCGGCAGGCCAGATATTGCCAGATGATTTGCAAGCCGCGCTGCAGGCCTATCCCGCAGGGCCCGCGCGCCCTGATATGGCCAGCCTGCTGGCCGCGCTCGAGCGGCCCGCGCCCCAGCCACAGGCCCTGCCCACGGTGGCCGATCTGGCGGCGGATGTCTCTGGCATCGATTGGCCCGGCATCATTGCCGAGCGGGTGGGCCATTGGGCCGCAGCCCATTTCGATCAGGGGCAGGCATTGTGGCAACCCAGCCGCGCAGGCGGGGCCTTTGTGGCCTGGCGCGAATTTGCCTTGCGGGATTTGAGCGTGGAAATTCATGGCTTGTCAGGCTTTGGCGCCTTTGTGGCGGCCAGCAGCCGGGCGCCCTGGCGCGCCATTGGCCGGGCGGCTGAAACGCTGGGCCTGCCCACCCAGGCGGCCGGCAGTGCCTTTCACTCTTGGCTGATGTCTTTGGGGGGCTGGGCCCAATATGCCCGCTACCTGCTGTGGCAGGCTGAATTGCAGGGCCAGCGCGATAGCACTGTGGCCGAATTGCTGGCCATTCGCATGCTGTGGGACGAGGCGCTGTTTGAGCGCTACAAAGAGCAGATCGCGCCTTTGTGGCAGCAGGTGGTGGACCAGCACGCACAACCGCTGCAGCCCAGCACCGATGATCATATCGATGCCATCTGGCAAGAGGCCGCCGAACGCGCGGCCCAGCGCCACCTGGCGGCGGCCCTGCAGGGGGCCACGCCCAAAGCGCCGCGTGGCGATACCCGGCCAGCGCTGCAGGCGGCGTTTTGCATCGATGTGCGCTCCGAGGTGTTTCGCCGCGCGCTCGAGGCGCAAGACAGCCGCATTGAAACCCTAGGCTTTGCCGGGTTTTTCGGCCTGACTGCAGCGCATCGGGCGGCGGGCAGCGATGTGATCGAGGCGCGCGGGCCAGTGTTGTTGCAAATGGGCCTGCACAGCCACGCCGCCGAGCCCGAGGCCGCGGATTTACAGCGCCGCTATGCGGCCCGGGCACGGCGGGCTTGGGGGCGGTTCAAGCTGGCGGCTGTGTCCTCGTTCGCCTTTGTCGAGGCGATGGGCCCTGTCTATATGGGCAAGCTGCTGCGCGATGCGCTGGGGCGCGCCAACGCACCCGCAGCCCCACAGCCGCGGCCACAGCTATGCGCCTCGGTCGATGTGGCGCAACGGGTGGCGATGGCGGAAACCGTGCTGCGCGCAATGTCGTTGACGGCGGGCTTTGCGCCGGTTGTCATGCTGGCAGGCCATGGCGCCAATGTCACCAATAACCCCCATGAAAGCGGCTTGCACTGTGGCGCCTGTGGCGGCTATGCGGGCGATGTGAATGCCCGCCTGTTGGCGGCTGTGCTAAACGATAGCGCCGTGCGCCAAGGGCTGGCTGCGCGGGGGCTAAACATTCCAGCAGATACTGTTTTCGTGCCCGCCCTGCACGATACCACCACCGATACTGTCACCCTGTTTACCCAAGATCTGCCGCCCGAAGCGCCCGCAAAGCCCATTGCACAGCTCAAGGCCTGGCTGCAGGCCGCCGGTGCCCTTGCCCGGGCCGAACGTGCCGCGCGCCTGCCGCGCGCCAGGGGCGGGGCCGATGTGATGCGCCGCGCCAGCGATTGGGCCGAACTGCGCCCCGAATGGGGCCTTGCGGGCTGCAATGCCTTTGTGGCAGCCCCGCGGGGGCGCACCGATGGCGCCAATTTGGGCGGGCGGGCGTTTTTGCACAGCTACGATTGGCGCGCCGACGAGGGGTTTAAGGTGCTTGAGCTGATCATGACCGCGCCGGTGGTGGTGGCCAGCTGGATCAGCTTGCAATATTACGGCTCGGCCGTGGCGCCGCAGCTGTTTGGCGGTGGCAACAAGCTGTTGCACAATGTGGCGGGGGGGATTGGTGTGCTCGAGGGCAATGGCGGTGCGCTGCGCCCCGGGCTGCCGTGGCAATCGGTGCATGACGGGCAGGGCCTGCAACACGAGCCGCTGCGCCTGAGCGTGGTGATCGAGGCCCCGCGCGACGCCATGCGCGATATTTTGCAGCGCCATCCGCAGGTGCGCGCCTTGTTCGATAACGGCTGGCTGCACCTGATTGCCATGGATGACGACGGGCAATTGCGCTGGCGCTATGACCGGGCGCTTGGCTGGCAAGATATGCAGCCAAGCGTGGCCCCCAGCGCTGTGGCCGCCGAATAGAGCTGCCACCGCGCCCCTGGCCCTGCAAGCTATTGCGGCAGGGCCAGCGCCTGACGGTCGATTTTGCCGGTGCCGGTTTTGGGCAGCTCTGCCAAAAACTCTATCATCCTGGGGGCTTTGTAGGGGGTAAGGTGGTGTTTGACATGGGCGCGCAGGGCCTCGCGCATGGGGTCATCGCCCGCGCGGCCTGCTTTCAGGCAAATCACAGCGCGCAACGCCATGCGCTGATCGGGCAATTGATGGGCCAAGACCGCGCATTCCTGCACATCGGGGTGCTCGTTCAGGCAGCGTTCTACCTCGAGCGGCCACACCCATTGGCCCGATATTTTGATCAGGTCATCGGCGCGGCCTTGAAAGTAATAATACCCGTCTTTTTCCAAAAACCGATCGCCTGTGTAAATCCAGTCGTCGCGCATGGTTTCGGCGGTTTTGTCGGGGCGGTTCCAATACTGCGGTGCGGTGGAATGGCCGCGCACCAGCATCACCCCCTCTTGGCCCGGGGCGGCCAGGCCGCCATCGGGGGTTTGCAGCCGTATCTCATAGCCCGGCACGCGCGCACCCGCCGCGCCCAGGCGATGATCTGTCAGGCGGTTGGACAGATAAACATGCAGCACCTCGGTCGAGCCTAGCCCCTCGGTTGGGCCATGGCCTGTCAGGGCTTTCCAGCCAGCGTAAACCTCGGCCGATAAGATCTCGGCGGCTGACATGGTTTGCCGGATCGACGAGAAATCGCGCAGGCCCACATC
>CAJXSO010000061.1 GCA_913061505.1 uncultured Lutimaribacter sp.
CATCAATTACGGGCAAATGCACCGATATCGCCCTTGACGCGCCCCGCGATTCCCCCTAATGCACCCGAACGGAATTCGGGGCACGGCCGTCGGCGGTGCCCTTATATGTTGAGGGGGCCGCATTCGCCCCGCGATCCAGACGAGGTAATAACCATGGCGCGCCGCTGCGAACTGACCGGTAAAGGCCCGATGAGTGGTAACAATGTTAGCCACGCCAACAACAAAACTCGGCGTCGTTTTCTGCCGAACCTGAACGATGTTACCCTGCAGTCCGAAACCTTGGGCCGTGGCGTGAAACTGCGCATTTCTGCCGCAGCGCTGCGTTCGGTTGATCACCGTGGCGGGCTGGACGCGTTCCTGGCCAAGGCGAAAGACGCCGAGCTGTCGGACAACGCGCTGAAGGTGAAAAAAGAAATTCAAAAAGCTCAGGCCGCAAACGCCTAATCTTTTTGTGCTTTACCAAAACAGCCCTGCGGTGCCGCGCCGCAGGGCTGTTTTCGTTTGGCGCCTGACACCCGCAGGCTAAGCGGCTATTAAACCCCCATGCACTCTTTACGCAGCCCGATTCTGGCCGCTTTGATGGCCTTGATTTTGGCCCTGACAGGCCAAACCATGGCCGTGGCCCGTGGCGCCACAGGGCCTGCGGGCAGTATGGTGTTGTGCACGGGCACGGGCCCCATCACCGTTTTGGTTGATGAACAGGGCCAACCCATCGGCCCCCGCCATATCTGCCCCGATTGCAGCCTGTCGCTGTTTTCCAGCCTGGGGCCTGTGCAAACCCTGCCTGCGCGCCCGGGCCGCTGGCAGGCGGTGGCCTTTGCTATCACCCCCCGCCACAGCACGGGGCAAATTACGCCCCATGCCCAGGCCCGCGCGCCCCCCTTTCCCACTGTCTGACCCAAACACCCAAACAAACAGACAGATCGAAAGGACCAGCCAATGTCGCTGAAAACCACATTTATCGCAGCCCTCGCAGCTGCCAGCCTTGCCCTGCCCGCCTTTGCCGCAGATATCACCGTCAAAGATCCTTACGCCCGCGTGTCGGCTATGATGTCTAGCTCGGGCGCGGCCTTTATGGTGATCGAAAACACCGGCCCCGACGACCGCCTGATCGGCGCGCGCTCGGACGTGGCAGAAAAGACCGAACTGCACACCCATAAAGAAGATGATATGGGCGTGATGCGCATGATCCATGTCGAGGAAGGGTTTGCACTGCCCGCAGGTGGGCACATCATGATGGCACGCGGCGGCCACCATGTGATGTTTTTGGGCCTGACCCGCCCCTTGCAAGATGGCGACAATGTACAGCTGACGCTGGAATTTGAAAAAGCGGGCGATATTGCCGTCACCGTGCCGGTTGATTTGCAGCGCAAGCCCGATCACGGCAACATGGGCCACGGCAGCATGGGCCACGGCACGATGCATAAACAGTCAGATTAAGGGCCACCGCCCTGCCTGTGCCGGGCCCCACAGCCCGGCGCAGGCGCACAGCCAAGGGGAAACACCCATGCGTATCTTATGCGTTTGCCTGGGCAATATCTGCCGATCCCCCAGCGCCGAGGCGGTGCTGCGCCAGATCGCGCCCCAATGGCAGATCGACAGCGCCGGCACCGCGGGCTGGCACCAGGGCGAGCCGCCCTACGCCCCAATGCAGGCCGCAGCCCGCGCCCGTGGCATTGCCATGCAAGACCTACGCGCGCGCCAATTCAGCCCCGATGATTTCACCCGCTTCGATCTGATCTTGGCGATGGATGCGCAAAACCGCAGCGATATCGAGGCGCAGCGCCCCAAAGGCAACACCACACCGGTGCATCTTTTTACCGATTACGCCCCCGAAACCGGCGCCACACAGGTGCCCGACCCCTATTACACCCGCGATTTCAACGGCTGCCTAGACCTGATCGAGACCTGCGCAAAAGGCCTGCTGGCGCGGCTTGGGTAAGCTGCAAACACGCCCCGCAAAGCCCCCCTTTTACAGCTTTCCCGAAACCCCCTTTTAGCCACTGAAAAATGCCCGTGCCTGTGGGTGTTTGCGCTTGCGCGGCGTGGGGCTTGGCGCGTTTTCTGGGGCCAGAAAAGGAGGCCCCAATGCCCATCCGTGCCCTCAAAGCCAGCCCCGGCCTGCCCCCCCAAGAAAGCCACGACGTGGCTGAAACCGTGCAGCGCATGCTGGCCGAGATCCGCCAAGGCGGGGCTGACGTGGCGCGCGGCTATGCGCAAAAGCTGGATGGCTGGGATGGCCCGATCGAGGTGGCCCCCGAAACCATCGCCGCCGCAGCTGATCAGGTGCCACAGGCGCTGAAAGACGATATCGCCTATGCCCATGACAACATCCGCCGCTTTGCCGAGGCCCAGCGCGCCACCCTTGGCGAGATGGAGATCGAACTGCGCCCCGGCCTGCGCGCGGGCCAGCGGGTTATTCCAGTGGGCAGCGTGGGCGCCTATGTGCCGGGTGGGCGCTATGCCCATATTGCCAGCGCCTTGATGACAATCACCCCCGCAAAGGTGGCCGGCGTGCCCCATATCACCGCCTGTTCGGTGCCCCACCCCGGGCAGGGCATTCCCGCCCCCATCCTTTACGCCATGCAATTGGCCGGGGCCACGCGGGTGCTGGCCATCGGGGGCGTGCAGGGCATTGCCGCCATGACCTATGGCTTGTTTGGGGCCTTGCCCGCCGATATTTTGGTGGGCCCCGGCAATGCCTATGTGGCCGAGGCCAAGCGCCAGCTGTTTGGCCCTGTGGGCATCGATATGGTGGCAGGCCCCACCGACAGCCTGGTGCTGGCCGATGACAGCGCCGATCCGCTGACCGTGGCATGGGATCTGGTGGGCCAGGCCGAACATGGCGCCAATTCGCCCGTGTGGTTAGTGACCAACAGCGCGCCCCTGGCGCAGGCCGTGATGGCCCATATCCCGCGCTGCATCGCAGAATTACCCGCCCCCAACGCACAGGCCGCCGCCGCCGCATGGCAGGCCCTGGGCGAGGTCTGGCTTTGCGACACGCTCGAGGAGATGGCGCAAAAATCCGACGCATACGCGCCCGAACATCTGCATGTGCAGGCCCGCGATCTGGCGTGGTGGAAAAGCCGCCTGCGCAACTACGGATCGCTATTTTTGGGTGAAAACACCACCGTGCCCTTTGGCGACAAGGCCGCAGGGCCAAACCATGTGCTGCCCACCAGCGGCGCGGCGCGCCATACCGGGGGCCTGTCGGTGCTGAAATACCTCAAAACCGTCACATGGCAGCAGGCCGATGCGCAGGCGCTGCCCGCCTTGGCCGCGGCCAGCGCCAATATCAGCCGCGCCGAGGGCATGGAGGGCCATGCCCGCAGCGCCGAAAGGCGCCTGCCCCCGCAGCAGCCCACGCAGCAGCCCACTGGGGCCGCCGCGCGCTAGCGCTGCGCGGTTAGTCTTTGCCAGTCAGGCGTTTGAACCAGCCTTTTTTGGCCGCCCCATCACCCCCGGCCGCAGCCTCGCTGTCGCTGTCGCCATCGCCGGCACCCTCGGCCGGGGCCTCGACCGCATCTTGCAGGCGGGTAAAGAAATCATCGGCCATTTTCTTGGCAAAGCCATCAATCAGGCGGCTGCCCAGCTGTGCCAGTTTACCCCCAACTTTGGCATCCACCTCGTAGCTGAGGCGCGTGCCGCCTTCGATATCTTCCATGTGAACGCGCGCGCCGCCCTTGGCAAAACCCGCAGCCCCGCCCTTGCCCTCGCCCGTCAAGGTCAGGCTTTGGCCCTCGATCATGTCAGACACGCTGACAGCCCCCTTGAACGTGGCCTTCACCGGCCCAACCTTTTGCACAACAGTGGCCTCAAACCCAGTTTCGGGCGTGCCTGTCACCTCTTGTGCGCCGGGAATGCAGGCTTTCAGCACCTCGGGGTTCAAAATAGCGGCCCACAGCGTGGCACGGTCTGCAGCGATGTCACGCTGGTCTTTCATTTCCATGAAAAAATCCTCGTCTTGTGTTGGCGGCAAGTTTGGTCACAGTAAACCAAGGCCCGTGTGGTTTTCCATAGGGAAACCGACAGCGCCGCCCAACCAATGCTTTCCACCCCGAAAGGAGGCCCCATGGCCACGCCCACGCCACATAATTCAAACGCCGCGGGTATCGGATTTGTGCTGTTGGGGGTGGTGGCGATTTCAATCAATGACATGCTGATCAAACAGCTTTCTGGTGGCTACCCGCTGCACCAGATGGTGTTTTTACGCTCGGCCATTGGCATCGTGTTTTCCCTGGTCTTGGTGCAGTGGGAGGGCGGCTGGCACATCTTGAAAACCCGCACGCCCGGGCTGCACCTGTTGCGCGGGGTTTTGGTGGTGATCTCAAACCTGACCTATTTCGCCGCGCTGGCGGTGATGCCATTGGCCAATGCCACCGCGTTGTTTTTCGTGGCACCATTGATGATCACGCTGTTATCCATTCCCCTATTGGGTGAAAAAGTGGGCCCATGGCGGCTGGGCGCTGTGGTGGCGGGCTTTGCCGGTGTGGTGGTGATGATGAAACCATGGGCGCCCGGCAGCGCGTTGGATCTGTCGCGCTGGGTGCTGCTGCTGCCGGTGCTATCGGCGCTGTTTTATGCGCTCAACCAAATCATGACCCGCAAACTGGGGCTAAGCACCCGCGCCTCGGCGATGGCAGTTTATATTCAGGGGCTTTTCATCATTGTATCGCTTGGCTTTTTCGTCATTGCCGGCGATGGGCGCTACGCCGAAGGTATCGAGAACGGATCGGTGGTGTTTTTGCTGCGCGCATGGATCTGGCCGCAGGGCAACGATATCTGGCTGTTTCTGGGCCTGGGGCTGAATTCGGCGATCATCGGCTATAGCCTGGCCCAAGCCTACCGCCTGGCCGATGCCGCCACAATCGCACCCTTTGAATATGTGGGCCTGCCCCTGGCGGTGTTTTGGGGGTGGCTTCTGTGGTCTGAATGGCCAGATGCGGCGGTAAGCGCTGGCATTTTGTTGATCATGGGCTCGGGGTTGTTTGTGTTTTTGCGCGAACGCCTGCGCGCGCGGCGCCTGGCCTCGGCCCAACTTATGCGCCCCAGGCATTGAGCCCCCTTCCCACCGCCCAAGGGACGGGGTAGGAAAGTGCTATGAACTGGACTGTGCCAAATATCTTAACCACCCTGCGCCTGGTCGCTGCACCGGGCGTTGCGGTGATGTTTTTGTTTTTCAACCGCCCCTATGCCGATTGGTTCGCGCTGGTGCTGTTTGTCAGCGCCGCCGTCACCGATTGGTTCGATGGCTATCTGGCCCGCGCGTGGAAACAAGAAACCAAACTTGGCGCCATGCTTGACCCCATTGCCGACAAGGCGATGGTGGTGATCGCATTGATGGTGATTGTGGGCTATTCCTCGATGTCGCCCTGGTTGGTTCTGCCCGCCACCGTTATCTTGTTCCGCGAGGTATTTGTCTCGGGCCTGCGCGAATTTCTGGGCGATACAGCCGGCACGCTGAAGGTAACGCCCCTGGCCAAATGGAAAACCACCGCACAGATGGTGGCCATCGCCATGCTGTTTGCCCAAGGCGTGTTTGAACATTACCTGGGCCTGCCCAACCCCGGGATGGACCCGGCCTTGCTGATCGAACTGAAACAAGAGGGCGCACAGGAATTCGCCGGCCAGCAATGGCTGTGGCATGGCACAATCTGGGCCGGGCACGCGGGCGTGACGCTGCTGTGGGTGGCGTCAGCCCTGACATTGCTGACCGGCGCCGATTACCTGCAAAAGGCGCTGCCGCATCTAAAGGACACCCCATGATCGACGTGCTTTATTTCGCCTGGGTGCGCGAACGCATCGGCACCCCCCGCGAAACCGTTGAAACCCAGGCTGAAACCGTTCAGGCGCTGGTCGATGAATTGCGCGCGCGCGAGCCCCGCTACGCAGCCGCCTTCCAAGATCTTTCTGCCCTGCGCGTGGCCGTAGACCAAGAATTGACAGATTTCACAGCGCCCCTGGCCGGCGCCCGCGAAGTGGCGTTTTTTCCGCCCATGACAGGGGGCTGAGATGCGGGTGCGCGTGCAAGACGCCCCATTCGATCTGGGGGCCGAGGCCAATGCCTTTGTGGCACGCCAGCAGGGCGCACAGGCGGGGGCAATTGTTACCTTTACCGGCATCGTGCGCGATATCGCCCAAGGCCTCGATGTGATGGAGATCGAACATTACCCCGGCATGACCGAACGCGCGCTTGCGGCAATCATCGATCAGGCCCAGCAGCGCTGGCCCTTGGCCGATGCCTTTGTGCTGCATCGCTACGGGCGAATGCACCCCGACGAGGCGATCATGATGGTGGCCACAGCCGCCCGCCACCGCAAAGACGCCTTTGAAGCGGCCGAATTTCTGATGGATTACCTGAAATCGCGCGCGCCTTTCTGGAAAAAAGAGCACAGCGCCCAAAGCGCCGCATGGGTCGAGGCGCGCGACGAAGATGAAACCGCCCTCAACCGCTGGTCACGCTAGGGCCCGGGCGCAGCCACCGGCCCTGTTGCACAAATAGCGCGCCCCGCCACGATCACCGCCAGACCGGCGGCACAGCATCGTTTTTCCCTTTCCCCGCCGGCAGTCTCGCCGTAAAAGCGCCCCTATGGTAGGTATGGCACATATTCCCAACACCCGACGTCGACGCACCCGCGTCTGACGCCCCTTTGCCATTCGCCCCTTTACCATTGCCATTGCGCCGCTCTTGCGCAAACACTTTCACAAAACTTGACGCGCCAGTGCCAATTCGGCACGACATAGGCTCTTTATCAAAGGATGATCACGATGATCCCCAGCATTCTGCCCACTTACAACCGCGCCCCTCTTGAATTCGTCAAGGGCGAAGGCAGCTGGCTGATCGAGGCAGATGGCCGACGTTTTCTTGACCTCGGCGCAGGCATCGCGGTCAACGCCCTGGGCCATGCGCACCCCGCCCTGGTGCAGGCCTTGACCGAACAGGCGCAAAACCTGTGGCATGTGTCAAACCTCTACCGCATTCCCCAGCAACAGGCCCTGGCTGATCGCCTGGTCGAGGCCAGCTTTGCCGACACCGTTTTCTTCACCAATTCCGGCACCGAAAGCTGCGAATTGGCGGTGAAAATGGCGCGCAAATACTGGTATGAAAAAAACCAACCCGAGCGGGTGAACATCATCACATTCGAAGGCGCCTTTCATGGCCGCTCCTCCGCCGGCATCGCCGCCGCGGGTTCCGAGAAAATGACCAAGGGTTTCGGCCCGCTGCTGCCCGGCTTTGTGCATTTGGCCTGGGGCGATCACGATGCGCTGGCCCAGGCCGCCGCCCGCCCCGATGTGGCCGCCATCATGATCGAACCCGTGCAGGGCGAGGGCGGCATCCGCCCGCTGCCCGACCAATGCCTGAAGGGCCTGCGCGATCTCTGCGACAGCCATGGCATCTTGCTCATCCTCGACGAGGTGCAATGCGGCATTGGCCGCACCGGCAAGCTGTTCGCCCATGAATGGGCCGGGATCGAACCCGACATCATGATGATTGCCAAAGGCATCGGCGGTGGCTTTCCCTTGGGCGCCGTGCTGGCGCGCGAAGCGGCGGCCTCGGGCATGACGGCGGGCACCCATGGCTCTACCTATGGCGGCAACCCGCTGGCCTGCGCCGTGGGCTGTGCCTTGCTTGATCAGGTCACCGATCCGGGCTTTTTGGCCCATGTGAACCGCATCGCCGGGCTTTTGCAGCAAAAACTGGCGGGGCTTATTGCCAAACACCCCGATGTGTTCACCCAATTGCGCGGCACCGGGCTGATGCTGGGGCTGAAATGCAAGCCCGCCAATACCGATGTGGTGGCAGCATGCTATGATGCGCAGCTCATCACCGTGCCCGCCGGCGATAACGTGATCCGCCTGCTGCCCCCCCTCACCCTCTCTGACGACGAGGTGGATCAGGCCATCGCGCGCCTTGATCAGGCGGCAACCGCGCTCTCGCAGCCCTGATTTCATCTTGCCCCAAATACTCTTGCGCGGCGCGCACCACACAGGCTGCCGCCGCGATATGAAAGACCCCTATGAGACATTTTCTTGATATCAATAAAACCACCCCCCAAGACCTGCGCCAGATGATCGATGATGCCCGCCGCATCAAAGAGGCGCGCCAGGGCCTGCCGCGGGGCACCGCAGATGACGACCAGCCCCTGGCCGGGCGCATGGTGGCGCTGATCTTTGAAAAGCCCAGCACGCGCACCCGGGTGTCTTTTGACGTGGGCGTGCGGCAAATGGGCGGGCAAACCATGGTGCTGTCGGGCGCTGATATGCAGCTGGGCCATGGCGAAACCATTGCCGATACCGCCCGCGTGCTCAGCCGCTATGTCGATCTGATCATGATCCGCACATTCGAGGAACAGACCCTGCTAGAAATGGCCGAATATGCCACGGTGCCGGTGATCAACGGGCTGACCAACCGCAGCCACCCCTGCCAGATCATGGCCGATATTCTAACCTTCGAAGAGCACCGCGGCCCAATCACCGGGCGCAAGGTGGTCTGGTGCGGCGATGGCAACAATGTCTTTGCCTCTTTCGCCCATGCGGCGGGGCAATTTGGCTTTGATCTTACCTTTTCGGGCCCGCCGCCGCTGGATCCCGAACAGGTGTTTTTAGACGAGGCCCGCGCCAAGGGCGTATCGGTCGACATCGAACGCGACCCGTTCAAAGCCGTGCAAGGCGCCGATCTGGTGGTGACAGATACCTGGGTTTCCATGCACGATCCCGCCTCGGCGCGCGAGCGGCGCCACAACCAGCTGCGCCCCTATCAGGTGAACAAGGCGCTGATGGATCATGCCAAACCCGATGCATTATTCATGCATTGCCTGCCCGCGCATCGCGATGACGAGGCCACATCCGAGGTGATGGATGGCCCAAATTCGGTGATTTTCGACGAGGCGGAAAACCGCCTTCATGCCCAAAAGGCGATCATGCGCTGGTGCTTGGGCGGCTAGGCCGGCACCGCGCCAGATTTGCCATCACAGGCCCGCCCAACCCCCGTGCTGCGGCGGGCCTTTTTGTGGCCCTCCTTGGGCTTAGGGCTTTAACAGCCGGCCCAACCCTTTCAGCAGCTCTTGTTCCACCTGCTCTTTCACCTTGTCCTTGACCGCCTCTTTCAGGTCTTGCCCCTGGGCCGGTTGCACGCCCAGCGCCTCGCCCAGCTTGTCTTGGGCCTGTTGGCGCGCGGCGTCTTTGGCGGCCTCGATCTCGGCCTCATAGCTGTCTTGAACCGCCGCGGCCAGATCCACCCGGATATCGGGCTTGGCCCATGGGCCCACCAGCCGCACCGGCACCGCCAGCCCCTTGCCACCGCGCGCCTGCAGCGCCTGTGGGGTTATTGTGTAATCCAGCGCTTGGGCGCCCAAATCAACCTGACCGGCGCCGCTGGCGCGGGCAAAGGGCAACGCCATGGCAAAATCATCGTTGCGCAACACCCCGCCCGATATGGTGAAACTGGCGCCCATCTGATCGAAAACGGTGGTCCCGCCAGCGCTGGTATCACCGCGCATCAGACGGTCCAGATCGATGCCCGAGATTACCCCGCGCCCCGTGGCAAACTGCCCCTTGCCCGACAGGCTGCGCATGATGGCAGCCATGCTGGCGCCGCTGCCCAAAAACTGCAGCTGGCCCTGGCCCGTGGCCTGCAGGCGCCCCAGGCCCATGGCCGCTTGCAACAGCGCCTGCATATCGACGTTTTGCAGCACCAGCCGCCCGCCCACAGACAGGCCGGCCCGGTTATTGGCCACCAGATCGCCGCTGATCTGCCCGCCATAGGCCGCCACGTCTTGCAGGGTTAAAACCGCCCGCGCGGCGGTGTTTTCAAACCGCAGCTGCGTGCGCCCCAGGGCAAAACGGCCCAAGCGCAGCGCCTGCGCGCTCAGCGTGACATCGGCATCAAAAAGCCCCAGGGCGCTGGCATCGATCGGGCTGGCAGACCAGCCCGCCCCGGCCCTGGCGGCCCTATCGCCACCCGCCATCAGGCCCGACAGATCCAACTGCCCCGCAGCCAAGGCCCCGGTCAGCCGCGGGGTTTGGCCCAGCTGAACCTTCAGCGCGCCCTGCAGCGCCTGCCCATCCAGCCCCAGCTGCAGATCATCCAGGGCCAGCACCCGCCCCTGCCCCAAAGACAGCTGCGCCTGCCCCGTGATGCGCCGCCCCAGCCCCTGTGGCACATTGGTGCCAGCCTGGCCCAAAGCCGCCAGCAATGCCGCGCTATTGGGCACATCTACACCCAAGCGCCCTTGGAAAAACCCGTTCAGATCCCCCGTGCCATCGTAATCGATGCGCGCGCCGGCGGCGCTGAATGCCGCCTCAAGCGCCACCGCCTGGCCTGCGATCCAATCGGCAAAATGCGCCACCTGCCCCTCGACCACCAAAGGCTGGCCATAGGGGGCTGCGGCAAGGCGCATTTGGGCCGCGCCCGCAGCATCGGGCCACAGCATCAGAAAATCGACATCATCATAGGCCAGCCTTGTGCCCGCCCGCGCATCATCAAAACGCAGCGCGCCGCCCGTGATCACCGCGCGATCCAGGCTTAACGCCAGCGCATTGCCCGCGCCCGGGGCTTGGCCCGAGGGCGCCACGCCCTGCACCCCCAAACGCCAGTTTTCGCGCCCATCGGCCGCGCGCTGCAGGCGAATCGTGGGGTTGACCGCCTCAAAGCCCGTGATCCGCACCGCCCCCTGCAACAGCCCCGCCACATCAACGCTGATTTTCAGATCATCGGCCTGCAGCAATGGGCCGGCATCCGCCGCCCAGGGCGCATTGGCCAGCGCCATAGGCCCCGTGGCCACGCCCAGCACGGGCCACAGGCTAACCCGCGGCTGGCCGGACAGCGTAACAGCGCGCCCTGTTGCCGCCTCGATCTGGCTGGCCGCGATCCGCGCCAGCCGCTCTTGGGGGAGCAGCAACACACCACCCACCCCCAAAACCAGCGCCGCTATGATTGCCCCAAAAATGCGCCAAACCATTCGCATTGTGCCACCCGTCAGTTACCCAGCGCCCCGCGGCGCTACCCTCGAAAGGATACACGCCCCACCCCAAACAGCAAGCATGCTGCACCCCCTAGGCAGCGGCACAAACTGGCTGTATCACCAGCGCATGCAGAATCCGCCCAGCCTACGCCCCGATCTTGCCCGTGCCCGCATCAGCGATACCCGCCGCGAGGGCCAGCCCACCATTGGCATGGTGTCTTTGGGCTGCCCCAAAGCGCTGGTCGATAGCGAACGCATCCTGACCCGCCTGCGCGCCGAGGGCTATGGCATCTCGGCCGATTATGCCGGGGCCGATGCCGTTATCGTGAACACCTGCGGCTTTCTCGACAGCGCCAAGGCCGAAAGCCTAGAGGCAATTGGCGAGGCGCTTGCCGAAAATGGCCGGGTGATTGTGACAGGCTGCCTGGGCGCCGAGCCCGATTATATCACCGGCGCGCATCCACGGGTCTTGGCGGTGACAGGCCCCCACCAATATGAACAGGTCTTGGATGCCGTGCACGCCGCCGTGCCGCCCGCGCCCAACCCCTATGTCGATCTGCTGCCCGCCAGCAGCGTGCAGCTGACACCGCGCCACTACAGCTATTTGAAAATATCCGAGGGCTGTAACCACAAGTGCAAATTCTGCATCATCCCCGATATGCGCGGCCGTCTGGCCAGCCGCCCCGCCCATGCCATTCTGCGCGAGGCAGAAAAGCTGGTGCAGGCCGGGGTAAAGGAATTGCTGGTCATCAGCCAAGATACATCGGCCTATGGCGTTGATATCAAACACGCAAGCCAAAATGGCCACCGCGCCCATATCACCGATCTGGCGCGCGATCTGGGCAGTTTGGGCGCCTGGGTGCGGCTGCATTATATCTACCCCTACCCCCATGTCCGCGAGTTGATACCGCTGATGGCCGAGGGGCTGGTGCTGCCCTATCTGGATATCCCCTTTCAGCATGCCCATCCCGAAACGCTGAAACGCATGGCGCGCCCCGCCGCCGCCGAACGCACGCTGGACCGTATTGCAGAATGGCGCGGCATTTGCCCCGATATCACCCTGCGATCAACCTTTATCGTGGGCTATCCCGGCGAAACCGAGGCCGAATTTCAAACCCTGCTCGATTGGCTGGACGAGGCGCAGCTAGATCGCGTGGGCTGTTTTCAATACGAAAACGTGGCCGGCGCGCGCAGCAATTCCCTGCCCAACCACGTGCCCGACGCCCTGAAACAAGAACGCTGGGACAGGTTCATGGAAAAGGCGCAAGCCATCTCGCAGGCCAAACTGGCGGCGAAACTGGGCAAGCAGCTGCAGGTGATCGTGGATGATATCGATGCCGACGGCATTGCCACCTGCCGCAGCTGGGCTGACGCGCCCGAGATTGATGGCAACCTCTTTATCGACGAAAACACCGAAGGGCTGGCGCCGGGCGATATTCTGACCGTCGAGGTAGACGAAGCCGGCGAATACGACCTGTGGGGCCGCAGGCTGTAACGCGACAGCTGCAGCGCAGGCCCACGCACAACTACTGCTTGAAATGCCGCCCCGAAGGCGGCTAGCATCCCTATAGTTTGTATGGGGAATGGTGATGGATTTTG
>CAJXSO010000062.1 GCA_913061505.1 uncultured Lutimaribacter sp.
CGCGGGCTTCCGCCTGCCGATCGAAAGCGCGCCTTTGCAGGCGCTGGTATCTGAGCCGATCAAGCCCTGCATGGATGTGGTGGTGATGGCCAATACCGTGCATGGCTACATGAGCCAGTCGGACAAGGGCGAAATGGTCATCGGTGGTGGCACCGACAGCTACAACGCCTATACCCAGCGCGGCAGTTTCCACCATATCGAAGAAACCGTGCGGGCGCTGGTGGAAACCTTTCCGATGATCAGCCGCCTGAAAATGCTGCGCCAATGGGGCGGCATTGTGGATATGACGGGCGATCGTTCGCCGATCTTGTCGAAAACGCCGGTCGAGGGCGTATTTGTCAATTGCGGCTGGGGCACGGGCGGGTTCAAGGCCACGCCGGGTTCGGGTTGGGCGATGGCTGAATTGATGGCCAAGGGCCACAGCCCGCTGACCGAAGAATTCAGCATGTTCCGCTTCCGCGAAGGCAAGTTCATCGATGAAAGCGTGGCCGCAGGGGTGGCGCACTGATGCCTGCTGCCTGCGCAAAATACAGTCGCGGCCTCGGCCGCCCAGTTGTTAACGGAGTCGCCCAATGCTGACCCTTCACTGCCCCTATTGCGGCGTTCATGCCGATGAAACCGAACTGGCCTCGGGGGGCGAGGCGCATCTGAAACGCTTTGGCCCCGGTGCCTCGGACGAAGAATTCGAGGGCTATTTGTTCATGCGCGAAAACCCCAAGGGCGTGCATTTCGAACGCTGGCGCCATGCCTATGGCTGCGGCAAGTGGTTCTTGGCTGCGCGCTGCACCAATACGTTAGAGGTATTTGGCACCTATCCCGCCCAAACCACCGAACCGCCGCAACATGTGCGCGATGCCATCAGCGCCAAACGCCCCGGCTGGAAATGGCGGGAGTTTTCGTAATGGCCCAAAGCTTTGCACCCCAATTCGCATATCCCGCAACCCTTGGCGGAAAGGTTCTGTAAATGAGCACACGTTTGGCAAAAGGCGGCCGCCTTGTGAACCGTGGCCGCAAGGTTCAGTTTTCGTTCAACGGCAAAAACCTAAGCGGTTTCGAAGGCGATACGCTGGCCTCGGCGCTGTTGGCCAACGACCAGATGATGGTGGGCCGCTCGTTCAAATACCACCGCCCGCGTGGGGTGGTTGCGGCCGGCGCCGAAGAGCCCAATGGCCTGGTCAACCTGGGCGAGGGCAACCAGCTAGAGCCCAACCAGCGCGTCACCACGACCGAGCTGTTCGATGGCCTCAGCTGCACATCGCAAAACCACTGGCCCAGCCTGGAATTCGATATTGGCGCGGTCAATACCTACCTGTCGCGCTTTTTGCCGGCCGGGTTTTACTATAAAATGTTCATGTATCCGCGCGCCTTCTGGAAACATGTCTACGAGCCTTTCATCCGCCAATCGGCTGGTTTGGGCCGCGCGCCTGATGCGCACGCACGCGATCAAGACACCTATGAATATTTCCACATCCACGCCGATGTGTTGGTGATTGGTGGCGGTGTGGCGGGGCTGCAAGCCGCCTTAACCGCTGGGCGCGCTGGCCTGCGTGTGGTCTTGATGGAACAAACCGCCGCTTGGGGCGGGCGCGCTGTGGTGGATGGCGGCACAATTGCCGGCAAGCCCGCCCAAGATTTTGTTGATGCCGCAATCAGCGAATTGCAAGGCATGCCCAATGTGCATCTGCGCCTGCGCTGCATGGGGGCGGGTGTTTATGACCACGGCTATGTTCTGGGCTACGAGCGTGTAAACGACCACGCCCCAAAACAAGCCGGCCCGCGCCACCGCTTGTGGAAGGTGCGCACAGCACAAGTAATCAGCGCCACAGGCGCGATCGAGCGGCCATTGTCCTTTGCTGGAAACGATATTCCCGGCGTGATGCTGGCAGGGGCCGTGCGCGATTATGTGGTGAATTTCGGGGTGTCCATCGGTGATCGCACCGTTGTTGTCACCAATAACGATGATGCCTATCGCACCGCGATTGTGCTGAAAGAGCAGGGGCTATCGGTGCCTGCCATCATCGATGCCCGCGCCAGCGGTGGCGGTGCTTTGGCCGATCAGGCCCGCGCCTTGGGGATCCGCGTGGAAAACGGCCGCGCGATTGCCAAGGTCAAGGGCGGGCGCCGGGTGACTGGCGTGGCCATTTGCGCCCAGGCCGGCGAGGGCGCCGTGCTAGAGGAAATCGCCTGCGATGCGGTGGCCATGTCGGGCGGCTGGTCGCCCGTGGTGCACCTGTGGTCGCATTGCGGTGGCAAGCTGGTATGGGATGCGCCCAAGGCGATGTTCCGCCCCAACCCCGATGCGCCGCCCACCGGCGCCGACGGGCAGGGCTTTGTGATCTGTGCCGGCGCGGCCAATGGCGCCTTTGATCTGGCCGAGGTGATGCGCGATGCCGCCCAGGCCGGCGCGCAGGCCGCCCGTGCGGCCGGTGCCAGCAATGCCAGCGATGCCGCCCCCGAGGCCGACAGCGTGGTCGAAGCCCCGCTCGAGCCGGTGTGGCTGATGCCGCAGGGTGCCAATATCAAGCTGCGGATGAAATCCTGGCTTGATTTCCAAAACGACGTGAAAGTGGCCGATGTGCAGCTGGCCGCGCGCGAGGGGTTTGAATCGGTCGAACATGCCAAGCGCTACACCACGCTGGGCATGGCAACCGATCAGGGCAAGCTAAGCAATATCAACGGCTTGGCGATCCTTTCTGATGCGTTGGGTCAACCTATTCCGCAAACCGGCACCACCACCTTCCGCCCGCCCTATACGCCCATTTCGATGGGCGCGATCGCAGGCGAGGCGCGCGGCAAGATCTTTCAGCCCATCCGCCGCACCCCGATGCACGCATGGCACGAGGCGCAGGGCGCCTATTTCGAGCCGGTGGGCCAATGGCGCCGCCCCTATTGCTACCCGCGCAGTGGGGAAACCCACGGCCAGGCCGTCAGCCGGGAAATCCGCCAGGTGCGCAACTCGGTCGGCATGCTGGATGCATCTACCTTGGGCAAGCTGGTGGTCAAAGGCCCCGATGCCGGCCGCTTTTTGGATATGATGTATACCAATATGATGAGCAATCTGGCCGTCGGCAAATGCCGTTATGGGCTGATGTGTTCTGAAAACGGGTTCTTGATGGATGATGGCGTTGTGGCCCGCATCGACGAGGATACATGGCTGTGCCACACCACCACCGGGGGTGCCGATCGGATCCATGCGCATATGGAAGACTGGCTGCAATGCGAATGGTGGGATTGGAACGTCTATGTGACCAATGTCACCGAACAGCTGGCCCAAATTGCCGTGGTTGGCCCCAATGCCCGCAAAGTGCTGGAAAAACTGGGGGGCATGGATGTGTCGAAAGAGGCGCTGCCCTTTATGCAATGGGCAGATGGCCAGCTGGATGGCATCGCGGTGCGCATCTATCGCATCTCGTTCTCGGGCGAGCTCAGCTATGAAATCGCCGTTGATGCAGGCCAGGGCCAGGCGCTGTGGGATAAACTGCAGGCGGCAGGCGCTGAGTTTGGCGTGATGCCTTACGGCACCGAGGCGCTGCACGTGTTGCGGGCCGAAAAAGGCTTTATCATGATCGGTGATGAAACCGATGGCACCGTGATCCCGCAGGATTTGAACCTGCATTGGGCGATCTCCAAGAAAAAGACCGATTTTCTGGGCAAACGCGCCCAAGAGCGCAGCCATATGGCAGACCCAAATCGCTGGCGCTTGGTTGGGTTGGAAACGCTTGATGGCTCGGTTCTGCCAGATGGCGCCTATGCGGTGGCCGATGGCCATAACGCCAATGGCCAGCGCAACATGCAAGGGCGGGTGACATCCACCTATTACTCCCCCACGCTGGATAGGGGCATTGCCATGGGTCTGGTGCTGCATGGCCCCGAACGCATGGGCGAGGTGATCGATTTCCCCGGCACAGATGGCAAGGTTTACAAAGCCCGCATCGTAGACCCGGTGTTCTTTGACAAGGACGGAGAAAAGCAAAATGTCTAATGCACTGTCCGCCCTTCAGGGCGCCAAATTCGATGGTTTGGTCAAAGTGGCCGATGCTGGCTTGCAAGGCATGATCACGCTGCGTGGCGATTTCGCCGATGCAAAACTGCAGGCCGCGGTGAAAGAGGCCACGGGCCATGACCTGCCCCAGCAACGCGCCATGGCGCTGCAGGGCGATACCGGCGTGGCCTGGATGTCGCCCGATGAATTGCTGCTGCTGGTGCCCTATGCCGAGGCCCATGCCTGTGTGGCCGGTTTGCGCGCGGCGCTGGCGGGCACCCATCACATGGTGGAAAATGTGTCAGATGCGCGGGCCTTTATCGCTCTGTCTGGCGCCGATGGTCTGGTGCGCGAGGTGCTGGCCAAGGTGGTGCCGGTCGATATGGACCCGCAGCACATGCCCGAAGGCCAGATGCGCCGCACCAAACTGGCGCAGGTGGCAGCGGCCATCTGGATGCAGGCCCCGGGCGAGGCGCGCGTGGTGTGTTTCCGCTCGGTCGGCACCTATGCCTATGACGTGCTCTGCACCGTGGCCGCCCCCAATAGCGGCGTGGGCTTTTACGCCAGCTAAGTGGCACAGCGCCGTGCCCAGCCCCGCAAAAGGGGCCGGGCAACGAAGACTAGGGGTTGACGCCGCGGGGCTTGCGGCCCACTTAACCCATGGAAACCGTTCAACGAGGGGACATGAACATGGCTTTTGAACTTCCCGATCTTCCTTATGCCCACGATGCGCTGGCCGCACTTGGCATGTCGAAAGAAACGCTGGAATACCACCACGACCTGCACCACAAGGCCTATGTTGACAATGGCAACAAGCTGATTGCTGGCACCGAATGGGAAGGCAAGTCGCTGGAAGAGATCATCACTGGCACATACCAGGCCGGCGCCGTGGCGCAGAACGGCATTTTCAACAATGCCTCGCAGCATTGGAACCATATGCAGTTTTGGGAAATGATGGGCCCGAACGGCAACGCCATGCCGGGCGAGCTGGAAAAGGCCCTGGTTGAAAGCTTTGGGTCGGTTGACGCGTTCAAAGACCAGTTTGCCGCCGCGGGCGCAGGGCAGTTTGGCTCGGGCTGGTGCTGGCTGGTGAAAGATACCGATGGCGCGCTGAAAGTGACCAAAACCGAAAACGGCGTGAACCCGCTGTGCTTTGGCCAGACCGCACTTTTGGGCTGCGATGTGTGGGAACATTCCTATTACATCGATTTCCGCAACAAGCGCCCGGCCTATCTGACCAACTTCCTGGACAAGCTGGTAAACTGGGAAAACGTGGCCTCGCGCCTGTGATCTTGGCCTAAACCCTTACAAAGCCCGCCAATTTGGCGGGCTTTTTGTTTTTGGGCCTTTCCCTTTGGGCGCGGTTGCGCCTATGCATGGGGCAAAGGGGCCATTATGACAGACAGCGCACGCGGCATTTGGGCAATGGTTTGGGCCTGCCTCATCTGGGGGCTGTCGCCGCTTTATTACAAACTCTTGTCCCATATTGCACCGATCGAGGTGCTGGCCCACCGCACCCTGTGGTCGTTTGGCTTTTTTGCACTGCTCTTGCTGGGCCAAAACCGGCTGTCGCAGCTGTGGGCGGCCATGGCCAGCCCAAGGGCCCTGCTGGTTTTGTTCTTTGCGGCACTGATGATTTCTACCAACTGGTTTGTGTTTATCCTCTCTATCCAGATCGGCCATGCCACCGAGGCAAGCCTGGGCTATTACCTGTTTCCGCTGGTGGCTGTGGCGCTGGGGCGGGTGGTTTTCAAAGAGCGGTTGGACAGGGGCCAAAAAACCGCCGTGGCGCTGGCCATGGCGGCGGTGGTGGTGCTTAGCTTTGGCCTGGGTGTGGCGCCGTGGGTGGCGCTGATCTTATCCAGCAGTTTTGGCCTTTATGGGCTGATCAAAAAGCGCCTAACCACGGGGCCGGTTGTATCTGTCACAGCCGAGGTGTTGCTGTTGTGCCCCATCGCCCTGGCCGTGCTTTATTGGCGCCACAGCAGCGGCACAGGCGTGTTTGGCACGCAGTTCTTCGACAGCGCTTTGCTGGCTTTTTCAGGCATTTTAACCGCATCACCGCTGATCTTGTTTTCCTATGCCACAAAGCGCGTGCGCCTGGGCACGATTGGGCTGGTGCAATACCTAAACCCCAGTTTGCAATTTTTCTGCGCAGTCGTTGTGTTTGGCGAGCCCTTTGGCCCATGGCATGCCACGGCCTTTGCGCTGATCTGGGCCGCCTTGTTGATTTACACGGTCGCAGCCCTGCGTCAGGAAAGCGCCGCGCGCAGGGCCGCGCCCAAAGCGGGCACATCGCCCACCACATGCACGTAATCGCGCAGGCTGGGCGCGGCAAAGCCTTGGGCGATCACATGATCGAGCAGGGCCACCAAGGGCTGCCAATAGTTTTCGGTATTCAGCAGAAATATCGGCTTTTGGTGCAGGCCAATCTGGCGCCATGTCAGCACTTCGAAAAACTCGTCCAGTGACCCGGCGCCGCCAGGCAAAACCACAATCGCGTCTGAATTCATGAACATGACTTTTTTGCGCTCATGCATGTTTTCTGTCACGATAAATTGCGACAGGTCGCGCTTGCCCACCTCCATATTCATCAGATGCACGGGGATCACCCCAAAGGTTTGGCCCCCCGCAGCCTGGGCGCTGCGGGCCACGCGCCCCATCAGCCCCACGTCGCCCGCGCCATAAACCAGCCGCCAGCCTTGATCGGCCAGCAGGGTGCCCGTGGCATCGGCGGCATCAGAAAAGGCGGGGTTGGTGCCGCTGTGGGCGCCACAATACACACAGATCGAGGGGGGAGGGGCCATTTGGGTCTCTTTCGTGCCGGGGTAAACTTTCGCAGATATGCGAATGGCTTTTGACCAGTGTTAACCTTGTTGGTATTGTCCCTCAACCGCAGAAAAACATAAGCGGGCTGGAAGGGAACATATGAGCAAATCCTTACTATTTGCGGGCAAGGGTGGCTTGGCCGCTGTGGCCGTTGCGGGCGTTGTGGTGATCATTGGGTTGATCTGGCAACCCCAAAAGACGCCGGTGCCAGCACAAGCACCCGCACAAGAGCCAGCACAAGCGCCCGCCGAGGCCCAGCCAACACCCGCCCCCGCTGTGGCGCCACCCACCAGCACTGAGGCCAACACTGGGGCCAACACACAGCCGCAAGCCCCCGCAGTGGCAACGGTCGCGCCAGCGCCAGTTCCGTCTGAAACACCTGCAACCGAAGAAACCACTGCTGCAGAAACAGACCCTGCGCAACAAGATCAGGCCAGCGCAGAGGCCACCGCCACAGGCCAAGGCGCCGCAGACCAAGATACCGCTGCCACGGCACAGGCGCCCGCACAGGCCCCAATTGCGGCCCCCACAGCCGCGCCCGCGCCCCTGGCGGCGCCAACGCTATCGCTCTTTCTGGCCGAGGCCGATGGGCTGACCCAGGTGGCAGGCCGCGCCGTGCCCGGCTCGGTGGTCGAGGTGATTTTGGATGGCACGGTGATCGCCACGCTAGAGCCAGGCGCGGATGGCAGCTTTGCCGCCTTTATCGAATTGCCGCCCCTGTCGGCCCCCGCAGCGCTATGGCTGCAGGCCAGCAAAGATGGCCAAACCGCCACCTCTGCCGATCAAATGCTGATCCAGCCCGTGCCGCAACCCGAACCCGCGCCTGCGCCTGTCGCTGTGGCGGCAGCCAGCCCTGTGGCACAGCCTGCAACGGACACCAGCGCACCGACCAGCAGCACAGATGACACAGCCGCAACTGACACAGGCACATCTGACACAGGCTCATCTGACACCGCCGCGGCGCAGGCCCCAGCCACCACGGGTGCCGCAGCCGTGGCCGAAACTGTGGCCGCCGCCGTGGCAAGCACACCATCGGAACAAACCACCACCGATATCGCCACGGCTACGGCCACTGCCACCGAAAGCACAAACGCCGCGCCGGCGCCCGAACCTGCAGCAGAACCTGCGCCCGAACCAGCCCCCGCCACAGAAACGGCACAGGCCGCCGCCCCCATGGTGTTGCGCGCCAATGATGAAGGGGTGGCGCTGGTGCAAGCCGCACCCAATGCAGAGCCAAACAGCCCGGCCACGGTGGCGCTGGATACGATCAGCTACGATGACGAGGGCGAGGTGCAGCTGCAGGGCCGCGCCGGTGACCGCGAAGATGGCAAAACCGTGGTGCGCGTTTATGTAGATAATCAACCCGTGGCCGATGCCGATGTAAAAGACGATGGCACCTGGGCCAGCACGCTGCCAAAGGTCGCGGCTGGCGTTTATACGCTGCGGGTCGATCAGCTAAACGCCCAAGGCCGCGTGACCAGCCGGGCCGAAACACCGTTTAAGCGCGAGGAAAAGCAGCAGCTGGCGGCCGCCCCACAAAAGGCGCGCGTGGTCACCGTGCAGCCCGGCAGCACGCTTTGGGCCATCGCGCGCGAACGCTATGGCGAGGGCATTTTATATGTGCGCGTCTTCAACGCCAACCGCGACCGTATCCGCGACCCTGATTTGATCTATCCGGGCCAGGTGTTTGATCTGCCCGCCGATGAGTAAACCGGCGCTGACGTTTGGTTAGCCAAAAAGGGGCTGTGCCAAGGCATGGCCCTTTTGCATAGTGGGGGGGCGCATGGGCGGGGGTAGGGCATGGCACAGCAGGTTTTAATCGATCGCCAAAACATCAAGGCAGCCCAGCTGCAGGGCTACACCCCCGGCACGCTGGCGCCCGGCATGGCGCGGCTGCGCCTGCAAAGCTTTGCCTTGACCACGAATAACATCACCTATGCCGCAACGGGCGATGTGTTGAAATATTGGCAGTTTTTCCCCAGCCCTATCGCAGGCCAGGGCATTGTGCCGGTTTGGGGTGTGGCCCAGGTTGTGGAAAGCAAGGCAGCAGATCTGCAACTGGGCACGCAGGTTTACGGCTTTTTGCCCATGGCCGAGACGCTGGATATCGCGCCCAAAGCCATTGCGCCCGGGGTGTTTCAAGATATGGCCCCCCACCGCCAAGGGCTGGCCTTGGTGTATAACAGCTACACGGTGGTCACAGGAAAAGACACACACGCCAGCGATTTGCGCAGCCTGTTGCAGCCGCTTTTGGCCACATCCTATTTGCTTTGCGATTGGTTGGCCGATAATGGCTGGTTTGGCGCGACGCAAATGATCATCGGCAGCGCCTCGTCGAAAACCGGGCTGGGCCTGTGTAAATATCTGGCCGAAATCCCCGATCGCCCCTTTCAGATCATCGGGCTGACATCGGCAGGGAATGCCGAATTTGTCAGCCGCGCGGCGGGTTGCGACCGCGTGATCACCTATGACACCCTGCAGCAGATCGCGCAAAAGCCCAGCGTTTATATCGATATGGCGGGCAATGCTGCGGTAAAAGCCGCGCTGCACCAGCATTTGGGCGATCAGCTGCACCATTCAGCCGCGGTCGGCACCAGCCATTGGGATAAATTCGCGCCCCTGGCCGATTTGCCCGGGCCAAAGCCACAGTTTTTCTTTGCACCGGCACAAATTGCCAAACGCCGCGCCGAATGGGGGGCGGGGGTGATCGAGGGCGAAATCACCCGCGCATGGAAACGCCTGGCCGCCGAGGCCGCAACCTGGCTAGAGGTGGTGGAACACAAGGGGCTGGGGCAATCGGTGCCTTTGTGGCAGCGCTTGGCGGCAGGCCAGGTGCCGCCGAACGAGGGCCATATCATTCGGGCGTAAGACGGAAATATCGGGTTTTGCCGCTCTGGCCATTCGGGGCGTTAGGGCCTATTTGTGAGCGCCAGAAACAGGAGCTGACATGCGCCCAACACCCACCGACCCCCCCTCGCCAGAAAGCGGCCAATCAGGGCTGCGCACCATCAAGCGCGTGATCCCCTACCTGTGGCCGCAAAACATGGCTTGGGTCAAACGGCGGGTGGTGATTTCGATGCTCATCTTGCTGTTGGCCAAGGTTGTGACCGTCGTGACACCCGTTTTCTACAAAGGCGCGGTCGATGCTTTGGCGGGCGAGGGCGTGCCGATGTTGGCCTTGGGCGCCATCGGGCTGACGGTGGCCTATGGCATGGCACGGCTGATGTCGAACGGCTTTCAGCAATTGCGCGATGCGGTTTTCGCCGCCGTTGGGCAGCGGGCTTTGCGGCAATTGGCGCTGGAAACCTTCCGCCATATTCACAAATTATCGATGCGCTATCACATCACCCGCAAAACCGGGGGCCTATCGCGCATTATCGAACGCGGTGTGAAGGGTGTGGATTTCTTGCTGCGCTTCATGCTGTTCAGCATCGGGCCTTTGGTGCTTGAGCTGCTGTTTGTTGCCGCGATTTTCTTTTTCGCCTTTGATGCGCGCTATCTGGCGGTGGTGGTTGTCACCATCGCCATCTATGTCTGGTTTACCTTCAAGGTCACGGAATGGCGGGTAAAACTGCGCCGCGAGATGAATGACCAAGATACCGATGCCAACCAAAAGGCCATCGATAGCCTGTTGAATTTTGAAACGGTCAAATATTTCGGTGCCGAAGAGCGCGAGGCGGCACGCTATGACGTGGCCATGCAACGCTACGAGCGCGCGGCGCTGCTGACATCCTATTCGCTGGCATTTTTGAATTTTGGGCAATCGTTCTTTATCACCGGCGGGCTGGTTGCGGTGATGGTGATGGCGGCCATGGGGGTGCAAGATGGCACGCTGACAGTGGGCGATTTTGTGATGGTCAATGCCTATATGATCCAGATCACCATGCCGCTGAACTTTCTGGGCACGGTCTACCGCGAGATCCGCCAGGCGCTGGTGGATATGGCGGAAATGTTCGATCTGCTGGCCCAACCGGCCGAGATCACCGAAAAGCCCGGCGCCCGGCCTTTGGTCGTGGCCGGGGGCGAGGTGGTGCTGGAGGATGTGCATTTTGGCTACAATTCCGAACGCCCCATTTTAAAAGGGCTCAGCTTGACGGTGCCTGCCGGGCAATCGGTGGCGATTGTGGGGCCATCAGGCTCGGGCAAATCCACGATTGGGCGGTTGTTGTTCCGGTTTTACGACGTCAATTCTGGTGCCTTGCGGATCGACGGCCAGGATGTGCGCGATATCACCCTGCATAGCCTGCACCGCGCCATTGGCGTTGTGCCCCAAGATACCGTGCTCTTTAACGACACGATCCGCTATAACATCGCCTATGGGCGCGACAATGCCACCGAGGCCGAGGTGGTGGCGGCAGCCAAAGCCGCGCAAATCCACGATTTCATTTTGTCGCTGCCCGAAGGCTATGACACGGCGGTGGGCGAGCGGGGGTTGAAACTGTCGGGCGGGGAAAAACAGCGCGTGGGCATTGCGCGCACTTTGTTGAAAAACCCGCCGCTGCTGTTGCTTGACGAGGCCACCAGCGCCCTCGACACCGAAACCGAGCGCGAGATACAAGGCGCGCTGAAACGCGCAGCCGAAGGGCGCACCGTGCTGATGATTGCCCATCGCCTGTCCACCGTGGCAGATGCCGATCAGATCATTGTGCTGGAAGATGGCCGCATCGCCGAGCAGGGAACACATCAGCAGCTGTTGGCACGCAAAGGCCGCTATTACAGCCTGTGGCAACGCCAGGCCAGCGAGCAAGAACAGGCCTA
>CAJXSO010000063.1 GCA_913061505.1 uncultured Lutimaribacter sp.
CCCCCGCGGCCCCTGTGGCCACGCCAATGCCACTCATGTTGCCTGCGGCTGCGACCATGCCTTGGAAAAATTCCGCCCCACCGCGGGCAAACCCGGCCCGCCAGGCAGGCTGGCCCCGCAGCGCCTGTTTCAGCGGGTGTTGCGTGAGCACGATCACGATCATCACGCTGGTGGCCCAAAAGGCCGACAGGCTGGGCGACAGCCGTTCGACCATGATGTTCCATACCAAAACCACGATAGGCAAAAGAAAATGCAGGCCCGTCACCGCCACGCTGCCCGGGCGGGGCAATGGCTGGTCTGGGTCCAGCTCGGCCGGCAGATCGGGGAATTTTGCGGCAATGGCAATCAGCACCAGATAGGCTAGCCCCACCACCAGCGCGCCCGGCACCGGCAACAGCCCCTGCGCCCAGCCCAGCGCAAATTTCACCCCAAAGGCCAGTGCCGCCATGGCCAAAAAGCCAAACAGTGCGCCTGTGAGGCGGCGCAACAGCCCGTGGCGGGCGGGCACGCGTGCCACGCCCTGCAGCCCCAGCTTCAGCGCCTCAAGATGCACGATATAAATCAGCGCCAGATAGGAAATGGCGGCAGGCAGGATCGCATGTTTGATCAATTCGGGGTAGCTGACGCCGGTGAATTCCGAAATCAAGAACGCCGCAGCCCCCATCACCGGCGGGGTCAATTGCCCGTTGGTAGACGAGGCCACCTCGACCGCGCCGGCACGCTCGGGGCTAAAGCCTGTGCGCTTCATCAAGGGAATGGTAAAGGTGCCGGTTGTCACCACATTGGCAATCGACGAGCCAGAATAAAGCCCCGATGCAGCCGATGCCACCACAGCCGCCTTGGCAGGCCCCCCGCGCAAATGGCCCAAGCCGGCAAAGGCCAGCTGCACAAAGTAATTTCCAGCCCCCGCTTTTTCCAAAAACGCGCCAAAAAGCACGAATAAAAAGATCATCGAGGCGGCAACACCCAGCGCCACGCCAAACACACCCTCGGTTTGCATCCAGTAATGCCAAAGCGCCTTGCCAAACGAGGCCCCTTTCCACTGAATAGCCTCGGGCAGCATGGGGCTGTGGCCAAAAAAGACATAAAGAACAAAGACCGAGGCCACGATCACCAGCGGCAAGCCCAAGGCGCGATAAACCGCAATCCCTAGGCTAAACATCCCCATCACAGACATCACCAAATCGGCGGTGGTGGGCAGGCCCGCCCGGTCGGCAATGGCCGATTTGTTGACCAATAAATACAAACAGCTTACCGCCCCCATAAGGGCCAAGACCCAATCAAACGCAGGCACACGCACCCGCTGGGCGGGGCTGTTTTTGAACAGGGGAAAGGCAATCATCGCCAAGACCAGCGCAAAGGCCAGGTGAATTTGGCGCATTTCCTGGTTGTTGAACACCAGGTTCACGCCCAGCTGTTGGCTTAGCCAAAAGGGCACCGCCGAGGCCATATAAAGCTGAAAGGCCGACCAGCTGAACGCCAGGGTCAAAAACACCCGCGCCACCCAACCATGGGGCGTGCGGGCGCCGGTTTCGACCGTTGCCACCAGTTCTTCTGCCGCGCTTTGTGCCTTGGCCATAAAGCCCCCTTTCGAAAAGGCCCCGCGGATATGCCGCGGGGCCTGTCAGTGTTGCCAAATGGCCCGGCTTATTTCCAGCCGCGTTCTTGGTAGTATTTCATCGCACCGTCATGCAAAGGTGCCGACAGGCCATCGGAAATCATTTCCGCCTCTTTCAAAGCCGAAAACGCGGGGTGCAGCTTTTTGAAATCGTCAAAGTTGTCAAACACCGCTTTGACAACAGTATAGACCACTTTTTCCGAAACATCGGCTGAGGTAACAAAGGTTGCCCCCACACCAAAGGTGGTGATGTCGCCATCAGTGCCCTTATAGGTGCCGCCTGGAATGGTGGCGACGCGGTAAAACGGGTTGTCGGCCACCAGTTTGTCAATGGGCGCGCCTGTCACCGATACCAGCGATACGTCACAGGTGGTGGCGGCCTCGGTGATGGCGGCGGCGGGGTGGCCGATGGTGTAGATCATCGCATCGATCTTGCCATCGCACAGCGCCTGCGCCATTTCGCTGCCCTTCAGTTCGGCGGCCAGGGCGAAATCGCTCATCTGCATGCCAAAGGCATCCATCACCACTTCCATCGTGGCGCGCTGGCCCGAACCGGGGTTGCCCACGTTCACTTTCTGGCCTTTCAGCGCCTCAAAGCTGTCGATGCCGCTGCCCTTGCGCACCACCAGCGTAAACGGCTCGGGGTGCACCGAGAACACCGCGCGCAGGCCCTCGAATGCGCCTTGATCGGCAAATTTCGACGTGCCGTTATAGGCGTGATACTGCCAATCCGATTGCGCCACGCCAAATTCCAGCTCGCCGGCGCGCACGGTGTTGATGTTATAAACCGACCCACCCGTAGATTCGACCGAGCAGCGGATGCCGTGCTCTTTGCGGTCTTTGTTCACCAGACGGCAAATTGCGCCGCCCGTGGGGTAATACACGCCCGTCACACCGCCGGTGCCGATCGAGACAAATTGCTGCTGGGCAAAGGCCGGCGCTGCGGCCAGGGCGAATGCGGCGCCAATGGCAAAGCTTTTCAGTTTCATCGTGGTCCTCTCTGCTGATTATGGGTTGGTAGCTACGGCAATAATACAAACGTGATATTTTCCGACCGAAAATAATGCAAACGATTTATTTTGCGCATCCCGGCGCATATGGCATAAGTGCAAAGCCATGGCCAAAGGGGGCAAGATGAGCACAGAAGATGCGCTGCAACAGCAGCTGGCCGCCGTGGCGCGCGATGCCCCGCCCAAATTGGCCAGCTTTGCGCTATGGCTGATCGATCACTTGCCCAAAGTCGCCTTCAGCTCGATCCGGGGGGTGGCGGCACAGGCGGGCACCAACCCAAATACCGTCACCCGGCTGGCGCAAAGGCTGGGCTTTAGCGGCTTTGACGCCTTTCGCGCCGAGGTGCGCCAGGCCCTGGCCCCCAGCACCGCCCCCTATGGCCAACGCGCCCAAGCGCTGCGCAACCGCCCCGGCACCGAAATCTGGGATGAGGCGCTGCAAACCAACCTGGAAAACCTGACCAGCTTTTTCCAACCCTCAGGCCTGACCCGGCTAGAGCACTGTATCGACCCGCTGCTATCGGCGCGGCGGGTGCATGCGGTAGGGGTGCGCAGCTGCCTCAGCGTGGCGCATTACCTGGCCTATGCAGGGGCCATGGCCTTTGATAATTTTGCCGAATTTCCCGCCATGCCCGGCGCGATCATGGACCAGATGTCAACCACCACACCCGACGATATCGTGGTGGCCATCACCTATGCCCATTATTCCGCCGAAGTGGTGCGCGCCTGCCAAGTGGCCCGCCTGCGCGGTGCACGGGTGCTGGCCATCACTGATAGCCACGCCAGCCCCATTGCCGAAGACGCCTGGCAAGTGCTGAAAATTCCGATGAACGGCCCGCAGCTGATGCCCTCGCTGAGCACGGCATTTGTGGCGGTCGAACTATTGCTGGCGGCGATGGCGGCGCGCTCGGACAGGGCTGCGGAAAACATTGCAAAACACGAGGCCCGCATCCGCGATTATGGCGGCTATATCGCGCTGAAATAGCCGCCCCCAACCTTGGGCTGGCCCGCACTAGCCCTGCTGCAGGGCAAATCCCTCGTCCAGCCAGCCGGTGATACCACCCGCCATCAGCTTTACCGCGCGCCCCAGCCGCGCCAGCCGCAGTGCCGCGCGGGCAGCGCCGTTGCAATGCGGGCCCGCGCAATAGGTGACAAACAAGGTATCAGCGGGCCAATCTTGCATTTTATGGGCGGTTATTTTGCCATGCGGCAGGTTGATCGCACCGGGCACATGGCCGGCGGCAAACAGCGCCGGGCTGCGCACATCGAGCAGCACAAAATCAGCCCCCTGCGCAAGCGAGGCATGCACATCCCAGCAATCGGTTTCAAAAGCGAATTCAGCCTCGAAATGCGCCACGGCAAGGGCGCTGGGGGCTGCGGGAATTTCACTGACAGGTGTCGACATGGCAAACCCCTTGGGTGCTGCGAAACGTGTTAAAGATGCAAATCTGCATAGCGCCGATTCTATATTACACGGCTTTGGCGCAATCAGTGCACGAAATGCAAGGTGTCAAAGCTGCGGCGCCATTCTGCCACCTGTGGGGCGATGCTGTCATCAAACAGGCCTTTGGCAATCCATGCCGCCAGCTGCGGGGCGTCTTTTTCGGTCATGCCCCAGCGCACCAATTCGGGCGTGCCAATGCGCAAGCCATTCAAATCGCCCGCCACCTCGGCCACGGGCAGGCCAATGCCACAGGCCAAAAACCCTGCCCGCCGCAGCTGTTTCGAGGCCGCCTGCCCCCCGCCATAGGCCGCGGCCAGCACCGCAAACTGATGCGACTGCGTGTGCCCATGCGCCCCGTTAAAAACCGGCACCCCTTGGCCCTGCAATTCGGCCGCCAAAGCCTGTGACATGGCAATCATCGCGCGGGCGTAGGCTGCGCCATGATCGCGCCAATCCAGCATGGTGACAGCCAAGGCGGCGGTTTTTGCCGCGTCAAAATTGGCGGTCATGCCGGGAAAGGCGATATGATCCAGCGCTTGGGCCATATCGGCATCATTGGTCACAATCAGCCCGCCTGCCGGGCCGCCCAAGCTTTTGTAGGTGCTCATGGTCATGAAATGCGCACCCTCGGCCAGGGGGTTTTTCCAGGCGCCCCCCGCGATGATGCCGCATTGATGGGCTGCATCAAACATCACCTTGGCGCCCACCTCGTCGGCAATGGCGCGGATCTCGGCCACCGGGTGCTCGAACAGGTTCAGGCTGCCGCCCACGGTAATCAGTTTTGGCCGCTCGGCCAGGGCCAGCTGGCGCAGCGCGGCCAGATCTACGCTATAGCCTGCCATATCCATCGGCGCAGGCACGCAGCGCAAGCCATAAAGCCCGGCACAGCCCGCACTGTGGTGGGTGACATGCCCACCAATCGCCGCAGGCGGCGCGATAATGGTGTCACCAGGTTTGCAGGTGGCCATAAAGCCGTAAAGATTGGCCAATGCCCCAGATGGCACCCGGCATTCTGCATATTTGGCCTGAAACACCTGCGCGCAAAGCGCCGCGGCGATCACTTCGATCTCTTCGATGGCCTCTAGGCCCATCTCGTATTTATCGCCCGGATAGCCCAGCGATGGCCGCGACCCGATGCCCGAGGCCAAAAGCGCCTCGGCCTTGGGGTTCATGACATTGGTGGCAGGGTTCAGATTGAAACAGGCGCGTTCGTGGATCTCGCGGTTTGCCTCGGCCAAACCAGCCAGCTGCGCCATCAGCGTGGCCGAGGATGCAGCCTGCGCCTGTTCCGCGATGGATTGCACCAAATCTTCGCTTTGGGTTGGAACCCAATCTCTGCGCGCCAATACCATTTTGCCCAAGCCCCCCTGTTGTGGCCCGCAGTGTGGCAAGATGCGCGCAAATTGCAAGCGGCACGGCGGCCCCGGCCTGGCGCTTAATCGGGTTCGGAAAACGCCTCTTGCGCGCGCAAAAGCGGGTGGAAGAGATATTGGAACACCGTGCGCTGGCCCGCATCCAATTCGACATCGGCCTGCATGCCGGGGCGGATGGCCACCTCGCCATCGGGGCCACGCAGCGTGTGCCCATCCAGCGCCACGATGATTTCGTAATAGGGCTTTGGCTCGGCCTGGCCCTGGTCAACCACCGTGTCGGCACTGAGATGCGTGACCCGCCCCGACAGGCTGCCGTAATCGCGATAATCAAAGGCGGTCAGCTTGATATTGGCAGGCATGCCCACATAGACCGGGCCAATATCGGCCGGGGCGATGCGGCCTGCCACCACGGGCGTGTCATCTAGCGGAATGATTTCCAAAATCGGGCCACCGGGCGCCACAACGCCGCCTGCGGTTTCCACCACGATACGGTTCACCACCCCGGCAACCGGCGCGCGCAACTGGGTGCGTTCAACCTGCGCCGCGCGCACGCGGATTTGCTGGCGCACCTGGTTCAGCTCGCCCTGCAATTCAGACAGGGCCTGCACCCGCTGGGCCTGAAAACCGGTGCGCAACTCGGTGATTTTTTGGCTGATCTCCAACACCGCCTGCCGGGCGCGGATCAAATCGGTTTCGGGCACAGCATTGCGCGCGGCCATCGGTTCTAGCAAGGCCAGTTCGTCGGCGCGGGCGGCCTCGATCTGGGCCAGCAAGGCCAGCGTTTCTTGGTGCTGGGCCAGGCGCGCGGCAAAAAGAGCGGCCTCGGTTTGCGCCGCATCGGGCGCGCGGGCGGCCAGATCTGCGGGAATGTCCAAAGGCGTTGTGCGGGTGGTGTCGGCCTCGGCCATCAGCCGCAAAATCTGCATTTCCAACAGCGCCTCGCGCCCGCGCAATTCGTCAAACGCGCTGCGATAGGCGGTATCATCCAGCTGCGCCAAGGGCTGGCCCCTGGCCACCATATCGCCCTCGGCCACAAAAATTTGCCGCAATATCCCGCCTTCAAGGTTTTGGATGGTCTGGGTGGCGGTGCGCGGCTCGACCCGGCCCATCCCCCGCACAACCGCATTGATAGGGGCATAATAAGACCACAGCAAAAAGCCCGCGATCAGCGCGATCACCAGGTAAATCACCACCCGCGGGCGCGATTTTGGGGCCTGATAGGCCAAATGCACAGCCGTGCTCATGCGCGCGCCTCGCTGGGTTTGGCAGCCGAAGCAGGGGCGGTGAACCGCGCCAATACCTCGTCTTTCGGACCCGCCGCCAACAGCCGCCCTTCGGCCAGCACAACGACCTCGTCCACCACATCCATCAGCGCCAGGCGATGGGTGGCAATGATGCAGCCGCGCCCCTGCAGCCATGTGGCAAAGCGTTTCACAAAGGCGGTTTCGGCGCGCGTATCCATTGCGGCGGTGGGTTCATCCAAAATCACCAGCGCTGGATCTTGCAGATAAAGCCGCGCCAGCCCCACAGCGGCGCGCTGCCCCACCGACAGCCCCTCGCCGCCATCGTGAATGGGCAAATCCAGCCCCAGCGTGGTGGTTGAAACCACCCGGCCAAGCCCGGCAAATTCCAACGCCTCGATCAGCTGCGCATCGCTGAAATGGGCCGAGCCCACAGACAGGTTTTCGCGCAGCGTGCCTTTGAATAGGCGCGGATCTTGGGGCAAGAACGCAATCGCGCGGCGGCGATCGTCGGGGTCGATCTGGCGCGCCTCGACGCCGTCGATCACATAGGTGCCCTGCAACGGCTCGTATAGGCCCGCCAAAATACGCAGCAACAATGATTTACCCGAGCCGTTTTCGCCCAGCAGCGCCACATGCCGCCCGGGCTTTATTTCCAGCTGCGGCAAGACCAGCTGCACGCCTTCCACCCCCGGATAGGCCGTGCGAATATCGCGCAGCATCAGATGGCCCTGAATGGTGGTGCGGCGGATAAAGCTGCGCTCGGCCGGGCGTTCAACCGCAGCCGTTGCAATACCCTCGAGCGCCTCAAGCGAGGCCTTGGTGTTTTGCCAGCGCGAAATGATCGACGACAGCTGCACCACCGGCGCCAGGGTGCGGCTGGTCAGGATCGACACGGCGATAATACCCCCAACCGACAACAGCCCGCCAAAAAACATGTAAACACCACCGGTGACCACGGAAATATAGGTCAGCATCTGCAGCGCGCCTGCCGCAAAAGACAAGGTGGCCGACAAACGGCGATGTTCTGATGATTTCAGCGCATTCAGCACCGCCACCTCTTCCCAATTGCGCTGAAACCAATGGGCGGCATTGTGGCTGCGCAGCATTTCCATGCCGTAACTGGCCTCGGTCAATATGCGCAGGGCCGCGGTATTGGCGCCCAGCATGTCTTTCGACAGCCGCCGCATACGCGCCTGAAACACCAGCCCCAAACACACCATCAGCACCGCGCCCAGGGCCACGATGGCCACCAATGGGCCGCTGATGGCGAAGATCACCAGCAAAAACACCAGCACAAAGGGCAAATCGGTAACAACCCCCACAGCAGACACCGCAAAAAACTCTTTCACCGATGAAAATTCGCGCATGGTATTCACCAAGGCGCCGGGCGGCATCGGGCGGCGATCAAGGCGCATGTCTATCAGGCGCTGAAACAGGTCGCGGTTGACCGCGATTTCAATGTCACGCCCCGCCCGATCGATCAGCATGGCGCGCGAGACGCGCAGGAAAAATTCCATCACAATGGCCGCCGCCGCACCGCTGGCCAGCACCCATAGCGTGGCCTCGTTTTGGTTGGGCACCACCCGGTCGTAGACCTGCAGCGCAAAAAGCGACACGGTGACGGCCAAGATATTGGCAAAAGCCGAGGCCAAAACCACATCGAAAATGCGCGCCTTGATAACACCGAAATGCCCCCAAAACCAATGCCTGCGGGCGGTTGTGCCGGCGTGCTTTTCTGTCAGCGCCTCGGTTTCGGGGATGAAATACACCACCTCGCCCGCAGAAAGCGCGGCCAGATCCATGCGGCTTATGGGCTGTGGCGCGGTGTCTTTGGCCGGGTCTTGCACTGCGAATTGATCGCCCTTGGCATCGACGCTGTGCACAAACACCACGCCGCCCCCCTTTTGCACCAACAGGCAGGGCGGCACGATCTGCGCCACGCGCTGGCCCTTGAGGTGGCGCAGCTGCAGGCCAAACCGCGCAATCGCGCGCGGCAGCAGCGCCATGGGCAGCCCATCGCCATCGCCCTGCGGCAAGCCCACCCACAGATCGGCGGCCACCAGGGCCCGGCCCAAATGATGCAAATAGGCCAGCGTGGCCGCTTCCAGGCCGGGCGCGGCCGCGGCGGCGGGCGGTGGGGTTTGATCGGTCATTGCGTTTCGAATTCCACAGGCGAGAGCGCCCCATAAAGGCGCGCCGCCGACAGGCAATTGCGCCCGATCACAGCCCGCGCCTCGGATATGGCAATGATATTGGCGGTGCGTTCCACCTCGAGGCGCACCGCCTCGCTGCTTTGCGCAGCACCGGTGGCAAAACGGTCTTCAAACAGCGCCAGCGAGCGCTCGTTCGTGGCAATCAGCGCGGCATAATCGCCCAGGCTGGCGGCCTGCGCCTGGCTGTCCATACGCAGCCGCATAACATCGCGCCCCAGATCTTGGGCCAATTGGCCAAAGGCCTTGGCCGCCGCCTGTGTGCGCTGTTTCGCAGCCTCGATCCGCAGCCGCGCGCCGCCCCCGGCAATGGTGCCCCCCTCGAGCGTGATTTGCGCGGTTTCGGTGGTTTGGCCCTTGCCATTGCCCACCGCCTGCGCCTGCCCCATGATCCGGGGAAACAGCGCTTTTTCAGTGGCTTGCTGATCGATCCGGGCCAGTTCTATGGCCATGCGCGCGCGCATCAAGGCGGGCGCATAGGGCGCATCGGGCAAAATATGGCAACTCTCCACCAGCCGTTTCAGCCCCGGCACAGCCCGCGCAAAGGGCTGTTCTGTGGCCTGTGCCACCTCGGCCTGGGCCTGGGCCAGCAACGCACGCTGGCGAATGGTTTCGCGGCGGTTTTCCTGGCGCGAGACATCGACAAACAGCGCATCGCCCTGCCCGGCCACACCGGCCTTTAGCCTGTCATCCTCGCGCGCGGCGATCTTGGCCAAACGCCCCTCTAGCGCGTTGCGCGCCGCGATTATATCGGTTGCAGCCACCGCGGCCAAATAGGCCTCGGCGGCTTGCAGCACGGTTTCGTTGCGCGCATCCCAGAAATCCAGCTCGGTCATCACCCGGGCAATATCGGCCCGTTTGCGGCGCGTGGCGGTTTGGCTGAAATCATAGATCATCTGGCTGACCGAGATCCCCACACCCGAGGCCACACCGCCAAAACCGGCGGTGGCCACCGGGCGCACGCTGGGCAGCCAGGCGGCATTTTCGGCCGCGCTATCGGCACGGGCGGCGCGCAGTTCAAACACCTTGGGCGAGCGGGCAATGGCCACCGCATCGGCCCGCTGCGCCAACGCCCCCAAATCTGTGCCGTCACGCAGCGCCCGCCGCCAATCGGCCTTATAGGCGCCACCCATCACGTAATCTGCGGAAATTTCTGTCTGCTCGGGCGGCACAGCCTGGCGTTTCGCACCGGGCAACGCCAGCGGCGCCATACAGGCCGACATGGCCAAAACCGCCAAAATACTGGCCAAAACACGGGCATAACGCCCCTGCGCCAAAGGCAAATTGCGCACCTGCATCACCACTTAAACCTGCTCTTACCAAACCCCACCCGTTCTAGGCCTAAACGGCCACGCAGGTGGTTAATTAAGCAAACCTTACCAATTTTGGCCCCAAAGAGCCAGATGTTTCTGCCCCACCACGATTGAAGGGGTAAAAGAGAAACAGCGGCCCCGGGGTGGGGCCGCTGCGCATTGGGTTAACCGATTACGTCAGGGTTACGGTGATATCGTCATCGATGATCAGCGTGGTCAGGATATCATCGTTGGTCGTGCCCTCGTATATGCTGAATTTCTGCCCCTCGATCGAGATGTCTTTGCCGGTATCCGCGAAACCAGAACCGAACGCACCGCTCAAATCTACCGTATCACCAGCCTCACCCAAGATCACCAGCTCTCGATCCGCTTGTCCAACGGTTACAATAGCAAGTTCATCTATAATCACAGTCTGCGCGTTACTGCCATCTTCCATGTCGATATATTCGAGGTTCTGAACGTTTGTTCCCACAGCGGTTAGATCCAATACTAAACCCGCATCGCTTAGCAGGATATACCCATCGGAGTTGGTGCTGCTGCCCTCCAAAGCCGTGATATCACTGGCACTTAGGCTGGCCTGAGCCCCATCTGCAGTGCCGTCACCATCACTATCGGTATCGCGGTAAGCCGCCACGCCATCGGTGTCAGTGTCGCTGGCCCCCTCGTATTTATCCCAGATCCGGTCGTTATCGGTGTCGATATCCACCCAGTTCAGGATCTTATCGCCATCGATTTC
>CAJXSO010000064.1 GCA_913061505.1 uncultured Lutimaribacter sp.
TGGCAGTAATTGGCGCTCATGTCGGTCAAACCTGCGACCAGAAACAGCACTGCAAAGGTTCCGTCCATGTCCATGTCCTTTGGTTGTTTGCCCCGACCTAGCGCAGTTTGCGGGCTTTGTCAGTAGGGGCGGTGATTTCATTTGCAAAATTCCGGCCCCTTGCGGGCATCTGCGCCTGTTACAGGGCCATGCCGGTGGCGGGCGGGCTATACAGCCGGCCCCGTTGGGCTATCATCGGGCCTGCAACAAGGGAAAGCGAGGCAAGAGATGACCCCATTTTCACTGGCCGGCCGGCGGGCCTTTGTCACGGGTGCCAATTCGGGCATCGGGCAGGCCATTGCCCAGGCGTTGGCAGCCATGGGTGCCGCGGTCACATGCGCGGGCCGCACCGAGGCCACGCAAACCGTGGCCGCGATCAGGGCCGCGGGCGGGCAGGCGGAGACGCTGCACCTGGATCTGGCCGATCCGATGGCGGCGCAAGATATGTTTGCGGGCCAAGAGTATACGATTTTGGTGAATAACGCGGGCATTATCCTGCGCGAAGACAGTATGGACTACCCCGAAGACATGTGGGACCGGGTGATGGATGTGAACCTGAAGTCGGTGTTTTTCACCTCGCAGGCCTTTGCCCGGGCGCTGCCCGAGGCCCCCGAGGCCGCCAGCCGCGGCGCGATTGTGCATGTGGCCTCGGTTTTGTCGTTTCAGGGGGGCATTCGTGTGCCCAGCTACGCCGCCGCCAAGCATGGCGTGGCCGGGCTGGCCAAAAGCATGGCCAATGAGTGGGCCAGCCAGCGCATCAATGTAAACGCCATTGCGCCGGGCTATGTGCGCACGAAAAACACCGCTTCGCTGACGGATGATCCCGACCGATACGAGGCGATTTTGCAGCGCATTCCCGCCGGGCGCTGGGGCGAGCCGGGTGATATCGGCTGGACAGCTGCGTTTTTGTGCAGCCCGGCTGCCGCCTATATCAACGGCGCGGTGATTAATGTCGATGGTGGGTGGCTGGCGCGCTGAGGCGCCAGCCCAAACGCGGGCTTACGCTGCCGCTACTGCGGTTTGGCGCTGTTTACCCAACCCTTCGACTTCCAGCTCCATCACATCGCCGGGGCGCAAGTAGCGCTGCGGCTTCATGCCCATGCCCACACCCGACGGCGTGCCGGTGGCAATTACATCGCCGGGCAGCAGTTTCATAAAGCGGCTCATGTAGGAGATAATGTGGGCCACACCAAAAATCATGTCATCGGTGCTGCTGTCTTGCACAATGGTGCCGTTCAACGACAACCACAGGCGCAGGTTTTGCGGGTTTGGCACATCGTCTGCCGTCACCAGATAGGGGCCGGTTGGGGCAAAGCTGGGGGCCGATTTGCCCTTTATCCACTGGCCCGCATGTTCCAATTGAAACGCGCGTTCCGAGACATCGTTGATGGTGCAATAGCCCGCCACATAAGACAGCGCCTGATCTTCGGGCACATAAAGCGCCTCGCGCCCGATGACGATGCCCAGCTCTACCTCCCAATCGGCCTTTTCCGACCCGCGGGGAATAATCACCGCATCATCCGGGCCGGATAGGGCCGAGCTGGCCTTGGAAAAGATAATCGGCTCTTTTGGCGGCTCTGCGCCCGCTTCGGCGGCGTGTTTGGCATAGTTCAGCCCGATGCAATAGTAGTTGGGCGCCCATGCCACACAAGGGCCGATGCGCCCGGGGTCTGCCACCAAGGGCAGGCTGTCGATGTCGATTTGGCGGATAGCATCCAAAGCTGCCAGCGATACGCCTTGGCCGGCAAAATCGGGCACTTTGCCCGACAGATCGCGCACCTGACCCTGGGCATCCAAAACACCGGGCTTTTCCTGGCCTTCGGGGCCAAAACGCAAAAGTTTCATACCGTGTCTCCTGTTGTCTTTTCAGATATGTCCGTTTTGCCCGATTGCTGCGCGGCAATTTGGGCGTGGATGTCACTGGCCAATTGGCGCAGATGGGTTTCAACCGCGCGGCGCGCGGCATCGGCATCGCGCTGGCCTATGGCGTGCAAGATATCGTTATGCTCGCCCAGCACCCGCTGTGCGCTGCGGCGGATTTCAGCGGCCAGAAACCGTGGATACCAAAGGCGCTGCAAATAGCGCTGGTGGGTTTCCGCCAGCGCCTGGTTTTGCGAGGCCTGCGCCAAGGCGCTGTGAAAGGCCATGTCGCGCTCGAAGATCTGCTGGGCCGAGCTGCCTGCGAAATCGCGCGCCATATCGTGGCACAGCTGGGTCAGGTGCGCGATATCTTCGGGCGTTGCATGCTGGCAGGCCAATTGCGCTGATAGCACTTCGAGTGCGATCAAAACCTGCGCCTGATCTGCCACGGCCTTGGCATCAAGGCGCGCCACAATCGGGCTGCGGGCCGGGCGCAGCAGCACCAGCCCCTCTTTGGCCAAAATGCGAATGGCCTCGCGCATGGGGGTGCGGCTGACACGCATTTCGGCTGCGGTGTCGCGCTCTTTGATCAGGGTGCCAGGGGGCAGGGTGCCGCGCAAAATGCTGTGGCGCAGCTGGGCGGCGATTTGGTCTGCCAATGTATCGTCTGGCATGGCGAATATCCGGTTGCACGGCGCGTCAGATGCGCTTTGCCATTTTGGTATACCACGGCCCCGGTCTTGTCGAGCATGGGCACTGGCGCCAGGGTTCAACATGGTTGACAAGCGGCGGCTGGCAGCTTTTTGTGGGCTTGGTATACCATTTTCGGGCGCCGCGCCCCGCACAACGGACCACCCCCATGCTGACCTTTGCGCTTGCTGTGATTTTGCTGATCATCACCCCTGGCCCGGGCGTGCTAAGCACGGCGGGCTTTGGGGCGGCCTACGGGTTTCGCCCGTCGCTGGCTTACGTGCTGGGCTTGTTTTTGGGCACGAATATGGTGATGCTTGCGGTGATATCTGGCCTGGCTGCGGTGGTGTTTTCCGTGCCCGGGTTGCGGCTGGTGCTGATGGGGGCCTCGGTGGCCTATTTGCTGTATCTGGCGGCGCGTATCGGCTTTGCCGGATCGCGCATCGCCTTTATCGAGGCCAAGGCGCCCCCGGGTATCGGTGCCGGGGTTTTGCTGCAGGCCATCAACCCAAAGGCCTATGCGGTGAATACCTCGTTGATCACCGGCTTTGGATTTGCCCCCGATAACCTGGCCTTTGAGCTGACCATGAAATTGCTGATCGCCAATGCCATCTGGGTGCCCATTCATTTGGGGTGGCTATGGGCCGGGGTGGCGCTGCACCGCTTGGATTTGCCCCATCACGTGCAGCGGCGCATCAATATTGCCATGGCCTTGGCCATGCTGGCCGTGGTGGGGCTGGCGCTGTGGTCGGCGCTGCGCGGCGCATAGGGGGCTGGCATGAATGTTTTGATCATCGGCGGCGCTGGTTTTTTGGGGCAAAAACTGGCCCATCAACTGGCCGGGCGCGGGCATTTGCGCGGGCAGGCGATTGCGCGGCTGATCCTGGCCGATATCCAGCCCCCCAGCGCCCCAAAGGCCCCCTTTCCCGTGGCCAGCATTGCCTGCGACATTGCCAAGCCTGCCGATGTGGCGCAGGCCATGCCTGCCGATGTGGATGTGATCTTTTTGCTGGCGGCAATTGTTTCGGCCCATGCCGAGCAAGATTTCGATGCCGGTTTGGCCATAAACCTGATGGGCGTGTTAAACGTGCTGCAACAGGCGCGCGCGCTGGGGCGGTGCCCGGTGGTGGTGTTCACCTCGTCGATCGCAGCCTATGGCGGCGAGGTGCCCGACCCGATTTCAGACCATAGTTTTTTGAACCCGCAAACCTCGTATGGCACGCAAAAGGCGATGGGCGAGCTGCTGATCAACGATTTCAGCCGCAAAGGTTTTGTTGATGGGCGTGGGCTGCGCCTGCCCACCATCACCGTGCGCCCCGGGGCGCCAAACCGGGCGGCGTCGGGCTTTATGTCGGGGATTTTCCGCGAACCTTTGGCGGGGGTGCCTGCCAATTGCCCCGTGCCGCCCGATTACCGCCACTATTACCTGTCACCGCGCAAATGCGTGGAAAACCTGGTAAAGGGGGCAGAGATACCCAGCGCGGCACTGGGCCAAAACCGCTGCATGATGATGCCCGGCCGCGATTGGAGCATCGCCCAGATGATTGCGGCCATGACCGCGGTTGCAGGCCCCAAGCCCGCCCAGCTTATCAGCTGGCAGCCCCAGCCCGAGGTGCAGGCCATCGTGGGGGGCTGGCGCCATGATATTCGGCCGCAAAAGGCCCTGGCGCTGGGGCTAGAGGCCGATGACAGCTTTGAGGATAATATCCGCCACTATCTGGCCGATGATGCCCCGCAGCCCTAGGCCCCGGCCCTGGCGCGTGATGGGGCGAAATAAGATATGGTCCACTGCCGGCTGTGCCCTAGCTCTGCGCGCAGATCGCGTGGTGTCTTCCCTTCGCCCAAGGCATTGGATATCACGCATTTGGTATACCATTCAGGCAGCTGGCCAAAGCCGGCTTTTCACCTAAAGGGGGTCATATGGCGGCGCTGAAATTTGCCGATAGCCTGTCACGGCTGGGCACTGAATCTGCTTTTGTTGTTTTGGCACGCGCGCAGGCGTTGGCGGCGCAGGGGCAAGACATCATCAACCTTGGCATTGGCCAGCCCGATTTTCGCACGCCCGAGCATATTGTCGAGGCGGGCATAAAGGCGCTGCGCGATGGCCATCACGGCTATACCCCCGCCAATGGCCTGCCCCGCCTGCGCGAGGCGGTGGCCGCCGATCTGCACCGCCGCCATGGCGCCGAGGTAAACCCCGATAACGTGGTGGTGGTGCCGGGCGGCAAGCCCACCATGTTTTTCGCGGTCATGATGTTTGGCCAGCCGGGCGCTGAAATCATGTATCCCAACCCCGGTTTTCCGATTTACGAATCTGTCATCCGGTATTCCGGGGCCACACCGGTGCCGATTGCGTTGAAGGAAGAAAACGGGTTTGCCTTTTCAGCCGAAGATGTGCTGGCCCAGATCACCCCGAAAACCTCGCTGATCATCATCAATAGCCCCGCCAACCCAACCGGCGGCGTGACCCCGAAAGAAGAGATCGACAAGCTGGTTGCTGGGCTGCAGGCGCACCCGCATGTGGCGCTGATGTCAGACGAGATTTATTCCAACATGCTCTATGACGGGCGCCAGCACGTATCGCTGCTGCAATATCCCGAAATTCGGGATCGTTTGATCATGCTGGACGGGTGGTCGAAAACCTATGCGATGACGGGCTGGCGGCTGGGCTATGCGGTATGGCCCGATAGTGCTGTGGCCCATGTGACGCGGTTGTGCATCAATGATCATTCCTGCGTAAACGCCGCCACGCAATTTGCCGGCATTGCCGCGCTGGAAGGCCCGCAAGATGCGGTGCGCGATATGGTGGCGCAATTCGATGCCCGCCGCCGGGTGATTGTGCGCGAGCTCAACAGCCTGCCGGGCATCAGTTGCACCGACTCGGGCGGGGCGTTTTATGCCTTTCCCAACATCACCGGCACCGGGCTTAGCGCCACCCAAGCGCAGGATTTGTTCTTGGACAAGGCCGGGGTTGCCACTGTGGCCGGCACCAGCTTTGGCCGCTATGGCGAGGGCTATGTGCGTTTCTCTTACGCCAATTCCACCGAGAATATCATCGAGGCGCTGGGCCGCATTCGGGCGGTGCTGTCATAACGGGCAAAGCCGCTTTTCCTGCGGCGCCATGCGCCCTAGGGTGGGCGCAAAGCAAAGGAGGCTAAGCAATGCGAAACGGTGGGCAGCTACTGGTTGAATGCCTTTTGGCGCTTGGGGCGAGCCGCGCCTTTGGCGTGCCGGGGGAAAGCTATCTGGCGGTGCTCGATGCGCTATACGACACCCAGGGCCAGCTGGATTATGTGCTGTGCCGCAACGAGGGCGGCGCGGCCTTTATGGCCGCGGCCCATGGCAAGCTGACGGGCCAGCCGGGTATTTGCATGGTGACGCGCGGCCCGGGGGCCACCAATGCCTCGATCGGGGTGCATACCGCGATGCAAGATAGCGCGCCGATGATTTTGCTGGTGGGCCAGGTGGGCACCCAGATGAAGGGGCGCGAGGCCTTTCAAGAGCTGGATTACAAAGCGGTTTTTGGCACCATGGTCAAATGGGCTGTGGAAATCGATGATGTCACGCGCATACCCGAAATCATCTCGCGGGCCTGGAAAACCGCCACCACCGGCCGCCCCGGCCCGGTGGTTGTGGCCCTGCCCGAAGACATGCTGACCAGCCAAACCGAAATGGCGGCCTTGCAGGGTGGTTTTGACATGCCCGAACCTGCCCCCGATGCCGGCGCGATGGCGCAGATGCATGCGCTGTTGGCCAAGGCACAGCGCCCGCTGATCTTGTATGGCGGGTGCAATTGGCAGGCGGATGGCATGGCGGCGCTGCAGGCCTTTGCCGAGGCAGCCGATATTCCGGTGGTTTCGGTTTTCCGTTATCAAGATCAGTTCGACAACCATTCGCCCTGCTTTTGTGGCGAGGCGGGCGTGGGCATGACCGCCTCGGTGCGGCAGTTGCTGGATCAGGCCGATGTGATTTTGGCGGTAAACAACCGCTTTGGCGAAAACTCAACTGATGGCTATACGCTGTTCAGCCACCCCCACCCGCGCCAAAAGATTATCCATGTGCACGGGTCTGATGCCGAGATTGGCAAAGTATACCCGCCGGTTCTGGGCATTCAGGCCGGGCCAAACGCCTTTGCCCATGCGCTGGGCGGCCTGGCGCCCTTGGCTGGCCCTTGGGCGCCCTGGCGCCAGGCGGGGCGCGAGGCGTTTTTGCAGGGGCTAGAGCTGCCCGCGCTGCCCTCGCCTGTGGATATGGGGCAGGTCAGCGCCTATCTGCGCGACACCCTGCCCGAGGATGTGATCGTGACCAATGGCGCGGGCAATTTCACCGTATGGCCAAATAAATTCATCCTTTACGGGCCCAAGGCGCGGCTTTTGGCGCCGCAATGTGGCGCGATGGGCTATGGCGTGCCTGCCGCCATTGCGGCCAAGCTGACCTATCCCGAGCGGCTGGTTTTGTGCTTTGCGGGCGATGGTGATTTTCAGATGACTTGCACCGAATTGGCCACCGCGGCGCAGGCGGGTGCCCAGCCGGTGATTTTGATTTTGAACAATGGCATCTACGGCACGATCCGCGCCCACCAAGAGCGCCACTACCCCACGCGCGTATCGGGCACCACCATGGCCAACCCCGATTTTGCAGCGCTGGCGCGCGCCTATGGGTTCCATGGCGAGCGGGTCGAGCGCACCGAAGATTTCGCCGCAGCCTTTGCGCGCGCCACGGCGTCGGGCACGGGGGCGGTGCTGGATCTGGTGATCTCGCCCGAGGCGCTGACGCCCCGGGTAACGCTAAGCCAAATGCGCGACAGCGCATTGGCGGCCCAGCGCAGCTAAGGGGTGGGGGGCTGGCGGGCTTAGCTGGCCTGCCAGCGCCCTTCGAAATCTTCGGGCACCAGCAAGATATCGCGGCCCAGCTCGTCGATGCGGCGGCGCCCGCATAGCGCCATGGTAATATCCATTTCCTTATGGATCACTTCCAGCGCTTTTGTCACGCCGGCCTGCCCCATAGCGCCCAAACCATAAACAAAGGCGCGCCCGATATAGGTGCCTTTGGCCCCCATTGCGATGGCTTTCAGCACATCTTGGCCCGAGCGGATGCCGCTATCTAAATGCACCTCGGTCTGATCGCCCACAGCATCTAAAATGCTGGGCAACGCCCGGATCGAGCTGAGCGCGCCATCCAGCTGCCGCCCGCCATGGTTTGACACGATGATGGCATCCGCCCCCACCTGCATGGCCATTTTGGCATCCTCTGCATCCAAAATGCCCTTCAAGATAACCTTGCCGCCCCATTCCTGTTTGATCTTGGCAATCTTGTCCCAATCCAATGTCGGGTCAAATTGCTCGGCCGTCCAAGCGGCCAGGTTGGCGGTATCGCTGACCCCTTGCACATGGCCCACGATATTGCCGAAATGGCGCCGTTTGGCGCCCAGCATCCCCAGGCCCCATTGCCATTTTGTGGCCAGGTTTACCATATTCGCCAGCGTTGGCTTGGGCGGTGCCGACAGGCCGTTTTTCAGGTCTTTATGGCGCTGGCCCAAGATCTGCAGATCCAGCGTAATCACCAGGGCCGAACAATTGGCATCCTTGGCGCGTTGGATCAGGCTGCTGACAAAGCCTTGGTCTTTCATCGTGTAAAGCTGAAACCAAAACGGGTGGCGCGTGGCCTCGGCCACGTCTTCGATCGAATTGATCGACATGGTCGATAGGGTGAAGGGCACGCCAAATTCCTTGGCGGCGCGGGCGGCTTTGATCTCGCCATCGGCGCATTGCATGCCGGTCAGGCCCACGGGTGCCAGCGCCACCGGCATCGCCACATCTTGGCCGATCATCTGGGTTTTGGTCGAGCGCCCCGACATATCCACCGCCACGCGCTGGCGCAGGCGGATTTTATCGAAATCGGTGGTGTTTTCGCGAAAGGTCTGTTCGGTCCAGCTGCCAGATTCGCAATAGTCGTAAAACATCTTTGGTGCGCGGCGGCGGTGCAATTGCTTTAGATCGTCGATGCAGGTGATTACGGTCATGGCGGGGCTTTCGTGCTGGTTTGGTAAGAAAAGCTTACCGATTGGGCGGGCTGGATTCAATCTGCAATTCGTTTGGGCGGCATCTGTGTGGCCATGGGGGCCAGCGCGCGCTTTGGCGTTGCGCTTTGTGACAATGGGCCTAAGGTGCCGGCAAGAAAGGCAGGCCGATGTATTTCGACGATTTCACCCCCGGCTTTCAGTTCGAAACCGAAAGCGCAAGCCTTGGCGAGGCCGAGATCATAGAGTTTGCAAAGCTTTACGATCCGCAACCTTTCCACATCGATCCGGTGGCCGCCGCTGCCTCGACCTATGGCGGCATCATCGCCAGCGGGTTTCAGACCATGCTGCTGGCGTTTCGCCTGACGTTACAGGCCGGCATCTGGAACGAGGCCTCGATGGGCTCGCCCGGCATGCGCGAGGTGGCATGGACAAAGCCGGTGCGCCCGGGCGACCGGCTGTTTGTGCGCGCCGAAGTCACCAGTATGCGGGCCTCGAAAACCCGGCCCGATCGGGGGATGGTGGAATTCGCCTATGCGGTGATCAACCAAGATGGCGATACGGTGATGCGCTACGAGGCCACCCATATGTTGAAACGGCAGCGCTGAGATGAGCATTATCGCACTGGGGCTGCTGGCCAGCCTTGCCGCAGGATTGATGACCGCTGTCGGTGCGCTGCCGGTGCTTTTTGGCAAAGATATCTCGCGCCGGGGCAGCGATATGATGCTGGGCTTTGCCGCCGGTGTTATGATTTCTGCCAGTTTTTTCTCGCTGATCCTGCCCGGCATCGAGGCGGGCCAAGAGGTGTATGGCAGTGTCGCGGCTGCGGCCTTTGCCGCGGGGTTTGGCATTGTTTTGGGGGCTGCGTTGGTGGCTTGGCTGAATGCCACCTTGCCGCATGAACATTTCATCGTTGGCCCCGAAGGCGCCGACCCGGGCGCCTTGCCAAAGATCTGGCTGTTTGTGATTGCCATCACCATTCACAATTTCCCCGAAGGCATGGCCGTGGGCATTGGGTTTGGCGGCGGTAATGTGACCAATGGGCTGGCGCTGGCCACGGGCATTGGCCTGCAAAACGCCCCCGAGGGGCTGGCGGTGGCGGTGGCGCTGCGTGGGCAGGGCTATTCTGCGCTGCGTGCATTTTGGATTGCCACACTCACCGGCCTGGTCGAGCCGGTGGGCGGCCTGTTGGGCGTGTCATTGGTGCATGTGTCGGTTTATGTCTTGCCGATCGGCCTGACATTTGCCGCGGGCGCCATGCTGTATATCATCAGCCACGAGATCATTCCTGAAACCCACCGCCATGGCCACCAGAACCGCGCCACAACGGGGCTGATATTTGGCCTGGTGTTGATGCTGTTGCTTGATGTGATCCTTGCTTAAACGCTGCATTGCCAGTATGCGGGGCGCGAATTTCATAAAGGAGTGCGCATCATGGCGTGGAAGGTATTCATCGATGGCGAGGCGGGAACCACGGGTCTGCAGATCCGCGAGCGTCTGATCGCGCGCGATGATATCACGCTGGTGCAGCTGGACCCAGAGCGCCGAAAAGAGGCCAGCGCCCGCAGTGATGCCTTTGCCGCCGCCGATGTGGCGATTTTGTGCCTGCCCGATGATGCCGCGCGCGAGGCTGTGGCGCTGGCAGCGCCGCATGGCACCCGCATTATCGATGCCTCTACCGCGCATCGGGTGAACCCCGATTGGGTCTATGGCTTTGCTGAATTGGCGCCCGGCCAGCGTGCGGCCATTGCTGGCGCGCAATATGTGTCGAACCCCGGGTGCTATTCCACCGGCGCGATTGCGCTGTTGGCGCCTTTGGTGGCGGGCGGGCTGGTAGCGCCGGATGCGGCGGTGACGATCAATGCCGTGTCGGGCTATAGCGGCGGCGGCAAGGCCTTGATTGGCGAATACGAGGCCGGCACAGCGCCTGATTATTTTGTTTATGGCCTGGATCATAAACACAAACACATCCCCGAAATCATGCGCAGCGCAGGCCTGCAGAGGCGGCCGATCTTTGTGCCCTCGGTTGCGCGCTATGCCCAAGGGATGATTGTGCAAATCCCGCTGCTGCTGCAGCCCGGCCAAACCCCGGCTGATTTTCATGCGTGCCTGCAGGCCCATTATCAGGGGCAGCAGTTTGTGCAGGTGGTGGCGCCTGGCAGCATTGGCCCCAGGGTAGACCCGCAGCGCCTGAACAACACCAACCGCATGGAGCTGGCTGTGTTCGGTGGCCCCGAGGACGACCGCGTGGTGCTGGTGGCCACATTGGATAATCTGGGCAAGGGTGCATCGGGCGCGGCTGTGCAGAACCTGAATATCATGCTGGGCACAGACGAGGG
>CAJXSO010000065.1 GCA_913061505.1 uncultured Lutimaribacter sp.
CAATGGCCGCAGAATAGCGCACCACGCAGGCGCGGCCCTTAACATATTCAAAATCTATCTTGCGTCTGCTGCGCGGCGGGTCTAGCACTTTGGCATGACCGACACAGCCTTTACCCCAGACGATAGCCGCGCCAAGCGCAACGTATTCATCCTTGTGATGGCGCAGGCCATTTTGGGGGCGCAAATGCCGATGATCTTTACCATCGGCGGTTTGGCGGGCCAGTCTTTGGCCAGCAACCCCTGTTTCGCCACTTTGCCGATCTCGCTGATCGTGCTGGGATCGATGCTGGCGGCCACGCCGGTATCGGCCATTATGCAAAAATATGGGCGCCGTGCGGGGTTTTGGCTGGGTGCGGGCTGTGGGGCCATTGGCGGCGCGGTTGGCGCCTATGGGCTGTATCTGGCCTCGTTCCCGATCTTTTTGTTGGGCAGTTTCATCACCGGTGTGTACATGTCAGCGCAGGGTTTTTACCGCTTTGCCGCCGCTGATACTGCCTCGGATGCATTCCGCCCCAAAGCCATTTCTTATGTGATGGCGGGGGGGCTGGCATCGGCCATCATTGGGCCGCAACTGGTGAAAGTTACAAGCCAGGCGATGGTGATCCCGTTTCTGGGCACCTATCTGGCGGTGATCGCGGTAAATGTGCTGGGCTCGGCGCTGTTTTTCTTCCTTGATATCCCGCGCCCCAAGCCCCCCGCCGCCACTGATGACCGCGGCCGCAGCCGCCGCGAATTGCTGGCCACGCCCGTTATCGCCGTTTCGGTGATTTGCGCCATGGTGTCTTATGCGCTGATGAACCTTGTCATGACCTCAACACCGCTGGCGGTGGTGGGCTGCGGGTTTGAGCAAAATATCGCAGCCGATGTGGTATCGGCCCATGTTCTGGCCATGTATGTGCCAAGCTTCTTTACCGGCCACCTGATCGCGCGGTTTGGCGTGCGCTCCATCGTGGCGCTGGGCCTTGTTATTTTGGCGGCAGCCGGGGTTGTTGCGCTGCAGGGTGTGCAGCTGGAAAACTTCTTTATCGCGCTGGTGTTGCTGGGGGTTGGCTGGAATTTTGGCTTCATCGGCGCCACCACGATGCTGGCCGCCTCGCATGGCCCGCACGAGCGTGGGCGGATGCAAGGGATGAACGACCTGATCGTTTTCGGTGGCGTCACCGTGGCCTCGCTGTCATCGGGCGGGCTGATGAACTGCTCGGGCGGTGATGCGATGGTGGGCTGGGCCAGCGTAAACCTGGCCATGGCGCCGTTTTTGATGCTGGCAGGTGGCGCGCTGATCTGGCTGGCACTGCGCCCGAAAGAAACGGCCTAGCGCCTGCCCGCAGGCGCGCGGGCCTAGACCCGCCGCAGCGCCAAGACCGCGTTCAACCCGCCAAAGGCAAAGGCGTTTGACAGCGCCACATCCACCTTGGCCTCGCGCGCTTCGTTGGGCACGACATCGAGCGCGCATTCGGGATCGAATTCTTCATAACCGATGGTGGGGGCAATCACCCCATCGCGCAGCGCCATGATGCAGGCCAGCAGCTCGACCGCGCCGGTGGCGCCAATCAAATGCCCATGCATCGATTTGGTAGAAGATATCATCAGGTTATCGGCATGGGGGCCAAACACATCGGCCACGGCGGCGCATTCGGTTTTGTCATTTGCGGCGGTGCCGGTGCCATGGGCATTGATATAGCCCACGTCTGCAGGGTTAAGCCCTGCATCTTTCAGCGCCCCCGCAATCGCGCGCGCCGCCCCCTGTTTCGAGGGCATCACGATATCAGAGGCATCAGATGACATCGCATAGCCCACAACCTCGGCCAGAATTTCGGCGCCGCGTTTTTTGGCATGCTCATACTCTTCAAACACGAAAATCCCCGCGCCCTCGCCCTGCACCATGCCGTTGCGATTGGCGCTAAAGGGGCGGCAGGCATCGCGCGACATCACGCGCAGCCCTTCCCAGGCCTTGATGCCGCCAAAGCACAGCATCGATTCCGAGCCGCCCGTGACCATCGCCGGGGTCAGCCCCGCGCGCACCATCATAAAGGCCTGCGCCATCGCATGGTTGGACGAGGCACAGGCGGTTGACACCGTAAACGATGGGCCGCGCAGGTTATATTCCATGCTGATATGCGAACAGGCGGCATTGTTCATCAGCTTGGGCACCACGAAGGGATGCACGCGGTTTTTGCCCTCTTCATAGACTGCGCGGTAATTGTCATCCCAGGTGCTGACACCACCGCCGGCCGTGCCCAACACAACGCCAGCCCGATCTGCCAGCGCGCCGGAAAACACCAGCCCAGATTGCGCAATCGCCTCTTTGGCGGCAAACAGCGTGAACTGGGTAAAGCGGTCATAGAGCGTGATCTGCTGGCGGTTAAACCGGCCCTCGGCCTCGAAATCGCGTACCTGGCCGCCAATGGAAATGGACAGCCGCTCAACATCGCGCAGCTCTAGCTGGCCAATACCGCAGCGCCCCTCGCGCATGGCGGCCATGGTTTCGGGCACGGTGTGGCCCAAGGCATTGATTGTGCCCGCCCCCGTTATGACAACGCGGTTCATCCCGCCTGCTCGGCGATCAAGCGCTCGATCCCGGCGATGATGGCGCCGACAGAGGAAATATCAAAATCGCTGGCCTCGGGCTCGTTGGCGTTGAAGGGCACGGAAATGTCAAACGCCTCTTCGATGGCAAAAATCGATTCCACCAGCCCCAGGCTGTCGATCCCCAGGCTTTCCAGCGTGCTGTCCAGCCCCACATCGGCGGGCTCTAGCACCGCTTGTTCGGCGATAATTGCGATAACCTTGTCCTGAACGCTCATGTTTTTTGGGCCTTTCAACAGCTTCTTTCTGCCGATTTAGGTATTGTCTGACGACTTGAAAACAACCCGGCGCAATTCGGCAACTTGCTGCGCCAGGCGGGGCAGACGACGCAGCGCTTTGTAAGTGTCGATATGGGCATCCATTTTCATCGCCGGATAGCCCAGCATCACACGCCCGGCCGGCACATTGGCCAGCACCTTTGTTGCGCCGCCGGTGATCACGTTGTCACCGATGAAAAGGTTGTCCGACACGCCGGTTTGTCCCCCAAGCACAACATTATTACCAATTTGTGTCGATCCTGCGACACCGACCTGCGCGCAGATCAAACAATCGTTGCCAATCACCACGTTATGGCCAATTTGCGCCAGGTTATCGAATTTCACCCCATGGCCGATACGCGTGTCGCGCACGGTGCCACGGTCGATACAGGCATTGGCGCCCAGTTCGACATCATCGCCGATCTGCACGCTGCCAAGGCTGTGAATGCGCGCATAAGATTGGTTTTTCACCGCGCCCTGGTCGCCCAAGCTGCTGCGCACCTGTTCAATATTGCTGGGCTCGGGCGTGACAAAGGAAAACCCATCGCCCCCAACCACAGCGCCGGGCTGGGCGATAAAACGCGCACCAATGCGCACGCGCGCGCCAATGCGCACGCCTTCGCGCAGATAGGCCTGCACCCCCAATTCCGCCCCGGCCCCGATGAAACACTGCGGCCCAATCACACTGCCCGCCCCAATGCGCGCGCCCGCCCCGATCACCGCCAAAGGCCCAACGCTGACATCTGCGCCCAGCTCGGCACTGGGATCGATCACCGCGCTGGGGTGGATGCCGCTGCCATAGCCCTGCCCTGCATCCATCATGGCGCTAAGCCCCGCCATCGCATAGCGCGGACGCGCGGCGATAATGGCCGCCTGCAGCCCCAAGCCCTGCCAATCGGCGCCGGGCCAAAGCATGGCGGCACGCGCCTGGCCCTGGGCCAGGCCGGCTGCATATTTCGGGTTGGTGGCCAGCGCCAGATCTGTGGGGCGGGCGCTGGCCGGTTCGGCCACGCCCTGCACCTGCATATCCACTGCGCCAAAGGCCTCGGCCCCCAGCGCCTGCGCGATCTGCCCGATTGTATAGCCCATAAGCGCCCCCAGATGTTTCTGGGGCTTCCCTTAGCCCCGATACGCGCGCAGCGCTACCCCCTCGCGCTCGAGCGCCTGCCAGATCTTGGCATCGCGCCCATAGACATCGCGGCGGAACTGCACCCCCTCTTTTGCCGTGGTAAAGGCCGTGCGATAGATCAGATGAACCGGCACAGGCTGGCGCAGGGGCACGGTGGTTTCAACACCCGTGGCCAAGATACGCTTGAATTCGCCCACCGGGTCGCTGCTTTGGCGCGCGAGCAATGCATAGGCAAAATCAAAAGGCTGCGCCAAGCGTATGCAGCCATGGCTATAGGCACGGGTTTCGCGGGCAAAGAGGTTTTTCGCCGGGGTGTCGTGCAGATAGATGTTATAGGGATTGGGGAACATGAATTTCACCAGCCCCAAGGCGTTGCTGTTCGAGGGGGGCTGTTTGATATCAAAGGGAAATGTATTTGCCGTGAAGGCGGTGAAATCAACATTTTGCCGCGATATCCGCTGCCCCCGGCCATCAAACAGCACCAGATGCGATACCGCATTCGGGTTTTGCTTGAGCTGCGGCAAATATTCATTCACCGCAATCGAGCGGGGCACGTGCCATGTGGGGTTGATTACCATGAATTCCATCACATCGGAAAACTCGGGGCTGCGGCGGTCGTTGCTATTGGCCCCCACAACCGAGCGCGTCTCGAAGGTGATTTCGCCCTGATCCATGATTTTCGCCGTGTAATCGACAAGGTTCACCAAAATATGGCGGCCCGATTTATCGATATTCACCCAGCGTTCGCGTTCCAGCGCCACAATCACCGATTTCAAGCGCGCCTCCACAGGCACGTTTATTTCGGCAATCGTTGTCGGGCCTGCCACGCCATCGGCCTCTAGCCCATGGGCCAGCTGGAATTTCTGCACCGCCGCCTGGATATCGGCATCATAGGTTTTGCCAAAGCTGCGATGCAAATACCCCATACGCATCAGTCGGTTACGCAATGCAATCACCGCAGGCCCGCTTTGGCCTGGTTTCAATGACTGCTGGCCAGGCACACCCTCGCCCCAGCCGCCATCGGCCAGCAGTTTTTCAAGCTGCAGCTTTGCTTTCAACAGGCGCGTGTATTCGTTTGACTGGGGCGCCAAGCCGCGGAAATAGGCGGCGGGGTTTGCCGCGGCCAGCCCTTGCAGCAGCTCGGCCGGGCTGGGGGCCTGGGGGCTGCGTTTGATATCGTCATCCACGCGGGCCGGCACCAGGGCGCCGCCTTTCATATCAGCGGCATAAAGCAAAAACGCCCGCGTCAGCGCCGCCTCGACAAAACCCTGGTCTTTTGGGGTGCTGGCGCGCTGCAAGCGCTGCATCAGCTGCACCATCCCATAGCGCTGGGCGGGCAGGCCGTGATCATCGGCCTGGCCCAAGGCCACCAAAAGCGCATTTAGGCGGGCGGTATCCTCGGCGCCTGTCCACAGCGGGGCGTAATCGCGCGCGCGGTAAAATTCAGCCACCTCTGCCTGTTGCGCAACCGAGGCTGCCACAGCCTGGCGAAACGCCGTTTGTTGGGCAGCGGCCACAGGGCTGGCCAAGGCCAGTGTGCTGGCGACAAGGCACGCCGCAAAACATGTGCGCAAGGCAGGCGCGGGGCGGAAAAACGAAAGCAGCATTTTATTCAAAACCCTTGGGGTATTCGGTCAGATTACAGCAGATACCCCATTTTTGCGCCATTGGGCGCGCGCAAGTCCACTCACAATTGCGCGGGGGTGGCGTATCGGTTTGAAATAGATGCAGCTTTGCCGCTGTTTGTGATCTGGGCTGCAATCTGGCAACGCTATGCGCAAATTATTGCCGAAACACCTTGAAGTTTTGCATTCACTACAATCAGGGCTTGGCCGACGATTCGCTTTGTGCCATAAAATGCGCAGGTCCAGGAACGGATGGCAGGCATCGTGCAACGACACGCAACACAGGTAAGCGACGAAACGGGCGCTGGGACATGACAGATCAGATTTCGGCGCGCATGTCGCGCCGCGCATTATTGGGTGCTTTTGCCGCTACAGCAGTGGCCGCAGCGCCCACTTTTTCAAACGCGGCGGGTTTTTTGCGTGGGTCGGGTGATATTCGGCGGCTGAAAATGTATTCGGGCCGTACGGGCGAGCATCTGGATATGATCTATTGGATCGAGGGCGAGTATATCAAAGATGCCGTCAAAGAGATCCACTATTTCATGCGCGATTGGCGCACAGATCAGGTAAAGGCGATCGATACCCGCACCATCGATATCATGGCCGCGGCGCATAACCTGATGGATGTCACCGAGCCTTATTTGCTGTTGTCTGGCTATCGCAGCCCCAAAACCAATGCGATGCTGCGCGCACGCTCGCGCGGGGTGGCGAAAAATTCGCTGCATATGCAGGGCCAGGCGGCTGATCTGCGGCTGGGCTCGCGTTCGGTGCGGCAGATGGCCCGCGCGGCCGAGGCCTGCCATGCTGGTGGCGTTGGCAAATATTCGCGATCGAATTTTGTGCATATGGATTGCGGGCCAGTGCGCAGCTGGGGGGCGTAAACCGCCCTGCCCCGTGCCGCAAACAAAGCCGCTCTTGGGCGGCTTTTTTTATGGGGCGGCTTTTTTATGCCATCGCCAAAAGCTGCCAGGCCGCATGCCTAAAACAGCAAAAGCCCCGCACAGTGGCGGGGCTTTGCGCCGTGGCTTAAAGCCAGGATGAAAGTGGCGCGGTTGACGGGGCTCGAACCCGCGACCCCCGGCGTGACAGGCCGGTACTCTAACCAACTGAGCTACAACCGCGCATTTCAAACGCTGCATAACAGCGTGACGTGCGGAATAAGCAAAGCGCCGCCCCCCGTCAAGTGCCCAAACCATAGCTGTTGCAATTTTTTGAAACTTTCCGCACAACCATAGATCAAGGCATTGTAATTAAGTAATATTTTTTAAATCACTCATTAAAAAAAGAATGGGGCGCCGAAGCGCCCCAGTTTCGTCAATCAAGCTCACTGTTTTCACCGCTCTGATATTTCTGCCTGCGGCTTGATCGACCCAGGGCAAGCGCACCTGCCCCGTGACCCTTGCAGGCAGGCGCCGCAGCGCCCGCCCAATCGCTTAGCTGCAGCCCGAGGTGGCACCGCAGGTGTTGCACTTCATGCAGGTGCCATTACGCACCAGCGTGTAGTTGCCGCAATCGCCGCAGGCCTCGCCCTCGTAGCCCTGCATTTTGGCCTTGGTGCGCGCATCCATCGACACGCTGCCGCTGGCCAACGCCGTGGTGCTGGTGGCCTGGGCCACCACAGCAGCCGCGGTTTCTGGCACCAATGTTTGCAGCGTGGCCACCGCATCGGTGCCTGTGGCCAGGCCCTGCCCGCCATTCAGCACCACCAATTCCTGCGGCAGGCGCTTGCGCAGATAGCCGGTCGAGCTGATCTGTTTCAGCACCTCCAGGCTGCGCGAGGCGGCACTATCGGACAGTTCTTTAACGTTTGATACGCCCTCTTCCTCGCCGCGGCCCAAATCATCGAACGAAGCACCCTGCGGGGCCACATGGGCCAGATCGGTGCGATCCAGATAAGACACCGCCAGTTCGCGGAAGATGTAATCGAGGATCGATGTGGCGTTCTTGATCGAATCGTTGCCCTGAACAATGCCCGCGGGCTCGAATTTGGTGAAGGTGAAGGCATCAACAAATTCTTCCAGCGGCACACCGTATTGCAGGCCAACCGATACCGCGATGGCAAAGTTGTTCATCATCGCCCGAAAGCCAGCGCCCTCTTTGTGCATATCGATGAAGATCTCGCCCAGGCTGCCATCTTCGTATTCGCCGGTGCGCAGATACACCTTGTGCCCGCCAACCACAGCCTTTTGGGTGTAGCCCTTGCGCCGCTCGGGCATCTTGGTGCGGTTCGAGCGGATCACCTCTTTCACGATGACCTTTTCGATGATCTTTTCTGCCAGCACAGCCGCTTTTTCCTGCGTGCTGCCGCTTTGCAAAACCTCTGCCGCCTCGTCGTCGTCTTCCACCAGGGCCGATGCCAAAGGCTGGCTGAGCTTGGATCCATCACGATAAAGCGCATTGGCCTTGATGCCCAGCGACCACGACAGCTCGTATGCCTTTTGGCAATCTTCGATCGTTGCATCATTGGGCATGTTGATGGTTTTCGAAATCGCCCCCGAGATAAACGATTGCGCCGCCGCCATCATGGTGATGTGGCTATCCACCGACAAATAGCGCTTGCCCTTCTTGCCGCAGGGGTTGGCGCAATCGAACACGGCGTAATGTTCAGGCTTCAGATGCGGTGCACCTTCCAGGGTCATGGTGCCGCACACATGGTCATTGGCCGCCTCGATATCGGCACGGCTATAGCCCAGGTGGCGCAGCAGATCGAACGAAGGATCGTTCAGCTTGGCCGCAGGAATGCCTAAGACATTGGTGCAGAATTCCGCGCCCAGCGTCCACTGGTTGAACACAAAGCGAATATCAAAGGCGCTTTTCAGCGAGGCTTCGATCTTGTCCAGCTCGTTTTGGCCAAACCCGTGCCCAATCAGGCTGGTGTGGTTGATCGCCGGCGCCTGGCCTAGGCTGGCGTGGCCCACGGCATAGGCGATGATCTCTTCGATCTGCGCGCTGCCATAGCCCAGCTTTTCCAATGCCGCCGGAACCGAGCGGTTGATGATCTTGAAATAGCCGCCACCGGCCAGTTTCTTGAACTTTACCAAGGCAAAATCAGGCTCGATACCGGTGGTGTCGCAATCCATCACCAGCCCGATTGTGCCAGTGGGCGCAATCACCGTGGCCTGGGCATTGCGATAGCCGTGTTTGGTGCCAAGGCGCAGCGCCTCGTCCCAGCAGTTTTTGGCAATCTCGACCAGGCTTGCATCGGGGCAATTGGCATGATCCAGCGGCACGGGCTTGATGGCCAGTTGCTCGTAGCCATCGCTTTCGCCATAGGCGGCGCGGCGGTGGTTACGGATGACGCGCAGCATATGCTCTTTGTTGCGCGCGTAGCCCGCAAATGCGCCCAGCTCGCCCGCAATTTCTGCGCTGGTGGTGTAGGAGACGCCGGTCATGATCGCGGTCAGCGCGGCGGCCAGGGCGCGGCCCTCGTCGCTGTCATAGCCATAGCCCATGTTCATCAGCAGCCCGCCAATATTGGCATAGCCCAGGCCCAGCGTGCGGAATTCATAAGACAGCTGCGCGATTTCCTTGGATGGGAACTGCGCCATCATCACCGAGATTTCCAGCGTCAGCGTCCACAGGCGGCAGGCATGCATGTAATCTTCGGTCTGGAACGCGCCATCCTTGAAAAAGGTCAGCAGGTTCATCGACGCCAGGTTACAGGCCGTGTCATCCAGGAACATATATTCCGAACATGGGTTCGAGCCGCGGATCTGCCCGTCTTCGGGGCAGGTGTGCCAGGCATTGACCGTGTCGTGATACTGAATGCCCGGGTCTGCGCAGGCCCAAGCGGCATGGCCGATATCTTCCCACAAGGCGCGCGCCTTTACGGTTTTGGCCACTGCCCCATCGGTGCGGCGCAGCAATTCCCAATCGGCATCGTCTTGCACGGCCTTCAGGAAGGCATCGGTGACGCGCACCGAGTTGTTCGAGTTCTGGCCCGACACGCTGGCATAGGCCTCGCTGTCCCAATCGGTGTCATAGGTGGGGAACTCGATGCTGTCATAGCCCTGCTTGGCGTAATCCAGCACGCGCTTGACATAGGTTTCCGGGATCGCGGTTTTCTTGGCGCCGCGGATGGCCGCTTTCAGCGCCTCGTTCTTGGCCGGATCCACCGCATCTTCGGTGCTGCCGTCCCACTGGCGGATGGCGGCAAAAATTTCATTCAATTTTTGCTCGTGCATCTTGCTGCCGGCCACGATGCTGGCAACTTTTTGCTCTTCTTTCACCTTCCAGTTTACGAATTGCTCGATATCGGGGTGATCGACATCGCAAATCACCATTTTCGCGGCGCGGCGGGTGGTGCCGCCGGATTTGATCGCGCCCGCGGCCCGGTCGCCAATTTTCAAAAAGCCCATCAGGCCCGAAGATTTGCCACCGCCCGACAGCGCCTCGCCCTCGCCGCGCAGCGACGAGAAATTGGTGCCCGTGCCCGAGCCATATTTGAACAGCCGCGCCTCGCGCACCCAAAGATCCATGATCCCGCCATCATTGACGAGATCATCCGACACTGACTGGATGAAACAGGCA
>CAJXSO010000066.1 GCA_913061505.1 uncultured Lutimaribacter sp.
TGATGATTTTGCCAGTGAAGACGCGGCATATTTTGCCGCTGATCGCGGCTATGGCATGGGCGGTTATGCCGATGCAGACACCACCCATTATGACGCAGGCCATGGGGCTGGGTATAGCGATGACGATGGCGATGAAAAGCCGGGTTTTGTTGCCCAGTCTGTAACCCCCCCTGCGGTGCCCCTGCCCGAGGCGCGCAAAGTGGTGCAGCACCCGCCGCGCAAGCCGTTGCAGCCCTCGGCCCGCGCCCGCGCCGAGGCCCAGCCAAAGCTGCCCTTGGAAGAGAGCGCAGCACAAAGCTATGAACTGCCGCCGCTCAGCCTGCTGGCCAACCCCGTGCATATTCAGCGCCATCACCTGTCTGATGAGGCGCTCGAGGAAAACGCCCGCATGTTGGAAACCGTGCTGGATGATTATGGCGTGAAAGGCGAAATCGTCAGCGTGCGCCCTGGCCCCGTTGTAACCATGTACGAGCTAGAGCCGGCACCGGGCCTAAAGGCCAGCCGCGTGATTGGGTTGGCAGATGATATCGCGCGCTCGATGTCGGCCTTGTCGGCGCGTGTGTCTACGGTGCCTGGCCGCTCGGTGATTGGGATCGAACTGCCCAATGACAACCGCGAGATGGTCAGTTTTCGCGAAATCCTGTCCAGCCGCGCCTATGGCGATGGCAGCCACAAGCTGCCTTTGGCGCTGGGCAAGGATATTGGCGGCGAACCGATGGTGGCCAACCTTGCGAAAATGCCCCACTTGCTGATTGCGGGCACCACCGGATCGGGTAAATCGGTGGCGATCAACACGATGATCTTGTCGCTGCTTTATAAGCTGACGCCAGATGATTGCCGCCTGATCATGATCGACCCGAAAATGCTGGAATTGTCGGTTTACGATGGCATCCCGCATTTGCTGTCGCCGGTTGTAACAGACCCTAAAAAGGCGGTTGTGGCGCTGAAATGGGTCGTGGGCGAGATGGAAGAGCGCTATCGCAAAATGTCGAAAATGGGCGTGCGCAATATCGATGGCTATAATGGCCGCGTGGCCGATGCCCTAAGCCGCGGCGAGATGTTCGAGCGCACGGTGCAAACCGGCTTTGACGAGGAAACCGGCGACCCGATTTTCGAAAGCGAAGAATTCGAACCTAAGAAAATGCCCTATATCGTGGTCATCGTCGATGAGATGGCCGATTTGATGATGGTTGCGGGCAAAGAGATTGAAGCCTGCATTCAGCGCTTGGCGCAAATGGCGCGGGCCAGCGGTATTCACCTTATCATGGCCACCCAGCGCCCGTCGGTTGACGTGATCACCGGCACGATCAAGGCCAACTTCCCCACGCGTATTTCGTTTCAGGTGACATCGAAAATCGATAGCCGCACAATTTTGGGGGAAATGGGGGCCGAACAGCTGCTGGGCCAGGGCGATATGCTGTATATGGCGGGGGGTGCCAAGATTACCCGCTGCCACGGCCCCTTTGTCAGCGATGAAGAGGTCGAGGAAATTGTAACCTACCTCAAGGCCTATGGCCCGCCGGAATATTTGGGTGGTGTTCTTGATGGCCCCGACGACGACAAGGCCGAAAACATCGATCTGGTTTTGGGGCTGAACACGGGCGGTAACACCAATGGCGAAGACGCGCTTTATGATCAGGCGGTGGCGATTGTGATCAAAGATCGCAAATGCTCTACCTCGTATATCCAGCGCAAGCTTGGCATCGGCTATAACAAAGCCGCACGCCTGGTTGAGCAGATGGAAGAAGAGGGCGTGGTGACGCCAGCCAACCATGTGGGCAAGCGCGAAATTCTGGTGCCAGAACAATAGCGCTGGCGTCATTTTGCCAGTCGCCGGAATGTGAGCAGCCGGCACTGGCGCCTGGCCGCGGGCAGGCATAGGATAAAGCCATGAAAAAGATGCTGCGTTTCTGCCTGATTTCAGCAGGGCTTGCCCTGCATGCGCTGCCCGTTTCGGCGCAATCCTTGGGCCTTGGGCAAATCTCTGATTACATGAACCAGCTTGGCCCTGTTACAGCGGATTTTGTGCAATTTAACGACGATGGAACCGTGGCCCGCGGTGTATTCATGCTGCATCGCCCCGGCCGCGCGCGGTTTGAATATGCGCCCCCGGCCGAGTTGCTGGTGATGGCAGGCCAAGGTGCCTTGGCGATATTTGACAGCAAATTCAGCGCCACGCCAGAAACCTATCCTTTGGCCAAAACGCCGCTGTCTTTGGTGTTGGGGGGGCAGGTGCAATTGCAGGGCAACCCGATGGTTGTGGGCCATTATGACGAGGGGGAAACCACCATCGTTGTGGCGCAAGACCCGGAAAACCCTGAATATGGCACGATAGAGCTGGTGTTTGGCGCCCAGCCCGTGGCCTTGCAGGGCTGGCGCATCCGCGACGAGGTGGGCGGTGTGACCGAGGTAAAATTACAGCCCCTACAGCCTGCCGCCACCCTGCCAAACCGCATGTTCAACATTCAGGCCGAGGCCGCATCGCGCCAAAGCGGGCGCTGATCAGGGCGCACGCAGCAACGCAACCTGCTGCAGATCAATCGCGCTATCGGCGGCAAAGCTGGCCATTTCTGCGCCATTTGCCAGCAAGATCAGCCGGCCATCGGCAGGCTCTAGCTGCAGGTCTGGGGGTGTTGTGCCCTGGTAAAACACCACCAGCAGGTCTTCGCCCGCGTCAAACCCATGCACGGTGACAGGGTTTTCCAGCCATTGGCCCAAAAACAGCGTATCGGCCCCCGGGCCGGTATCGATATGGTCGCCGCTGCCGGGGGTTATACTGTCTTGGCCGGTGCCACCGTTCAGAAAATCGGGGGTTTCGTCACTATCTACGATCGTGTCGTTGCCCGCCCCGCCAAACACCGCATCGCGCCCGCTGCCGCCATCTAGCAGATCATTGCCAAACCCCCCTTCCAAACTGTCATTTCCCGCCCCGCCCAACAGCGTGTCGGCCCCTTCACCGCCGATCAGCCGGTCGTCGCCCTCGTTGCCAGACAGCAGGTCGTTGCCGGTGGCGCCCAGCAGCGTATCAGTGCCTAAACCGCCCTCTAGGGTATCATTGCCCTCGTTGCCTTGCAGCTGGTCATCGCCGCTGCCGCCTGCCAGCAGATCATCACCCAGTTGGCCCAGCACCCAATCATCGCCATCACCCCCGGCCAGCTGATCGTTGCCCGCGCCGCCGCCGATTTGATCGTTGCCAGCCTGCCCCTGCAGCAGATCTTGGCCAGATCCGCCCACCAAAGTATCGTCGCCCGGGGTGCCAAGCAGGGTGTTTAGCCCGTCACCGCCATCTTGCGCGGTGTTTGCCCCATCGGGTTCGGGCTGTGGCCCGTCATCGGTTGTTGGCGCATCGCTGCTGTCTGCGCCCATAGGCAGCCCAGCAAATGCGGCACCGGCCAGCAGCAGGCCGAAAAAACTGGCGAAAACAAGCATAGCGAAAACCACCCAAAACCCCAGCTTGCAGTATGCGGGCCTGCACTGCCGCGTCAAAGAAGACTGCATCAGATGGTTAATAGCGCCTTGGGCAAAGCGGCCAATATTAGGGCCAAACAGGCTGTTTAGGGTCTAATATCGTTGCCACTGCCCGCTAACCAAAGCTGCGGTTGCTGATGATAGGCGATGTAAAGCGGGTGCCGTGGGTGGCCTGCTTTGGTCAGGCCAAGGTGGTGCACTGCCCGCCCGCTTTGGCCCAAAAGCGCCGCCACCTGCGCCCCGCGATCCATATGCGCGCCATGGGCGCCCCAGCCCGCCACTATGGTATCGGCCCAAGCCACAGCGTGCAAAAGCGTGGCATCATTTTCAGGGCCAATAGGGCGCGGCGCTGCCCGCATTTTATGTGGGTTGGTTTCGCGCAGGGCAAAAATATTGGTCACACGAAACGCGCCATAGCCCAGCGCGCGCGCCCGCCGCTCGCAGCGTTCAACGGTGGGGTCGTTTTGCGCCTCGGTGGCGGTAGAGGGGTTGAGCAGCACAAACAACAGCCGCCCCCCGCCGCCCCATTGGCGGGTCAAGGCATAGCGATAGGTTTCGCAGGGCGAATACAGCGCGCTAGAGGTGGTATCACCCTTGGTAAAATGCCGCTCGATCATGGCTTTTCTTGCCGTGCCTGGCGCATCAAAGCAAGGGTTACAGGTTGAACACACGGCTTGGGTGCAATTCGCCGGCCTTGAAACGGCCCACAGCCAGCGGTTGCCCATCGAAACTGGCCCAGCATTCCTCGCCATAGTCTATGTCATGGGCCACCACCATTCCGGGGTTGCCATTGCGCAGCCGTGCTGCGCCTTGGGCGGTGCAGGTGACCATGGGCAGATCGGCAAGGCCGGTTTCTAGGGGCAGCAAATGTGTCTCTAATGCCGGGGTTCGGGCCAGTTCATCCACCTGATCCAGCGTGAGCCCATCGGTGGCATCAAAGGGCCCCGACCATATGCGCCGCAGCTGCAGCACATGGCCATAACAGCCCAGCGCCTGCCCCAGATCCCGCGCGATAGCGCGCACATAGCCGCCCTTGCCGCAGGTCATGGACAACACAGCATGATCGGCATCGGGGCGGTCGATCAACAGCAGCTCTTCCACCCATAGCGGGCGGGCCGCCAGGGTAAGATCTTCGCCGTCACGGGCCAGTTTATAGGCGCGCTGCCCGTCGATTTTTACGGCAGAAAACTGGGGTGGCACCTGCATGATATCGCCCAAAAAACCGGCCAACGCATCGGTAATCTGGGTGTCGGTCGGGCGGGCATCTGATTGGGCGATTACCTGGCCTTCGGCATCGTCGGTATTGGTGGCCTGCCCCAGCCGCACGGTAAATTCATAGGCTTTCAGCGCATCGGTGATATAGGGCACGGTTTTCGTGGCCTCGCCCAGCGCCACGGCCAAAACGCCTGTTGCTTCTGGGTCTAGCGTGCCGGCATGGCCCGCTTTTTGCGCATCTAACGCCCAACGCACCTTGTTGACCACCGCGGTCGAGGTAATGCCCGCAGGCTTGTCGATGACCAGCCAGCCTGAAATATTGCGGCCCTTGCGTTTGCGCCCCATGGCTGTGCCCCCGGCAATGCGTGAAAGAATGGCGTGAATGAATGCGCGGGGTTACCGCAGCAATTTAGTGCTGTCAAATACAGTGGGCGCGCGGCCTAAACCGGGGCATCGCCGCCCAAATGCTTTTCACCGCGCTGTTGGGCCAGTGCAATTTGCTTTTGGCGTTCGCGAAAGCGGGCTTTGTCGGCGGGGGTGGTTTCATCGATACAGGCATGGCAGCTGACACCATGCTCGTATTCTGGGCGCGCGCGGTCTTGTGGCAGCAGCGGGCGGCGGCAGGCATGGCACAGCACATGCGGCCCCTCGCGCAGGCCATGGCCCACCGAGACGCGCCCATCGAAAACAAAGCAATCGCCCTGCCAGCTGCTGTTTTCTTGGGGCACTTCCTCGAGATATTTCAAAATGCCGCCTTTCAGGTGGAACACATCGCTTACGCCCTGCGACAGCAAAAAATTGGTCGATTTCTCGCAGCGGATACCGCCGGTGCAAAACATGGCGACGCGTTTGTTGTGAAAGCGGTCTTTGTTGTCTTCCCACCACTGGGGAAACTCGCGGAACGATTTGGTTTTCGGGTCTATCGCGCCCTCGAATGTGCCGATGGCCACCTCGTAATCGTTGCGGGTGTCGATCAGCACAACATCGGGGCTGCGAATAAGATCGTTCCAGTCTTGCGGGGCAACATAGTGCCCAACCTGCGCTTTAGGGTCTACATCGGGCTGGCCCATTGTGACGATCTCGCGCTTTAGCTTTACCTTGCAGCGGGGAAAGGGCTGTTTGCTGGCGGTGCTTTCTTTCCATTCCAGATCGGCGCAGCCGGGCAGGGCACGCACATGGGCCAACACCGCGTCGATCCCGGCGCGGTTGCCGGCGATTGTGCCATTGATCCCCTCTTGTGCCAGCAGCAAAGTGCCTGTCACCTGTTGGTCTTGCATCAGCGACAACAACGGCCCGCGCAAAGCGGCGGGGGTGTCAAAGCGGGTAAAGTGATAGAGTGCAGCAACGATATACATAGCGGCGCTTTACGCCTTTCTGGGCGGGCAATCAAGCCGCGGCAATGGCCAGCCCATGCACCACGGCAGTGAACACCTCGGCGTTTTCTTGGCGCGCGTCTGGCAGGCTGTGCGCCAAGGCCTGGCGCACCACCCCCATCAGGCTAGAGCCGCCGACAAACACCACCATATCCACCTGCGCGGGCTGGCAGCCTGCATCGGCGATTGTGGCCAGCGCCTGTGCGTTGATCTCGGCGGCAAAGCCCCCAAGCGTGGCCTGCAACAGCGCCGCCCCCAAAGGCGCCTGCAGCCCGCGTTCCACCACATCTAGATTGATCTGCGCATCCTGGCCCTTGTTGGCGGCAATTTTACCCGCCTCTACGGCATAGGCCACGTCATGGCCCAAATGCATTTCCAGCACATCGCCCAGCCGCTCAAACAAGCGCGGTTCTTCGGCCAAGCGCACCCAGCGCCGCACGTCGCGCAGCGATTGGCCATCGTAGACAAAGGGTATTTTTTGCCAAGTGGCCAGATCGTGAAACAGCGCGCGCGGTGCTTCGGTTTTGTTGGGGCCAAATTCAGCCCCCAGCAAGGCACCATAGCCCAGCAGCGGCATTGCAGCGGCCAAGCTAAGGCTGCGGTCAAAATCGGTGCCGCCCAAACGCAGGCCGCGGCTGGCCAGCACCCGCGTTTGGCCGTTTTCGCGCAGGCATAGGGTGAAATCGCTGGTGCCGCCGCCGATATCGACAATCAGCATGCGGCCGGTGCCCTGCACGGCCAGTGCGGCGGCTTCGGGTTCGGGTAGGAAGGCCACATCTTGAAAGCCGGCCTTTTCATAGGCGCTGCGCAAATCAGCCTGGGCCTGGGCATCGCGCTGGGGGGCGCTGGAGTGAAAATGCACAGGCCTGCCCGATAAGACCGCATCAAACTGCATGCCTGTAAAGCTTTGTGCGCGCGCCTTTATTTCGGCCAAAAACGTGGCGATGATATCGATCAGCGTCATTTTCTGGCCCAAAAACTGGCGCGGTTCGTGGGCCAGTGGCGTGCCCAGCACGCTTTTCAAGGCGCGCATAAACCGCCCCTCTTGGCCCATGCGCATGGCCTGTGCCGCGGCGCTGCCGATCAAAAACTCTTTGCTGTTTGGGTCGATGAAAATGGCGCTGGGCAAGGTATCAAGGCCGGGCTCCAGCGGTATCGCAAAGGGGCGCCCGCCCGCCAGAACGCCCGCGGCGGTGTTTGATGTGCCAAAATCCAGACCCAGCCGTGCCATATGCGCCCCCAAAGCCAAAGCACCGGGCATAGCCTGTGGCGCGCAATGTGGCAATTGCCTTTGGCTTGGCGTAAATTGCAGGCATATGACTGACAGATCAAACAAAGGTGCCCCATGGCCCACGCCCTGATTGTGATCGATGTGCAAAACGATTTTTGCCCAGGTGGTGCGCTGGCTGTGGCAGGTGGCAGCGATATCGTGCCTGGCATTAACGCCGCGATGGCGCAGGCCGATTGTGTGGTGCTGACCCAAGATTGGCACCCCGCCAACCACCTGTCTTTTGCCAGCCAGCATGCCGGGCGCGCGCCCTTTGACATGGTGGAAATGCCCTATGGGCCGCAGGTTTTGTGGCCCGATCACTGCGTGCAAGGCAGCCATGGCGCAGCGTTTCACCCGGCGCTGAATGTGGCCGGGGCGCATCTGATTTTGCGCAAGGGCTATCGGCGCGAAATCGATAGCTATTCGGCCTTTTTCGAGAATGACAAAACCACCAGCACCGGGCTGTTTGGCTATTTGCAGCAGCAAGGCATCACGCAGATCACGCTGGCAGGGCTGGCCACCGATTTTTGCGTGGCCTATTCCGCCTGCGATGCGGCGCGGCTGGGTTTGCAGGTGCATCTGCGCACAGATCTGTGCCGCGCAATCGATCTGGACGGGTCGCTACAGGCGGCCCAGGCCCAGATGGCGGCGCTGGGGGTGCAGCTGGTTTCGCGCTGAGGGCGCTTGCCAGCCTGATCGCGCTTTGGTTTAAGCACGAAAACGCAGCCACCGGGGGCCGGAATGGTAGATATCGCGACACGCGTATGGAACCACAAGTGGAAGATCGACCCGATCGTTCGCTCGTTGATCGATACCGATTTTTACAAATTGCTCATGTGCCAGTCGGTGTTTCGCAACAGCCCCGATACCGAGGTGACATTTTCGCTGATCAATCGCAGCAAATCGGTGCGCCTGGGCGATTTGATCGACGAGGGTGAATTGCGCGAGCAGCTTGATCACATCCGCTCGTTGCGGCTGACGCGCGGCGAATCGACCTGGCTGCGGGGCAACACATTTTATGGCAAGCGGCAGATGTTTCGGCCCGATTTCATGGAATGGTTCGAAAACCTGCAGCTGCCGCCCTATCACCTGGAAAAGCGCGATGGCCAATACGAGCTGACGTTCCAGGGCAAATGGCCCGAGGTGATGATGTGGGAAATTCCCGCGCTTGCTGTGCTGATGGAGCTGCGCAGCCGCGCCGTGCTGAACACGATGGGGCGGTTCGAATTGCAGGTGCTTTATGCCCGTGGTCTGGCAAAGCTGTGGGAAAAAATCGAAGGTTTGCGCGAAATCGACGGGCTGCGCCTGGCCGATTTTGGCACGCGCCGCCGGCATTCCTACCTGTGGCAAGACAAGGCGGTGCAGGCCCTGATCGAGGGGCTGGGCGATAAATTCGTGGGCACATCCAACTGCCTGATCGCCATGAAACGCGATATCGAGGCGATTGGCACCAATGCCCATGAATTGCCCATGGTCTATGCAGCCCTGGCCAAAGACGACAGCGAATTGGCGCGCGCCCCCTATCAGGTGTTGGCCGATTGGCACGAAGAGCACGATGGCAACCTGCGCATCATTTTGCCCGATACCTATGGCACCGAAGGGTTTTTGCGCCGCGCCCCCGATTGGCTGGCTGGCTGGACGGGCATGCGCATCGATTCAGGCGACCCGGCGCAAGGGGCGGAAACCGCCATTCGCTGGTGGCAAGAGCGCGGCGAAGACCCAAAAGCCAAGCTGCTGATCTTTTCGGACGGTCTGGATGTGGGCAAGATTGCCGAATTGCAGCGGCAATTTCACGGCCGGGTCAAAGTGTCGTTTGGTTGGGGCACTTTGCTGACCAATGATTTCCGCGGGCTGACACCAGATGACAGTTTGGCGCCCTTTTCGCTGGTGTGCAAAGCCGTGTCTGCCAATGGCCGGCCCACGGTGAAACTGTCAGATAACCCCGAAAAGGCCATGGGCCCCGCGGCTGAAATTGCACGCTACAAGCGCGTTTTTGGCGTGGGCCCGCAAAAGCGGATCGAAGTGGTGGTTTAAGGCCAAGCTCGGCGCGTAAAACTTTACTCAAAAGATAGTCTTTGCTACGTTTGGGTAGGTTTTGTTTGGTTACGCGTGCCGGGGGTTCTGATGCCGACGTATGTTTTTAATGGTTTTTATTTTGAGACAGATGAAAATAACCAAGCCTTAGATTTCGCGCTTGCCACCGTTGGGTTTGCTGTGCGCGATGGGCTGACCAGCTTTTCCTACCAATATGATGGCCCCCAGGTGCCCGATGATACCACGCCGATTGTGGCGAATAATCTGGGCAGCGATGTGTATAATCTTTCGCTGAACGGCGTGCCTTTGCTGGCGGGCGATGTGTTTATCGGCGTTTTGTCCTGGGAAATTGATGGCGTTGCCCAGTCTGGCGTGTTCTTGAATATTGATGGCATCAGCCTAACAGGTGGGCTGTTTGGCAATGGGCAGGCGGTTATTCAGTTGGGCGGCGACCCGCTGCCCAACATTACAACTCTGGCCGAGTTTGCCGATTTCAACGCCAATGCCATAACCGGTTTTGTCGATGTGCCCGCCGGCACACCGGGCGCGGCAAACACGCC
>CAJXSO010000067.1 GCA_913061505.1 uncultured Lutimaribacter sp.
ATGCGGGGGGGCGCGGGTGCTGGCCCATGATGGGGGCGGGGAACTATCCCCTTGCCCGCGGGCCTGTGCTTGGGTAGGACAAAGGCAGCACAGTCGGGGGGCTAAGGGCCATGACATATACGCGCGCAACACGCTTTATACTGACCGCGGCCGCCTTGGCCTTTTTGGCGGCATGCAGCGGCGGCGGTTTGTTTGGCGACCAACAACAGCCGCGCGAACGCACCGCCCAGGAAGAGGTGGATGCCATCCCCAACAGATCAGGGTTTCACACCACGGGGGGCACATCGCTGTTTGATGCGCTGCGCCGCCGCGATCTGGACCGCGATGTTGCGGTAAACCGCTATATCTGGAACGCCTCGCTAGAGGTGCTGTCATTCTTGCCGGTCGAGTCGGTCGATCCGTTTTCCGGCATTATGGTCTTTGGCTATGGCACGCCCCCGGGCGGTGGCCGCGCCTATCGCGCCACGGTGCATGTGAAAGACCCGGCACTTGATGCGCGCTCGCTGTTGGTGTCGATCCAAACCCGCAATGGCCCCGTGGCCGAGGGCACGCGCCGCGCGGTAGAAGACGCTATTTTAACCCGCGCGCGGCAATTGCGCGTGGCAGACAAGCGTTTTTGATCTGCTCAAACGCCGCCAATAACCGGCGTTTACTGCAATGCGTTTAACGCAGTGCCATTAATACTGTGCCATCAATACGGGGCGATGGGCCGCGGCATGCGCTGCGCCAGCCTGTTCACCCATTGCATCTGCTGGGGCAGGCACACGCGCCGCAAATCGTAGCGTTCTTGCACGAATTGGCGCGCAGCTTGGCCCAGGCGGTCGCGCATGGGCGCATCTTCTAGCAGGGTGTGGGCGGCGCGCACCAGGCCGTCGGTATCGAAGAAATCTACCAAATGCCCGGTTTTGCCGTGCTCTATCGCCTCGTGCAGGGGCGCGGTGTTGCTGGCCAGAATGGTGGCGCCCACGCTCATGGCCTCGAAAAGCGACCAGCTGAGCACGAAGGGATAGGTAAGATACACATGCAGCCGCGATACCTGCAGCAGGCTGATAAAATCACGATAGGGGATTCGCCCCAAGAAATGCACCCTTTGCCAATCGGCATCGCTGATCTGGCCGCGCACCTCGGAGATCAACAGATCTTTCCAGCTGCCGCCCTGTGCGGGGGGTGGCCCATAGCTGACATCATCGCCCCCCACCATCAGCACCTGCGCCTTTGGCCGCTGGCGCAGCAGCTGCGGCAAGGCGCGCATGAACACGTGATAGCCGCGGTAAGGCTCGAGGTTGCGATTGACAAAGGTGATCACCTCGTCGCTGCGATCAAAGCTGCGGTGATTGGGCAGGGCCAATTTCGCCTGCGGGTTTGGCTTTAGCAGATCGGTATCGATCCCATCGTGAATCACGCTGATCCGCTCTTGATAGGCGGGGGGAAAGGTGGCGGCCTGAAAGCGGGTTGGGCTGATGGCCAGATCGCATATGGGCAAATGCATGGTGTTGTTCAGGTTTTTCATGCGAATGCGCAGCGCGTCGGCCTCGTTTTCGGCCGTGGCGAATTCAGGATCAAAGCGCAGGGTGCTGTCATCGGCCTGGTGATACAGCTCGAAATAAAGGCCGATACGGGCGGTGGGCCAGACATCGCGCAAAAATAGGGTTTCACCCCATCCGGGATGGCCCAAAATGATATCGGGCACAAACCCGGTATCGCGCAACGCGCAGGCGGCGCGAAAACAGGCCTCGCCGCGGATCACCTTGCTTTCCAGATCGATCAGCCAGGGGTGGCCCCTGGTGCCGGTGGTGCGCGCCACGGAATAGGGCACCACCTCGACCCCGGCCCAGGTGACGGGTTTTTTCACGCGCAATGTCAGCGCCACACAGCGATGGCCCGCCGCCGCCAAAGCCGGCGCCAAATGTTTGAACTGACCAGGAAAATTTTGGTGGATAAAAAGGATATTCATAAAACACACATGCAAAAACATACATTGACCAGTAAATGCCCGCATTTTCCGGCCTAAGACAACTGTATTTTTGCACCCGCCCCCTAGACCAAAGCCGCCTACAGCCCTATCACCCCTGCCGACAGGTCCATGCATATCGGGGGAACGCCCATGTCGCGCTACGCAGCTTCAGAAATAGAACCCAAATGGCAGCAGGCCTGGGAACAGGCCAGCGTGTTCACCGCCACGCGCAGCGCCGATAAACCCAAATATTATGTGCTCGAGATGTTCCCCTACCCCTCGGGGCGCATCCATATTGGCCATGTGCGCAACTACACGATGGGCGATGTGATCGCGCGTTACAAACTGTCAACCGGCCATAACGTGCTGCACCCCATGGGGTTTGATGCCTTTGGGATGCCTGCGGAAAACGCCGCCATGGCATCGGGCGGGCACCCCAAAACATGGACCTATGACAATATCGATACCATGGTCAGCCAGATGAAGCCCCTGGGCTTTGGCCTGGATTGGTCGCGCATGTTTGCCACATGCGACCCCGAATATTACGGCCAGCAGCAGGCATTGTTCATCGATTTTCTGGAAAAAGGGCTGGTCTATCGCAAAAACGCTGTGGTCAACTGGGACCCGGTGGATATGACCGTGCTGGCCAACGAGCAGGTGATCGATGGCAAGGGCTGGCGCTCGGGGGCCGATGTGGAACGGCGAGAGCTGACACAATGGTTTTTCAAAATCTCCGACTATTCCGACGAGCTGCTCAGCGCCTTGGATGGGTTGGATAACTGGCCTGCCAAGGTAAAGCTGATGCAGGCCAATTGGATTGGCAAATCGCGCGGTTTGCAATTTGGCTTTGATCTGGTCAATGGCCCCGCAGGCACACCCCAGATCGAGGTATATACAACCCGCCCCGATACGCTGATGGGCGCCTCGTTTATTGGCATTTCGCCCGATCACCCGCTGGCCCGCCAGCTCGAGGCAGATAACCCCGATGTGGCGGCCTTTTGCCAGATGGCGCGCAAGGGCGGCACCACCGAAGAGGCGCTGGAAAAGGCCGAAAAGCTGGGCTTTGATACCGGCCTGCGCGCGCGCCACCCCTTTGATGCGGCGTGGGAACTGCCGGTTTATATCGCCAATTTCATCTTGATGGATTACGGCACCGGCGCGATTTTTGGTTGCCCCGGCCACGACCAGCGCGACCATGATTTTGCCCGCAAATATGGCTTGCCCATCGTCGATACCTTTCTGCCGCTCGAGGGCGAGATCGATATCCAGGCCGCCCCGTTCGTGCCACTGAAAACCGAAAAAGTGCGCTACACCCGTCTTTTGGCCGGGCCCGAGGTGCAAACCGGCGATCAGGCGGTGAATGCCGCGATCGATCATTGCGAGGCCAATGGCGTGGGCCATGGCGTGACCAAATTCCGCCTGCGCGATTGGGGGCTTTCGCGCCAACGCTATTGGGGCTGCCCCATCCCCGTGGTGCATTGCGACAGCTGCGGTGTGGTGCCTGAAAAGAAAGAAAACCTGCCCGTCACACTGCCCGATGATGTGACATTCGATGTGCCCGGCAACCCGCTGGATCGCCACCCCACATGGCGGCAATGCAGCTGCCCCAGCTGCGGTGCGCCGGCCACGCGTGAAACCGATACGATGGATACATTCGTGGACAGCTCGTGGTATTTTGCGCGCTTTACCGCGCCGCGGGCCAGCACCCCCACCGATATGGCCGAGGCCGAATATTGGATGAATGTCGATCAATATATCGGCGGCATCGAACACGCTATTTTGCACCTGCTCTATTCGCGCTTCTTTGCCCGTGCGATGCAGATCTGTGGGCATTTGCCCGCCAAATCCGCCGAGCCCTTTGATGCGCTGTTCACCCAAGGCATGGTGACCCACGCGATTTACAAAACCACCAACGCCGAGGGGCGCCCGGTGTATCACTACCCCGAAGAGGTAGAGCTGCGCGAGGGGCGCGGGTTTTTGCAAGACGGCACCGAGGTGGATATCATCCCCTCGGCCAAGATGTCGAAATCCAAAAACAACGTCGTGGATCCGGTGCAGATCATTGCGCAATATGGCGCTGATACCGCGCGTTGGTTCGTGCTGTCTGACAGCCCGCCCGAACGCGACGTGGAATGGACAGCCGCCGGTGCCGAGGCCACGCATAAGCACCTTGGCCGGGTTTGGGCCTTGTCGGATCGTATCGCGCAGATGGCAGAGGGGGGCGAAGGGGCCGCTGATGCCGATTTGCTGCGCGCCATGCACAAGACCATTCAAGATGTGACCAACGGGATCGAGGCCTTTGGCTTTAACGCGGCCATCGCGCGGCTTTACGCCTTTACCAATGTCTTGGCAAAATCCAAGGCCAGCAAACAGGCGCAGCGGCAGGCCATTATGGTTTTGGCGCAGCTGATGTCGCCAATGACCCCGCATTTGGCCGAAGAAATCTGGCAGATGCAGGGCGGTGACGGGCTGATCGCGCAGGCCAGCTGGCCCCAGGCCGACCCGGCGATGCTGGTGGATGAAAGCGTAACTTTGCCCATCCAGATCAACGGCAAGCGGCGGGGTGAAATCACCGTGCCCACCGATATGGACAAGGCAGAGGTTGAAAAACTGGCGCTGGCATCCGATGCTGTGCAACGTGCGCTGGATGGGGCCCAGCCCAAAAAGATCATCGTTGTCCCCGGGCGGATCGTGAATGTGGTTATCTAGGCGCGCAGCGCTGGCGGCAGTTCTGGCAGGGGCCAGCTTGCTGGGGGGCTGCGGCTTTGCCCCCGCCTATGGCCCCGGATCTGCGGGGAACAAACTGCTTGGGCAGGTGTTGGTTGATGCGCCGGCCGGGCGCCAAACCTATCTGCTGACCCAGCAGCTAGAGGGGCGGCTTGGCCGCGCCACGGCACCGGTTTATGCGCTGTCTGTGACGCTTGAAAACGGGCTAGAGGGCGTGGGCCTCAGCGCCACAAACGTCACGGGCCGGGTAAACCTGACCGCCCGCGCCCAGTTTGAATTGCGCGAAATCGGTGGGCAGGATGCGTTGGTGCAGGGCACAGTGGAAAGCTTTACAGGCTATTCCACGGCAGGCACCCCCGTGGCCACCAGCGCCGCGGCGCGCAACGCCGAATTGCGCCTGATGGTGATTTTGGCCGATATGATCGTCAACCGCCTGTTGGCGGCGGCAGATACGCTGCCATGAAACTGGCGGGGCGCGAGGCGGCGAAATATTTTCAGCGCCCCGATCCCAATCGCGCGGGCCTGCTGATCTATGGCGCCGATACCATGCGCGTGGCCTTGAAACGCCAAGAGGTGATTGCAGCGCTGATTGGCAAAGCCGGCGAAGAGGAAATGCGCCTGACCCGGATCAGCGCAGCCGATCTGCGCAAAGATCCGGCCATGGTGATGGATGCCCTGAAAGCGGTTGGCTTTTTCCCCGGCCCCCGTGCCGTATTCGTGGAAGAGGCCACCGATGGCCTGGCTGCGGTGATCGAGGGCGCGCTGAATGCCTGGGCGCCGGGCGATGCGCAACTGGTTGTGACCGCAGGCCAGCTAACCGCCAAGGCCAAGCTGCGCCTGGCCTTTGAAAAGCACCCCAATGCCTATGCTGCAGGCCTTTACGACGACCCGCCCAGCCGCGACGAGATCGAGGCCGAACTGGCGCGCGCCGGCCTGCCCAATATCGCCCCCGGTGCGATGACAGATCTGGTGCAGCTGGCCCACGATCTGACGCCCGGTGATTTTCGCCAAACCCTGGAAAAAATTGCGCTATACAAGCTAGGCGATGCCCAGCCTGTGGCCAGCGAAGATGTGCTGGCCTGCGCCCCCGCCTCGACCGAGGCGGATATGGACGATATGCTGAATATCGTGGCCGAGGGGCACACCGCGCAAATCGGCCCGCTGATGCAGCGCCTGGCGGCCCAAGGGGTGCAGCCGGTGGGCCTGTGCATTGCCCTGTCGCGCCATTTCCGCACGCTCTTTGCCGCTGCAGCCGATCCCGGCGGCCCGGCGCAGGGCATCGCCCGCATGCGCCCCCCGGTTTACGGTGCCCGCCGCGACCGTATGCAACGCCAGGCACAGGCCTGGGGTGCGGCGCGCCTGCAAGATGCGCTGGGCATTCTGGTCGATACCGATCTGGCGCTGCGCGCAGGCGGGCAAACCGCGCCGGGCATGGCGGTGATAGAGCGTAGCATGATCCGCATGGCGCAATTGCTGCGCCGGCGTTAGGCCTGTGCTGCCTGCGCTGCGGCGCGGATGGCGCGGATGTTATCACCATAGGGCGCGGGCTGATCGACCGAGCCGCCTTTGAACACAGCCGATCCAGCCACCAGCACATCGGCGCCGGCCGCGGCCATCAGCGGCGCTGTGGTTGGGTCGATCCCGCCATCGATTTCAATATGAATGGGGCGGTCGCCAATCATTGCGCGCAAGCGGCGCACTTTTTCTATTTGCGAATGGATGAATTTCTGCCCGCCAAAGCCGGGGTTTACCGTCATCACGCAGATCAGATCGACCATATCCAACAGATGCTCGACATCTGACAGCCCGGTGCCCGGGTTCAGCGCCAAACCTGCCTTGCAGCCTGCACCGCGGATGGCTTGCAGCGTGCGGTGAATATGTGGGCCTGCCTCGAGATGGGCGGTTAGAATATCGGCGCCGGCATCGGCAAATGCCTCGATATAGGGGTCAACCGGCGAAATCATCAGATGCACATCCATCACCGTTTTGATGTGGCGGCGGATCGCCTTGCACAGCGGCGGGCCAAAGGTAAGGTTGGGCACGAAATGGCCATCCATCACGTCAACATGGATCCAATCTGCGCCCTGCGCCTCGACCGCCTGAATCTCGGCGCCGAAATTTGCAAAATCGGCCGAAAGAATGGATGGTGCAATTTTAATGGCGCGATCAAAGCCCATGGTCGAATCCCTTTGCTTGCTGCCTCGCCCATACCGCGCCAGCGCCGCTGCTGCAACCTTCGCCCCAAACTGCACCTCAAACAGCATCCCACCATGCGGAACCAAATTCCGAATTTCTGGACAAGCGCGCAAGCCTGTGCAAACCTGTGCTGGGAACAAAAGGGGGGGCGGCCTGCGGGCCGGGTGTTGCAACCGTATGAGCAACCGTTTGCATATGAAAGTTTGGCCACCAGGCGTGCCGGAAACCACCGGCTGGCCCACAGGCAGCCTGTTTGACAACCTAAAGAAAACCGCCGCGCGCCACCCAGAGCGGCCAGCGCTGATCTATCACGAGGCTGAAACCAGCTATGGCGAATTGCTGGCGCAGGTCGAGGCGCTGGCGGGCTATTTGCAGCAGGCCCAAGGCGTGGCCCAGGGCGACAGGGTTTTGCTGTATATGCAAAACAGCCCGCAATTCATTGTGGGCTACTACGCTATTTTGCGCGCTGATGCGGTGGTGGTGCCCGTCAACCCCATGAGCCGCGTGGCCGAGCTGCGCCATATCGCCGAAGATACTGGCGCGCGGGTCATGTTGGCCGGGCAAGAGCTGTTAGATCATGCCACCCCGCTGCTGGATGATGGCGCGCTGGGCACCATTCTGGCCGCCACCTATGCCGAAGCCGCCCACCCCGCCCGCAGCATCGCCTTGCCGGGCGATCTGGATGGCCAGGCGGCCAGCCAAATTGCCGATCCGCGGGTGCTGCGCTGGGCCGATGCATTGGCGGCGGGCCATGCTGCGCGCGCGCATTTGGCGCAGGCTGGTGATCTGGCGGTTATCCCCTATAGCTCGGGCACAACGGGCAAGCCCAAGGGCTGTATGCACAGCCATTTCACGGTGAATGTCACCGCTTGGGGGGGCGTGGTGTGGAACCCCGCCACCGAGGCCGATGTAAACCTGGCGGCGCTGCCGCTGTTTCACGTAACTGGCATGCAGGCCTGTATGAACGGGCCCATCATTGTGGGCAGCGCCATTGTGCTGATGACCCGCTGGAACCGCGATGTGGCGGCGCAATTGATCCGGCGGTATCGGGTGACGCGCTGGCGCTCGATCTCGACCATGGCGATCGATCTGTTGAACGCCCCCAATGCGGCAGATTACGATCTGTCCAGCCTTGTGGCGATTGGGGGCGGTGGCGCCGCCATGCCCGAGGCGGTGGCGAAAAAACTGTTTGATCTGACGGGCCTGCATTATGTCGAGGGCTATGGCCTAAGCGAAACCATGGCGGCCACCCATATCAACCCCGTGCATGCCGCGCGGCGGCAATGTTTGGGTATCCCAGTGTTCGAGGTGGATAGCCGCGTGGTAAACCCCGATACGCTGCAAGAGCTGCCCCAGGGCGAGGTGGGCGAAATTGTAACCCACGGCCCGCAGGTGTTTTTGGGCTATTGGAACCGCCCCGAGGAAACCGAAAAATCGTTTTTCCAGATGGATGGAAAGCGGTTTTTCCGCACTGGCGATTTGGGCTATGTCGATCCTGACGGCTATTTTTATATGGTCGATAGGGTCAAGCGCATGATCAACGCCAGCGGCTTCAAAGTATGGCCCGCCGAGGTAGAGGCGATGATGCACCATCACCCCGATATTGCCGAGGCTTGCATCATCGGCACCCCCGATGGGCGGCGGGGCGAAACGGTAAAGGCGGTTGTGGTGCCACGCGCTGGCGCCAATGGCCAGCTGTCTGCCGATGATGTGATCGCATGGTGCCGCGGGCAAATGGCGGCATACAAATGCCCGACTGTGGTAGAGTTTGTGGAAAGCTTGCCAAAATCGGGCAGTGGCAAGGTATTGTGGCGCGAATTGGCCGAGCGCGAAAAAGCGGGCGCTGCTTGACCGTGGGGCGCGCGGTTTGGCATAGGGCCAGCAAACCATTGAAAACGGGAACGATACGGTGAGAAAGCGGATACAAGAGCTGGCAGAGAATGCCGAGGCCGAAAGCGGCGACCGCCAATTTGTGACCGCGTTGCACCGTGGCCTTGATATTTTGCGCGCCTTTTCCACCGAAGATAAGCTGGGCCTTGGCAACCGGGAACTGGCGGCGCGCACGGGGCTGCCCAACTCTACCGTTTCGCGGCTGACCTATACGCTGCTGAAGCTGGGGTATCTGGTGTATGACGAGGCAACCGGGCGCTACCGTATGGGGGTGCCTGTGCTGGGGTTGGGCTATGCCTGTTTGGGGGGCATGAAGGTGCGCGAAACCGCACAGCCCTTGATGCAGCAATTGGCCGATGAATGCGGCGATGGCGTGCTGGTGGGCATGGGGGGGCGCGATGACCTGACCATGACCTATATCGCCACGGCGCGCGCGACGCGGGGGATGATCTCGCTGCAGCTGAATGTGGGCTCGCGCATATCGCTTAGCCGCTCGGCCATGGGGCGGGCGTATCTGGCCGTCGCCCCCGAGGCCGAGCGCACCGAATTATTGGAACGTATCGCCCAGCGTGCCGGCCCCGACGAATGGCCGCGCCTGCGCGAAGGCATCGAAGACGCACGCGCCCAAATTGCCGAACGCGGGTTTTATTGTAACGCGGGCGAGTGGCAATCTGACATCAATTCGGTGTCGGTGCCCTATATCTCGCCGCAAGGGGATGCGCCGCTATTGGCGTTTAACCTTGGTGGCCCGGCCTTTGTTTTGCCGCGCGAGCGGCTGGAGGCCGAGCTGGGCCCAAGGCTGTTGCATATGGTCAATGCTGTGCGCCACATTGGCGGTTAGGGG
>CAJXSO010000068.1 GCA_913061505.1 uncultured Lutimaribacter sp.
CCCGCCGCTGCGGCCATGGGCCTGTGCGCCAAACAGCGCCAGCGGGTCGGTGACACGCGCCATGGGGCGTTTGTTCAGGCTGGCATCGCCGGTAAATGTGGCGCTGATGCCGGTGGTGGCCATCGCCCCCATGATCAGACGCACGCCGGTGCCGGAATTGCCGCAATCGATCACCTGGCCCGGTTCGGCAAACCCGCCCACACCCACGCCATGGATACGCCAGGTGCCGGCATCGTCGCGCTGCACATCGGCGCCAAAGGCGCGCATGGCCTTGGCGGTATCCAGCACATCTTGCCCCTCTAGCAGGCCAGTGACCACGGTTTCGCCCACGCAGAGCGCCCCCAGAATCAGCGCGCGGTGGCTGATCGATTTATCGCCCGGCACCATGGCCTGGCCTGTCAGCGGGGCGCTTTTACGCGCGATCATCGGGGTGGCAGGGCCGTGGCCAGACATGGAAGCCTCCAGATTGGGTTGTTGCCCCCATCTAACGCTTTGGCGGGGCAGGGTCCATGACCCAAAACCTTAGGTGATGCGAATGACATCGGGGCTGATTGTCAGCATATAGCCCTGGCGCGCGATATGTTTGATCAACAGCTGCGACAGCAGCTGATTGCCCAAATGATCGCGCAGCCGCTTGATGCGGGTGGCGCCCGCGGCCTCGTCGCAATCGGCGCTGTGCTTGCCAGAAATGGCCGCCTCTAGCGCCAGGCCCGAGATTATCTCGTCATCCAGCCGCGCCTCGCACAGAACCGACAGGGTTTCTACGGCGTTATCTGTCAGGGTGAATTCCATGTTGTTGATGGCCACGATCTTTTGTTCGCGGTTCAACACCAGCGAGGTGATATGCAGGCCAGAACGTTCGATTTCAAGCAGGCGGCGGTTGAGCGCATTATTGGTGTGCAGCACATAAAGCGACACGGCCAGCAGGCAAAATGACAGCACCAAAAGCGTTAAGATGATGATGCGATACGACGATAAAACCTCGGCAAAGGTGGTGCCAGATTGGCCCAGAACCATCAGCAGGTTTATCTCGTTTGGGCGCACAAGGGCGTCGTTTTCCTGAAAAATCTTTGCAACCCGGTCGTTGAACACATTGGCATCGGGCAGGCTGGTGAACAAAAATACCGCCGCGCCCAACAATGCCAAAAACACAATGGCCCCGCCCCCGATCACAATCGTGCCCCGTGGCAGGCCGGTTTTTTGGTTCGGCCCCATGCTGCCCCCCGCTGTTTGCTTGCGCCAAAAGGGTAATGCCTTGTGCCCCCGGTGCCAATTGCTTGTTTTGCTTTTCCAAAGGGCTGCGGGCAACTGCGCTGGAAAACGGGGCTTTCGCCCGGCGCAAAGCTGGCTAATCTGCGGCGCAAATCAGTAGGGGCAGGGCCATGCAACAAAAGCAGATCATCGTCATTGGCGCGGGCATTGTGGGTGTTTCCACGGCCCTATGGCTGCAGCGCGACGGGCATCAGGTGACGCTGCTAGATGCTGAGGGCCCGGCGGCGCGGGCCAGTTGGGGCAATGCGGGGCTGCTGGCCGCCACGGCCTATTTGCCTGTCACCGGGCCAGGCTTGCTGGCCAAGGCGCCCGCCATGCTGCTTGACCCAAACCAGCCGCTGTTTTTGCGCTGGTCCTATCTGCCGCGCCTGTTGCCGTGGCTGGTGCCGTTTTTGCGCAATGCCAATGCCCGTGACACAGCCCGCATCGCCGCGGGGCTGGTGCCCATGGTGGCCGATACGCTGGACGAGCATTTGGCGCTGTCAGCCGGCACCCCCGCCGCGCGCTATGTGGTGCCATGCGATTACGTCTATGTTTACGATCACAGGAAAGATTTTGAAAAAGAGGCGTTTGGCTGGGGTATTCGCCGCCAGCACGGGCTGGAATGGCAGGAAATGGACCAACCCGCCTTGGCGGCGTTTGACCCGTTTTTTGCCCATGGTCCGAAATTCGCCGTGCGGGCAGGCGGGCATGGCCGCATCAGCGACCCGGGCGCCTATGTGCAGGCCTTGGCCGCGCATTTCCAGGCGCAAGGCGGGGTGGTGTTGCGCGGGCAGGCCGAGGGGTTTGCGATCACCCAAGGCCGGGTGCAGGGCGTGCGTGTGGCGGGCGAAACCCTGGCTTGCGACGCGGCGGTGATCACTGCGGGGGCGTGGTCGGGGCAGATCTGCCGCAGCTTGGGATACCGCCCAAATCTCGAGGCCGAGCGCGGCTATCATATCGAGCTGTGGGGCGCATCGGCCATGCCGCGGGTGCCCAGCATGGTGGTATCGGGCAAATTTGTGGCCACCCCGATGGAGGGCCGGTTGCGGCTGGCGGGGGTGGTGGAATTGGGCGGCTTAGAGGCCGGGCCATCCGAGGCACCTTTTGCGCTGCTCAAACGCGAATTGGCGCGCAACATGCCCGGACTGCGCTGGGATAAAATGACCCAATGGATGGGCCATCGCCCCTCGACGCCCGATAGCTTGCCGGTGGTTGGGGCGCTGCCCAATGTGCAAGGCGTCTGGGCCGGGTTTGGCCACCAGCACGTGGGCCTGACTGCGGGCCCGAAAACCGGGCGGCTGTTGGCGCAGTTGATTGCGGGGCGGCGCCCGAATATCGATCTGGCCCCCTATGATCCGGCGCGCTTTGGCTAGCCCTGTGGGCGGGGGCGCCGCGCGCATTTCTGCTTGCCCCTGCCGGGCGGCTGCGCTCAATTGGGCGCATGAGCGAAACCACGATCTCTGATGCGGCGCGCACGGGCGCATTTCCGCAGATTGCCCCTGTGGGGCTGGGCGGGCTTTTGGTGCGGTTTTCCGACCAGCTGAGCGAGGCTGCAAACCGCGCGGCGCTGGCCTTTCGCGCAGAGGTGGCGCTGCAAGGCTTTGCCGGTGTGGAAGAGCTGTCAACATCTTTGACAGGCACATTCCTGCGCATCGATCCGCTTTATCCCGATGTGGCGGGTCTGTGCGCGCAGCTGCAACGCCTGTTGGATAGCCGCGATTGGTATGCCGCCCCCTTGCCGCAAGGGCGGCGGCATTTGCGCATACCTTGCGTGATCGGCGGCAGCCATGGCCCGCAATGGGGCGATGCCGTGGCTGCCAGCGGGCTGGCCGCAGATCAGGCACTGGCCAGCCTGACGCGATCGACCGTGCGGGTGCTGACCATCGGTTTTGCGCCGGGCCAGCCCTATATGGGCCAGTTGCCGCCCGAATGGAACATTCCCCGCCTGTCCCAGCTGACACCACAGGTGCCCGAGGGCGCGCTGGTGATTGCCATTCGCCAATTGATCATCTTTTCGGCCGCTACCCCCACGGGGTGGCGCCATATTGGCCAAAGCGCCTTTCGGCTGTTTCGCCCCGATGCCGATCGCCCCTTTGCGCTAAACCCGGGCGACGAGGTTTCGATCCGCGCGATATCGGCCGAAGAATACGAAAATATCCTGGCCCAAGATCGCACCGGCGATGGTGGTGCCCAGATCGAGGTGCTGGCATGAGCCCCCCTTGCCCCAAGCTGCAGGTTCTGGCCGCAGGCCCCGGCATCAGCGTGCAGGATCTGGGGCGCTTTGGCTATTTGGGCCAGGGCGTCTCTGCCAGCGGCGCCGCCGATCTGATCGCGATGCACGAGGGCGCCGCGCTTTTGGGGCAAAGCCCCGCGCTGGCTGCGATAGAAATGGCTGGGGCCGGTGGCAGCTTTAGCGCCACGCAGGATATACGCATCAGCCTGACGGGCGCGCCAATGGCTGCGCGCATTGGCGATATGCCCGTGGCCTGGAATGCCAGCCACCTTTTGCCTGCCAATGTTTCGCTGGTTTTGGGCGGTGCGCGGGGCGGGGTTTACAGCTATTTGCATATCGGGGGGGGTGTGGCCACCCCGCCGCTGTTGGGCGCGCGGGCCACCAATGCCGCGGCGGGGCTGGGCCGGGCGCTGGCTGCAGGCGATGTGCTGGCGCTGGGGCGCGATGCCAAGGCGGGTATGGTCAATCAGCGGTTGGATCCGCTGCCGCGCTTTGGCGGTGGGCTGCTGCGCATTGTGCCCTCGCTGCAAACGGGGTTGTTTAGCCAGGCTGATCTAGAGCGTTTTTGCGCCATCCCCTTTGCCCGCGATCCGCGCGGCAACCGTATGGGGGTAAAGGTGTTGCCAGATGGCGCGCCCTTTCGCAGCGAGGGGCAATTGACCATTCTCAGCGAAATCATCGTGCCCGGCGATATTCAGATGACCGGCGATGGCGTGCCCTATGTGTTGTTGAACGATTGTCAAACCACCGGCGGCTATCCCCGCATCGGCACGGTGCTGCCATGCGATTTGCCGCGCGTGGCGCAGGCGCTGCCGGGGGCGGTGCTGCGCTTTGCCTTTGTCAGCGCAGACGAGGGCCGCGCCGCGCTGCGCCAAACCCAAACAGCGCTGGCGGCCCTGCCGCGCGCGGTGGTGCCGCTGGTGCGTGACCCGCACCAGATGCAAGATTTGCTGTCCTATAATTTGGTGGGCGGTGTGATATCGGCCCTGGCCCCCGATGGCCTGGACCATGGCCCAACCGATGCCAATACCGATGCCAATACCGATGCCCAGCCCATAGCAGAAAGAGAGGCGCGATGACCCGCAGTGTAGATTTGAATGCCGATATGGGCGAAAGCTTTGGCCCATGGAAAATGGGCGATGATGCCGCGCTGCTGGATATCGTGACCTCGGCCAATATCGCCTGTGGCTTTCATGCGGGGGATGCCGATGTGATGATGGCCACAATGCAGCGCGCGGCGCAAAATGGGGTGGGCATCGGCGCCCATCCGGGCTTTCGCGATTTGCCCAATTTCGGGCGCTACCGCATGCAGGTGCCCCATACCACGCTGGCCAACCAGGTGCGCTATCAATTGGGGGCGGCGCAGGCCATGGCGCGGGCGGCGGGTGGCCAGGTGCGGCATTTGAAACTGCACGGGGCGCTGGCCAATATGTGCGCCGAAAACACCGAAATGGCGCGCGCCTGCTACGAGGCGGCGCTAAGCGTGGACCCGGAATTGACCATCATGGTCATCGCAGAAACTTGCCAGCAACGCGCAGTCGAGGCGCTGGGTTGCCATTGGGTGGGCGAGATTTTTGCCGATCGCGCCTATAATGACGATGCCACGCTGGTAGATCGCAGCCTGCCCGGCGCGGTTATTCACGATGCCGCCGAGGCGGGCGCGCGTATGGCGCAGATGGTGCGCGAGGGCGCGATTATCACCCAATCGGGCAAGCGCATCGCGGCGCAGATCGATACCATTTGCCTGCATGGGGATACGCCCGAGGCCGTAGATATCGCCCGCGCGGTGCGCGGCACGCTCGAGGCCGAGGGCGTTTTGGTGCGCAAATTTGCCACCCGCGCTGGGCGCGATTAATCGGCAAACGGATCGTCTGGATACCCAACACCGGCCAAATACAGCCCATGGGGCGGGCATACAGGCCCGCAGGCCGCGCGATTGCGCGCGCCCAGGGCTGTGGCCACATCATCGGGCGCCCAGCTGCCGGCGCCTACGCGTTCTAATGTGCCCACGATCGAGCGCACCTGATTGTGCAAAAACGAACGCGCGCGCAGGTGGAAATGTATTTCATCGCCACCGGGCCCGTGCCCTGCGGTGATGGTGATCTCGTCCAGCGTTTTTTCAGGGCTTTTCGCCTGACAAATGGTCGATCGAAAGGTGGTGAAATCGTGATACCCAACAAGATGTGCCGCGCCTTGGCGCATGGCCGCCAGATCGAGCGGGTGGCGCACCTGCCAAACCAGCCCCGCCTGATGGGTGGCCGGCGCGCGCCGCACCAACAGGCGAAAAAGATAGCGCCGCTCGGTGGCGGAAAAACGGGCGTGCCAGTCTTCGGCTACGGGGGCTGCGGCCACAATGGCCACGGGCTGGGGTTTAAGGTGATAATTCAACGCCTCGCTTAGGCGAAACGGGTCCCAGTCTTTGGCCATGTCGCAATGCGCCACCTGCCCCAGCCCATGCACGCCGGTATCGGTGCGCCCGGCTGCGGCAATGCGGTGCGGCCCGGGTTCGAGCTTGTCCAGCGCTGCTTCGATTGCGCCTTGCACGGTGGGCAGGCCATCTTGCACCTGCCAGCCTGAAAAGGGGGCGCCGTGATATTCGATTTTCAATGCATAGCGGGGCATGGGCGTTCCTGTGCTCTTGGGCGGCCTTATGCCCAAGCTGGGCGATACTGGCAATGGTGGGGCTTAGGCCGGATCGGGCGGCAACAGCGGCGCAATCAGCAGGCCAAAGGCGCGCTGCGATAAATCGGCGGCATGCTCGGGCGGCATGCTGGGGGCGGCATCGGCAAACCAGCGGTCTAGGATGCGGGCAAGGCCCAATGTCACCTCGCAAAGCAGCGGCAGGGGCAAATCGCGCCGGACCGCGCCTTTATACTGGCCCGCCACAATCATTGCGGCCACGCGTGCGCGCAGCTGCTCTAGTGGCTCTGCCATGGCGTTTTGGGCGGCCTTGTCATCAAACAGCCCGCGCAGCAGGGCATCTAGGGCGGCATCGCGTTGCAGGGCGGCGGCCAGTGCGGCAGCTAAGCCCACCGCGCGGGCCCAAAATTCTTGCGCATCTTGGGCCTGTAACACTGGCGTATCATCCAGCCCCTCGACACGGGCAAATGCGCGCAGCAGCGTGGCCCGATACAGCGCCGCCTTATCCGCAAAATAGTGATACGAGCGCCCCTTGCTTTGGCCGGCATGGGCCAAAATGCGGTTCATCGAGGCGCGCTGAAAGCCATGCTGGCAAAATTCAGCCTCGGCCGGATCAAGCCAAATGGCCTGCTCTTCGGGCGACAGGGCGGCAAAGCGCGCGGCGGGGGATTGGCGGGGTGTGGGCATGGGACCGGATGTTTAGACCAATGGTCTAGACACTTCACCACAGAATAGACCGCCAGTCTAGGCATTTTTCAAAGCAGCCGCAAAAGTCTAGACCGGTGGTCTGTTGCGGCGCAAAAGAAACCCCCGGCGCTGAGGCCGGGGGTGCGGCGATTATAGGTTTTTGGCCAGCTTGCGCAGCTCGAATTTTTGGATCTTGCCGGTCGAGGTTTTGGGCAGCTCTTGAAACACCACTTGCTTGGGCGCTTTGAACCCGGCCAAGCGTTCGCGCGCAAAGGCGATCAGCGCCGCGGCATCGGCGCTGTGGCCGTCTTTCAGCTCGACAAAGGCGCAAGGCACCTCGCCCCATTTTTCATCGGGCTTGGCCACCACAGCGCAAAGCAGCACATCGGGATGGGCCATCAACACGCCCTCAACCTCGACCGAGCTGATATTTTCCCCACCGGAAATGATGATGTCTTTGGCCCGGTCGGCAATTTGCAAATAGCTGTCGGGGTGATGCAGGGCGATATCGCCCGAATGGAAATACCCGTTTTGAAAGGCTTCCTGGGTGGCTTTGGGGTTTTTCAGATAGCCCTTCATCACGCCATTGCCGCGAAACACGATCTCGCCCGAGGTGGCGCCATCGCGCGGCACGGGCTGGCCGGCCTCGTCCCATACGGCGACGGGTTCCATGAAGGGCATCGCCACCCCCTGGCGCGATTTCTTGGCGGCGCGGTCATCGCCCACCAGATCATCCCAGTCAGATTTCCACGTGCATTCCGTGGCCGGGCCATAGGTTTCTGTCAGCCCGTAAACATGGGTGATGTTAAAGCCCAGCGGCTCGATCTTGGCCAATGTGGCAGGGGCAGGCGGGGCGCCGGCGGTGAATACCTCGACCACATGGTCAAAGGCGCGGCGTTGATCGGCGGGGGCGTTGATGAGCATGTTCAGCACGATCGGCGCACCGCCAAAATGGGTAACTTTTTCATCCGCGATGGCATCATAAATCGGCTTTGCCGCAATATCGCGGCAGCAGATCAGCGTGCCGCCCACCGCAGGCATCATCCATGTGTGGCACCAGCCGTTGCAATGAAACAGCGGCACAATGGTCAGATACCGCGGATGCAGGGTGATGCGCCAGCTGATGACCTGGCCCATCGCATTCAGATAGGCGCCGCGGTGGTGATATACCACGCCCTTGGGCCGCCCGGTGGTGCCCGAGGTGTAATTCAGCGCCAGGCTTTCCCATTCGTCTTCGGGCATGATCCACTGAAAATCTGGGTCGCCACTGGCCAAAAGCTGCTCGTATTCGGTGTAATGGCCATGGGCGTGCACGCCGGCCTGGTCGTCGGCCACCTCGATCACGATGGGGGCGGGGCCGCTCATCTGTTCGATGGCCTGCGCGGCCATGGGCAGAAACTGCGGATCAACCAACAGCACCTTGGCCTCGCCATGATCCAGAATATAGGCCACGGTTTCGGCCTCGAGCCGGGTATTGATGGTGTTGAGCACCGCGCCACAGGCAGGCACGCCGAAATGCGCCTCGGCCTGGGCTGGGATATTTGGCAGCAGCGTGGCCACAACATCGCCGGGCTGCACGCCCAGCTTGGCCAAACCCGAGGCCAGCTGCGTGACGCGCCGGGTGTATTCGGCATAGGTTTTGCGATGGGTGCCGTAAACAACGGCCTCGGTTTCGGGAAATACCTGCACTGCGCGCTGCAAAAATGACAAAGGCGTCAGCGGCACGTAATTCGCCGCGCATTTGCCCAACCCGGTTTCATCCTTCATCCAGCCCATGATCTGCCCTTTCTGCCTGTGCCTTTGCTGTGGCGAAACTACTGCGGCAGGCGCGTAAAAGAAAAGGGCAAAACACATGGGCAAACCACATGGGCAAACC
>CAJXSO010000069.1 GCA_913061505.1 uncultured Lutimaribacter sp.
TGGGCCGCTTAAGCCACGTCAAATTCCAGTGGCTTGATTTGCTGGAACAGGCCGGTTGCGGCCAGTTCGCTCAGCACGGGTGCGGCTGGGGCGGCATCGAGATAGAGCAGCGCAATCGCCTCGCCGCCCGCTTTGGCGCGCCCAAGGGTAAAGTTGGCAATATTGACGCCATGTTTGCCCATGCTGCCGCCCAGTGCGCCGATGATGCCGGGCACGTCTTCGTTGGTGGTGTATAGCATATGCGCACCCACCTCGGCATCGATATTGATGCCCTTGATCTGGATAAAGCGCGGTTTGCCATCCGAGAAACAGGTGCCCGCAACCGAGCGTTCGCGCTTGCCGGTGACAACAGTTACTTTCACATACCCATCGAAGGCGCCCGATTTATCCTGGTTGGTGGTGCTGATCTTGATACCGCGTTCCTTGGCGATCACGGGCGCCGACACCATGTTTACGTCGGGGTTGGCGCGGCTCATGATACCGGCCACAACGGCACAGTTCAGCGCGGCCAGGTTCATATCGGCCACAACGCCATCGTAGAGAATATTGATGGCTTTGATCGGTTCGTCGGTCATCTGGCCGATGAAGCTGCCCAAATGGCCGGCCAGTTTCACCCAAGGGCCCATAACCTTGGCTTCTTCGGCCGTCATCGAGGGCATGTTCAGCGCGTTTTCCACTGCCCCATCCAGCAGATAGTTCGACATCTGTTCAGCCACTTGCAGCGCCACGTTTTCCTGCGCTTCGGTGGTGGCGGCGCCCAGATGCGGGGTGCAGACCACGTTTGGCAGGTTGAACAGCGGGTTTTCGGTGGCCGGCTCGACGCTGAACACATCAAAGGCAGCGCCGGCCACATGGCCCGATTTCAGCATATCTGCCAGCGCTTCCTCGTCCACCAGCCCACCGCGGGCACAGTTGATGATGCGCACACCTTTCTTGGTTTTCTGCAGGTTCTCGCGGCTTAGAATGTTGCGTGTGCCATCGGTCAGCGGCACATGCAGCGTGATGAAATCGGCGCGTGCAAGCAGCTCGTCCAGCTCTACTTTCTCGACGCCCATTTTCTCGGCCTTGTCATTGGACAAAAACGGATCATACGCCACCACCTTCATGCGCAGGCCGCGGGCACGGTCGCACACGATGCCGCCGATATTGCCAGCCCCGATCACGCCCAGGGTTTTTGCTGTCAGCTCGACCCCCATGAATTTGGATTTTTCCCATTTGCCTGCATGGGTCGATGCGCTGGCCTCGGGGATTTGGCGCGCCACGGCAAACATCATGGCAATCGCGTGTTCGGCGGTGGTGATCATGTTGCCAAAGGGCGTGTTCATCACGATCACCCCTTTTTTCGAGGCGGCTTCCTTATCGACGTTATCCACCCCAATACCGGCGCGGCCGATCACCTTTAGGTTGGTGGCGCTTTCCAGGATTTTCTCGGTAACTTTGGTGGCCGAGCGGATGGCAAGCCCATCGTAATTGCCGATAATTTCGGCCAGCTTTTCTTTGTCTTTGCCCAGCTCGGGCATGAAATCTACATCAATGCCGCGATCTTTGAAAATTTGCACGGCGGCGTTCGACAGTTTGTCGGAAATCAGAACTTTGGGGGCCATGGTGTGTGGTCCTTTGGTTGGGCGCATGCGCTGCGCCGGGAAATGGGAAAGGGGGGCGGGGCGGTGGGCCCCGGCCCGAAATCAGGCCTGTGCGTCAAGCTCGGCGGTAAAGGCGTATTCCAGCCAGGGCAGCATGGCTGCGATATCGGCCTGCTCGACCGTGCCACCGCACCAAATGCGCAGCCCGGCGGGGGCATCGCGATAGGCGCCAATGTCAAAGGCCACGCCTTCTTTTTCCAGCCGCTTGGCCACGGCCTTGGCAAAGCTGGCACCATCGGCAATGCGGCTATCGGTGAATTTCAGGCAAACGCTGGTGTTTGACCGCGTTGCCGGGTCTTCGGCCAGGTTGGCAATCCATGGTTTTTCATCGCAGAAATCCCAGATGGTTTGCGCATTGGCTGTGGCCCGTGCGATCAGCCCTTGCAGGCCACCCACGCTGCGCGCCCAATCCAGCGCCACCAGATAATCTTCGACCGCCAGCATCGAGGGGGTGTTGATCGTTTCACCGACGAAAATGCCCTCGATCAGCTTGCCACCTTTTGTCAGGCGGAAAATTTTGGGCATGGGCCATGCGGGCGTGTAGCTTTCCAGCCGCTCTACGGCGCGGGGGCTTAGCACCAAAATACCATGCGCAGCCTCGCCGCCCAGCACCTTTTGCCAGCTGAATGTGGTGGCATCCAGCTTGTCCCAGGGCAGATCCATGGCAAAAGCGGCCGAGGTGGCATCGCAAATTGTCAGGCCTTCGCGATTGGCTGGGATGGCATCGCCATTGGGCAGGCGCACACCGCTGGTGGTGCCGTTCCATGTGAACACAACGTCATTGGTGAAATCGACGGTGCTGAAATCAACGATCTGGCCATAATCGGCGGTTTTTACCGTGGCATCCAGCTTTAGCTGTTTGACAACATCCGTCACCCAGCCCGCGCCAAAGGATTCCCACGCCAGCATTTCCACGCCACGCGCGCCCAAAAGCGACCACATGGCCATTTCAACAGCGCCGGTATCCGAGGCAGGCACGATGCCAATTTTGTAATCGGCCGGTATGCCCAAAATCTCGCGGGTGCCTTCGATTGCGGCTTTCAGCTTTTCTTTGCCAATGGCGGCACGGTGGCTGCGGCCCAAGGGCGCATCTGCCAGCAAATCAAGCGAAAATGTGGGGATTTTGGCGCAAGGGCCAGAGGAAAAACGCGGGTTTGCCGGCCGCGTTGCCGGTGCAGATATAGCCATGTCAGCTACCCTTCCAGATAAGCGCCCCTCGTTGGGGAGGGGTGTCCCGCCTTCGCACTTACGGTGGTGGCGCGGCTTTCGCAAGCGCAGAAATGGCGGGATTGCGCCGCTTTGCCGATAATTTGCGACGCCAAAAAGCTACGATCGGAAACTTTTGCCGTTTTAGCGCCCGCTTTGCCCGGCTTGGGTGGGGGCCATGGCGGGCTGGGCACTGGCATTGCGGCAGGGGCTGCGCTATGGCACGGGCCAAACCACGATGGCCAAAGGCACCTGCACATGTTTACCTGCACCCTCATCGCGCGGCCCGGCGGGCTGGAACCCCACCTGATCGATGCGCTGCGTAACGCCTGGGGCGGGGGCGATGCGCTGTGGCTGGCGCCGGGCGAGGCGGCTGAATTTGGCCTGCCAAACGTGCCAGAAAACCGCTGGCAGGTTTGGGATGATTTGCAGCAGCTGGGCGTTGATATGGTGGTGCAACCCAGCGCAGGGCGGCGCAAAATGATGCTGCTGGCCGATATGGACAGCACCATGATCGAACAGGAATGTATCGATGAACTGGCCGATCAGGCCGGTGTGGGCGATCATGTAAAGGCCATTACCGCACGCGCCATGAATGGCGAGCTGGATTTTAACGCAGCCCTCACCGAACGCGTGGCGTTGCTGCGCGGCCTGCCCCTGGGCGTGATTGACGAGGTGCTGCAACAGCGCATCACCTATATGCCCGGCGGCGCTGTGTTGTTGGCCACGATGAAGGCCAACGGCGCCTATGCCGCGCTGGTATCGGGCGGCTTTACCGCCTTTACCGAAAAAGTGGCCGCGCATCTGGGCTTTGATGAGCACCGCGCCAATGTGCTGTTAACCGATGGCGCCACGCTGAGCGGGCAAGTCGCGTTGCCGATTTTGGGCCGCGAAGCCAAGGTTGAGGCGCTAAACACCATCACCGCGCGCCTAGGGCTTGCACCGGCCGATGTGTTGGCCGTGGGCGATGGCGCCAATGATCTGGGCATGTTGGGGCTGGCGGGCGCAGGCGTTGCCCTGCACGCCAAACCCGCCGTGGCAGCGCAATGCGATATGCGCATCAACCACGGCGATTTAACGGCGCTGCTGTTTTTGCAAGGCTACACCCAGGCCCAGTTTGTGGCGCCCTAGATCAAGGCTGCTGCAGGCCGGATCATTCCGGTTTCTACGCCATTCCAATTGCGGATCGGCGCATTCATGCGCTTAAGCGTGGCGGGGTGGTTGGCCTCTAGCACGCCCAGCTTTACCAAAATCGCTGCAATGGCGCATTCGGCGCCGCGGGTGCCACCATCGACCACTTTCAGCGCAACGCCCATTTTCAGCTGTGGGATGATGGCAATAAAAAACGCCTCGGCCCCGGTTTTCAAGGCCACGCGCCCGCCCATAGCGCGCATCAATTCGGTGCAGGCCCGCCCTTCGCCGGCCACCAGCTCGGGGTAGGTGGCCATGGCATCGCGCAGCTGTGCCGCGGCATCGGCGCGCGCCCCCTGGCCAGGCTGGGCGGCGGCAAAAAACGCCATGGCGCGGGCCATGCCATGCAGGGTTGTGGCAAAATTGGGCGCCGAACAGCCATCGATCCCATAGCCGGGGCTGGCCTGGGCGGTGACCTCTTCGAAAGCGGCTTTGCAGGCCAGCTGCACGGGGTGATCGGGCGCCACATATTCGGGGTTGCCGCCCAGATGTTTGTTCAGGGTCAGAAAGCCAGAATGTTTGCCCGAGCAATTATTATGCATCTGGCAGGGCTTTTCGCCTGCGCGGATCAGCGCATCGCGGGCGGGCAGATCGCCTGGGTCTTGGGCGCCACAGCGAAAATCATCGTCGGTGCAGCCGATATGCTGCAGCCATGCCTGCACGCGGCTGGTGTGGATGGCCGCCCCATTATGCGAGGCGCAGGCCAGCGCCAGCTGTTCGGCACCCAGGCCATAGGCCCGTGCCGCCCCGCTTTCCAACAAGGGAAGCGCCTGCAGCATTTTCGACGACGAGCGGGGCAAGACCACTGCGTTCGGGTCACCCCAGGCCTGCACGATCTGGCCGGTTTCGTCGCAAATCACGGCATGGCCGCTGTGCACGCTTTCCAAGAACGGGCCGCGCCATACCTCGGCCAAGGGGACTGGGGTGGTCAATTTTGATATCCTTTATGTGAGCGCTGGCGAAAAACTGCCCATGGCCCCTTTCGCCAGTGGCACGTTTCACGTTAGTGTAGCACTGTCGAGAAGAATAGAACCCCATATAGGCAAATCGCAAGATGCAGCGGGGTTCCTTGGTGATTGAGGCGAAGGACAGCTGGAGGCTGGGCATATGGTATTTCGAACTGCAACAGGGCTGGCCTTGGCCCTTGTGATGGCGGCAAGCCAAGGCGCATGGGCGCAACAGGTCAGCGAAAATCAGGTGGCTGCCAAAACCGACTGGGCGGTTTTCGAAGAACAAGAACCAAAAGAATGCTGGGCAGTTTCGGCGCCCAAAGAAACGGTTAATACCCGCGATGGGCGCGTTGTATCGGTGCGCCGCGGTGAAATTTTGCTGATGGCGTTTTTCCGCCCGGCCGCTGGGGTAAAAGGGCAGTTGGGCTTTACCGGCGGCTATCCTTTTGCAGGTGGCTCAACCGTGACGCTAGATGTGGATGGTACCCAATATGAGCTATTTACCGAAGGCGAATGGGCCTGGCCTGCCAGTGCCGCCGATGATGGCAAGATCATCGCCGCGATGAAGCGTGGCTCGAACGCGGTGCTGACGGCACGCTCGTCCCGGGGAACGGTGACGAAAGACTCGTTTTCGCTGTTGGGCTTTACCGCCGCGCTGGACGAGGCTGAAAAGCGCTGCCAGTAACCGCACCCGCCTTTGTGGCCCGCCAAAAGGCGCCCCCTTTGGGCGCCTTTTTCATGTGCCAGGCCAAAGGCTGGTTGGGATTTGTCCGAAAAGACACAGCCGCCATGCTTTGCCACGCTTTTTCTGGACGTATGCCCGGGCTTTGGGTAATTTGATGCCTAAAGGGGCCACAGAGACCCCGTATATTTGAGGCAGCATCATGTTCCCCGAGCGGTTTTCGAACCTACCGGCCTATGCGTTTCCGCGCCTGCGCGCCCTGTTGGATCAGCATCCCGCAGGCGGGCCTGTGCGCCATATGACGATTGGCGAGCCAAAACACCCCTTCCCCAGCTGGGTGGGCGAGATTTTGCAGCGCGAGAGTGCAGGCTTTGGCCAATACCCCCCCAACGAAGGTGCGCCAGAACTGCGCCAAGCGATCACAGATTGGATCAGCCGCCGCTATGGGGTGCGTCTGGACCCGGAAACCAATGTGATGGCCCTGAATGGCACGCGCGAGGGGCTTTATAACGCCTGTATGGCCTTGGTTGCCGAAGAAAAAGCCGGCGACAAGCCGGTGATCTTGATGCCGAACCCGTTTTACCAGGTGTATATGATCGGCGCCATTTCGGTGGCCGCCCAGCCCGTGTTTGTGCCAGCCACGCGCGAAGGCGGGTATTTGCCCGATTATGCCAGCTTGCCCCCGGCGCTGCTGAACCGTGTCAGTGCCGCCTATATCTGCTCGCCTGCCAACCCGCAGGGCGCGGTGGCCAGCCGCGCCTATTGGCAACAGCTGATCGCCCTGGCCGAGCAGTATGATTTCCAGATTTTCGCCGATGAATGCTATAGCGAGATTTACCGCAGCACCCCGCCCGTGGGCGCCCTAGAGGTGGCCACCGAGATGGGCGCAAACCCCGAGCGCGTGGTGATTTTCCACTCGCTCTCGAAACGCTCGAACCTGCCGGGCCTGCGGGCGGGCTTTGTGGCGGGCGGGCCTGATAGCATCGCGCGCATGAAGCAGCTGCGCGCCTATGCCGGTGCGCCCATGCCGCTGCCGTTGCAGCGCGTGGCGCAGGCGGTGTGGGCCGACGAGGCGCATGTGCAAGAAAACCGCCGCCTTTATGGCGAGAAATACCTGGCCGCCGACCAGATTTTTGCCCCGATCAACAGCTACATCGGCCCCGAGGCCGGGTTTTTCCTGTGGTTGCCGGTGGACGATGGCGAAGCGGCGGCACTGAAGGCATGGCGCGAAACCGGCGTGCGGGTGCTGCCGGGCGCCTATCTCAGCAAAGAGACCGATCAGGGCAACCCCGGCCACGGCTATATTCGCGTGGCGATGGTGGCGCCAATCGATGAGATGCGCCCTGCGCTGATCGATCTGCGCAACTGTATCTACGGTTAAGATTTACAAAGAATAACAAAAAGAAACGAACGAGGCACAGCATGGCATATCAGACACGGGGCCGAGACCCGCTATTTGACAGCGAAATGGCGCAGACGCTGGAAAAGCGCAGCAAGGAATTGCTGGGCATCGCGTTGCTGGTCGTGGCCTCGGGGCTGGCGGTGCTGCTGTTTAGCTATCACCCAGATGATCCTTATTTCCTGTCGGCCAGCGAACAGCCCGCGCAAAACCTGCTGGGGCGGTTTGGCGCCTCGGTTGCGGCGCCGGTGCATATGGTGGTGGGCTTGGGCGGCTGGGGGCTGTTTGCCGTGATCGCTGCCTGGGGGCTGCGCATGGTGCTGCATGCCGGTGCCGACCGCGCGCTGGGGCGGCTTATCTTTGTGCCTGTCTGGATGGCGGTTTTATCGCTTTATGCCGCCTCGCTTGCGCCCGGTGCGGTTTGGGCTGCCGCCCACAGCTTTGGGCTGGGTGGGCTGTTTGGCGATACTGTTTTGGCGATGCTGCTGAATATTTTGCCCGTTCATGCCAGTTTTGGCCTGAAACTGCTGTCTGCGGTGCTGGGGCTGGGCATGGTGGTGCTGGGCGCGTTTGTGTTGGGCTTTACCCGCGCTGAACTGGGCCGCGTGGCGCGCTTTATGCTGATCGGTCTGATCATGACCTATGCCAAAATCATGGTGCTATTGGGCCGTGGCGCCAGCGGCGCGGTGCAGGCGGCGCAATCGGTGCAGGCCCGCAAAGAGGCCCGCCGCGAGGCCGCCGCTGCCGGCACGATCGCAAGCGATGCCATGGCCGATATGCCTGCCTCTGATGCCCCCGCTGCCCCGCGCAAGCCTGGCCTGCTGTCGCGGGTGCCGGGGCTGGTGCGCCGCCCCGATGACATGCCCGAGCCAGAGCTGGTCGAGGCGCATGCCCCCGATTATGACGCCCCCGATATGCCAGATATGCCCGGCGATGCGCGTATTCGCGCCAAGATTACCGATGCCATCAAAAGCCGCGTGCGCGGCGTGGCGGCACCGGCCTTGGCTGCAGATAAACCGCTGACCAAGGGCCGTGGCCGTGGCCCAGACCCGTTGATTTTCGATGCCAAGGCAGCACATGCCCTGCCGCCCGAACCGCCGCTGACCGCACGCAGTGCAGCAGCCGCAGTGGCGCCGGCTGATAATATCTTTACCGACGTGCATGCAGGCTTTGAT
>CAJXSO010000070.1 GCA_913061505.1 uncultured Lutimaribacter sp.
AAGCGGCGTGTGTCTTTTGGCATGGGCCGGTGGCAGCACTGGTGGCAGCACAGGAGGCAGTACTGGTGGCGGCGGGCCATCTGTTTGGGCGGGCGTGGCCCTATCGGCGGCAGCGGGGGCGTGCTATGCCGCCTATTCGCTGGCCACCAGCCGCATCAGCCACAGCGCGCCCAGCACCACCCTGGCTGCGGCCACATTCTGTGTCGCCGCGCTGATCTGCGCGCCGGTTTTCCTGCTGCTGCCCCTGGGCTGGTTGGTGGGCGTGCAGGCATGGGCGGGCGTGGTGTTTTTGGGGCTGGGCGCCACGGGGCTGGCCTATGCGCTTTATACCTGGGGGCTGACACGCATCAGCGCCTCGGGCGCTGTCACCCTGGCCCTGGCCGAGCCTGTGACAGCCTGGGTTTTGGCCGTGGCCGTGGTGGGCGAGGCGCTGAGCGCGCCCAAAGCGGTGGGCGCGCTGCTGATCTTTCTGGGCCTGGCCCTGGTTTCGGCCAGCGCCTTGCGCCCCAACAGCGCAGGCGCGGCGCGCGCTTAGCGCAAATAGGGCATCGGATCGACGCTGTCGAAGCCTTTGCGCACCTCGAAATGCAGGAAACTTGCATCGCCACTGCGCAGCTTGGCAATGCTTTGGCCACGGGCCACATTCGCACCTTTGCGCACGGTGATATTATCGACATTGGCATAGACCGTCAGCAGATTGTCGGCGTGCCGGATCACAATGATCGGGGTTTGATCTGCGTCTTGGGTGATGGCCGCCACAGTGCCCGCATCTGCGGCGCGCACCACGGCGCCGGCCGCGCCTTTGATGTCGATGCCGTCCGATTTGCCCTTTGCATATTCGCGGATGATCGTGCCATCCAGCGGCATGGCCAGCTTGCCGCCGGTGATGGTTTGGGTTTTGCCCAAATCAGGCGCTGCACTCTGGGCGGGCTTTGGCGCCGCGCTTGCCGGGGTTTCGTTGCGCGGCAGGGGTTTGGCCGCCGATGGGGGCACGGGCGTTGCGCTGCCTTGGCCGGGGGCTGCCGGCGCTGCGGCTGCCAACCGCGATGTCGACACCTCTTTTGCGGCAACGCTGGTGGGGATCAGCAGATATTGCCCCTCGCGCACCGCCAGATCGGCGCCCAGGCCGTTCCATTCGGCCAAAGAGCGCACCGAGACATTATAAAGCCGTGCGATTGTATAGGCGGTTTCGCCGCGGGCCACCTTGTGGCGCACCGGTTCGGCGGCGGGTGCGGGGGCGGCGCTGGCCCCGCTGGCGGCAGGCTGGGCGCGATCCAGCGCCTGGCCCGCCACGGATTGAATATCAACCGTGCCCGCAGCGGTGCCGCTTTCTGCCACCCGCGTGGGCAGCGCGATCACCTCGCCACCGCGCAGCTTATCGCCCAGCTCTAGCCCGTTAAAGCGGGCCAGCGCCTGAGGGTCGGCGCCCACGCGATTGGCCACCTCGACAATGGTATCGCCGCGTTGGGCGATGGCCACTTGATAGCCGGGGTAGGAAATAACGCCGCGGTTATCGGGGCGGGGGCGATCGGCGGTGATATTTTGCACCGCATTCGCTGTAGAGGGGGCATTGCCGAAATTGCCGCGCATGTCGAAATCAAGCGGGGTTTGGCAGGCCGCCAGCAGGCCAAGCGCTGTGCAGGCCAAAACAGTACGGCGCAGGGGATGCGCGGTGGGATAGCTTGGTTGGGCACTCATCTCTCGATATCCTCTGTGTCGCGCCCGGTGTAGCCCCGGGCTTTGTGACGTTAAATAGCACCGAGCCTGCCGCAGCTGGCCCTAAAAATGGTTCAATCTTCGCGCCCCAGGCCCTCGACCAAGGGCACAAAACGCACCGGCCGCAGCTCGTCATAGTCAAAGCCGGTTTCGTGGCGCACCACGCGGATCAAGCTTTGCACCGTGTCCGACTGGCCCACCGGCACCACCATGATACCCCCGATTTTCAGCTGCGCCAATAGCGGGCCGGGCGGGTCTTCGGCGGCGGCGGTCACGAGAATGCGATCAAAGGGCGCCTGATCGGGCAGGCCAAACGAGCCATCGCCCAAAAGCGCTGTGATATTTGTCAGCTCCATCTCGTCAAACAGCGCGCGCGCCTCGCGCACCAGCCGGCGGTAGCGGTCTACCGTATAGACGCGCCGCGCCAATTGGCTGAGAATGGCGGCCTGATACCCGCTGCCGGTGCCCACCTCGAGCACCTTGTCACGCGGGTGCACCTGCAGCGCCTGCGTCATCAACCCCACAACCGAGGGCTGGCTGATCGTTTGCCCGCAGGCAATGGGCAGCGGCATGTCTTCGTAGGCGCGCTCGGCAAACAGCCCGCGCACGAACGGGCCGCGATCGATTTTTTCCATCGCCGCCAACACACGGTTATCCGTCACCCCTTTCGAGCGCAGCGCAAACAGAAACTGCATCTTGCGCTCGGCTGGATCTTGGGGTGCGCCGCTCATAGGTGGGGGGCAAGCGCGGCCAGCGCGCGATGATCGGTCAGATCGGCGGTCATCGGCGTGACCGAGATCCAGCCATCCAGATTGACCGCCACATCGCTGCCGGGCAGGGTGGGGCGGTGCTGATCGCCGCCACGGATCCACATGAACCGGCGCCCCGAGGGCGACAGATGCGCCTCGGCGGTAAAGGGGGCATTGCGGCGAAACCCCTGTGGCGCCGCCACCGCGCCCTTGACATCGGCTGCGGGGACGGGCGGGAAATTGATGTTGTAAAACAGCCGGTAATCCTGCCCGGCATCGGGCTGGGCCTGCAAGATTTGGCGCAGCAATGCCGGGGCATGCTGGGCGGCTGCCTCGAACGGGTTTTCAAGATGGCTGGTCTTGGGGCCCAGATATTGCGACAGCGCCATGGCGGGAATGCCTTGCAGTGCCGCCTCGATCGCGGCGCCCAACGTGCCGGAATAAAGCGCGTTTTGCCCCGAGTTATTGCCGCGGTTCACGCCCGATAACACCAGATCGGGGGGGGTGCCCTTCATCACGTCATGGATGCCCACCAAAACGCAATCGGCGGGGCTGCCTTCGGCGGCAAAGCGCCGCTCGCCCATTTGGGCGCACAGCATGGGGTGGGTGTAGCTGATGCAATGGCCGACGCCGGATTGTTCAAAGGCGGGGGCCACAACCCATACCTCGCCCTCCGGGCCCGCCAGATCGGCGGCGATGGTTTCGAGCACCTTCAGCCCCGGTGCGTTGATGCCATCGTCGTTGGTTACCAATATGCGCATGTCGCCCCCTGTTGCCGCTTTGACAAATGTCTAGTGGAGACGCGCGCCACTGGCAACACGGGGCGCGTGGCAAAGAGCGGCCCCGCGCCTGGCCAGTGCGGCGCAGTGAGTATTTTTGGCAAGATGAAGCCCAGGGCCTAGGCCAGGGCTGCCAAAACTGCGGCGGCTTCGGTATCGGGGGGGGAGAGGGGGCTGCGATCTTCGCCGGGGAAAAACCGGGCGCGGGTGGCTGTGGGCATGGGGGCGGGGGCCAAAACATGCACCTTGGGGCCGGTTTTGACGGTTTCCGCAGCCCAAGCGCGCGCCAGCGTGATTTGCGCGGCCTTGGTGGCGCTATAGGCGCCGGTGAATTTGCCCACCACATGGGTGTCGTCAAAAAACAGCGCCCGGCCGGTGTCGCCCAGCAGCGGCTGGATGAAGGGGATCAACACGCCTGTGGCGCTGATGTTGATGGCAACCGATTTTTCCCAGTCGCGCCCATCGATCGAGCTGGCCGGGCTAAGCGGGGCAGCATGCACGGCCGTATGGGCCCAAAGATCGATCTGGCCCCAGCGATCATAGATCGAGCGGCAGAGCTGGGCCATGGCATCGGTATTGGTGATATCCATCGGGGCCAAGGTGGCGTGGCCGCCCTGGGCCTGGATGCGATCGTCAAGCTCTTCGAGCGCGCCGGTGGTGCGCGCCACCGCCACGATGTGATGGCTGCGGCTGAGCGCCAGGGCAAGGGCCGCGCCAAGGCCGCGCGAGGCGCCGGTGATGAGTGCGATTTTCTGGGTCATGGCAGTGGGCCTGTTTTTGGGGCGCGCGCGCGGGGGGCACAGGTTATTCGGCGGCTTTCAGGCGGAAGCCTTTTTCGATCATATCCGAGGGGGCGACGGGGTATTCGCCCGAGAAACAGGCATCGCAATATTGCGGGCAGGCGGCATTGCGGCCCGAGGCCGCGCCGGCCGCGCGATAGAGCCCGTCGAGCGAGATGAATTTCAGGCTGTCCACGGCCAGATGTTGGCGCATTTCTTCCTCGCTCATGGTGGCGGCCAACAGTTTTTCGCGTTGGGGGGTATCGACGCCATAAAAGCAGGGCCAGGCGGTGGGGGGGCTGGCGATGCGGAAATGCACCTCGGCTGCACCTGCATCGAGGATCATTTCCTTGATCTTGCGGCTGGTGGTGCCGCGCACAACGGAATCGTCCACCAAGATCACCCGTTTGCCCGAAATCAGCGCGCGGTTGACGTTCAGCTTAAGCCGCACGCCCATGTTGCGGATTTGCTCGGTGGGTTCGATGAAGGTGCGCCCCATATATTGGTTGCGGATGATGCCCATGCCGTAGGGTATGCCGCTTTCATGGGCAAAGCCGATGGCGGCGGGGGTGCCGCTGTCGGGGACGGGGCAGACCAGATCTGCCTCGACCGGGGCTTCGCGGGCCAGTTCCACGCCGATCTGGCGGCGGGTTTCATAGACCGAGCGGCCAGCGATGATGGAATCGGGGCGCGAGAAATAGACGTGTTCAAAGATACAAAAGCGCGAGTTTACCTGCCGGAAGGGGCGGCGGCTGTCGATGCCATTGGCATCGATCACCACCATTTCACCGGGCTCGATTTCGCGCACGAATTCGGCGCCGATGATATCAAGCGCACAGGTTTCCGAGCTCAGCACCCAGCCCTCGCCGATGCGGCCCAAGACCAGCGGGCGCACGCCCAACGGATCGCGCACGCCGATCAGTTTTGTGCGCGTCATGGCCACCACAGAAAACGCGCCTTCGACGCGGCGCAGCGCGTCTTCCATGCGTTCGGGGATGTTTTTTTGCAGGCTGCGCGCCATCAGATGGATGATGCATTCCGAATCCGAGGAGGATTGAAAGATCGACCCGCGTTCGATCAATTCGCGGCGCAAGGCATTGGCATTGGTGATGTTGCCATTATGGGCGATGGCCGCCCCGCCCATGGAAAATTCGCCAAAAAACGGCTGCACATCGCGAATAACCGCGCCCTTGGCGCCGGCGGTGGAATAGCGCACATGGCCGATGGCCAGTGGCCCGGGCAGGGTTTGCATCAGTGATGCGTTGGTGAAATTGTCGCGCACATAGCCAAAACGATGGGCCGAGTTGAACCCGTGTTCGGGGTCGTGGGCAACGATGCCGCCTGCCTCTTGGCCGCGGTGTTGCAGGGCGTGCAGGCCAAGCGCCACAAAGTTTGCCGCGTCGGTGACGCCCAAAACGCCGAAAACGCCGCATTCTTCGCGCAGTTTATCATCATCAAACGGGTGAGAGGGGGGCAACGCTTTGGTCACGAGGGGTGCTCCGAATCCGGTCGGCCAGAATTGCCCCCCTCATAAGCCTTTGAGGCGCCAGTGTCACGAAAGGATCACAATTGATCGTGCGACATCTGCAAGCCAAACAGCCCTAGCGCGACTGCCGGCGCCTGCATACAACCCCTGCGCCTTAGCGCGGGGCCTCGCAGACGGTGACCAATTCCTCGTATTGGGCGGTGACCCAGCCCAAAGCGGCCTCGGGGTTGCGGGCCTCGATATCGTCGGTCATGGTGCCAAAGATTTGCGCCGAGCGGGAATTGTCGATCATCGCGATCTCTTGGCTGGTGATCACGGTGCTGTAGACAAAAAACCCAACCGCCACCAACAAGATGCCGCGCAAGACGCCAAACAGAAAGCCTGCCCCCTGATCAAGCCCACCCAGGGCCGAGCGCTGCACAACGCTGGAAAAAAGCGGGGTAAAGAGCGATGAAATCACCAGCGCCACCGCAAACACCGCGGCAAAAGCTGCGATGATCGATAATTCGCAACTATCTGCCAGCATCGGGCCAATGCCTGGTATTTCCTTGACCAAGGGTTGCGCTTGGGGCGCAAAGGTAAAGGCCACCAGCCCCGACACCACCCAGCCTGCGATGGCCAGTGCCTCGCGCACAAAGCCGCGCGCGTAGGCCAGCAGTGCAGATACGATGATCACAAGCGCCACAACGCCGTCGATGATGGTAAAGCCGTCCATGGCCTGTCCCCGCTGTTGGGCGCTAACCTGCGCCGAAAATATCCCCCACAAGGGCCGTCAGATCGCCAAAACGTTGCACCGTCAGCCCACCATCGCCCGCCACTTTCCCACCGGCTGGAATGATTGCAGAGGTGAAACCAAGTTTTTGGGCTTCTTTCAACCTGTTTTCGGCCTGTCCGACCGGGCGAAGCGCCCCAGAGAGGCTGATTTCGCCAAATATGACGGTTTCAGGGGGCAGGGCCACGTCTTCGCGCGCGCTTAGCAGGGCGGCGGCCACGGCCAGATCGGCGGCAGGTTCGGCGATTTTTAGCCCGCCTGCGACGTTGAGATACACATCAAGCCCGGCAAAAGGGATGGCGCAGCGCGCCTCGAGCACCGCCAGCACCATGGCCAGCCGCCCGCCATCCCAGCCCACCACCGACCGGCGCGGTTGCGAGTGGGGGGTGGGGGCCACAAGCGCCTGAATTTCGCACAGCACGGGGCGGGTGCCCTCGATGCCGGCAAACACCACCGAGCCGGGCGCAGGCGTGCCGCGTTCGGATAAAAACAGCGCCGAGGGGTTTGTGACCTCGGCCAAACCATCGCCCGTCATCTCGAATACGCCAATTTCATCAGCGGGGCCAAAGCGGTTTTTGACGCTGCGCAGAATGCGGAATTGATGGCCGCGTTCGCCCTCGAAATAAAGCACGGTATCGACCATATGCTCGACCACCCGTGGCCCGGCGATCTGGCCCTCTTTGGTGACATGGCCCACCATCACCACGCTGATGCCGCGGCGCTTGGCAAAGCTTGTCAGCTCGTGGGCGGAGGCGCGCACCTGTGCCACGCTGCCCGGGGCGCTTTCCACGGTATCGGCCCACATTGTCTGGATCGAATCGATGATCACCAGCCCGGGGCGTTCGGCATCGAGCGTGGTCAGGATATCGCGCAGGTTGGTTTCTGCGGCCAGTTGCACGGGCGCGGTGCCCAGGCCCAGCCGCTGGGCACGCATGCGCACCTGGGCGCTGGCCTCTTCGCCACTGACATAAAGGGTTTTCACCCCCGCCAGCGCAAAACGGGCCGCCGCCTGCAGCAGCAAGGTTGATTTGCCAATGCCCGGATCACCGCCCACCAAAATGGCGCTGCCCGCCACCAGGCCGCCCCCCAACACACGGTCCAGTTCCGACAGGCCCGAAAGGGTGCGGGGCGGCGGCACCTCTTGGCTGGCCAGATCGGTCAGCTGGATGCCGCGCCCACGTTTGGCGCCCAGCGATTTGGCCGCGGGGCCGCTGGCCAGGGGCGCCTCTTCGACGATGGTGTTCCAATCGCCGCAACCATCGCAGCGGCCAGACCATTTGGTAAAAGACGCACCACAGGCGGTGCAGGTGAAAGATGCAGTTTTTGCCATGCGCCCTTAGTGCCGCAAGGCTGGGGGGCGGTCAAACATCTTCGCGCCTGTGCAGCGGGGCCCACAGGCTGCAGGCCAGCGATGCCAAAACGCATGCGGTGAACAGATAAAGCCCCCAAGCCACCTGCACCGTGCCGATGCCAATGCCCTTGGCCAGCGTAATATAAAGCGCGATCACGAAAATATCGGCCATGGCCAAGCGCCCCAGCCCCTGCAACAGGCGCAGCCCGCGCGCCCCCAGCCTGCCAAAATCGCGCGCCACCAGGCCCAGCGTTTTGGCATAGGGGGCAACAATGGCAAACAGCCCCACCAGGCCTGCCAGCGCCGGATCGGTTTGCCACAGGCTGGCCAAGCCGCCCATGATGCTGATCTGATCCAGCGCCATAAACGGCAGCCCCAGCCCGGCCTGCAAGATCGGGGCAAACCAGGCCACGGGATAGGCCAGCAAAAGAGCCAGGTTCAAATAACGCATGCTGGCTTGTGGCAGGGCGGGGGG
>CAJXSO010000071.1 GCA_913061505.1 uncultured Lutimaribacter sp.
GCCGCGCAGCGACGAGAAATTGGTGCCCGTGCCCGAGCCATATTTGAACAGCCGTGCCTCGCGCACCCACAGATCCATGATACCGCCGTCATTGACCAGATCATCGCTGACAGACTGGATGAAACAGGCGTGCGGCTGGGGGTGCTCGTAGGCGCTGTTTGATTTGGTCAATTTGCCGGTTTTGTAATCGACATAATGGTGGCCCTGGCTGGGGCCATCGATGCCATAGGCCCAATGCAGGCCGGTGTTAAACCACTGCGGGCTGTTGGGCGCGGCGCGTTGGGTGGCCAGCATAAAGCGCATTTCGTCGAAATAGGCGCGCGCGTCTTCCTCGGTGCTGAAATAGCCGCCCTTCCAGCCCCAATAGGCCCAGGCGCCCGCCAAGCGGTCAAACACCTGGCGCGCGCTGGTTTCGCCGGTAAAGCCGGTGTTGTCATTGGCAGGCACCGAGCGCCACAAAAATTCGGGCACGCCTTTTTCCGCCACACGGCGGCTTTTCAGCGGCACGCCCGCCTTGCGAAAATATTTCTGGGCGATCACGTCGCTGGCAACCTGGCTCCATTTCGCCGGCACTTCGACATCATCAAGCTTGAATACCACGGTGCCATCCGGATTGCGGATCTCGGACGAGGTGGTGACGAATTCCAGTTCAGCGTAGGCATCCTGCCCTGCCTGTGTAAATTTTCTTTCAATTTTCATATGCGCTGCCTCATTCTTCCAGCTTTTGGTCCCCCCACCCACCGTTTTGATGGGCCGCAACGTGGCATGGACAGCGGCAAAAACTATCAGATCTGCGCGATTTTTAAGACGCGCACCTACAGCTCGGGCAAGCCCCGAAGTGATGTTTAGATTTTTTGACCGAAGACCAACAACCACTATATATTGTGGCCGCCCCGCCTGCCCGCACAAACTGGCGTAAAACCGCCGGCTGGGTCAACGAAAATATTTCACCTTAACAGGTCAAAAAACGGTTGACCTTGGACCAAAGGCCAATGGCCTGATTCAATCTCAAATCGCATCTGATTTTTCGCGCTGCCCGTCCGGCGAAGCCGGGAAAAAAACCCCAACAACTAAAGGCATTTAAAGCGCCTATGACACATTTTGTTGCATTTTGAATGCGACCTGACGCTCTTTAGAGACATTATTGCGCAAATGGATAGGATGGATCAAATAACAGAATCGAAGCCAGGAAACGGGTGCGATGCGGGGGATGCGGCGAATCTGCTACACTATATTTAGTGTGTTTATCGGGGGGTGCACCCCTATTGGTGGTATACCAAACGATGCGCCCGTGCCCGCGGCCCCGCCCAGCCAGGCCGTGGCCACCATTGCCGCCCCCAGCACCATCATAGATGCGCGGATTGCGGCATTATGCCAACAGCCGGGCACACGCATGGCACGCCCCGCGCCCATGCGCCTGCAGTGCCGCCGCCTGCTGCCCCCCGAGGGCGCGGCGCGCGCGATCTTAACCTATGATGGCAGCATAAACGCCCTGCCCGAAACGGTGTTAGAGTTTGACATCAGCGCCTTGCCGCAATTGCGCCTAACCGCCTATGTCGAGATTCCCCGGAAAGATGGCACTGCGCTGCGCCTGGCCTATCCGGGCCTGCGCACACAGCGCCAATTGATGGGCATCATGCGCCGCATAGGGGCCACCGACGCGCCCGAGTAGTGGCAAATAAAAACCCCCGGTGCCAGACCGGGGGTTTTTTATAGTGCCGTGTTACCCGCGCGACCACCAACCGCGGCGCTTGGGTTTGGCCGGCTCTTCTGGCTGTGCCGCAGGCGCTGCGGCGGGGGCGGCCGGTGCGGCCACATCTGCCACGGGTGCCGGGGTGGGTTCAGGCGCGGGCGCGGGCGCATCTACCACCGCTGCCCCCTCGGCAACAGGCGCGGGGGCGGCATCGGCTGCCGGCTCTTTCGGCTTGGCAGGTTTGCGGCTGCGCGTGGTTTTGCGCGGTGTTTTGGCCGGTGTCTTGGCCGGTGTCTTTTCCGCAGCCTCGGCTTGTGCATCATCTGCGCTGGCCTCGGCAGTAACCTCGGCACTGGCCTCGGCGGTCGCATCGGCCTTGGCCGGTTTGGCCTTGGTCGTGCGCTTGGCGCGGGTGCGCGGTTTTGCGGCTGGTTTTTCCTCGGCCGTATCCGCATCAGCCTGGGGCGCCGCATCAGATGCCGCAGCCGGCTCTGCACCCGCGGGTTCCGCACCGGCGGCCTCAGCAACGGCTGCAGGTTCAGCCTGGGCCGCGGCCGTAGCCTCGGCCGTGGCATCGGCTTTTTTCCGGCTGCGCGAGCGCGACCGCGTTGCGGTTTTCTTGGGCTTTTCTGCCGGGGCTTCAGCCGCATCGTCGGCAGATACCGTGGCAGGCGCATCGCTGCTGGCGTTTGTGCTGGCCTCGGCCTGCGCATCGCCATCGGTGTTGGCATCTACCGCGGCATCTGCATCGGCATCTGCATCGGTATCAGCCTCGGCGCTATCCACGCCCTGGCCATCCTCTGCGCCCCCCTGTTTGCCACGGCTGCGGCGGCGGCGGCGGCGCTTGCGCTTGGGCTTGGCATCTGCATCCTCGTCACCGTTGGAAACGGCGCTTACCGCGTCTTCTTCGGTGTCGTCTTCCAAAACCGTGTCGTCATCGACCTGGTCCATCAAAGAGGCATCGACCGAAACAACCGCCGGTGCCACCTCGGCCACAACGCGCGTGGCGGTTTTGAATTTCTCCATGGTGAAATCAGGCGAAATCAGCATCGGGTCGCCCTCGATGCGCACCGACAGCCCATAGCGGCCCTCGATCTGGGCCACATGTTCGCGCTTTTGGTTCATCAGGTAATTGGCGATGCCCACAGGCGCCTTGACCAACACCTCGCGCGAGCGGCGGCGCGTGCCCTCTTCCTCGATCTGGCGCAGGATCGACAGCGCCAGGTTATCATCCGAACGGATCAGGCCAGTGCCATGGCAATGCGCGCAGGGCTGGGTGGTGGCCTCGATCATGCCAGGGCGCAGGCGCTGGCGCGACATTTCCAACAGGCCAAACCCCGAGATACGGCCCACCTGAATGCGGGCGCGGTCGGTTTTCAGCTTGTCTTTCAGGCGCTTTTCAACGGTTGCGTTGTTCTTGCGCTCGTCCATATCGATGAAATCGATCACGATCAGACCGGCCAAATCGCGCAGGCGCAATTGGCGTGCCACCTCTTCGGCGGCCTCGACGTTGGTTTTCAGCGCCGTTTCTTCGATCGAGCCTTCTTTCGTGGCGCGCCCCGAGTTTACATCGATGGCCACCAATGCCTCGGTCACGCCGATCACGATATAGCCACCCGATTTCAGCTGAACCACCGGGTTGAACATCGAGCTGAGGTAGCTTTCCACCTGGAAACGGGCGAACAGCGGCAGGGTTTCGCGGTATTGTTTCACATTCACCGCATGCGAGGGCATGATCATTTTCATGAAATCTTTGGCAATGCGATAGCCGCGCTCGCCCTCGACCAGCACCTCGTCGATATCGCGGCTGTACAGATCGCGGATCGAGCGTTTGATCAGATCGCCCTCTTCATAGATCTTGGCCGGCGCGATCGATTTCAACGTGAGTTCGCGGATCTGTTCCCACAAACGCTGCAGATATTCGTAATCGCGCTTGATCTCGGCCTTGGTGCGCTTGGCGCCCGCGGTGCGCACAATCAGCCCCGCGCCGCTGGGCACATCGATTTCTGCGGCGATTTCTTTCAGCTTTTTGCGATCAACCGCGTTGGTGATCTTGCGGCTGATACCACCCCCACGGGCGGTGTTGGGCATTAATACGCAATAGCGCCCGGCAAGGCTGAGATAGGTGGTAAGCGCCGCGCCTTTGTTGCCGCGCTCTTCTTTGACCACCTGCACCAGCATGATCTGGCGCACTTTGATCACTTCTTGGATCTTATAGCGGCGCGGGCGCGGTTTGCGCACGGGGCGGATATCTTCGGCATCGTCGTCATCCGAGACATCTTCGATATCGCTGTCGCGCTCGGCGGGGCGGGCCTTGCGGCCACGGCCACGCGGTGCCGGGGCATTATCGGCATCAGATGCGTCGTCACCCTCGTCTTCGGTGGTGTCGTCTTGGGTGGTGTCGTCTTCGGTGTGATCTGCAGCGGCGTCTTGGGTGCCGTCTTGGGCGGCATCTTCGCCCGCATCATCTGCCGGCGCATCGCCGCTTTGTGTGCCCGCATCTGCCTGTTCGGCACCCTCTGGGGCGTCTTCCGCGGGCTCTTCTACCGGGGTTTCGGCCACGCGCTCCATGGGCGAGATCGCCTCGGCGCTGTCATCAGCCGCCAGATCGATGGTTTCCATGCCCGCGATCTCGCCGCTGTCATCGGCCACATCTTGGGTGACAACCACATCATCTTGGGCGGCTTTTTCGGCCTTGGCATCGCTGCGCCCGCCACGCCGGCGGCGCTGGCGGGGGGTTTCATCTTCGTCTTCGCGGGCGCGCTGTGCCTCGGCATAGGCGCGCTCTTCTTCCATCAGGGCTTCGCGATCGGCCACTGGGATTTGGTAGTAATCGGGGTGAATTTCCGAAAACGCCAAAAACCCGTGCCGGTTGCCGCCATAATCGACAAAGGCCGCCTGCAGCGAAGGCTCGACGCGGGTTACTTTTGCAAGATAGATGTTGCCAGCGAGCTGACGTTTGTTTTCAGATTCAAAGTCGAACTCTTCAACCTTGTTTCCGTCCACCACCACAACGCGCGTTTCCTCGGCGTGGGTGGCATCGATAAGCATTTTCTTAGCCATGTTTTCCGTTTGCACGACGTTGCAGACCGCCGCCATAACCGGCGCGGTCCAGCAAGGTCTTGACTGTCAGGGGCGATGGCGGGCGTAGACACAAAAGAGCGACAGGCGCTTGCGCCTGTTCTGCTGATTGGTGCTCGTTCACGCCTCATCGCGTTTCTTCTCCAAACGATGGCGCATCGCGCACCACCGCTCATTCAACACGCATCGCGCGGATCTATGCCTGCGCCTGCGCTATTCACTGGCCCGTTTCCGGGCCCAATCGGCCTGTTCAGAACTTCCGTGGTTATCGGAGCGGTTTCTGTAACAGCGAAACTCTTTGCGGCGGGCGGTTTACGCCTCTCGCCGTGGATCGAGCATAAGGCCTGCAGACCGGGAAAGACAATGGCAAAAATGCGAAAGCGGTTTACCACCCTCTTTTGAACATATCCCGCAGGCCCGGCCCGGCGGTGGCAGGGCCGCGAAAGAGCGGCGCGCGCTACAGGTAATCTTGGCGTTGCAGCGCGTATTTGGCCATTTTTTCGTTCAGCGTGCGGCGCGGCAGGCACAGCTCGTCCATCACCGCCTGAATAGAGCCTTTGTGCCGGCGCATGGTGTTATCGATCAACATCCGCTCGAAAGCCTCGACATATTCTTTCAGCGGCTTGCCCTCGGTTGTCATGACCGGCTTCATCTCGTCGTGATCGGCCATCAAAAGCGATGCGATCGTGCCCTGCCCCCGGCGCGCCTGCAAAACGGCGCGTTCGGCCACATTGATCAGCTGGCGCACATTGCCCGGCCAGGGGGCTTGCAACAATTGCGCCGCCTCTTGGGCCGTAACCGTTGGCGCCTGGCAGCCGTATTCCTCGGCAAACTGGTCGCTGAGGCGGGTAAAGAGCGTTAAAATATCCTCGCCCCGCTGGCGCAGCGGGGGCAAGGTGATGCGCAGCGCGCCCAAACGGTAAAACAGATCAGGCCGCAGCACATCTTCTAGTGTTTTATCCTGCTGCTGCAGGTTTGAAATGGCGATAATCCGGGTTTCTGCCGGGGTGCCCTGATCGTTGAGCACGCTCAACAGCCGTGCTTGCAACGCATCTGGCAGCGCCTCGATATCTTCCAGCACCAATGTGCCGCCGCGCGCCTCTTCGATGGCGGGCAAGGTGGTGTCTTCGGGTTGCATCGGGCCAAAGAGGCGTTTGGCCAGCGCGATTTCCTCGTAAGCCGCGCAAGACAGCAGCACAAATTTCTTGCCCGCCCGCGCGCCCACCGCATGCAGCGCATGCGCCACCAGCGTTTTGCCCGTGCCGGTTTCGCCATCGATCAAAACATGGCCATCGGCCTGGCCCAGATCCAGAATATCCTCGCGCAGGCGGTCCATGGCGGGGCTGGTGCCAATCAGCTTGCGCATCAGCTGGGTGCCGTCGCTAAGCTCGCGGCGCAGCTGGCGGTTATCCAGCGTCAAACGGCGTTGCAAACTGGCCTTTTTGGCCAGTTCCGACATGCGATCGGGGTTGAACGGTTTTTCCAGAAAATCAAAGGCGCCCACGCGCATCGCCTCGACCGCCATGGGCACATCGCCATGGCCGGTGATCATAATCACCGGCAAGGTGCTGTCATTGCCCATCAGTTTTTTCAGAAACTGGATGCCATCCATGCCCGGCATTTTGATATCGGAAATCACGATACCGGGGTAATCGGGGCCGATCGCCTTTAGCGCATCCTCGGCGCTGGCGAATGTTTCGGTGTCATAGCCCGACAGCGCCAGCCACTGGCTGATCGACTGGCGCATGTCTTTTTCATCATCGACAATGGCAATTTTCGTGGCATTCGACATGGTTTCGTGGCCCCTTATTCTGCAGCCTCTATTTCGTCGGCGTCGTCCATCAAGATGGGCAGGCGCATTTCAAACACCGCCCCGCGGCCTTCGGCATTGCGCGCGGTCAGCCGCCCGCCCAGCTGGTTCACGATACCCGAGGAAATGGCAAGCCCCAGCCCAACCCCCTCGCCCGCGGCTTTGGTGGTGTAAAACGGCTCGAACAGCTGATCGAGATCTTCGATGCCCAGCCCATTGTCGCGCACCGTCAGCGTGGCGGTTTCGCCTGCCGCCAAGATGATATCAACCTCGGGGTTTTCAACGCCCCCCGTGGCATCGATTGCATTGCGCAACAGGTTGATCATAACCTGTTCGATACGCACCCGATCCCCCAGCACCATCACCGGCTGCGAGGGCAGCGCGCGGCTGATACGGATCTGGCGTTGCTTCAGCTGCGGCTCCATCATCGACAGAGCCGAATTCAGCGCATCGCCCATATTTACTGGGGTCAGCGTGCTGCTGCCCTTGCGCGCATAGGATTTCAGCTGGTGGGTGATCGTGCCCATGCGCCCGATCAAATCATCGATGCGCTGAAACGACGACAGCGCCTCTTCGGGGCGGTTGCGCTGCAGCAGCAGGCGGGCGCCCGCCAGATAGGGTTTCATCGCCGCCCGGGGC
>CAJXSO010000072.1 GCA_913061505.1 uncultured Lutimaribacter sp.
CAAAACCATGGCCCATAGCGCCAGCGCCGCTGCTGCGGGCAGGCGGTGGCTGGGGGCATGGGGCTGGGGGGATGGATGCGGCAGCGGGCCGCGCCCGGCCATGCGCGCCAGCGTGCCATCACGATCGATCAGCGCATGTTTCAGCGCCCCGGCGATATGCAGGGCAATCGCGATCATCAGCACATCGGTGCCCATGTGGTGAATCGTGCCCGAAATCGTGGCCACAGTTTCGGATTGGGGCACAAAGGGCAGGCCCTGGCCAAAGGGCCACCAGATGGGGGCATAGCCAGTTTGGGCGGCGTGATGCACCCAGCCCGATAAGGGCACCACCACCATGGCGCCATAAAGCAGCCAGTGCACCAGGCTGGCCAGGGCTGTCTCGAGGCGTTTTTCGGGGTGCAGCGGTTTTGGGTGCGGCTGGCCGAGCGCCCAAAGAATGCGCAACAGGGCTACGAAAAACGCGGCCACGCCGATGGTCTTGTGCAGCGAAAACAGCGTGACCACCCGCGCTAGGGTGGCGCTATCTGATTGCAGCGCCCCTTCGGCCATATTGGTGGCGATCAGCCCCAAAACGATGGCTGAAAAGATCAACAGCGCGGTGAGCCAGTGGAAAATGCGCGCCACCGTGCCGTAGGCCGCGTCTGAATTGGCGATTGCCATGAAACCTCCTTTTGCCATGGGGCAAACCTAACATATTGCGCAAAGGATAGGGCGCGCACCCTGCCGGCACGACTGGCGCAGATACACAGTGGCTGTGCGTAGATGCGTGCAATACGTTGCACCACGGCGGCGCACAGGCTATTTCGGGCCAAAGCGATAAGGAGGGCCAGTATGAGCCGCGCATTTGTTTTCCCCGGGCAGGGGGCACAGACCATTGGCATGGGTCGGGATCTGGCACAGGCCTACCCCGCCGCGAAGGCTGTTTTCGACGAGGTTGACGCGGCTTTGGGGGAAAACCTGTCGGGGTTGATCTGGGAGGGCGAGCAAGACGCGCTGACGCTGACCCAAAATGCACAGCCTGCGCTGATGGCCACATCGATGGCCGTGGTGCGCGCGTTGCAGGCCGAAGGTGTGGAAATTGCGCAGGGCAGTTTCGTGGCCGGCCATAGTTTGGGGGAATATTCGGCGCTGGCTGCGGCAGGGGCGCTGAGCGTGGGCGATGCCGCCCGTCTGTTGCGGGTGCGCGGGCAGGCCATGCAGGCCGCTGTGCCCGTGGGTGTGGGCGCGATGGCGGCGCTGCTGGGGCTTGATTTTGCCACAGCCCAAGAGGTGGCCGCGCAAGCAGCCCAAGGCGAGGTGTGCCAGGCCGCCAATGATAACGATCCGGCCCAGGTGGTGGTTTCGGGCCATAAGGCGGCGGTAGAGCGCGCGGTTGAGATCGCCAAAGACCGCGGCGCAAAACGCGCCGTTTTGCTGCCGGTTAGCGCCCCGTTCCATTGTGCCTTGATGCAGCCTGCGGCAGATCAGATGGCGCAGGCGCTGCAAGACGTCACAATCGCAGCCCCCGTGGTGCCGGTGGTGGCCAATGTGCGCGCCGAGGCGGTCAGCGACCCGGCGATTATTCGGGCGCTGTTGATCGAGCAGGTGACAGGCTCGGTCCGGTGGCGCGAGTCGGTGCAGTGGATGGATGGCCAGGGCGTGAGCGAGATTTGGGAACTGGGCGCGGGCAAGGCGCTGTCGGGTATGGTGCGGCGCATTGCCAAACATATCGAATGCCGCGCCGTAGCCACCCCCGAAGACGTGGCCGCGGCTGCAGCTGCGGCTGCGGTTTAAGGGCCTTTTGGTTTAGGAAGGAAGAAACATGTTTGATTTGACCGGGAAAACAGCGCTGATCACTGGCGCGTCGGGCGGTATTGGTGGGGCGATCGCCACGGCGTTGCATGGGGCTGGGGCCACTGTGGCGCTGTCGGGCACCCGCGAGGCGCCGCTGCAAGAGCTATGCGCCGCATTGGGCAGCCGCGCCCATGTGCTGGCTTGCAACCTGTCTGACCCTGCGGCGGTGGATGCATTGCCCAAACAGGCGGTCGAGGTGATGGGCAGCGTGGATATCTTGGTCAATAATGCCGGGATCACGCGCGACCAGATTTTCATGCGCATGTCAGATGATGAATGGCAATCAGTGATCGATGTGAACCTGACCGCCACCATGCGCCTGTGCCGCGGTGTGATGCGCCCGATGATGAAGGCGCGCTGGGGGCGCATTATCAACATCTCGTCGATTGTGGGGGCCACGGGCAACCCGGGGCAGGTGAATTACGCCGCCTCGAAAGCGGGGATGGTGGGTTTGACCAAATCGATCGCCTATGAGGTGGCAAGCCGTGGCATTACCGCCAATGCGGTGGCGCCCGGGTTTATTGCAACAGCCATGACCGACAAGCTGAGCGATGATCAAAAGGCTGCAATCAATGGTAAAATCCCAGCGGCCCGCATGGGCACGCCCGAGGAAATCGCGGCTGCGGTTTTGTACCTTGCCAGCCCCGAGGCGGGCTATGTGACAGGCACAACGCTGCATGTGAATGGCGGGATGGCCATGCTGTAAGCTGTGGCGCGGGGAATCAATGCCCCAAGCGGATGAACCTGCCGGGAAATTTCCGGCAGGTTTTTTTATGCGCCAGGCGCGCAACGGGCGCAGCTTTTCGCGCCCTGCTGCGGTGGGTTTTGTTAAATGCCCCATGTTTCCATATGGTTATTTGTTTAACCATGGTGTTTGGGGTGGCGGGCAGCGGGCCATTTTCAGGCCAAATTCGCTTGGGCCAAGCCATGATTGAAAGCGTTTGCGTTAAGCCGTGCTTATGCTATAGCCCACGCAGTCGAACCGGGGGTTGCCTTGGTTCTCCCCAAGCGGGGCGAAACCGCTCAGATTCGTCTGGGCAAAACCGTCTGGACCTGTTCAGACAAAACAGTGCCACCCTGCAGGGCGAGGGCAGAAACGGGCGGTAGCGCCCACGAAGTTGTGAGGACTGGAACATGAGCGATATCGCAGATCGCGTGAAAAAGATCGTTGTCGAGCATCTGGGCGTTGAAGAGGACAAGGTTGTCGAAAACGCCTCGTTCATCGATGATCTGGGCGCAGACAGCCTGGACACCGTGGAACTGGTGATGGCCTTTGAAGAAGAGTTCGGCATCGAGATCCCTGATGACGCAGCCGAAACCATCCAGACCTTCGGCGACGCAGTGAAATTCATCACTGACGCATCGTAAGAATTCGCAGCCAAGCTGCACCAAGGCCCCTGCCATTGGCGGGGGCTTTTTTATTTGTGTTTGCCCGTTTTATTTTTGGCTGTGCTGCGGTTGGGCGGCGCTGCGTTTGATGGCCCACAGGGCCAAGGGCGGGCCAAGCAGCTCAAACACCACCGTCGCGCCAAGGGTGAGGGGCATGATGATATCGGCCCATTGGGGGAATGTTTCCGCTGCAATCAGCGCCGTGCCCACCGCCACACCAGCCTGGGGTAAAAGTGCGGGGCCATAAAGCATGGCATGTGCCGGGGCTGTGCCGCCAAGCTGCGCGCCCGCCCAGCCGCCCAGCACGCGCGCCACGATGCGCAGGCTAACAAAGGCGGCCCCCAAGAGGCCCAGGGCCGCCACCGCCCCCAGATCCAGCGTGGCGCCTGCCAGCACGAAAAACAGCACCATAAAGGGCCATTTGATATGTTCGATTTCGTGAAAGGCGCGGTCGTGGTGGTGGGCGGTGTTCACCAGCACGGCGCCTGCCACCATGGTGGTGATGAGATAGGACAGATCAAGCGCCAGCGCCGCCCCGGTCAGTGTGAAAACCAACGCCAAAGCCTCGATCTGCAGGGGTTGGCCGGGTGCCAGCCGCCCGCTGAGCCAGCCGCCCAAAACCCCGGCCGCAGCCCCCAGCAAGATGGATCCGAAAACCTCGCGCAGGAGCGCCATCACAATACCAGTTTCTGCGCCAGTTCCTGCTCCTGTGGCACCGGCCAGGGGCTGCACCACCAGCACCACCAGTGAAAAGGCAATCAGCCCCCAGGCGTCGTCGATGGCAACGATACCTTTTAGGGTGCGGGTGAATAGGCTGTCTTGGCGCGACTGGGTGATAACCTCTTGGGTGGCGGCAGGATCGGTGGCGGTGGCAATGGCGGCCAGCAATAGGGCCAGCCCTAGTGGCAGGCCCAAGGCCCACAGGCCCAAAGACACCACCGCCAATGTGCCCAAAACCACTGCAAGCGATAGAATAACAATCGCCCGCCCCGCGCTGCGCAAAGTGTCAAGTGACAGCGATGATCCCAATAAAAACGCCACCATCGACAGGGCTGTGACCGAAAGAAACTGTTGCACCGGCTCTGTGGGGCTTGGCAGCACTTGGGCGCCCGACTGCCCCAGCGCCAGCCCGGCCAACAGCAGCACTGTCACCCGAGGCAGGTGCAAACGGCGCGCCAAAAGATCGGCGCCCAGACCCGCGGCAAATACCGTGCCGATCATTAAAAAGACCTGTGCTATTTCCATTCTGCTTCCATTCTGCGGCGCCTTTTGGGCGCCTTTTCGGTGGGTGGGCGGTATGGATTGGAAAAAACCAGCCGAAAGCCTGAAACACAAGGCTTTGTGGCGGGCGCGGCCTCTTGCCCCCAAGGGGTGGCTCGGGGTAAGAGCGGGTAACGAGTAAAGAGAGGGCAGAACCTATGCGTCGTGTCGTTGTTACGGGCCTTGGACTGGTCACACCTTTGGGGTGTGGGGTGGAAACCACATGGCAACGCCTGCTGGCGGGGCAATCGGGGGCGGGCCCGATCACGCGGTTTGATCCAAGCCGGGTGCAAACCACTTATGCCTGCCAGGTGCCTTTGGGCGATGGCAGCGATGGCACGTTCAATGCCGATGATTGGATGGAACCCAAAGAGCGCCGCAAGGTGGATGATTTTATCCTCTATGGCATTGCCGCGGCCGATCAGGCCGTGCATGACGCGGGCTGGACGCCGGAAGACGAGGAAAGCCGCCTGCGCACTGGGGTGATGATTGGCTCGGGCATTGGTGGGCTGCAATCGATCGAGCAGACGACGCTGTTGATGGCTGAAAAAGGGCCGCGGCGGGTGTCGCCCTTTTTCATTCCGGGGGCGCTGATCAACCTGATTTCGGGCCAGGTTTCCATCCGCTTTGGATTTAAGGGGCCAAACCACGCGGTGGTGACTGCTTGTTCCACTGGCGCCCACGCCATTGGCGATGCGGCGCGTTTGATCCAGTTTGGCGATGCCGATGTGATGGTGGCAGGCGGTGCGGAAGCGGCCATTTGCGAGATTGGCATTGCCGGTTTTAACGCGTGCAAGGCGCTGTCCACCAAACGTGCCGATGATCCCAAGGCGGCCAGCCGCCCCTATGATGCCGATCGCGACGGGTTTGTGATGGGCGAGGGTGCGGGCGTTGTGGTGCTAGAGGAATACGAGCACGCAAAGGCGCGGGGCGCAAAGATTTATGCCGAGGTTCTGGGCTACGGGCTGTCGGGCGATGCCTATCACATTACCGCGCCATCCGAGGATGGCGATGGTGGGTTCCGCTCGATGAGCGCGGCTTTGGCGCGGGCCGGGCTTGAGCCGAAAGATATTGATTACATCAACGCCCATGGCACCTCGACCATGGCGGATGTGATCGAATTGGCCGCGGTCGAGCGGCTGTTGGGCGATGCGGCCAGCACTGCGACCATGTCATCGACGAAATCGGCCACGGGGCATTTGTTGGGCGCTGCGGGCGCGATCGAGGCGATTTTCTCGATCCTAGCGGTGCGCGACCAGGTGGCCCCCCCCACGATCAACCTGGACACGCCCGCGGTAGAGACACCGTTGGATTTGGCGCCCAATGCCAAGCGTGAGCGCAAGATCAATGTGGCGCTGTCTAACAGCTTTGGTTTTGGTGGCACGAACGCCAGCCTGATTGTGGGAACGCCGCGCTAATGTGGCGGGCTGTTGCCTCGAACGCCATCACGTTGTTGATGGTGGCGCTGTTTCTATTGGGCGGCGTTATTTTGTGGGGACAGTCGGAATATAAGGCCGCTGGACCGCTGCAAGAGGCAATATGCCTACAGGTGCCGCGCGGCAGCACCATGGCGCGCGTGAGTGGCGATTTGCAAACGCAAGGCGCCATTTCGAATGATGTGATCTTTCGCTTGGGGGCAGATTACACCGACAAGGCGCAAGATTTGAAAGCGGGCAGTTTTCTGGTGCCGCCGGGCGCGTCGATGGCCGAGATTGTGGATATCATCACGCGCGGTGGTGCGTCGAGCTGTGGCACAGAGGTGGTCTACCGGATTGGCGTGGCGCGCGTAACCTTTGAGCTGCGCGAACTGGATCCGGCAACCAGCCGGTATGTTGAAAAGGCGGAGTTTGATCCGGCCGAGGGCGCAATGCCCGAAGCGTTTCAGCAGGCATCGGCGCAGGCCGGCACCCGCCACCGCGTGGCATTGGCCGAAGGCGTAACCAGCTGGCAGGTGGTAGAGGGGTTAAAGGCCATCGATCTGCTGCAAGGCGAGGTGCCGGAACTGCCCGCTGAAGGGGCGCTGGCGCCCGATAGTTACGAGTTTCAGGCCGGCGATACGCGGGTCGAGGTGCTGGGGCGCATGGCGGCAGCGCAAGACGCCATTTTGGCTGCGGCTTGGGAGGCGCGGGCGCCGGGCCTGCCGCTGAACAGCCCGGAAGAGGCGCTGATTCTGGCATCGATCATTGAAAAAGAAACCGCCGTTGCCGAAGAGCGCCGGGTTGTGGCCAGCGTGTTTGTCAACCGCTTGAACCGCGGGATGCGCCTGCAGACGGACCCGACCGTAATTTATGGGATCACCCAAGGGCAGGGCATTTTAGGGCGGGGCCTGCGGCAAAGCGAGCTGCGCCGCGAAACCCCTTGGAACACTTATGTTATTCCCGCTCTGCCGCCCACGCCCATTGCCAACCCGGGGCGGGCCAGCATCGAGGCTGCTTTGAACCCAGAGCAGACGGATTTTGTGTTCTTTGTGGCCGATGGCACAGGCGGGCATGTGTTTGCCAAAACCCTGGCCGAGCATAACGCAAATGTTGCCAAATGGCGCAAAATCGAGGCCGAGCGGCGCGCGCAGGACTAGGCCCATGTAGGGCCATGGGCGGAAAAGTTAACGGATCGTTTCTGGGGCGATCTGGTTAACAGATTGTAAATACACGAATTTATTGACATTTGCGCACTCTTTGCTCTATGCATTGTGGCACGCTGGAAGAGGTGGCG
>CAJXSO010000073.1 GCA_913061505.1 uncultured Lutimaribacter sp.
CACTGCACGAAAGGATTTGCCGCCATGCCCGCACAGCCTGAAACCGCCCCCCGCCACAGCGCAGTCGACGCGCTGCGCGCCAATGTGGCCAAAGCCTTTGAACAGGCCCGCGCCATGCCGCCCGAGGTCTATACCTCGGCCGAATTTCTAGAGGCAGAGCTGCGCCATATCTTTGCCAAGGATTGGTATTGCCTGGGCCGCGCCGATGCGCTGGCGCAGCCAGGCGATTATGCCTGCGCCGAACTGGCGGGCCAGCCCATTGTTGTGCTGCGCGATGGCGGCGGCCAGTTGCAGGGGCTGTCGAACGTATGTCTGCACCGAATGTCGACGCTGTTGCAGGGGCGCGGCAATACGCGCACCATCGTGTGCCCCTATCACGCCTGGACCTATGGGTTAGACGGCACATTGCGTGGCGCCCCGGCGATGGAGAAAAACGCAGGCTTTTGCAAATCTGACTATCGCCTGCCCAATATCCGTTGCGAGGAATGGCTGGGCTGGGTCTTTGTCACGCTCAACCCCGACGCGCCCCCCGTGGCCCAGCAATTGGCCGATGTCGAGGCGATGATCGCGGGCTATGACATGACCAATTACACCGAAAGCTTTTATGAAGAGCATGTCTGGGACACGAATTGGAAGGTCTTGGCGGAAAACTTTATGGAAAGCTATCATTTGCCCGTCTGCCACGCGGGCACCATCGGCGGGCTGTCGCGGCTGGAAGATATGGTATGCCCGCCTGGCCATGCGGCGTTTAACTATCATACGATCTTGAAAGACAATTCGCTGCGTATTGCCATGGCCCACCCCAGCAATACCCGCCTGACGGGCGAGGCGCGGCGCACCACGTTTTTGCTGGCGCTTTACCCCAGCCTGCTGATCACCCTGACGCCGGGCTATTTTTGGTATCTCAGCCTGCATCCCAAAGGGCCGGGGCAGGTGCATATTCGCTTTGGCGGCGGCATGTCGGATGATTATCGCAATGACGCCGATGCGCAGCAAAACTTTCTCGATCTCAAAACCTTGCTGGACGAGGTGAATATCGAGGATCGCGGCTGCACCGAGAAAGTGTATCAGGGCCTCAACGCGCGCATGGCCACACCGGGGCATTTAAGCCATCTCGAGCGGCCAAATTATGATTTTGCCCAATATCTGATGGCCCGGATCGAGGCTGGGCAGGCCGGATCATGAGCGCGGCATCCGGGGCCCGTGCGCGGGAAATTTTGGCGCAGCTGGTAGGGTTTGCCACCCCCAGCCACGCCAGCAACCTGGACCTGATTGCCTGGGTCGAGGGGCTATTGGCAGCAGCGGGCGCGCAGGTGCGGCGCCTGCCTGCGCCCTGCGGCACCAAAGCCGGGCTATATGCTGCGGTGGGGCCCGGGCAGGGGGGTGTTTTGCTGTCGGCCCATAGCGATGTTGTGCCCGTCGAGGGGCAAAGTTGGACGCGCACCCCCTGGCAGTTGCAGCACGATCAGGGCCGCTTTTGGGGCCGCGGTGTGACCGATATGAAAGGGTTCTTGGCCCAGGCCATCGCCGCGCTGGAACGTGGCGCGGCCAGCCCCTTGGGCCAGCGCCTGGCGCTGGTTTTAAGCTATGACGAAGAGGTGGGCTGCGTGGGCTTGCATCAGATGATGCCCGCCTTGCGCCCGCTTTTGGGCCAGCCAGAGCTGGTGATCGTGGGCGAGCCTACGGGCATGCTGCCGGGGCTGGCGCATAAGGGCAAAGCGGCGTTTCAGCTGCGGTTTCGCGGGCAGGCCGGCCATTCGGCATTGGCCCCGCAATTTATCAACGCGCTACACCCGGCGGTGGATTTCGTGCAAGCGATGCGCGCCCTGCAGGCAGAGCTGGCACAGGGCCACGCCCCAGGCACTGAAAAGGGCGCCGAGATCACCTATCCCACTTTGCATATCGGGCGTTTGCAGGGGGGGCGGGCGCTGAACCTTGTGCCCGAGCTGGCCGAGATTGACATGGAGCTGCGCCACCCGGCGGCCTGTGATGTGATGAGTATTTTAAGCAAGATGAAGCAGGCCGCAGCCCAGGCGGTGGCGCCTTTTGGGGCGGGCGCGCAGGTTGAGATGGAAGAGCGTTTTCGCTACCCGGCCTTTGAGGTGGCGGCGGCGGGGGCCGAGGTGGAATTGGCGCGGTCTTTGGCCGATGCGGGCGCGGGCGCGGGGCTAAGGCTGTCTTATGGCACCGAGGCGGGCTATTTCGCCCAAGAGGGGCTGGCCTGTGTGGTGATGGGCCCGGGCGAGATGGCGCGTGACGGCCACCAGCCGGATGAGGGGCTGGATGTGGCGCAATTTGATGCCTGTGGCGCGATGATGGCCCGAATTTTGGCGCGGCTGGGCGCGGCTTAGCGGATGGCGGCAATGGGGCCGGTGGCGCGGCCATGGATGAATTGATCGAGATAGGCATCGCCCGAGTGATCGATTTGCGCCACCGGGCCGCACCATTTGATGGTGCCATCATGCAGCATGGCCACATCATCGGCGATGGCGCGCACGCTGGTCATATCGTGGGTGATGGTCATGGCGGTTGCGCCCATTTCCACCACGATTTCGCGGATCAGGCTGTTGATCACGCCCGACATGATTGGGTCTAGCCCGGCGGTGGGTTCGTCGAAAAAGATGATTTCGGGGTCGGTTGCGATGGCGCGGGCCAGGCCCACGCGTTTTTGCATGCCCCCCGACAGCTCGGCGGGAAAGCGATCGGCGACATCGGGGCCCAGGCCCACGCGGCGCAGTTTTTCGATGGCCAGCGCACGGGCCTTGGGCGTGGGCATGGCCTGGGCGCCGCGCAGCAGGCGGAAGGCCACATTGTGCCAGACGGGCAGGCTGTCAAACAGCGCGCCGCCTTGAAACAGCATGCCAAAGCGATCGAGAAAGGCACTGCGGGCTTTGGGGCCTTTGGTGTGTAAGATGTCTTGGCCGGCCACGGTGATGGTGCCGCGATCTGGGGTGACAAGGCCCAGGATGCATTTTAGCAAAACCGATTTGCCGGTGCCCGAGCCGCCGATGATGACCATCGAACTGCCCTTGGGCACCTGCAGCGTAACGCCGCGCAGCACATGGTTTTGGCCAAAGCTTTTTTCGAGGGCGGTCAGGGTGATCATGCGGCGAAAAACACCTCGGTCAGCAGGTAATTGGCCGCCAATATCAGCACCGAGGCGGCGACAACGGCCGATTTTGTGGCCGCCCCCACGCCCTGGGCGCCGCGGCCCGATTGCATGCCGTGATAGCAGCCCATCAGCGCCACGATAAAGCCAAAGGCCGCGCCCTTGATCATGCCCGAGATCACATCCCAGCTTTCCAGAAAATCAGCGGTGTTTTGCAAATAGGCCGAGGGGTTAAAACCCAGCCGCGTGGTGCCCACCATATAGCCGCCCATGATGCCAATCGCATCGCCCACCGCCACCAGCAGCGGCACCGAAACCGTGGCCGCCAGCACCCGTGGCAGGGTGAGGTATTTCATCGGATCTGTCGACAAGGTCACAAGCGCGTCGATTTGTTCGGTCACTTTCATCGTGCCGATTTCTGCCGCGATCGAGCTGGCCACGCGGGCGGCCACCATCAGGCCCCCCAAAACCGGGCCCAATTCGCGCACCATGCCGATGGCCACGATCGAGGGCACAACCGCCTCGGCGTTGAACCGGCTGCCGCCGGCATAAATCTGCAAGGCCAGCGCGCCCCCGGTGAAAAGCGCGGTCAGGCCCACCACCGGCAAAGACAGCCAGCCGATTTGCACCAAGGCGGCCAGGAATTCGCGCCAGTAAAAGGGCGGGCGCAGCAGGTGCGATATGGTGTTGAGCGCAAAAATCACCACCCGCCCCACGGCAGCAAGGGCGCCCAGAACCGCCGCCCCAATAGGGCCGAGGGCCGATGCCAGAATGCTCATGTTTCCAGGTATCGCCGGCTGTAGCGGGCACCCAGCGAGGTGAGAACCTCGTAGCCAATGGTGCCTGCGGCCTCGGCCAGGCTGTCGACGCTTTGATGCGCGCCCAGCAATTCCACACTGTCGGGGATGGTTTTGCAATTGGTCACATCGACGCCGATCAGATCCATGGAAATGCGCCCCACCACTTTGCAGCGTGTCGCGCCCGCGCGCACATAGGCCTTGGGGCCCATCGCGCGCAAAAGCCCATCGGCATAGCCTGCGGCGATGGTGGCGATACGGGCCGGGGTGCGGGCCACCCAGGCATTGCCATAACCCACAGATTCGCCCGGCACCACATCGCGGATCTGGATGACCGGTACCTCGATCGTGGCCACGGGCCGGGCCGCGCCAAAGGGCTGGCCGCCGTAAAGGCCAATGCCCGGGCGCGTCAGGTCGAAATGATAGTCGGACCCCAGCAAGATACCCCCTGTGGCCGACAAAGACCGCGGCACAGACAGGCCTTGGGTCATTTGATCGAACACCCGCAGCTGATGGGGGTTCATGGCGTGATCGGGTTCGTCTGCGCAGGCCAGATGCGACATGACCATGCGCAGGGGGCCGGCCACGGCTGTTTCGCGCAGGCTGGCCCAGTCGGCGGGTTCCATCCCGAGGCGGTTCATGCCGCTATCAAGCTGAATGCCATAGGGGTGGGCGCGCAGGCTGGCCTGATGGCGCTGCATTTGTTCCACCGAATTCAGCATAGGCACCAGCTGTGCCTGGCGGATCATCTCGGTATCGCCGGCCATATGGCCTGAGAAGACGCAAATTTCGGGGCCTTCGCCCAAGGCTTTGCGCAAACTCAGCCCCTCTTCGGCAAGGGCCACGAAAAAACGCCGCGCGCCCGCGCGCGCCAGGCGCTGGGCCACGCGATCGGCGCCCAGGCCATAGGCATTGGCCTTTACCACCGCGGCGGTTTCGCAGTTTGTTTGCGCATCCAGCGCCTGCCAATTGGCGGCAATGGCATCAAGATCGATGAGAAGGGTTGCACTGGTCATGTGCGCTTGTTTCGCGATGCGGGGGGCGGGGTCAAGGAAAAAGCAGCGCGGGCTTTGCTATTGCGCAAGAGGGTCGCGCCGGCGCCACGGGTTTTGCCCTTGCGCCGCGCTGTGGCTAGAATGTTTCGCCCTGCTGCCATGGTTTTACAAGGTTGCCAAAGCGGGTGAATTGCGATTCGAAAGACAGCTCGACCGTGCCAATGGGGCCGTGACGCTGTTTGCCGATGATCACCTCGGCCTTGCCATGCAGGCGCGACATGCGATCTTGCCAGGCGGCCATTTCTTCCAGCCGTTCGTCGCCGGGTTTTTCACGCTCGACGTAATATTCTTCGCGGAACACAAACATCACCACGTCGGCATCTTGCTCGATCGAGCCGGATTCGCGCAGGTCTGACAGCTGTGGGCGCTTGTCGTCGCGGCTTTCCACCTGGCGCGAGAGCTGCGACAGCGCGATCACCGGGATCGACAGCTCTTTGGCGATGGCCTTTAGGCCCATCGAAATTTCGCCAATCTCTTGCACGCGGTTGTCAGATGTGCCGCGCACCAGCTGCAAATAGTCGACGATCAGCACATCCAGGCCATGGGTGCGTTTCAGGCGGCGGGCGCGGGCGGCCAGCTGCGCGATTGGAATGGCGGCGGTGTCGTCGATGAACAGCGGGCAGGCTTCCAGATCTTTTGCAGCCTCGACAAAGCGGCGAAATTCGCCCTCGTCCATATCGCCTTGGCGGATCTTGTGGCTGGAGATTTCCGAGGCCTCGGCCAAAACCCGCGCGGCCAGCTGTTCGGCGCTCATCTCGAGGCTGAAAAAGCCCACAACGCCGCCATCCACCGCGCCCTCGGTGCCATCGGGCAGGGTGCCTTTGCGATAGGCCTTGGCGATGTTGAAGGCGATGTTTGTGGCCAGCGAGGTTTTACCCATCGACGGGCGGCCCGCCAGAATGATCAGGTCAGATTTATGCAGCCCCCCCAGCTTTGCATCCAGATCGATCAGCCCGGTGGAAATGCCCGCCAAGCCGCCCTCGCGTTGATAGGCGGCATTGGCCACGTTTACCGCATCGGTGACGGCACGCAAAAACGATTGAAACCCGCTTTCGGTTTGGCCCTGCTCGGACAGGGTGTAAAGCGCCTGTTCGGCGGCCACGATCTGTTCTTTGGGGTCTGTGTCGGTTTCCACGCGGCGGGCGCGGGCGGAAATATCTTGGCCAAGCCGGATCAATTCGCGGCGCACCGCTAAATCGTAGATCATCTGCGCATAATCGCGCACCGCATAGGCGCCAATGGCCGCGCCCGCCAGACGCGCCAGATAGGCCGGGCCGCCCAGCTCTTTCAGCCCTTCGTCATCTTCGAAAAACGCCTTTAGCGTGACGGGCGAGGCCAGGTTATTCTTGGCAATGCGCGCGGCGGCCACATCGAAAATGCGGGCATGGACGGGGTCGTAAAAATGTTTGGACCGAATGATCGAGGCCACGCGATCGTAGACATCGTTATTGGTCAGGATCGCACCCAAAAGCTGCTGTTCCGCTTCGATAGAATGCGGCACGGTTTCGGCATCTTGCACGGTGATGCCGGTTGCGTTGAGTGGTGCGATTTCGTTCATCTTCGTCCCCGTTGTCGGAGAATGTCATAGAAACATGGCCGAGTCGGCGCAAATTGTATGTTTCTGTGGATAAGCTGTGGACAGCAAAGCCTGCCCGCATCTTGTGCGATTTAGGGTGGCTGCGTCAAGATCTGGGGTAAATGCCGGGGCCTGCGCCCCGGCCTGTGCC
>CAJXSO010000074.1 GCA_913061505.1 uncultured Lutimaribacter sp.
GACACGCTGGTGCGCGCAATGGATGGGCTCTGGGCACATTGTGCGCTGAATCGTGTGGGCCTGGCGGCATAGGCAGGAAAGGATAGATCAATGAGGATTTCATTAAAATGGGCATTTCTTCTGCTTCTCGTGCCGCTGGTTCCTGCGGGCCTTTCAGCCCTGACCGAAACCGAAATTCGCCTTGCCCACCCCAATGCGCAGGACGCGCCTGTTACCGTGCGCCGCGCCCAGCCCAGCCTGGTGTCGGATATGGTGCAGGCCTTTGGCCAGATCGCACCGCAGGCGCCGATCACTGTGACAGCGCCCCCGAAAACCGCGGTGCTGACCGAGATTGCGGTGCAGCCGGGCGATCTGGTGGCGCAGGGCCTGGTGCTGGCACGCCTTGACCCGACAGATGCGCTGCGTGAAAAACAGCGTGCCGATCGCGGGTTGGCCGCGATCGAGGCCGAAGCGCGGCTGCTGCAAACCCAGCTTGCGGCGCTGGATCGCGAGGTTGTGCAAAAACGCCAAGCCCTGGATCGCTTGGCGCAGCTGGCAAAAAGCGGCGCCACCTCGGATGTGCGCCGCCAAGATGCCGTTTATGCGCTTGATCGCGCCAAGCTGGATTACGCCGCCGCCCGCAACAAGCTAGAGCGTGCGACCGCCGATATCGCCATGCAAAAGCTAGATATCGAATGGGCCCAGCGCATGCTGGATGCCACCGTGATCCGTGCGCCCATGGCGGGCCGCGTGGTGGCTGTGCACCCAACGCGCGGCAGCCAGCCACAGCCGGGCGAGGCGCTGTTTCGCATCGCAAAAGACGACCAGATGGAGGCGGTTTTGCAAGTGGCGCCATGGGTTCTGCCCCAACTGGAGGCGGGCCACGCTGTGAAACTGTGGCTGTCCGAGCACGACAGTATTTTCACCCAGCTTACCCGGGTAGATCGCGGCCAGATCGACGCCGGCGCCTTGGGAACTGTGGCCGTCAACCTGCCGGCGGGCACCAGTGCTGTATCCGGTGCGCCGGTGCGGGCAGAAATTATTACTGGCCAGCGCGAGGCCATTATGGTGCCCTATTCCGCGATTGTTCCTTTGCCAGAGGGCCCGGCCATCATGCGGGTGCTTGACCAGCGCGCGGTGGCCAGCCCGGTCGAGCTGCGCTTGCACGGCGATGGCGCCGCAGCCGAGGTGGTGCAGGGCCTGCCCGAAGGGGCGCCCTATATCGCCATTGCCGGCGCCTTGGTGCGGGATGGGGACACGGTGGCACAGGCCATCGATGCGGGCATGTGGTGGCACACCGGCCAGGTGCAAGCCACCGCAGACCAGCCCGGCCAATTCGCAGGTTTGCAGGTAGAGCCATGAATTTCGCTCAATGGGCCCTGCGCAAACCGGTTTTGCCCCTGGTGATGATTGCGCTCATGTCGGTGATGGGGCTGCGGGCCCTGGGCCATATGCCGCTGACCTATCTGCCAGACATCGGGCAAAACCGAATTTATCTGCAGCTGCAGACAGCCCCGGCAGGCCTTGATGATATCGAACACGCGCTGGCCCGCCCGATCGAACAGGCGCTGGCGGGCGTGCCCGAAATCAGCTTTGTCAGCAGCCGCATTGGCACCCAGGCCGTGTATTACACGCTGGGGCTGAACGACAGCCGCATGGCACAGCAGGTGCTGGCCCGTGTAAAAGACCGGCTGAATGGCCTGGCGCCCCAGGTGCCACTGGCCTTTGAGATCGCGGATATACGCGCAGCCTCGACGCGCGATATGCCGATGGTCGAGCTGGCCATACTGCCCCGCATGGGGGGCTTGACCGATGCCACAACGCTGGTGCGCAGCGTGGTTTTGCCCGCGTTGCATAGTATCGCAGGCCTAAGCGAGGTTAAGCAAATGGGCGCACACCAGCCGGGGCTATCGGTGCACCCGGTGCCTGGGCAACTGGCGGCGGCCAATCTAACATTGCCTGAATTTACCAGCCAATTGCGCGCGCTTTTGGGCGACAGCCCCACCGGCATGTTGCAAACAGGCCCGCTGGCCCAAGCGCTTATTCTTGGCAGTGCCCGGCCAGGGGCTGATCTGGCCCACCCCGATGCGCTGGCGGGTTTGCCGCTGCAGCTGCCAGGGGGGCAGACTGTGCCGCTGGGCGCGCTGGCACGGATCAAAACAACCGCCACCGCAGAAGACGAATGGGTGGTGCGCCACGATGGCCAGCCTGCGCTGATATTGCAGCTTAATGCCGACCCCAGCGCCGATTTGCACCACATGGTGCAGCAGGTCGATGATCGTTTGGCGCAGCTGCAGGCCCAGCACCCCGATATCCAGTTTCACGTGATCGATCGGCCAGCCCAGCGCGCAGCGGCCGCATTGGGGGCCACACAACGCGCCCTGATCGAGGGGTCTTTGCTGGTGATTGGCGTCATCGCGCTGGCCCTACGGGCGCGCCGGGCCACTGCCTTGGCGGCGCTGGCCCTGCCGCTATCGGTGCTACCCACGCTGTTTTTCATGGATGTCTTAGGCCTCAGCTTGAACATGGTCAGCCTGCTGGCGCTGACCTTGGCCGCGGGCATTTTGGTAGATGATGCGATTGTAGAAATCGAAAATATTCACAAATTCGGCCAAAAACTAGGGATGGGCCGGCGTGCCATCGCCCTGGCCGTGCGCGATATCGAAGCGCCGGTGATTGCAACCAGCTGTGCGATTTTGGCGGTGTTTTTGCCCTTGGCTGCCATGTCAGGCGAGGCGGGGCGCTATTTTTGGGCCTTTGGTGCCACGCTATGCGTAGCCAGCGCGGTATCGCTGTTTGTGGCGCGCATGGTTTTACCGCCCTTGGCGCTGTGGTTGCCGATGCCAAATGCGGCGATGCCGGCCAAAGACGGTGGCGCGCGCCATGGCGCTCTGCGGCTTTATCGCCGCTTGGTGGTGCGCAGCATTCAGTATCGGTGGGTGGCCCTGGGGCTGGCCTTGGTGGTGGTGATGGCCTCGGTCGTAGTGGCTGTGCGCCAGCCCGGCGCCTTTATTCCACAGGATGAGGGCAACAAGATGCAGGTGCAATTGGCCCTGCCAGATACCATGCCCAAAGCCCAGCGCGAGCTGCATATCGCCAGGCTAAACAGCGCCATTACCACCGTGCCGGGTGTTGTAACCGTGACCACGCTGTTGCCCCTAGACGGCCAAACCCCGCCAAGGCTGCTGGTGGAAACCGATGGCCAGCCCAGCACCCGAAACGCAGTGCAAGATCTTTTGGCCAATACCGTTGATATGCGCGCGATGATGCTGCAGCCCAGCGGCCAGCCGCTGCTGGCCTTCGATCTGGTGGCCAATGACGCGCAAATATTGCAGCGCGGGATAGATCGGGTGCTGACGGCGCTTAGCACCAACCGCCCTGCCGCCCTGCTACAGCCTCAGCCCAGCGGGCAGCGCAGTTATCTAGAGTTTCAGCCAAATGCCGCGATGCTGCAGCATTTGGGCATCGCGATGCGTGATGTCGATGCCATGCTGGCTGACTTGGCTGGCCAAAATGGCGCGCCCCTGGCCCGTTTGGCCCAGGCCAACGGCCCAGCCGTGCCGGTAACGGTGCAGCTGACCGAGGCGCATGGCCTGCAAACCCCACAGCAATGGGCGCAGGGGCTGAATTTTGCCCATCTGCGCAGCGCCGCGGGCCAAATGGTGCCGCTGGCCAGTTTGGGCCAGTTCAAGATGAGCAGCGCCGAGGCCCAGCGCATGCGCCGCGATGGGCGCTATGCGCACCGTATTTTCGCCGCTCCGCGCACTGCGGCCGAGGCGCGCGAGATCCGCAAGCTGGCCCAGGCCACGGTGGCCAACGCCCAGGCCAAACTGCCGGGGCTTGCGCTGCTGCCTGCTGGCGACACCGCGTTGCGCCAGCAGATGATGCAGGAATTGGGGCGCGCCACGGGCACCAGCCTGCTGTTGATGATGGCTGTGTTTGTGGTGTTTTTCCGCTCGGGGGCGATGGCGGTGGTGATCTTAGGCTCGATCTTGTTTGCCCTAGGCGGCGGCATGCTGCCCCTGGTTTTGACCGGCCTGCCCGTGTCGCTGCCTGTCTTGCTGGGCTTGATGTTGCTGATGGCGATTGTGTCAAAAAATGCAATCTTGGTAATCGATCGGGCCCAACGGCTGGCCAAATCGGGGCCCATCACGCCGCATATGGTGCTGCGCGCCAGCACCGAGCGGGCACGCCCAATTGTGATGACATCGCTGGCCATGATCATGGGCATGCTGCCCGCGGCCTTGGCCAGCGCCGAAGGTGCGGCCTTTCGCCAGCCCTTGGCGCTAAGCGTGATCTGCGGCGTTGCTGTGTCAACCGTGCTGAGCCTGGTGCTACTGCCCAGCCTGATCGTTCTGGCCGACAGGGCCGGCCGGGCCCTGCGCACAAAGGCCGTTCCGCGGCCGCGCAGCGCGATGCAGGGCCACGCGCCCAAAAATAGCGCCCCAGTGGGGGCACAGCCCTAAAACGCGCCTTGGTCAAACCCCATCAAATAGGCCAGTGGGGCGTGATCATCGGTGAAAACCATGGGGCTGTGGCGTGCCAGCAGTTGATCAACAAAGCCCTGCCCAAGCGGTTGAAAGCGAATGGGGTCGGGCGAGCGGGTGGTGATGGTGGAAAAGGGGCTGTCTTCGGCGCTGGCGAGCAGCACGAAAACGCGCCGCTCTTGGGGGTCGGGCGGGGTGGCCTCGGTCCAGATTTCTACGCTGGGGAACACGCTGCGCAAAGTGGCTACCATGGCAGCAAGCGCCTGCAGGCGCGCAGGCGTGTCGATGAAATTCATCGCATAAATGCCGCCCGGGTTAAGCCGCGCGGCGACAAGCTGCAAAAACTCTTGTGTGACCAAATGCTCGGGCACAGCAATATCGGTAAAGGCATCGCCCACGATCACATCGTAGCGGGTTGGATCGTTTTGCAAGATCACGCGGGCATCTTGGTGGAGAATGCGCATCAAGTCTGGCTGCAGCCAAAATCGCTGTTCGGCCAGTTCTGTTACCACCGGGTCAATCTCTGCCACCGTTATGGCCCCTTGGCCGCGCGCGGCCCATGCGCGGGGCACCGAATAGCTGCCCCCCCCAATGTGGAACGAGGAAAATTCGGCCCCGCCCATACGCAGGCGCGGCAGCAGATCCAGCATGGCGGCGTGATCTGTAAACATCAGCTGCGGGTCGCGCTGGCCGCTGACCCCATGGGCCAGATGATCGATCACCATCAGATGCACCCGGTCGCCCGGGGTATCTGCCAGCGTCACCGTGCGGATGCAATAATAGGCGCTTTCGCGGTCACAGGGGCTGCGCAGCCCCCACTGGCTGGCCCCCAGCACCGCCAAAAGGCCCATGACTGCGGCCCCCTGGCCCAGGCCCGGCCGCCCCGTGCCGCCCAGCCAAAAACACACGATCGCCGAGGCCAGATAGGCCAGCGCCACCACAGCCAGCGTGGTGATCGAGCCGAAAAACGGCACAAAGACAAACCCAGCCAGCACGGTGCCAGCAATGGCCCCCACGGCGCCTGTGGCAAACATCACGCCCAGCGCACGCTCGGCCTGGGCGCGCCCACGCATGGCAACCACGGTCAGCACTGGCGCGGGAATGCCTGCAAAAACCGACGGCAGAAAAAACGCCAAGGTGGTGATGGCGGTGATCCCCAGCATTGGGTGGCCCATCACCTGCAACAGCCCCCCCGCAAAGCTAGACAGCAGATAACCGGCGCCCGCCGTGGTGATTGCTGCCGCCAGCATCGCCCAGCCTGTCACCCGCAGCCCGCGCATCGAGGCCCCGGCCGCTATGCGCCCACCCCACCAATGCCCCAGCGAAAACCCCGCCAAAACCACCGCGATAATGGCCGTCCAGGTATAAAGGCTCATGCCGACATAGGGCGCCACCATGCGGCCTGCCACGATTTCCACAATCAGGCTACAGGCCGATATCGCCGCTTGCAGCAGAACCAACAGCCAAAGCGGGGCAAAGTGGCGATCTTGCTGTGTCATGGTTTGCGATCATATCCCTAAAATCATACCGCCAATATCTGCGGCCAGATTACCCTAAATCCGCAGCACTTGATCTGCCGCTGCAGAAACGACGCCTATGTCGCACTGCGACGATGGCAGGCCCATGCGCGATATGCACCATGGCACAGCGCCAAGACAAACATCCAGCGCAGGGCCATGCTGACCGCGACCAAAAACACCCAATAGGTTTGTTGGCTGCGCAAGTGCCAGCTGTCGGCCCATTGCAACGGGTCTAGGGCCAGCAGCTCGGCGCTTTGATGGGCTGCCACCACAAAGGCCACAACCGAAAACGAAACCAGCGTGAAACGGTTGATCAAAAACGCCCCCCCTAACAGCAGCGCCCCCAAAACCATCAGCCAGTATTTTTGAAAAATCAGCGCCAACACAGTTTGCGGCACCGGGCCATAAACAAAATGATAGGCCGCGATCGTTTCGGTTTGAAACGTCCAGAAAAACGCATAACCGCTGGCCATCATCAGCACCAGCAGCGCAACCGGGAAAAACAGATATGCAGGCATATCAGGGTTATGCCCACGGGCATCGCGGCGCAGCAATTCGACGAATGAGATACGCAAAGCGGGCAT
>CAJXSO010000075.1 GCA_913061505.1 uncultured Lutimaribacter sp.
GGCGCATACATGACCTGCACATGGGATGCATATGTGGGGTGGAGGGCGTTGCGCGAGGTCTGGCGCGTCAGGCGCCCTTTGCCCGGGCGGCTTGCGCCGTTGGTTTCACGGGCGGGATTAGCTGCCTTGCTGCACCGCCTGCATGAATTCGGCGATCATCGCGGCATCTTTCAGGCCCGGTGCGCTTTCCACCCCAGACGAGAGATCAACCTGCCGTGCGCCGGTAAGCTGCACCGCCTGGGCCACGTTTTGCGCCGTCAAACCGCCCGCCAGCATCCATGGCAGCGCCCAATATTTGCGCGCCTGCAGCAGCCGCCAATCAAAGGCCAGCCCGTTGCCGCCGGGCAGGGCACTGCCGGTGGGGGGCTTGGCATCGATCAGCAGTTGATCGGCCACGCCGGCATATTGATCGATTTTCTGCAGGTCTTCGGCATCTGCAATGCCCAATGCCTTCATCACCGGCAGGCCATATCGCGCCTTGATCTGGCTGACGCGCTGGGGTGTTTCGCGCCCGTGCAGCTGCAGCATATCCAGCGGCACCCTATGCACAATCGCATCCAGCGTGGCATCATCGGCATCGACCGTCAGCGCCACTTTGGCCAGCCCCACGGGTGCTGCCAGCGCCAGGTCGCGGGCCTGTTCCAGCCCCAGATTTCGCGGTGACTTGGCAAAAAATACCAGCCCTGCATAGCTGGCGCCGGCCTGGGCCACGGCCAGCATATCGGCCTCGCGGGTCAGGCCGCAGATTTTAACTTTGACAGAGCTCATCGCGCCTTAGCTGGCCTTATCCAGCAGGGCCAGCACATCGTCGCCGCCATCGCCCTTGGGGCCTTTGGCCTTTTTCAGCTCGCGTTGCAGGCGGTTTACCTCGGCGGTTTTGCGGCTGGCATCGGCGCGGTGCTTGTGTTCGCGGAACCATTCCCAGATCAGGCCCAAAACCAGGCCCAACACCACGCCGCCAAACAGCACCGCAAAAAGCGGCACATCGATCGAGTGGGCCAAAACCCCCATGCCAGGTATTTGCGCCAAGCCATCTGGCAGGGTGGACAGCGTCACGCTGCCGCGGTTTGCCAATGCAAGAATGACAAACACAAAGGCCACACTGGCCAGCCACAGATAGCGCAGATACCGCATCGCTTTACTTTCCGTTCAGGCGATCGCGCAGCAATTTGCCGGTTTTGAAAAACGGAACGTGTTTTTCTTCCACCTCGACCGACTCGCCCGTGCGGGGGTTTCGGCCCGTGCGCCCATCGCGTTTCTTTACCGAAAACGCCCCAAACCCACGCAGTTCAACCCTGTCACCGCGCGCCATGGCATCGGTGATTTCGTCAAAAATCGTGTTCACAATCTTTTCGACATCCCGCTGGTAGAGGTGCGGGTTTTCGTCAGCGATTTTTTGGATGAGTTCCGAACGTATCATGCCAATCAATCCCCCCTGGTGTGATACAGGCTTTGCGCCCTTTTGTTCGACTATATGAATTAAACTGCGCCACGGGAATAGGCTGGCTGGGGTGATGGGGGGCTAAATTGCCTGATTTCGCTATCGCTGCCGGGTTTCGGGGCACCGGGGGCGGCTGATTTCGGGCTGTTTCAGGGGGGGCGCACCGTTTCTTTGCGGTATTGCTCCTGTGATTCGCGCCTTGAAATAGAAAAGGCCCCGCAGCCTGCGCCGCGGGGCCTGTGATGCAGCGGGCGCTTGGCCCGGCTGATCTTAGTTGTCGCCCTTCAGGGCTGCGCCCAGAATATCGCCCAGCGAGGCGCCCGAATCGGACGAACCATACTGTTCAACGGCTTCTTTTTCTTCGGCGATTTCGCGTGCCTTGATCGACAGGCCCAGACGGCGGGTTTTGCTGTCAACATTGGTGACGCGCACATCGACCTTGTCACCAACCGAGAAACGCTCGGGGCGCTGGTCGGCACGATCACGCGACAGATCCGAGCGGCGGATGAAGGATTTCATGCCTTCGTATTCCACCTCGATGCCGCCATCTTCGATCGCGGTGACGGCCACGGTGATGATACCACCACGCTTTACGCCGCCCACAGCTTCCGAGAACTTGTCGCCGCCCAATGCTTTGATCGACAGCGAAATGCGCTCTTTTTCCACGTCCACTTCGGAAACGACAGCTTTGACGATGTCGCCCTTTTTGTAGCTTTGGATCGCATCTTCACCGCGCTCGTCCCACGACAGGTCGGACAGGTGCACCATGCCATCGATATCGCCCGGCAGGCCGATGAACAGGCCGAATTCGGTGATGTTTTTCACTTCACCTTCAACTTCGGTGCCCTCGGGGTGGGTTTCAGCGAACACTTCCCATGGGTTGCGCATGGTCTGTTTCAGGCCCAGCGAAACGCGGCGCTTGGAGGCGTCGATTTCCAGAACCATAACTTCCACTTCCTGGCTGGTCGAAACGATTTTGCCGGGGTGGACGTTTTTCTTGGTCCACGACATTTCCGAGACGTGCACCAGGCCTTCGACACCGGGTTCCAGTTCCACGAATGCGCCGTAATCGGTGATGTTGGTCACGCGGCCCTGATGCACCGAGCTTAGCGGGTATTTCGCCGCCACCAGATCCCACGGATCTTCTTGCAGCTGCTTCATGCCCAGGCTGATGCGGTGGGTGTCTTTGTTGATCTTGATCACCTGAACCTTGATGGTTTCGCCGATGGTCAGGATCTCGCTGGGGTGGTTCACACGGCGCCATGCCATGTCGGTGACGTGCAGCAGGCCATCAACACCGCCCAGATCCACGAATGCACCGTATTCGGTGATGTTTTTCACCACACCATCCACAGTGTCGCCTTCGGACAGCTGGCCGATCACCTCGGCGCGCTGCTCGGCGCGGCTTTCTTCCAAAATGGCGCGGCGCGACACAACGATGTTGCCACGGCGGCGGTCCATTTTCAAAATCTGGAAGGGCTGTTTCAGGCCCATCAGCGGGCCGGCATCGCGCACGGGGCGCACATCAACCTGGCTGCCGGGCAGGAAGGCAACTGCGCCACCCAGATCCACGGTAAAGCCGCCTTTGACACGGCCAAAGATGGCGCCTTCGACGCGCGCATCATCGGCATAGGCTTTTTCCAGGCGATCCCATGCTTCTTCGCGGCGGGCCATTTCGCGGGAAATGACAGCTTCGCCACGGGCATTTTCTGCAGAGCGCAGGTAAACTTCTACCTCGTCGCCAACAGCAATTTCGGGTGCTTCGCCGGGGTTTGCAAATTCTTTCAGATCAACGCGGCCTTCCATTTTGTAGCCTACGTCGATGATGGCTTGGCCCGCTTCGATTGCGATAACCTTGCCTTTGACAACCGAACCCTCTTCGGGGGTGTCCATTTCGAAGCTTTCGTTCAAGAGCGCTTCAAACTCGTCCATCGTATTCGCCATGTGGCATCAGTCCTTTACGTATGTGTTTCTGGCCGTGCGGTTGTCTCCGCCGGTCTTGGGGTTGGTCACTGGGCCGCCGCAAAACAAAAGGGGCCGGATGGCACCGACCCTGCTCTGCCTTTTGCCCCTGCGGCGCGTTTGCCGTTTCGACAGGGGGGCTATAGGGGGAAACCGGGCATAAAGCAAGGCGCAACTGCCCGGTTTTGGCCGATCAGCAAAACCGCTCGGGGCCTACCCATTGTTCGGCCGAATAGCGATCGCCATGGGCCCAGCCCACCGGCAGCACCTGTGCGATGCGCGCCAGATCTTCGGGGCTCAGTGCCAGCTGCGCGCCTTGCACCAATTCGCGAAAATGCGCCACAGACCGGGTGCCGGGAATGGGCAAAACATGCGCCCCTTGCGCCAAGAGCCATGCAATGGCCAGGGCTGCGGCGGGCTGGCCCATATCGGCGGCCAGCGCGCGGAATTTATCGGTTTGGGCGATATTCGCGGCCAGGTTGGGCGCCTGAAAGCGCGGGTTGCTTTGCAAAAAAGGCATCTCGGCCAGGCGCGCGGTGGTGACGGGCCGGTCGGTCAGCAGGGTGCGGCCCACTGGCGAAAACGCCACCAACGTGGTGCCCAATTCTGCGCAGGTTTGCACCAAGCCCAATTCGGCAAATCGCGTGGCCAGCGAATATTCCGATTGCACAGCCGCCACCGGGTGCACCGCATGGGCGCGCCGCAGCGAGCTGGGGGCGATTTCCGAAAACCCGATGGCGCGGGTTTTGCCCTTGGCCACCAGGGCTGCCAGCGCCTGGGTTGCCTCTTCGATGGGGCGTTCGGCCTCGCGGCGGTGGATGTAGTAGAGATCTACGTAATCTACCCCCATCCGGGCCAAGCTTTTGTCAAGCTCGGCCTCGAGATGGGCCAGATCGTTGCGAAAACAGCGGGTGTTGTTTTCATCGCGGGTAATGCCGCCCTTGGTGGCGATATGCATTTTGGCCCGCTGATCGGGGTTGGCGGCCAACCATGCGCCAATGGCGGTTTCGCTGCGCCCCATCCCGTAAATATTCGAGGTGTCGATATGGTTGACCCCAAGCTCGGCCGCGGCATCCAAAATGGCGTAGCTGTTTTCTTCGGTGGTGGGGCCGTAAAAATCGGCAAATGACATGGCGCCAATGCCGATGGCGGATACGGTATCGGTGCCAATGATGCGGCTTTGCAGGGGCATGTGGTTCACCTTTGTTGTTTGCTGGAGATGGCGGCGATCGCCTGTGCGATGGCTTGCGCGATGCTGAGCTGCGATGTGTCAAGCACCACGGCATCAGCGGCGGGGCGCAACGGGGCATCGGCGCGGTTCATATCGCGCGCGTCGCGTTCTTTGACATCGGCCAAGACGGTTGCGTAATCGGTGCTGCTGCCGGCGGCGGTCAGTTCCAAATGCCTGCGGGTGGCGCGCACCTCGGGGGTGGCGGTGACAAACAGCTTGGCTTCGGCCTCGGGGCAGATGACCGTGCCAATATCGCGCCCATCCAGCACCGCGCCACCGGCGCGGCTGGCAAAGGCGCGTTGAAAATCCACCAAGGCGGCGCGCACCTCGGGGATTGCAGCCACTTTCGATGCAGCTTGTGCCACGTCAGCGCTGCGCAGCTTGGCCGCATCCAGCGCATCGGCCTGCAGGGTTTGTGCGGCCTCAACGGGGGGCACACCGGCCAGCATTTGCGCCCCAACCGCCCGATAGAGCAGCCCCGTATCCAGATGGGCAAAGCCGAAATGCTGGGCGACAGCCTTGGAAATCGTGCCCTTTCCGGCGGCGGCAGGCCCGTCAATGGCAATGGTAAAGCGCATGCAACTGCCCCCTTTGCGTTAGGTTCAAAGCTGGGCCAGATCGGCGCCCAGCCCGCGCATCAAGTTTTCAAAAATTGGGAACGAGGTGGCAATCGGGCTGCCATCGTCGATTTGCATCGGGTTCTGGCTGGCCATGCCCAAAATCAAAAACGACATGGCAATGCGATGATCCAGATGGGTTTCGGCCACGGCCCCACCCGGCACGGCACCGGCGCCCAGCCCCGTGACGCGCCACCAATCTGGCCCATCTTCAACCGCAACGCCCGCGGCGCGCAGCCCTGTGGCCATGGCGGCGATGCGATCTGATTCCTTCACCCGCAATTCGCGCACCCCCTGCATATCGGTCACACCTTGGGCATTGGCTGCGACCACCGACAAAATGGGGTATTCATCGATCATGCTGGCGGCGCGCTCGGGTGGCACGCTGATGCCGCGCATATCAGGCGAATAGCGCGCCCGCAGATCTGCCACAGGCTCGCCCCCTTCTTCGCGCGTATTCTCAAATGTCAGATCGGCGCCCATTTCCTGCAGGGTGTAAAACAGGCCGGCGCGGGTGGGGTTTAGCCCGATATTGGGCACCAAGACATCGGAACCCGGCACAATAAGTGCCGCACATACAGGAAAGGCCGCCGAGGAGGGATCGCGCGGCACAGCGATGGTTTGGGCGCGCAATTCGGGCCGGCCTGTCAGGGTAATCACCCGGCCTTCGGGGCTGTCTTCGGTGGTGATCGTGGCGCCAAAGCCTGCCAGCATCCGTTCGGTATGATCGCGGGTGGCTTCCTTTTCGATCACCACGGTCTGGCCCGGGGCGTTCAGCCCCGCCAGCAGCACGGCCGATTTCACCTGCGCCGAGGGCACGGGCACCACATAGCGCACAGGCACCGGGTTGGCCGCGCCCACGATCGTCATTGGCAGG
>CAJXSO010000076.1 GCA_913061505.1 uncultured Lutimaribacter sp.
AGTTTCGATATTGCCTATCTGGCCAATTTGCCCGGCATGGTGGTGATGGCCGCAGCAGATGAGGCAGAATTGATGCATATGGTGGCCACCGCTGCCGCCTATGACGGCGGGCCCATTGCCTTTCGCTACCCCCGCGGCGAGGGCGAGGGCGTGCAAATGCCGGATGCGCCCGAGCTGCTAGAGATCGGCCGCGGCCGCGTGCTGCGCCAGGGCAAACAAGTGGCGATTTTGTCATTTGGCACGCGGCTGGGCGAAACCCTGAAAGCGGCCGAGGCGCTAGAGGCGCGGGGCATTTCCCCCACAGTGGCCGATGCCCGCTTTGCCAAGCCGCTGGATCATGCCTTGATCTTGCAATTGGCGGCACAGCACGAGGCGCTGATCACCATCGAAGAGGGCGCTGTGGGCGGTTTTGGCAGCCATGTGGCGCAGTTTCTGGCCAATGAAGGCGTGTTTGACGGTGGGTTGAAATTCCGCTCGATGGTGCTGCCTGATGCCTTTATCGATCATGCCAGCCCCGCCGATATGTATGAAACCGCCGGGTTGAACGCCCCCCATATCGAGGCGCAGGTTCTCAGCCTTTTGGGCGCGGCTGTGTTGGGGCGGCGCGCTTAAGCCGCGCTATTCGCCCGCGGCCAAGAGCGCAGCCAAACCCTGTTTATAGGTGGGATAGGCCAGCGCTACGCCCAGTTCTTGCTTGATCCGTGCGTTGCAGACACGCTTGCTTTCGGCATAAAAACTGCGCGCCATTGGCCCCAGATCCGCCTGATCAAAGGCAATTTCGGGTGGCATGGGCAGGCCCAGCAATTGGGCTGCGTGGCCAATCACATCTTGGGGCGGGGCGGGGTCGTCATCGCATAGGTTGTAGATGCGGCCGGGGTTTGGATGCGCCATCGAGGCGCGCAGAACCTGCACGATGTCATCACGATGAATGCGCGAAAACACTTGCCCGGGTTTGACAATGCGCTGGGCAGTGCCTGCGCGCAGCTTGGCAAAAGGCCCACGCCCGGGGCCGTAAATACCCGCAAGGCGGAAAATATGCAGTGGCAAATCCTTAATGGCCTGCCATTCGGCCTCGGCCGCAACCCGCGCCTTGCCACGCGCTGTGCTGGGCGCCAGGGCTGTGGTTTCATCGACCCAACCGCCTTGGTGATCACCATACACCCCGGTGGTGGAAAGATAGCCCGCCCAGTGCAATTGCCGCGCGGCCTGGGAAATGGCGGGCCCAAAATCTGCCAAAACCGGCTCGCCCTGCGGGCCGGGCGCGGCCGAGGCCAACAGATGGCTGGCCTGCCCCAGTGCCGCGCGAATCGCCCCGGCATCGGACCACAGCAGCGGCGTAACCCCGGTTTTGGCCAATGCATCGGCGCGCGCGGCATCGCGTGTGGTGCCAAAAACCTGCCAGCCATCGGCCAGCAACGCCTGCCCCAAAGCCTGCGCAACATAGCCATGACCAAAGGAAATCAATGTTTTGTTCATGATCAATAGATGCGGGGCGGCGCATTCTTTGGCAAGTGTTACAAAAAACAGTTTTCGAATTAATGTTTGTAACATATACTTGCCCCAGCGACAGGAGGAGCCCGCATGTATTCTCAAGGATTGATCGGTGCTGATGGCACCACCACCGAAACGCCCGAATTCCTGCAAGCGTTCCAGGCCCGTGTGGATGCCGAAGAAAAGATCGAACCGAACGATCCGATGCCCGAGGGCTATCGCCGCACCCTGGTGCGCCAGATCGGCCAACATGCGCATTCTGAAATTGTGGGCATGCTGCCCGAAGGCAATTGGATAACCCGCGCGCCCAGCCTGAAACGCAAAGCCGCACTTTTGGCCAAGGTGCAAGACGAAGGCGGGCACGGGCTGTATTTATATTCCGCCGCCGAAACGCTGGGCGTCAGCCGCGAACAGATGACCGAAGAGCTGCTGTCTGGCAAAGCCAAATACTCGTCGATCTTCAACTACCCCACATTAAGCTGGGCCGATATCGGCATCATTGGCTGGTTGGTCGATGGCGCGGCGATTATGAACCAGATCCCGCTGTGCCGGTGCTCTTATGGCCCCTATGCGCGCGCTATGATCCGCGTGTGCAAAGAGGAATCATTCCATCAGCGGCAGGGCTATGAAATTGTGATGACCCTGGCCCAGGGCACGCCTGCGCAAAAAGCCATGGCGCAAGATGCGTTGAACCGCTGGTGGTGGCCCGCGCTGATGATGTTTGGCCCCCATGATGCCGACAGCCAGCATTCTGACCAATCGATGGCCTGGAAGATCAAGCGCTTTACCAACGATGAACTGCGGCAGAAATTCATCGATGCGACCGTGCCGCAAGCCGAATACCTGGGCCTAACCCTGCCCGACCCGGCGTTGCGCTGGAACGAAGAAAAGGGCGGCTATGACCATGGCCCGATCGACTGGGACGAGTTTTGGGCCGTGGTCAAGGGCAATGGCCCAATGGCACGCGACCGCATAAAGGCGCGCCGCAAAGCCTGGGACGATGGCGCCTGGGTGCGCGAGGCGGCATTGGCCCATGCCGAAAAACGCCGCGCGCGGAAAATGGCCGCAGAATAACCCGCCTCGGCGCTTTTGGGTGCCGGTGGGATATGAGTATTTGCAGCAAGATGAAGGAAAGCGCCATGACACAGGCCACCAGCGGGGCCATGCCCCTGTGGGAAGTTTTCATTCGCCCGCGCAACGGGCTGTCGCACAAGCATGCCGGCTCGTTGCATGCCGCCGACGAGGTGATGGCGCTGCAGGCGGCGCGTGATGTGTACACGCGGCGGGGCGAGGGCAATTCGATCTGGGTGGTGCGCTCGGCCGATATTGTGGCCAGCGACCCGGTGCAGGCGGGCGAGAATTTTGAGCCCACCGCCGATAAGGTGTACCGCCACCCGACCTTTTACGAGATACCCGAAGACGTGGGGCATATGTGATGGCGGTTTTCGAGGCGGTTCTAGAGCTGGCCGATGACCATCTGGTTTTGGGCCACAGGATCAGCGAATGGTGCGGGCATGCGCCGATGCTGGAAGAAGATCTGGCCATGCCGAATATGGCGCTGGATCTGATTGGATCGGCGCGCACGCTGTATGCCCATGCCGGCGCATTAGAGGGGCAAGGCCGGGGCGAGGACGAGCTGGCCTATTTGCGCGGCGAGCGCGAGTATCGCAACTGCCTGCTGGTTGAACGGCCCAACGAAGACTTTGCCCATACGATGCTGCGCAGCCTGTATTTTGCCGCCTTCATGCGGCCCTATTGGCTGGCTGTGTTGGCGCAAAGCAGTGATGAGGTGTTGCGCGGTGTGGCGGGCAAGGCCGAAAAGGAAATGGCCTATCATATTCGCCATGCGGGCGAGTGGGTGGTGCGGCTGGGGGATGGCACCGAGGAAAGCGGCGCGCGTATGCGGGCTGCGGTAGAGGCGCTGCATCTTTATACCGAAGAGCTGTTTGAAAGCTCGGATGCGGCGGCTGCGGCCGAGGCTGCAGGCCTGTTGCCCGAGCGCGCGCAGATGCGGGCGCCCTGGCAGGCGATGATTGCCGAGATTTTTGAACAGGCGCTTTTGGCTGTGCCGCAGGGTGGGCCTGTGTTGCGTGGCGGGCGCCAGGGGCTGCATGGCGAGGGTTTGGGCCATATGTTGGCCGAGATGCAGGTGTTGCACCGTGCCCATCCGGGGGCGCGCTGGTAATGGCCGTGCTTGCGCTGCAGGAGGCCCGCGCCTGGGCGGCCGCCGCTGCGGTGCCCGACCCTGAAGTGCCCTGTGTAACGGTGGCAGATCTGGGTATTTTGCGCTGGGTGCGGCTGCAAGATGGGTTGGCCGTGGCGGGCGTATCGCCCACCTATTCGGGCTGTCCGGCTGTATTGGCGATCGAGCTGGCCATCGAGGCTGCTTTGCGCGATGCCGGGTTTGAGCCCCGGATCGAGCGGCTGTTATCGCCGCCCTGGACCACCGATTGGATCACCGCCGAGGGCCGAGAAAAGTTGCGCGCCTATGGCATCGCGCCGCCAGTTGCGGGGGCGGGTAAAGCCAGCCTGTTTCAGGCAGCCGATGTGGCCTGCCCGCGGTGTGGTAGCGGTGATACCGAACGCCTAAGCGAATTTGGCTCGACCGCGTGCAAGGCCCAATACCGGTGCTGTGCATGCCGCGAGCCTTTTGACTATTTCAAATGTATCTGAGGGGGCTTTATGTTTCACCAGCTGAAAATCCGCGAGGTACGGCCTGAAACCGCCCATGCGGTGGCCGTAACATTCGATGCGGATGGCACCGATTTTGCCTGGCAGCCGGGCCAATATTTGACCCTGCGCGCCACCGTCGATGGGCACGACATGCGCCGGTCGTATTCGATTGCCAGCGTGCCAGGCCAGCCGGTTTCAGTGGGGATCAAGCATGTGCCAGGCGGGGCGTTTTCCGCTTGGGCGCAGGGGCTTAAGGCGGGTGATGTGCTGCAGGTGATGCCGCCCGAGGGCCGGTTTACGCTGGGCCAAGAGAGCAATATCGTTTTGGTGGCTGCAGGTTCTGGCATAACGCCTATGGTATCGATCGCCGCGGCGGCCTTGGCCCGGGGGGCGCGGGTGTGCCTGATTTATGGCAATCGCAATCATGACAGCATTATGTTCCGCCAAGTGCTGGATGATCTGAAAGACCAATATTTGGATCGCCTGACGCTGATTCATATTCTAAGCCGCGAGCCGCAAGATGTTGCGGTGTTAAACGGGCGCATCACGGGCGAAAAACTTGCCGCGCTGGCAGCGGCTGGGGCGGTAGATCTGGCGGGGGCCGATGGGGTTTTTCTATGCGGTCCGGGCGATATGATCGATGATGTTTGCGCCACTTTAAATGAGCTGGGGATCGATCAGGGCCTGGTGCATTTCGAACGGTTCTTCCAGCCTGGTGATGCCCCGCGCGCGCCCCGCTCGGCGGCGGCGGCAGAGGCGGCGGAACAGGGCGCCATTGTTGAGGTGGTGCTTGATGGTGCGCGGCGCCAGTTTAGCATGCAGGCGGGCGATGACACTGTGCTGGATGCCGCCGCGCGCAATGGGCTAGAGCTGCCCTATTCCTGCAAAGGTGGCATGTGCTGCACCTGCCGCTGCAAGGTGGCCGATGGGCAGGCCGAGATGGCGGTGAATTACTCGCTAGAGGCGTGGGAATTGCAGGCAGGCTTTGTGCTGGCCTGCCAGGCGCGGCCGACAACCGATAAGCTGGTGTTGGATTTTGATGCCAGCTAGCGCTTAGGCGCTGCCAGGTGCAGCCTGTGGCAGCGGTTGCCGGCCTTTTGGGGTTAGCTGCCACACTTGGCCGTTTTCAAAAACAGCCGCGCTGATGGGGCGGCCATAGCCTGCGCCACTGTCCAGGTTGATGCGGTTGCCGTAATGGGTGGCCTGATCTACCGGGGTGTGGCCATGCACAACCAAGGCGCCGTGATCGCGCGTGTCGGTGTGAAACACCTCGCGGATCCATAGCATATCGGTTTCGCTTTGCTGGCCTAGCGGCACGCCGGGGCGAATACCTGCATGCACGAAAAACAGCCCCTCGGTGTGATGGCACAGCTGCAAGCCGCGCAAAAAGGCCGCGTGATGGGGTGGCACTTTGGCCAGAATTTCACCGCCCAGTTCATACAGGCGCCGGCCCTCGATTTCGGTGATGCCGTAGGCGGCCAGCGTCTGGGCGCCGCCAATTTTGGGGCTGAACCAATGCATGCCCACCAGCATATAGGGGTCGTGCCGCGGGGGGGTTTCCAGATACCATTCAAACATGCGGTCGTGGTTGCCTTTCAGGCACACCCAATTGCGCCCGGCCTGCAGCCCCTGGGCCAAGGTTTCCACCACGGCACGGCTATCTGGGCCGCGATCCACGTAATCGCCCAAGAATACGATCGGGGCATCGGTGCCGCCGTCTTTTTCAATCAGCGCCAGGGTATCTTCCAGCATGGTGTTTTGGCCGTGAATATCACCGACGGCATAGATTGGTTGCATCAGATCCCCGCAAATTTCTGGCGCTATAGGGGGCACATGGGCCCGCGCCACAGGCATAGCGGTTTGGGGGCGCGGTGAAAAGCGGGCAGTCAGGCCCTAGCCTGCCAGGGGCACCAGCGGGTCATCCAGCATGC
>CAJXSO010000077.1 GCA_913061505.1 uncultured Lutimaribacter sp.
CATGCAGGCAGGTAAAATGGCACGGTTTCGCGCAGCCCCACTTGGGGTGGCGCTGATGGCGCTGGCCTTGGGCCTGCCCGCCACCGCCCAAGACAGTGCCCGCGCCAGCAAGCAATACGACGATGGCGGCGTCTATGAAGGGGCGTTCAAAGACGGGTTGCAGCACGGGCAAGGCACCTATCGCCTGCCCAGCGGCTACGAATACACCGGCGAATGGGTGGCTGGTGAAATTCGCGGCCGGGGCGTGGCACGCTTTCCCAATGGCTCGGTCTACGAGGGCGAGTTCCAAAAGGGCAAACCCGAGGGCTTGGGCAAAATCGTTTTTGCCGATGGCGGCACCTACGAGGGGGAATGGGCCGATGGCCGCATCACCGGGCGTGGCGTGGCGGTTTATGCCAATGGCGTGCGCTACGAGGGCCAGTTCCGCGATACCAAACACCACGGCCGCGGCCTGCTAGAGGCGGCGGGCGGCTATGTCTACGATGGCGATTGGGTGGATGGCGTGAAAGAGGGGCAGGGCCAGATCACCTATCCTGATGGCTCGGTCTACGAGGGCCAAATGCGCGCCGGCATGCGCGATGGCACAGGCACGCTGCGCCTGCCTGATGGCATGATCTACGAGGGCGAATGGCAGGCGGGCCAAATGTCGGGGCAGGGCAAGCTGACCCAATCCAATGGTGATGTCTATGAAGGCGGTTTCGATAACGGCCGGCGCGTTGGCCAGGGGCGGCTGAGCTACGCCAATGGCGATGTCTACGAGGGCAATTTCGTCGATGATCGCCGCGAGGGGCAGGGCGTGTTTACCGGCGCTGATGGCTACCGCTACGAAGGTGCCTGGCTGGCTGGCCAGATCGAGGGGCAGGGCCGCGTGCTATACCCCGATGGGTCGGTCTACGAGGGGCAATTTCGCAATGATCTGGCCGATGGTATCGGCAAAATCACCTATCCCGATGGCTCGGTCTACGAGGGCGAATGGCGCGCCGGTGTGATCGAGGGGCAGGGCCGGGCGGTTTACGCCAATGGGCTGATCTACGAAGGTGGCTACCTGGATGCCAAAAACCACGGCTTTGGCATCATGACCTACCCCGATGGCTACCGCTACGAGGGCGCCTGGCTTGCCGGCCAGCGCCACGGCCAGGGCACCGCCACCTACCCCGATGGCACGGTCTACAAAGGCCAGTTCGAAAATGGCCAGCGCCATGGCGAGGGCGAAATTATCATGGCCGATGGCTTTCGCTATGTGGGCCAGTGGCAACAGGGCGAGATTTCTGGCCAAGGCGTGGCCACCTATGCCAATGGCGATGTCTACGAGGGCAGTTTCCGCGCCGGCAAGCGCCAGGGCGCCGGCACAATGCGCTATTCTGACGGGCAGGAAACCAGTGGCACATGGGAAAACGGGGCGCTGAAACAAGACTGATCTTGGCCCGCGGGCCATGCGTTTTCCCCCTTTCCAATCAGGCCAAACCAGTCTATACGCGCGGCTTCACGCGGGGTGACAGCCTTGGAGGCACCCCGCCCTAACCTATGGAGAATTATTATGGCTGGAGAAATTCCTGATCTTCACGCTGAGGTTCGGACGGGGACAGGCAAGGGCGCCGCTCGTCAGGCACGTCGTGATGGCATGGTTCCTGGTATCGTATTCGGCGGCGAAGCCGATCCGCTGCCGATCAACATCCCCTTCAACGCCCTGGTGAAGCGCCTGAAAGCAGGCCGCTTTAAATCGACCCTGTTCAACCTAAAGGTCGAAGGCCAAGAAGACGTGCGCGTGATCTGCCGCGACGTGCAGCGCGATGTTGTCAAAGACCTGCCCACGCACGTAGACCTGATGCGCCTGCGCCGCACCAGCCGTATCAACCTGTTCATCCACGTTGATTTCATCAACCACGATGCAGCCCCCGGCCTGAAAAAAGGCGGCGTGCTGACCGTTGTGCGTGCCGAGGTGGAACTGAACGTGCTGGCGGGCGATATTCCTGACCATATCACCATCGATCTGGCTGGCCGTGACATTGGCGATGTGATCCACATCAGCGATGCCGACCTGCCCGAAGGCGTAAAGCCCACCATCGATCGTGATTTCGTGATTGCCAATATCTCGGCACCGTCGGGCCTGCGCTCGGCTGATGCGGCCGATGACGAGGCGGGCGACGAAGAATAATATCTGCAGGCCTTTGGCCGGGATATAGACAGTAAAAAGGCGCGTTCCCCTGGGGCGCGCCTTTTTCTATGGCGCCACAGCAGGCTTGCGCGTTGAGTTTTACGGGCGCTGCCGCTACATCACAGCAAAGGGCAAAACCGGGGTTTGGCATGCAATTATGGGTGGGTCTGGGCAATCCGGGCGGAAAATACGAACATAACCGCCATAACATAGGCTTTATGGCGCTAGAGCGTATTGCCGATGCCCACGGGTTTCAGCCATGGCGTGGGCGGTTTCAGGGCCAGCTGTCCGAGGGGCGGCTGGGCAGCGACAAGGTGCTGTTGCTGAAACCTGATACATTCATGAACCTCAGCGGCCAATCGGTGGGCGAGGCGATGCGGTTTTTCAAGCTTGGCCCCGAAGATATCACCGTTTTCCACGACGAGCTTGATCTGGCCCCCGGCAAGCTGCGGCTGAAACAGGGCGGTGGGCATGCCGGCCATAACGGCCTGCGCTCGATCCACCAGCATATTGGCGAGGCCTATGCCCGTGTGCGGCTGGGTATCGGCCACCCCGGCCATAAAGACCGGGTTGCCGGCTATGTGCTGTCTGATTTTGCCAAGGCAGATCAGGCCTGGCTGGATGATATGCTGCGTGGCATCGCCCAAGGTGCGCCGCATTTGGCGCGCGGTGATGGCGGGCAATTTATGAATGCGGTGGCCTTGGCACGTGGCGATACGGGCGCTGCGGCAAAACCGCGGCGCACCAGCCCGGCGCCACAGCCTGCCCCCCCGAATGCCGCTCCATCATCGGCCCCCAGCACCGATGCCGCTGACATCCGCAGCCCGATGGAGCGTTTGCTAGATAAGTTCCGATAGCCACAGCGCGCCTGTGCGGGCTTGACGCGGGCCACGGGCGCACCAATTCTGGGGCAGGGCAAGCAAAGGGCGCAGGGCGATGGAACCAGATGCATCGGTAAATGTTTTGGGCGGGGCATTGGCGCTATGTGGCAGCGACCCGGTCACTGGCTTTTTTCGCGATGGTCACTGCAATACCTGCGCGGCCGATAGCGGCAGCCACACCGTATGCGCCGTGATGACCGCCGAATTTTTGGCCTATTCAAAATATGTGGGTAATGATCTGTCTACGCCGCGGCCCGAATTTCGCTTTGCCGGGCTGAAACCTGGTGACAGCTGGTGCCTATGTGCAGCGCGGTTTTTGCAGGCCCATGACGAGGGATGCGCGCCAAAGGTGAATTTGCACGCCACCCATGCCCGCGCGCTGGACATCGTGCCGCTGAAAATTTTGCAGCAGCACAGCCTGTAATCAGGGCGTGGTGCTGGCCCCTGTGGCGCTGGATCCGCTGGCGCCGGGCTGTGCCATGTCGCCCAGGCCTGGCAGGCCATCGCCCATCAATTCATCGATGAAGAGCGACAGCAATTGCGGCCGCCCGCTGACGCCCGCCTTGCGATAGATCGCGGCGGTTTGGGCCTTTACCGTGCCTTCGCTGGTTTTGCGCAGGCTGGCGATTTCTGCTGTGGAAAAGCCCTTGATCGCAAACAGCGCCACGTCGCGTTCGGCAGGGGTCAGGGCCCATTTCGCGAAATGCTCTTCCATAACATCGCGAAACGCGCCCGAGGCTGCGCGCAGCCGCTCTTCGGCCCGGCGCGACCGCAGGGCCGATTGGCGAAAGCTAAGCCAGCCCAAAAACACCCCCAACACCAGCCCGATCGCGGCGCCAATTTCCAGCAATTCGCGCGTCTGCCAGCTGATTGGGGCGGTGCGGGCGCCGAAAATTGTCAGCACGATATCGGAGATAAAAAACAAGGCGCAAACGGATTGGACCAACACAATCGCAATAATAATGGGCAGGCGTGTCACAGCAGGCCCCCGCTGGCACAGACAGTTTTGGCAGGCATCAATCGGCCTCCTTTTCGCTGTCTTTGTCGCTATCTTTATCCGCGTCTTTTTCTGCGCGCTTCAGCAGCCGGTTTTCGCTGTCGTCGTCATCATCGTCATCATCGCTATCGTCTAGGTCTTGCCAAAAATCGCGCAGGATTTCACCTGTGCGCGGGTTCACGATAATCTCGCGGCGGCTGTCATCGCCGATGGCAATGATGCGGGTGCGCCCCAGCCATGTTTGCGATGTCGAGATGTCGCTATAGCCCTGTTTCAGCAATTGACGGGTGACGCTTGTTACCAGGTCGCTGCCCCAGGCTGGGCTGATGGTGCAGGCAAGCGCTGCAGATAAAGCGATCATGCGGGGCGTCATGGTTGGCTCCTTCGGGCGGTCTGGGGCTATTGTGCCGAAACCTGCGCGCTTGGCCATGCCCCTAAGGTTTAGGCGCGCCCAAAATCGGGTCATGGGCGCGCCTAATCCGGGGTTTATGCGATTAGACCTTCATATCGAAGCCAAGATGCTTGGCCACGGTAAAGATGTCTTTGTCGCCACGGCCACACATATTCATGACGATGATATGATCGGCGGGCAATTTGGGGGCAATTTTCATCACATGGGCCAGGGCATGGCTGGGTTCCAGCGCGGGAATGATCCCTTCCAGCGCGCAAGACAGCTGAAACGCCTCTAGCGCCTCTTTATCGCTGATCCAGACATATTCGGCGCGCCCGATATCGTGCAGCCAGGCATGTTCGGGGCCAATGCCGGGGTAATCAAGCCCGGCGGAGATGGAAAACCCTTCCAGAATTTGGCCATCATCATCTTGCAGCAGATAGGTGCGGTTGCCATGCAGCACGCCGGGGCGGCCGCCGGTTAGGCTGGCGCAATGCTCCATTTTTTCGTCAACACCTTTGCCGCCGGCCTCGACACCGATGATGTTGACACTGGGATCATCCAGGAAGGGGTAGAACAGCCCCATGGCGTTCGAGCCACCACCGATGGCGGCGATCACCGTGTCGGGCAGGCGGCCCTCGCCCTCTTGTTCGGCCAATTGGCTGCGCACCTCTTTGCCGATGATCGACTGGAAATCGCGCACCATGGCGGGGTAGGGGTGGGGGCCTGCCACGGTGCCAATGCAGTAAAACGTATCGCGCACATTGGTCACCCAATCGCGCAGCGCATCGTTCATGGCGTCTTTCAGCGTGCCGCGGCCGCTGGTCACTGGCACCACTTCGGCGCCCAGCAAGCGCATGCGGAACACGTTTGGCGCCTGGCGTTCCACATCATGGGCGCCCATATAGACCACGCATTTCAGGCCAAACTTGGCGCAAACCGTGGCCGTGGCCACACCATGCTGGCCCGCGCCGGTTTCGGCGATGATACGGGTTTTGCCCATGCGGCGTGCCAGAATGATCTGGCCCAGCACATTGTTGATTTTATGCGCGCCGGTATGGTTCAGCTCGTCGCGCTTCATATAGATTTTGGCACCGCCCAAATGCTGCGTCAGCCGCTCGGCGTAATAAAGCGGGCTGGGGCGGCCCACGTAATGGGCCCACAGATCATTCATCTCGTCCCAAAAGGATTGATCGGTCTTGGCCTTTTCGTATTCCTCTTCCAAGGCCAAAATCAGCGGCATCAGCGTTTCCGACACAAACCGCCCGCCAAAATCGCCAAAACGGCCATTTTCATCGGGCCCGGTCATGAAAGAGTTGAAAAGATCGTTGGCCATCGCCCACCCTCCAGATTTGCTTTTTCGGGTGTAATGCCAACCGCAGGCAGGGGCAAGGGATTGGGCGGGCAATAAGGGGATGCACGGGGCGCATACATGACCTGCACATGGGATGCATATGTGGGGTGGAGGGCGTTGCGCG
>CAJXSO010000078.1 GCA_913061505.1 uncultured Lutimaribacter sp.
CGGATGGTGGGCACATCGAGGCTGGCAAAGCCGTAATGGCGCAGCCAGCGCAGATCTGAATCGAAAAACGCGCGCAGATCGGGGATGCCGTATTTCAGCATGGCGATCCGGTCGATGCCCATACCAAAGGCAAAACCCTGCCATTCATTCGGGTCGATCCCGCCTGCGGCCAGCACCTTGGGGTGCACCATGCCGCTGCCCAGCACCTCGAGCCAATCATCGCCCTCGCCCACTTTCACGGTGCCGCCTTCCCAGCTGCACTGGATATCCACCTCGGCGGATGGTTCGGTAAAGGGGAAATGCGAGGCGCGGAAGCGGGTTTTCACCTTGGTGCCGAAATAGACGCTGAAAAACTCTTCCAAAACCCATTTCAGCTGCGCCATCGAAATATCGCGGTCAATCGCCAGCCCTTCGACCTGATGGAACATCGGCGTGTGGGTCTGGTCGTAATCGGCGCGGTAGACGCCACCGGGGCAGATGATGCGGATGGGCGCGCCCTGCGCCTCGAGCGCGCGGATCTGCACCGGGCTGGTATGGGTGCGCAACACGAAAGGCGGGCGATCATCACCCTCGGCGCGGTGCATGTAAAACGTATCCATCTCGGCGCGGGCGGGGTGATGGCCGGGAATATTGAGCGCGTCGAAATTATACCAATCGGTTTCGATGCGCGGGCCCTCGGCCACGCCAAAGCCCATATCGGCAAAAATTGTCTGCACCTCTTCGGTCACTTGCGACACCGGGTGCAGGCTGCCCTGGCGCAGCGGGCGGGCCGGCAGGCTGACATCCAGCCATTCGGCGCGCAGGCGTGCATCCAGTGCGGCATCGGCCAGGGCTGCTTTCTTGGCGGCGATGGCGCTGGTTAATTCGTCTTTCAACGCGTTCAACGCGGGGCCTGCCACCTGGCGCTCTTCGGGGCTCATCTGGCCCAATTCGCGCATTTTCAGGCTGATCTCGCCCTTTTTGCCCAGCGCCTGAACCCGCAGATCCTCAAGCGCGGCCTCGTCTTGCACAGCCGCCACGGCGGCGATGTATGTGTTGCGCAGCTCTTGCATAACCGGCCCCTTATTGCGTTTGGCGCCTGACTAGCGGGCCTGCCGCAAAAGCGCAAGCGCTGCCACGCAGCCATGCCCCGGCAGGGCAGCAAAAAGCCCGGCTGCAGGGCGCAACCGGGCTGATTTATCTTGGTGCCGATGGCAGCGCTGGCTTAGGCCAATGCGCCTTTGGCTTGGGCCACGATGGCACCGAATGCTTCGGGCTCGTGCACGGCCAGATCGGCCAGAACCTTGCGATCCACCTCGATACCGGCTTTCGACAGGCCGTTGATGAAGGTGGAATAGGTCAGCGTTTCGTCATGCATACGCACCGCAGCGTTGATACGCTGGATCCACAGCGCGCGGAAATTACGCTTGCGCGCCTTCCGGTCACGGGTGGCGTATTGGTTGGCCTTGTCTACCGCCTGGCGCGCCACCTTAAAGGTGTTCTTGCGACGGCCGTAATAGCCTTTTGCGGCCTTGATGACCTTTTTATGACGTGCGTGGGTGGTGGTTCCGCCTTTTACTCGCGACATGGTTCAGACCTCCTTAGCGTGCGTAGGGCATCATTGGCTTGATGATCTGTTCATCAGCCTTTGACAGGACGGTCGTGCCGCGTGCGTCACGAATGAATTTGGTGGTGCGCTTGATCATGCCGTGGCGTTTGCCGGCCTGACCTGCTTTGATCTTACCGCTTGCGGTCACCTTGAACCGCTTTTTGCAGCTCGATTTTGTCTTCATCTTGGGCATTTCCGTCTCCTTAAATTTGGGTTCGGTTTCAGCACGACTCGGCATGCCACTATGGCCGGTCGTGCAACACGAAGCCGCCGTATAGGGGGGGCTGGGGGCTAATGCAAGGGGCAAAAACAGCTGTTTGGCCCCAATTTCCTAAAGAAAGCGCGCAATCACCTGCACCAAAACCGTTGGGATATCGGCCAGCCCATAGGCCGTGGGGCTGGCCCAATAGGCCCAACCCACAGCCAATAGCCCCGACAGGCACACCAACACGGACAGGCGCGGAATATACCTATCGGCATAGGCTGCAACGATCGAAGGGATCGACAAGACCAAGAGCCCCAAGCCTATTACCAAAACGCTATCCGCATCCAGCCCCATCGGCGCACCCCCTACCCTGAACCGGTGCTAAATTAGCCCGGATCAGTGGCAAATATCAAACGCTCTTCGCAGGGCGCCACGCGCAAGATATTGGTGGTGCCCGGCACATTAAAGGGCACGCCTGCGATCACCAGGATCTGATCTGCTTCCGAGGCATAGCCGCCATCGCGCGCAGCGCGCGCGGCATTCACCACCGCCATCTTAAAGCGCGTCATGTCGCCGGTCATCACGCTGTTCACCCCCCAGGTCAGCGCCAGGCGCCGCGCGGTGGCGCGCACCGATGTCATGCCGATGATGGGCACGCGCGGGCGTTCGCGCGCGGTCAGCGCGGCGGTGGTGCCGCTTTCGGTATAGCAGCAAATCGCGCGAATATCGGTGGTTTCGGCAATCTCACGCGCCGCCGCCACGATGCCATCGGCCACGGTGTGGCGATGCACGCTGCGGCTGGCCTCGATCACCTCGCGGTAGGTTGGGTCGCTTTCCACCTCGATGGCCACGTTATTCATGGTTTCCACCGCCTCGCGCGGATAGTGACCGGCCGCCGATTCTGCCGACAACATAATGGCATCGGCCCCCTCGTAGATGGCGGTGGCCACATCCGACACTTCGGCACGGGTGGGCATGGGGCTTTCGATCATCGATTCCAGCATCTGCGTGGCCACGATCACCGGTTTGGCCGCCGAGCGGCATTGCCGCACCAGCCGCTTTTGGATGGGGGGCACGTTTTGCACCGGCAATTCCACCCCCAGATCACCACGCGCCACCATGATACCATCGCTGGCCGCCAGGATTTGATCAAAGGCCTTTACCGCCGCGGGTTTTTCGATTTTCGACAGCACCGCCGCACGGCCCGCCGCCAGGCTGCGGGCCTCGTGCACATCTTCGGGGCGCTGAACAAAGGACAGGGCCAGCCAATCCACCCCCAGCTGGCAGACAAATTCCAGATCTGCGCGGTCTTTTTCAGACAGCGCCGCCAGGGGCAGCACCACATCGGGCACATTTACCCCCTTGCGGTTTGAAATCACGCCCCCCACCAGCACGGCGCAATTGGCAAAATCAGCGCCACAGTCAACCACTTGCAGGCGGATTTTGCCATCGTTCACCAGCAATGTCGCCCCCGGCTGAAGGGCTGCAAAAATTTCCGGATGCGGCAGGCAGACGCGGCTGCCATCGCCCGGGGCGCTGTCAAGATCAAGGCGGAACATCGCCCCTTCGGCCAGATCTTCGGCGTCATTTGCAAATGTGCCAACCCGCAGTTTCGGCCCCTGAAGATCGGCCAAAATGGCAATGGGGCTGCCCAGATCCGCCTCGACCTTGCGAATGGCCGCGTGGCGGGCGCGTATCTCGTCGTGGCTGCCGTGGCTCATATTCAGGCGAAACACATCCGCCCCCGCCTCGTGCAGGGCGCGGATCATCTCGTAGCCATCTGATGCCGGGCCCAAGGTGGCCACGATTTTGACATTGCGATTGCGTCTCATATCATTTCCTTTTGCCAATACGCGGCAGTGTGGTGCCAAAAGGGGCGTGCCATTTTTCAGCGTGCCCGCAACCGGCGGCAGTTCCAATTTGCTGCGTTCTGTCCTAGAGCCTGCACAAAGGAAAAGACAGCCCTATGACATATGCACCCTTCGAAATTGTGAATGAAACCGCCAACTCACGTTGGTTGATCACCTGCGATCACGCGGCAAACACTGTGCCCGCCTTTGTGGGCGGCGGCGATCTGGGCATCGCGGCGGCGGATATGAACCGCCATATCGCCTATGACATTGGCGCCGCCGGGGTGACACGGGCCCTGGCGCAGCATTTGGGGTGCAGCGCGATCTTGTCGAATTTCTCGCGCCTTGTGATCGATCCGAACCGTGGCGAAGATGACCCAACGCTGCTGATGAAGCTTTATGACGGCACGATCATTCCCGCCAATCGCCATGCCGGCCCCGAGGCGCTGCAAGAGCGGCTCAACCGCTGCCACCGCCCCTATCACAGCGCATTGGCGCAGCTGGCCGCGCGCCGCCCCGATACGGTGATCGTGGCCATCCACAGCTTTACCCCGCAGCTGCGCGGGCGCCCGCCGCGGCCCTGGCATGTGGGCATTCTTTACGCCGCCGATCAACGCCTGTCGCAGCCCTTGTTGCAGCTGCTGCGCGCGCAGCCCGATCTGTGCGTGGGCGAAAACCAGCCCTATTCGGGGCATTTGCCCAATGATGCCATCGCCCGCCACGCGCTGGCCCATCAGCGCCACAACACCCTGATCGAGCTGCGCAACGACCTGATCGCAACCCAGGCGCAACAGCAAAATTGGGCCGCGCGGCTGGCGCCTTTGTTGCAAACCGCGCTAGACCAAGTGGCCCCCTAACCCCATATTTCCCTCATTCCCCAAAGACCAGCGACATGAAGAGCGAGATGGAGAGCGACATGAACAGCAACATCGACGAGCAAACCCGCATCGAAATCGAGGCCGCAGCCTTTCGCACCTTGCGTGCGCATCTGATGGAAAAGCGCAGCGATGTGCAAAATATCGACCTGATGAACCTGGCAGGGTTTTGCCGCAACTGCCTAAGCCGGTGGTATCAAGAGGCCGCAAATGAGCGTGGCATCGAGATGAGCAAGGAAGAGGCGCGCGAAATCTACTACGGCATGCCCTATGATACATGGAAGGCGCAGAATCAAACCGCCGCCTCCGAGGCCCAAAAAGCCGCCTTCGATGTGGCTTTTGCCGAAAATGTGGGGGCTGACACCAGCACCAAGAAATAAGAACAGATTTCGCCCCTGGGGCGGCTGGCAGAACGCCATTCGCCCCGGCAGGCCCTATCGCGGCCATCTGCACCGGGCCTTGGCCCAAAGCCAAAATGCCAGTCTACCAGCCTGCGGCGCGTAGCGGCGGCGCCCTCTTTTCAGGCCGCAGATTTCGCGCCATCACAGGCGCCATGAGCGTAACATTCCCCCTTCCGGCCCATGGATGGCCCCTATTGCAGCCCGGCTGGGTGTGGCTGGTGGGCGCAGGCCCCGGCGACCCGGGGTTGTTAACCTTGCATGGGCTGAACGCGCTCAAACAGGCCGATGTGGTTGTGCATGATGCGCTGGTCAACAGCGATATTCTGGATTGGGCACCGCAGGCGCGGCTGGTGAATATGGGCAAAAGGGCTGGAAAAACCTCGGCCCGGCAGGAAGATATCAGCGAGTATCTGGTCGATCTGGCACGCCAGGGCCTGCGGGTGCTGCGGCTGAAAGGGGGCGACCCTTACGTTTTTGGGCGTGGCGGCGAAGAGGCGCAGGTGCTGGCACGGGCGGGCGTGCCCTTTCGTGTGGTGCCGGGCATTACGGCTGGCATCGGTGGCCTGGCCGCAGCCGGCATTCCGGTGACGCATCGCGCCTGCAACCAGGCTGTGACCTTTGTCACCGGGCATGATCACACCGGCGCCAGCCCCGCCTCGCTGGATTGGGCGGCGATTGCCCAAGGCAGCCAGATGTTGGTGATTTACATGGGCCTGTCCCATGCCGCCACGATCACCGCCCGCCTGATCGAGGCCGGCCGCCCCAAGGACGAGCCTTGCGCCATTTTGGCCCATGCCACCCTGCCCAGCCAAAAGCTGGTGGAAACCACCCTGGCCCAGCTGCCGGGCGCGCTGCAAGACAGCGCCATCACCGCGCCTGCGCTGATTTGCGTGGGCCGCAACGTGGCTTTGCGCGCGCAATTGGATTGGCAGGCCATGGCCCC
>CAJXSO010000079.1 GCA_913061505.1 uncultured Lutimaribacter sp.
CAACTGTGCCGATGTTGACGTGTGGTTTCGTACGCTCAAACTTTTCCTTTGCCATCCTCTGGGCGCCTCATGGTTTGGGGGGCCAGCGCGGCCCGGTTCATACTCCGCGCGCCACATATTGGCTTGGCGGGGAAAAATCAAGCGCCCTTTGCGTTTATTCAAGATTGCCCGGCCACGCGTGGCTTATCTTCATCGCTGCCTTTATCAATCTGCGCCTCTGGGCCAAACCAGCCCTTATCGCGGCGTTGGCGTTCCAGATAGGATTGAATTTCCTTCGCAGCATTGCGCGCAAGCGCCTGCAGCTGTTCTTCGCGCGATTTGGTATAGCCGGTGCCCACGATGCTGCCACCCGAGAAGCTTTCGAACACGGTAATCTGTTCAACCTCTTGGTTCAATTTGGCGCCTGCCGCATCATCCCAGACCGAAAGGTTGATGATCAAAACCGATTTCGGGCTTAAAATCAGCGGAATGCCGGGCTGGGCCAGCACGTAGCCCTCGACCGAAATGCCAAAATGATACAGCTTTTCACCGCTGTAGCGGTCAAAGCGTTCCGACAGGGCTGCGGTGATGGCCTCTTTCCACTCGTCTTCGGTGGCGCTGCGCGACATGGGGCCCTGGGCCATTTTCGGCGCCACAACGATGCGGTGGCTTAGGCTGAAATCGCCCAAATCAACGGGGGCCTCTTGCAGATCGTCTGCATTCGTACAGGCCCCAAGGGCCAGCATGCAAAGCCCTGCCAAAAATCGTTTCACCATCACAGCCCCCAAACCACATTTCCACAACAGCCCCAGACATAGCGCAGCCCACCCCCCGGCGCAACGCGGCCGCAGGATTGCCCGCGCACGGCCGCCGCCTATATAGGTGGGCAAGCGAGGTCATCATGTCTGATCCAACCCTTCCCGTGCGCGTTCCCTTGGTAACCGAGCCTTGGGGCGTGCTAAAAAGCCTGTCTGCGGCCCGGCGCAATGTGCTGTCGATCTTGCCCGAGATCGCCACCCGCCAGCCCATGGTTTCGGGCAAAACCGGCAAGCGCTGGCATATGGTGATGGATCCGGGCGCCATACGGCATATGCTGCTGGATCGGCTGGAGGATTACCCAAAATCCGATGTCACAAAAAACCTGCTGCGCCCCGCGATTGGCGAGTCGCTCTTTATCGCCGAGGGGGCGCATTGGCGCTGGCAGCGCCGGGCGGCGGCGCCAGTGTTTAGCCACCGCAACGTCACCAACCTGGCCCCGATCATGACCGCCGCCGCCGAACGCAGCGCCGAACGGGTGGCGCAGGCGGGCGCGCGTGCGGTGAACATGGCCGATGAAATGGTGGCCGCCACCTTTGATGTGATCTCGGATGTCACCTTTTCTGGTGATGGGGCTTTCGATCGCGACGCGGTGCATAAGGCGATTGATGCCTATATTGCCGAGGCGGGCAAAATCAGCCTGTTTGATATTCTGGGCTTTCCCGAATGGGTGCCGCGCCCGGGGCGGGTGATGTCGGGGGCGGCGTTGCGGCAGATGAAGGCGGTGGCCGATCAGGCCATCGATGCGCGCCGCATGCGCCCCAGCGGCCGCATACCCGATTTGCTGGATCTGCTGCTGGCGGGCCAAGACCCCGAAACCAAGCGCCAGATGAACACCGCCGAGCTGCGCGACAACCTGCTGACATTCATCGTGGCGGGCCATGAAACAACGGCGCTGGCGCTGTCTTGGGCGCTGTATCTGTGCGCTTTCGACCCAGCGGTTCAGGCGCGCGCCCGCACCGAGGCGCGCGCGGCCCTGGGCACCCGCGCTGCGCAGGCCAAAGACCTGCCCGCCCTGCCCTATACCCGCCAAATCATTGACGAGGCGCTGCGCCTATACCCGCCGGCCGGTATCATCAGCCGCACCGCACAGCGCCATGACACGTTGTGCGGGCGGCAGATTTTGCCCGGCGATACGGTGATGGTGCCGATCTATGCGCTGCATCGCAACCACCTGCTGTGGGAAAACCCCGATCAGTTCGATCCCGATCGTTTTGCCGAGCGCAAGGCGATCGACCGTTACGCCTACCTGCCCTTTGGCGACGGGCCGCGCATTTGCATTGGCGCCAGCTTTGCGCTGCAAGAGGCGGTGATCATTCTGGCCACGTTGCTGGCGCGGTTCAATTTCACCCCGGTGCCGGGGCGCAACCCCGACCCGGTGATGATTTTAACCCTGCGCCCCCAAGGCGGTGTGTGGCTGATGGCCGAGCCGCTGGGCGATAGCGCCTGACAGATCAGGTAAAGCGGTTATCGCGCGGGAAACCGCGCGGCGCCATGCGCCCGCTGCTGGCCCGCTTGCCCATCCATTCCGACAATTCCAGCTCGGTGCGGGTGCGCCCTGCCGGGTCTTGCCAGCTAAGCCCTTCGGCCAGCACAAAGCTGCGCGCGTCACTTAGCCCGCCATCTTTGTATTTTTGCAAACGCACGCCTTTACCGCGGGCCATTTCTGGCAGCTCGGCGATATCAAAAACCAGCACCTTGCGGTTTTCGCCCACCACAGCCACGGCATCCCCCGCAACCGGGCGGCACACCTGGGCGCGCACATCGTCTTTGACGTTCAACACCACTTTGCCTGCGCGGGTTTGGGCCACAACCTCGTCTTCGGGCACGATAAACCCGTCGCCCGCGCTAGAGGCCACCAGCAGCTTGCGCCCGGGTTTATGGATCAAGATTTCCAAAATCTCGGCCTCGTTGGGCAGATCAACCATCAGGCGCAGCGGCTCGCCCATGCCACGGCCACCGGGCAGATTGGCCGCCAAAATGGTGTAAAACCGCCCATTGGTGCCAAAGACCAGCAGCTTGTCGGTGGTTTCGGCATGAAAGGCAAAGCGCGGGCCATCGCCATCTTTGAATTTCAGCTCGCGGGTCAGATCGATATGGCCGGTCATCGCCCGGATCCAGCCCATTTTCGAGCAGATCACAGTGATCGGCTCGCGTTCGATCATGGCCTCTAGCGGCACCTCTTCCACTTCGCCCGCTTCGGCAAACACGGTGCGACGGGCGCCGCCATCGGCCTTGGCGCCAAAGTTTTTGCGCACCTCGCGCAGCTCTTGGGCGATGCGGTCCCATTGCAGGCCCTCGTCGCCCAGCAAATCAACCAGCTCGGCCCGCTCGGCCATCAGCCGGTCTTGTTCGGCGCGCAGCTCCATTTCTTCGAGGCGGCGCAAACTGCGCAGGCGCATGTTCAAAATCGCCTCGGCCTGCACATCTGACAGGCCATCGTCGCGCCCATCAAAGCGTTGGGGCACGGCGGCGGCGCTGGCATCTTCGGCCTCGCCCACCATTGCCCCCGGCACAGCCGCGGCCGGATCAGACACAAGGCGCAGCGCGCCACGATCGACCCCGCGCAGGGGCGACAGGTAATCGCGCTCGGAGGTGGCGCGCACGATGCCAGCCTGATGCGCGCGCGACCAATCTTCATACATCAACGCGGCTTTTGGATCGTCGTCATAGCGGATGATATCGATCACGCGATCGAGGTTCAAAAACGCAATAAGCAGCCCCTCGAGCACCTCAAGCCGGTTGTCGATCTTGGCCAAACGGTGGCGCGTGCGGCGCCCCAGCACATCGCGGCGGTGGTCCAAAAACGCGCGCAGCACCTCTTTCAGCGAGCATACTTTGGGCGTCAGGCCATCGATCAACACATTCATGTTCAGCGAAAACCGCACCTCGAGATCCGAGTTGCGAAACAGCATGCCCATCAGCATATCCGCCTCGACATTGCGCGAGCGCGGTTCCAGCACGATGCGCACATCATCGGCCGATTCGTCGCGCACATCGGCCAGCAGCGGCACTTTCTTGGTCTGAATCACCTCGGCCAGTTTTTCGATCAGCTTCGATTTTTGCACCTGATAGGGGATTTCAGTGACCACAATTTGCCACTGGCCGCGGCCCAGGTCTTCGACCTGCCATTTTGCCCGCAACCGAAACGCGCCGCGCCCGGTGCGATAGGCCTCGGCGATATTTTCGCGCGGCTCGACAATAACACCGCCGGTGGGAAAATCGGGGCCGGGCACGAATTGCAACAAGGTATCATCGCGCGCATCTGGCGCTTTGATCAGGTGCAAGCAGGCCGCGATCAGCTCGTCGATATTATGGGGGGGTATGTTGGTGGCCATGCCCACCGCAATGCCAGATGCGCCATTGGCCAACAGGTTGGGATACGAGGCCGGCAGCACGACAGGCTCGGTCAGGCGGCCATCGTAATTGGGGCGGAAATCAACAGCGTCTTCATCCAGCCCGGCCAGCAGCGCCTCGGCCATCACCGTCATACGCGCCTCGGTATAGCGGCTGGCGGCGGGGTTATCGCCATCGATATTGCCGAAATTGCCCTGCCCGTCGACCAGCGGATAGCGGATGGTGAAATCTTGCGCCAATCGCGCCATTGCATCGTAAATCGCGGCATCCCCATGGGGGTGGAAATCGCCCATCGTGTCGCCACTGATCTTGGCCGATTTCAGAAACTTCCCCGAGGGCGACAGCCGCAAGCGGTTCATCGCGTAAAGAATGCGGCGATGCACGGGCTTTAGCCCATCGCGCGCATCAGGCAGTGCCCGGTGCATGATGGTGGACAAAGCATAGGTCAAATACCGCTCGCCAATGGCGCGGCGCAGCGTTTCGGAAATGCTTGACGGGTTGGCCCCGGTATCGTCGGATGTATCGCTCATGTCTTGGTGATAGACGCAGGTGCAAAAGCCGTAAAGGCAGCATCGCGAAAATACTTTCGCGCCCACAGCTGCGCAGCGTTGCAAAATGGCGGCGAATCCCCTCTACCAAGGGCATGACACAGCGTTCCATTTTGATCACCGGCTGCTCTTCTGGCATTGGCTACGATGCCGCCCACGGGCTGCGCCGCGCCGGCTGGCGGGTGTTTGCCGCCTGCCGGCAACAGGCAGATGTGGCGCGCTTGGCCGCCGAAGGCTTTGACGCGGTGCAGCTGGATTACACCGACGAGGCCAGCATCAGCGCCGCGCTGGGCCATGTGCTGGCAGCCACCGGCGGGCGGCTGGATGCGCTGTTTAACAACGGCGCCTATGCCTGCCCGGGCGCCGCCGAAGACCTGCCTCGCGGCGCGCTGCGCGCGGTTTTCGAGGCCAATCTGTTTGGCTGGCACGATCTGACACGCCAGGTTATTCCCGTGATGCGCGCCCAGGGCCACGGGCATATCGTAAACTGCTCGTCGGTTTTGGGGCTGGTGGTGGCGCCCTGGCGCGCGGCCTATAATGCCAGCAAATTCGCGCTTGAGGGGCTTAGCGACACGCTGCGCATCGAAATGCGCGGCACCGGCATTCATGTGGTCTTGATCGAACCGGGGCCTGTGACATCAAAGATCCGGGCGAATTCGATTGCCCATTTTGAAAAATGGATCGATTGGCAAAACAGCCCGCGGGCCGAGCAATACCGCGCAACCCTGCTTAAGCGGCTCTATGAAAGCCGCGGGCCAGACCGGTTTGAGCTGCCACCATCGGCGGTCACGGCAAAACTGCTTAAGGCGCTGAACAGCCCAAACCCCGCGCCGCGCTATTACGTCACCACGCCCACCTATATCATGGGCAGCTTGCGCCGCATTTTGCCAACCCGCGCGCTGGATTGGCTGCTGGC
>CAJXSO010000080.1 GCA_913061505.1 uncultured Lutimaribacter sp.
CGGCCTGCTGGTTCTCGGCATAAGAAAACACCTGTGCGGCGGTTACCACGGGGGCAACCTCGTCGAGATCTGTGACATTCAGCGTGACATTCACCGCGGTCGACCAGTTGCCCGCCGCGTCGCCCGCCTGAACCGCGTAGGTAAAGCTGTTTGCGCCGGTCTCGTAATCGTTATTGGCCACGCCTGCGGCCACACCGGCGGCGGTCAGTGTCAGCTTGCCGTCGGTGGCAATCGTGTAATAGCCATCTGCGGATGTGGCAGTGCCCGAGGTGCTGAACCGAAAGGCGGTAACACCCACCGCATCGGTTGCGGCAACTGTGCCCACCAAGGCCCCGGCCTGCTGGTTCTCGGCATAAGAAAACACCTGTGCGGCGGTTACCACGGGGGCTGTGGTGTCGTTTACCACCACCAGTTCATTTGTTGTGCTATCTTGAAGGATCCAGTTATCGCCATCGATGATCCAGGCGGTTACCTCGTAGGTGCCGGCGGCCTTTTGGCCCAGATCCAAGCTCCAGGTTTTGGTGCCATCGCCATTATCTACCAGCGAAACCGCGCCCGAGGTGGTGGTGTAAAGGCGACCGTCGACGATGATGTATACTTCTTCGCCCCCGGCAAGGGTAACGCGGCCATCCACCACCATAGAGGTTTCTGTGGTGGGGTAGGTGACAGAATTTACCGAAATGGGGCCCGCAGGCTCGTTTTGGCGCGCTGTTACCAGATATTGGTTCAAGTCGGTTAAAACGCCACTGGAATCGCCGCTTAGTGCCTCGCCATTATCCAGCTGATTGTCGCGATCGGCATCGGATTGATTGGTTGGATCCAGCGAAGCAGCGGAATAGGGGTTTTTAATAACGCCAATGGTCAGGGCAGAAAAATTTACCGTATCTACAATATTGATCGTCACCAAAGCCCCGGATGCGTTCCGATAAGAAATGGGCCCGGCAGCGGTGGGGTTAAAATTATACGCAATGGTCGCGCCGCCATCTTTGTATTTGCCATCGATACAGCCGGGAATATCGGTGAAATACCCCCCCGCCCGAATACGCAGGCGCCCGGGAACATCGTTGCCACCATTACATGTGGTGGATTCGGCTGTGTTGGTCGTATCATCCTCAAAGCTGACACCACCCGAAGACTGCGCAAAAAAGTTCAGATCCAGCCCAAGCGTTGAAAATAGCTGCACATTATCCGCGCTGATTGTCGAGCCATCTGGATGATCACCAAAAAAGCCATCGGCAAAGGGCACAACCAGTTCAGCAGCTGAAAGGGGGGTGGCAAGAAAACTTGCCATGGCAATTAAGCGTGCTGATTTGCGCAGGGACTGTAGCATAGATTTATCTTTTGAGGTTTTTAGATCAAAACCTCGTAAATCCAGCGCTAAAGCGTTTCTATGTCTCTATTGGTAATGCCAAATATCAAAAGCATGCATGAAAAATATATAGTATTAAGCATAGCAATTTGGGCCGCATTTTAACTGCGGTTTGCAATTTTCGGGCACTGCCGTGCCAAACGCCCACGGCTTATGCCTTGGCGCCTGCATGCGGCTTTTCGGGGGGGAACAGCTGCGATCAGGTGCCTTTGCTGGGGCGATCAGGGCCATCTACGGGCAATGCGCGCAGGTTAACCAATGCAGTATGTGCGCTACAGCCTTGCCCCAGCCGCGATGTGCCCACGTCTTTGGTCAGCACATTGGGGTTGCCATGCGGGTCTGCTGCGCAGCCGGGGTCGCCATACCAGGCGCCGGTGGGCAGGGCCACAACATTGGGGTGAATATCGCTGCTTATCTTCGCGCGGGCCATGGCGGCGCCGCGGGCGTTGAACACGTGCACCAAATCCCCCGTTTTGATGCCACGCTCGGCTGCATTATCGGGGTGGATCAGCACAGTTTCCGGCCGTGCGCCTGGCTGGTCTGCCAATGCCGCCTCGAGCTGGCTGTGCAGCTTGTCGCCGGGTTGTGGCGAAATCAGGTGCAAAGGCGCCTGCGCGGTGGCGGCCCCCAGCCATTCGCTGGGGGGCAGCCACACGGGGTGGCCGGGGCAATCGTCATAGTGAAAACTGGCGATGGTTTCAGAGAAAATCTCGATCTTGCCCGATGGCGTGCCCAATGCATGGGTTTCGGGGGCCTCGCGGAAGGGGGCGAAAAAACTGCGGTTCGGCCCCTGTGCCTGAATGGGCAGTTTCACCCAGTTTTGGGCTTTCAAACTGTCCAGATCTGGCACCTCGATACCCTGTTCGGCGGCAAGGCTGCGGTATTCATCATAAAGCGCTGGTATCCACTGTGCCGAACTGCGCCCGCCGGTAAACACCGCGCCTGCGCCAAGCCGGGCGGCAAGCCCTGCAAAAATGTCGTAATCGTCGCGCGCCTCGTGCAGCGGCGCGATCAGCTGCGGCATGAAGAACAAATACTCATCCATATTCGAGCGGCCGATATCCTCGCGCTCGTACGGGGTGGTGGCGGGGAAGACGATATCGGCACGCTTGGCGGTGGCTGTCCACCATGGCTCGTTTACGATGATGGTTTCGGGGGCCTTCCACGCCTCGTGCAGCGCGTTCAGATCTTGGTGGTGGTGATAGGGGTTGCCGCCTGCCCAGTAAATCAGCCGGATATCTGGATAGGTGTCGCGCTGGCCGTTGAAATCATAGGGCTGGCCCGGGTTGCGCAGCATGTCGCCAATGCGCGCCACGGGAATGGTTTTTTGCACCGGGTTCTCGAATTGCGAGAATGTCATGCCGCGCAGGCCAATCAGCGATTTGCCCACGCCGCCAATGGCCCCATAGCCATAGCCCACCCCGCCACCGGGCAAGCCGATTTGCCCCAGCATTGCCGCCAACACCGCCGACATCCAATAGGGCTGTTCGCCATGTTCGGCGCGCTGCAAAGACCAGGCAACCGTGATCAGCGTGCGCGTTGAGGCCATACGCCGGGCCAAGGCGCGTATGGTTTCCGCGCCAACGCCACAGATCTCGGCAGCCCATTCCGGGGTTTTGGGCTGGCCATCTGCCGCCCCCATCAGATAGGGGCGAAACTGTTCAAACCCAACGGTATAGCGATCAAGAAACGCGTGGTTTGCCAGCCCTTCGGTTTCCAGCACATAGGCCAGCGCCAGCATCAGCGCGGTATCGGTGGCCGGGCGCAGCGCCAGCCAATCGCAGCCCTGCGGTGCATCATGGCGCTGTGGGGCGATGTTGATGCAGGTCATGCCCTTTTGTGCAAAGCGTTCAAACCAGCTGGCGGTGGCGTGTTCGGTGATGCCGCCCATGCTGACTTGGGCATTTTTCGGGTTGATACCCCCAAACATAACCAGCGTTTCGGTATGTTCGGCAATGGTGTGCCAGCCGTCTTGGTGCTCGTAAAGCAGCTTTAGGAAATTCACGCCAAAGACATGGGGCATGATCGCCTGCGCACAGCCCGTGGAATAGCTGCCAAACGAGGCAACATAGCCGCCGATACTGTTTAAAAAGCGATGCACCTGGCTTTGGGCATGGTGAAAACGGCCGGCCGAACTCCACCCATATGAGCCACCAAAAATGGCCTCGTTGCCATGGCTATCGCGGATGCGGCCAATTTCCTGCGCGGCGATATCCAGTGCCTCGTCCCAGGGCAGGGCCACATAATCATCGTGCCCGCGCCCGCTGCGATCGCGCCGCTCTAGCCAGCCGCGGCGAAACGAAGGACGCGCCACGCGGGCCTTGTGATAGACGGCCTGCGGCACAATCTGCGCTATGGCTGGTGGATGTGGGTCGTGTTGAAAGGGCCTAGTGGCAATGATTTTGCCGTTCTCGACCTCTACCTCGAAGGCCCCCCAGTGACTGGTGGTAACTTTGGTGGTCTTTGTTGATGTATTCGCCACGATCTGCCCCTTTGCCCCGCCGCAGCATTCAGCCTAGCGCAGGGCAAAGGCGATGCAAAGCGCCGGATGCAGCCCCTTTGCCAGTGCTGCAATCATGGGCTGGTGATCTGCCCGCTGCGGGGTATTCTGGCTGCAGCGGGCCCGGGCAGACCTGTGGGCCAATGCAACCCTTGTTTATAGTTAGGCAGCTTTATGAACCGTATCGATCTTACCAGACCCGACGCACCCGAATTGGCGGCTTTTGGCCCGCATGCTGTGGGGGTTGAAACGCTGCATTTGCTCAACCCGGATCAGATCGATGTTTTGGCCACGCCGCCGCAAAAATACGATCGGCCTTTATGCGTCGAGCTGTGGTTTCCCTGCCAGGCCGATACCGGCACTGTGCAGCCCTATCGCGCCTGCCTGCGCGATGGGCATACATGGGCCGATCTGCATGGCGCGGCCCGGCGCGGCGCCACCCAGATGCCGGGCGATTTTCCCTTGGTGATCTTGTCGCATGGCTATCCGGGCAACCGGTATCTGATGGGCCACCTGGCCGAAAAGCTGGCATCGCGCGGTTATGTTGTGGCCGCGATCGACCATACCGACAGCACATATGACGCCCAGCGCGGTTTTGCCTCGACCTTGGTGAACCGCCCCAAAGACACCGCCTTTGTGCGCCATGCGTTAAGCGCGCGTGCCGATGTGTCGCGCTATGCCATCATTGGCTATTCGATGGGGGGCTACGGGGCCTTGGTTTCGGCAGGGGCGGGGGTGTCTGAGCGGGCCACAAAGGCCGAATATGCGCCGCCTGCCCCCCATTGGCAGGTGCATCAGGCCCCGATAGTAGACCCCGCGTTAAAGGCTATTATTGCCATCGGCCCATGGGGGCGGCAGGTGGGGCTGTGGCAGGCCGAAGGGCTTGCCAAGATATCGGTGCCAATGATGCTGATGGCCGGCAGCAAAGACCACGTTTCGGGCTATGAAAAAGGCATGCGCCGGATTTTTGACGAAGCAACCGGCACCGAGCGGCATTTGCTGACCTTTCAAAACGCCGGCCATAATGCAGCAGCCCCCATACCCGCCCCAACCCAGGCCTGGGCGCGCTCGGCCCATCTGGATTTCACCCCGTTCGAACATTACGCCGACCCGGTCTGGGATACGCTGGCCATGAACAATATCGCACAGCACGTGGCAGTGGCCTTTCTGGGCCAGCACCTGCAGGGCCAGCACGAATTTGCCCCCTATCTGACAGGCGATTTCCAAGGCTTTGCCCCCGGCACCGAAGTGGGCCTAACCTGGGAAATTGCGCCCCGCTCGA
>CAJXSO010000081.1 GCA_913061505.1 uncultured Lutimaribacter sp.
CACCCAGCCCCCTGCCAGAACTGTGGCAGGGGGCATTGTGGCAGGGGGCATTGTGCCCCCCGGTTTTTATCGGCCCGCAGCCGCGCTAGGCCAGCTGGCCCTCGGCAGTAATGCGGGTTTTGCCGCGCAGATAGGGGTGCAGCGCGGCTGGCAGCGTGACGGATCCATCGGCCTCTTGGCCATTTTCCAACACCGCAATCAGCGCCCGGCCCACCGCCAGCCCCGAGCCGTTTAGCGTGTGCACGAATTCCGGCTTGCCACCGCCTGCGGGGCGGAACCGGGCGTTCATACGGCGGGCCTGGAAATCGCCACAGGTGGAAACGCTGGATATTTCGCGATATTTCCCCTGGCCGGGCAACCACACTTCGATATCGTGGGTTTTAACAGCGCCAAAGCCCATATCGCCCGTGCACAAAACGATGGTGCGATAGGGCAGGCCCAGCGCCTCGAGAATGCCCTCGGCGCAGCGGGTCATGCGGGCGTGTTCCGCATTTGATTGATCGGGCAGGGTGATCGAGACCATTTCCACCTTTTCAAACTGGTGTTGGCGCAACATGCCCGAGGTGTCTTTGCCCGCGCTGCCCGCCTCCGAGCGGAAACATTGCGTATGCGCCACATAGCGGCGCGGCAATGTATCGGCATCTACGGTTTCGCCATTGACGATATTGGTCAATGTCACCTCGGCGGTGGGCACCAGCCACCAGCCATTGGTGGTTTGATAGCTGTCTTCGCCAAATTTCGGCAATTGCCCGGTGCCAAGCATCATTTCAGGGCGCACCAAAACCGGTGTCCATGTTTCGGTCAGCTGGTTTTGCTCGACATGATGATCCAGCATGAATTGCGCCAGGGCCCGATGCACCCGCGCAACGGACCCCTGCAGCACCATAAACCGCGCCCCCGATAGTTTGGCTGCGGTTTCAAAATCCATCCCTGCAACAACGGCGGGAATGTCAAAATGCTCTTTGGGCTGAAAATCCATCGTGCGGGGCGTGCCAAAGCGGTGCAATTCCACATTGTCGTCTTCGTCGGCGCCATCTGGCGTGTCGGCTGCGGGCGTGTTTGGCAGCGTCATCAGCAGATCGTTCAACTGGCTGTCCAGCTCTTTGGCCTCGGCGGTCATCCGTGCCACTTCGGCCTTTTTGTCGGCCACCAGCGCGCGCAGCGCCTCGAATGCATCATTATCGCCACGGGCCTTGGCTGCGCCCACCTCTTTGCTGGCTTTGTTTTGCTCGGCCTGCGCGGTTTCGGCTGCGTGAATCAGCGCGCGGCGTTTTTCATCCAGCGCCAGCACCTGTGCCGATACCGGTTCGGCCCCACGACGGGCTAGGGCGGCATCCAACGCGCCCGGATTTTCGCGGATGGCACGGATATCATGCATCGGTTGTGTCCTTTGATTTGCTGTGCAGGTTGCGTTGCCGCCCTTTTGCACGATTTTGCCGGGAAGGAAAAGAACCTGAAATAGCAGCGCAGCAGGGCTGAAACCCAGCCGCGGCGATTTCCCCAGATTTCGCCCAAACTGCGCGGATCGCCTTGCAAAGGCGCGCATCAGATCATAGGTTCCGCCCAACTTTGACAGGGCGCGCCTGTGCCCGTTCCAACAAGGATAAAAAAGATGGAAGCCATTGGCCAGTTTGTACCGCTTATTCTGATCTTTGTGATCATGTATTTCCTGCTTATCCGGCCGCAGCAGAAAAAGATGAAAGAGCATCAGGCCCTGGTGGCGGGGCTGCGCCGTGGTGATCAAGTTGTTACCCAAGGCGGGCTGATCGGCAAAGTGTCAAAGGTGAAAGACGACGCTGAAATCGAGGTGGAAATCGCCGAGGGCGTCAAAGTGCGCGTGGTGCGCCAGACGATTACGCAAGTGTTGTCGAAAACCGAGCCCGCCGAAGCCAAGTAAGGCCCGGGTCAACGCAAAGCCAACATAGTCAGGCGCAGATATGCTTCAGATCGACACATGGAAACGGGTAGTGATATGGGCGGTCTGTGCCTTAGGCATTTTGCTTGCGCTGCCAAATGGGTTTTACGGCCGGGTCGAAACCGCCAATGATGCGCGCGCCGCGATCGAGGCGGGGGCCACGGCAGACGGATTGCAAGAGCAGGCCGATATGTGGCCTGGCTTTTTGCCGTCTTCGCTGGTCAATCTGGGCCTCGATCTGCGCGGGGGCGCGCATCTTTTGGTCGAGGTGCAGCTGTCGGATGTGTATGAAACCCGCGTCAAAGGCATGTGGCCCGAGGTGTTGGCGCTGCTGCGCACCGAACGCGGGCGCATTGGCACCTTTCGCCTGCAGCAGGGCGCGCCCGATGAATTGCGCATTCGCCTGAACGAAAAACCCGATATGGTGGACGAGGCTGCCACGATCGTGCGCAGCCTTGCACGGCCCGTGGCCAGCATTTCTGGGGCCGGGTCCAGCGATATCGAGGTCACGACCGAGGGCGCCGATGTGGTGATCCGCCTGTCGCAGGCCGAACAGCTGGCCTCGGACGAACGCACAATGGCGCAATCGCTTGAAATTATCCGCCGCCGTATCGACGAGGTGGGCACGCGTGAGCCCACAATCCAACGCCAGGGCGATGACCGTATTTTGATCCAGGTGCCGGGCCTTGGCAGCGCGGCCGAATTGAAAGCCATCATTGGCACCACTGCGCAGCTTACCTTTCAGCCCGTTGTCACCCGCACCGATAACGCCCAGATGCCGCCCGGCGCGGGCAACGAGATTGTGCCATCGGTGGATCAGCCGGGCCAATACTACATTTTGGAACAGGCCGCGGTGGTCACGGGCGAAGATCTGGTAGATGCTCAGCCCTCGTTCGATCAAAACGGCCGCCCGGCGGTTAGCTTCCGATTTGACCCGACAGGCGCGCGGCGCTTTGGCGATTACACGGCAGAAAACATCGGCAGCCCATTCGCCATTGTGCTGGATAACGAGGTGATCAGCGCCCCGGTGATCCAAAGCCATATTCCCGGCGGTTCGGGCATTATCACCGGCAATTTCACGGTTGAGGAATCGACCAACCTGGCGGTGCTTTTGCGCGCCGGTGCCCTGCCTGCGGATTTGAATTTCCTCGAAGAGCGCACCATCGGCCCCGAACTGGGGGCAGATAGTATCGAGGCGGGCAAGATTGCCTGTATTGTGGCGGGCATTGCGGTGCTGGTCTTTATGGTGGCCAGCTACGGGCTGTTTGGGGTTTTCGCCAATATCGCCCTGGTGATCAACGTGGCGCTTATTTTTGGCCTGTTGTCGGCCATCGGGGCCACGCTGACGCTGCCGGGCATTGCCGGTATCGTGCTGACCATCGGCATGGCGGTGGATGCCAATGTGCTGGTGTTCGAACGTATCCGCGAAGAGCTGAAAACCGCCCGCGGCCCGGCGCGCGCCATCGAGCTGGGCTATGAAAAAGCCATGAGCGCGATTGTCGATGCCAATATCACCACCTTTATCACGGCTGTGATTTTGTATGTCATGGGCTCGGGCCCGGTGCGCGGCTTTGCCATCACGCTGGGATTTGGTATCGTGACATCGGTATTCACGGCCATTTTTGTAACACGGTTGTTGGTTGCTGTCTGGTTCCAGCGCCGCCGCCCCAAAACGCTGGAGGTGTAAGATGCGCCTGCGACTGGTTCCTCAAAGCACGAATTTCAACTTTTTTGGCCGCTCTTGGCTGTGGCTGGGCATTTCCGGGGCGATGGTGGTTGTGGCCTTTGTTTCGTTTTTGCTGCAAGGGCTGAATTTTGGCATCGATTTCCGCGGTGGCACCACGATCCGCACCGAAAGCGCCCAAGCGATTGATATCGCCACATATCGTGGCGCTGTTGGGTCGCTGGGCCTGGGCGATATCACGATAACCGAGGTTTTCGACCCCTCGTTTGGCCCCGATAAAAACGTGGCGATGATCCGTATTCAGGCGCAAGACGGCCAAGAGGCGGTCACCCCCGAGGTGATCGCCGCGGTCGAGGCGGCGCTGGCGCAGGCGGTGCCAGATATCCGCTTTGTCAGTGTCGAAAGCGTGGGCCCAAAAGTATCGGGCGAGCTGATCCAAACCGCGGTGATCGCTGTGGTTTTGGCCATTGGTGCGGTGCTGGTTTACATCTGGATGCGGTTTGAATGGCAATTCGCGCTGGGCGCTGTTTTGGCGCTGGTGCATGATGTTGTGCTGACCATTGGCATTTTCTCGGAACTGCAAATTCGCTTCGATTTGGCGATTATCGCAGCCTTGCTGACGATTGTGGGCTATTCGTTAAACGATACTGTGGTGGTCTTTGACCGGGTGCGCGAAAACCTGCGCAAATACAAACAGATGCCGCTGCGCGAGGTGCTGAACCTGTCGATCAACGAAACGCTTAGCCGCACGATGATGACATCGGTAACCACGCTGATTGCGCTGATTGCGCTGCTGGTTCTGGGCGGTGATGTGATCCGCGGCTTTGTTTTCGCGATGACCTGGGGCGTGATCGTGGGCACCTATAGCTCGATCTTTGTGGCCTCGATGATCTTGCTGCGCCTTGGCGTGAAACGCGATTGGTCCAAGCCCGATAACAATTCGGGCAACCAATATGCCAATATCGATGCCTAAGGCCCTATGACAGCCGCCCTGGCCGATGCGGCTTCCATCCCCGGCCTGTGGCTGTTGGTGGCGGGGGCCTTTGTATCGGGCTGTGTGCGGGGCTTTGCGGGGTTTGGCACGGCGCTGATTTTTGTGCCCTTGGCGGGGCAAGTGGTGCCGCCGCTGTGGGTGCTGATCATTTTGGTCACAATGGATCTGGCAGGCCCCTTGCCAAACTTGCCCCGCGCGCTGCGCGCGGGGGATATGGCCGAGGTGGCTTGGCTGTCTTTGGGGGCGGTTTTGGCCATTCCG
>CAJXSO010000082.1 GCA_913061505.1 uncultured Lutimaribacter sp.
CCCCTGTGGAACGCCACAATATATGGCCACCACGTGGATAATGGCGCGAATTTCTTCTGGGGTGACGCCGTTGTTTAGCGCGCCTTTGCAGTGGATTTCCCATTCATGCATCTTGCCCAAGGCGCCGATCATGGAAAGGTTCATCATGCTGCGGGTTTTGGCATCGATCACCTCATCGCCCCAGCCAAAGCCCCAGCACCAGGCGGTCATGGCTTCTTGGAAAGGGCGGGTGAAATCATCGGCTGCGGCCAGGTTTTTCTCGACATATTCGGCGCCAAGCGTGGCTTTGCGCTGTTCTAACCCTTTCAAGAACAGGTCTTCATCAAAACTTGCCATGGTTTAGCCTTTCAATTTGATCGCGATATTTTTGGTTTGCACGTAATTCCACAGCGCCTCGCGGCCCTTTTCGCGGCCATAGCCAGATTTGCCATAGCCGCCAAAGGGTGTTTCAACGCCGCCCGCATACCATTCGTTGATAAAAACCTGGCCCGCACGCAATTGCCGCGCCGCACGCGTTGCGCGGTTCAGGTCTTGAGTGAAGGCGCCTGCAACCAGCCCATATTCGGTTGAATTGGCAATGGCGATCGCCTCGGCGTCGTCTTTGAACGATAAAACCGACAGCACTGGGCCAAATACTTCTTCGCGGGCGATTGCCATGTCGGGGGTGACATTGCACAAAACCGTGGGTTCCATAAAGGCGCCGGGCTGGTTTAGCGGATGCCCACCCGCAGCTACGCTGGCGCCTTGGGCCGTGGCGGTTTGTACCATGCTTGCCGCACGGTCGCGCTGGGCTAAGCTGACCATCGCCCCCATATTGGGACCGAATTCTACCCGCTCGGCCCCTGGGCCCACGGACAAGGATTTGGCAATAGCACTGGCCCTTTCGACCAGCTCGTCATGGCGGCTTTCATGCACGATCACCCGCGACATGGCCGAACACACCTGACCGGCGTTGAAATAAATCCCCCAGCGAATATCGGTTTCAAACGCGTCTAAATCGGCATCATCATAGACGATGGCCGCCGATTTACCCCCCAGTTCTAACACGCAAGGCACCACATTTCCCGCTGCTGCCTTGGCAATGGCAATGCCTGTGGGCACAGAGCCGGTAAAGACGATTTGGTTCACCATCGGATGGCCCGCCAGCGCGGCGCCGGCCTCGTGGCCCAAGCCGCACAGCACATTCACGCAGCCTGCAGGAAAGCCGGCCGCTTCGGCTGCTTGGGCAAAATAGCTGTTGGTCAAAGGTGTCAGTTCGGGCGATTTGATCACCACTGTATTGCCCGTGGTCAGCGCCGCTGAAAGCGAACGCGCGGTCATTTCTACCGGATAATTCCATGGAATGATCTGCGCCGACACGCCGTAGGGTTCGTAATCGGTGAAATCGAAATAGCCCGCCCCCAGCGGGATCGAGCGGCCCTCGACCGTGCTGGCCTGATTGCCGTAATATTCAAAATAGAGCGCGGCACCTTCCACCTCGATCATGGCTTCCCACAGCGGCTTGCCCTGTTCGCGCGTCAGCACATGGGCAATTTCTTCTTTCCGTGCAAGCAGCCAGCGGCCCATGGCCTGCACCATACGCCCGCGTTCGATCGGGCGTAGTGCTGTCAACTCTGCCGAAAGATGCACCCGTCGCGCCGCCATAACCGCGCGGTCTACATCGGCGGCATCGGCCAGTGCAGCCGTGGCCAAAAAGGCGCCTGTGGCCGGGTCGTGCACATCGATTGTGCCCGCACCACCGCCAACCCATGCGCCGTCGATATAGTTTTGCCAATGGGATTTGATCTGGGTCATTCTGTGCTGTCCTTTTGCCACCTAGAGCCGGGCTATGCCAAAGGCGGCGCTGCCGCGTACATATCTGCGCCATTTTGGGGTTAGGCCGCGCCATCCACTGCCTGACGCATCCATTTTTGCAAATGCATGATCGAGTGTTCTGAATTCACCCCGCAGTGCGGATCCACTACCAAGGGGCCGGGCACGTAACCGCGCGATTTCAGCCCTTTTTGCACCGATTCAACCAGCCTAATATCCTCTTCAACCGTGGTGGCGCGGTCTTGCACAGCCATACGGCGCACGGTTTCGTTGTCTTCGCCATTCACGGAATACCAGCCGCGCCATACCACCACATGATCGGCATCGATGGCGCGCCAATGATAGGTGTTTAGCAAATTGCCGGGATAGACCTGAAAGCTGAACATGGGCCACAAAAACCAAGACGAATAGCGCTCGTTGTTTTCAAAGCCTGACTGAATGTCATAGCTCATATTTTCAAGGCTGTTGCATTCGGTTGTATGGCGCAGGCAAAATCCCTGCGGCTGAATATCATAGGTTTCGGGTTTGATAACGCCGGTGGAAAATGTTGGGTGGTTCAGGCTGCAATGGTAGCATTCTGAATAATTCTCAACCGATACTTTCCAATTACAGTTTTCGGGTATTTCTACCCACTCTAGCGGTTTCAAATCCGCCCAATTTGGCACGAAGCTTTCAAGCTCTGCGCGCACATTTGGAAACCAATCCTCCATCGGTTTGGCATCTGTGTCGAGGTTGACAAAAATAAAGCCCAAAAACGTTTCGGTGCGCACCTCTGTCAGGCAAATCTTTTCGCGTTGTAGCCCTTCAACTGCCTTCAGGTTTGGGCCAGCACGCAATTGGCCGGTCAATTCATACGTCCATGCATGATAGGGGCAAACAACGACCCGCGTTGTGCCCTGGCCCTCCAGCAATTGGTGGGCGCGATGCTGACAAACGTTATAAAAGGTGCGGATCTGCCCATCGCGGCCTTTGATGCAAAACAGGTTTTCCCCCGCCACATCGAAGGTGAAATAATCGCCTGGGTTTTCCAGCAGGCTGGCATGGCCTGCAAATTGCCATGTTTTGGCCAAAAGCCCTGCTTTTTCCACCTCGAAAATCTGGGGGTCGGTGTAGTATTTCGCGGCAAGCGATCGGATGGGGGCTGTTTTAGCCTTCATTCTGGCTCCTCCATGTAGATGCCGAGCTGATGTCGACGGCGGTGAAATTGCTCGACACGGTCTACGATTTCGTCACTGGCCACAGCGATCACAAAGCTTAGCAGCGTTTCAAGCAGCGCGATGGTGGATACGGACGATGGGAAAAACTGTGGGGTATCGACCGCGATGACGAACCCATGATCCGCGTTTCTGATGATTGGGCTGGCTGGGCTGTCGGAAATGCCAATGATGGTCAGGCCCTGTTCGCGGGCCACCTCGATGGCTGTGACAACCTCGGTACGGTAGGGGCGCATCGACATAGCGATCAATACATCGCGTTTGTCGGCCCAGGCCAGATCATCCGTGGGGGTTGCCCCTTCGCGTGGTATGGCATGGAATTGTACCATGCCGGTTGACGCAAGGTAGGTAAAGTTGCGCGCGTTGGCGTTGTTAACGCCAACCCCAAGTGTAAAGACCTGACGGCTAGACCAGATCGCCTCGGCCGCAGTCTTTAGCGCTTCTGCGTCGATTCCAGCAAATGTCTCTTCAAGATTTCGGATCGCACCTTCGACCATATCGGCATAAAGCCCACCCAGATTGCCAGATTTGCGAATGTCCTGTAACCAGCGTGCCCGGTCAGTAAAGCTGACGGCGCCTTGACGTATCGCTTCGCGGAACGGCGCTCGGAAATCCTCGTAGCCTTCGAAACCCACCTGCCGCGCCATACGAACAAAGGTGTTGGGCTTCACATTTGCTGCTTCGGCAATTTCTCGAACAGTCGAAACCCCAACGTCGTTAGGGTTTTCCAGCACATATCGTGCTGCCTTTTGTGCTTCTGGTGTCAGGGTGTCCCACTCTTCAGTAAGACGCTCCAGGACGTGTGATGATACATTTGTTTGCTTCATAGTTGACAGTGATACAAATGTACTCTTACCTTGTCCACAAGTTTCGCGTCCTCGAACAAAGGAATCTTCAATGTTGGACAAGCAGTTTCCCAGCCGCGCACGCGTGGTCATCGTTGGCGGTGGTGTGATGGGGGTTGGTCTTGCCTACCACCTTGGCCACGAAGGATGGGGGGCGGATACGGTGCTTTTGGAAAAGGCCGAATTGACAAGCGGCAGCACCTGGCATGCGGCGGGTCAAATTACCCATTCCACCAGCTCTTACGGCTTGGGCAAAATGGTCGATTATAACATCGGCCTTTACTCAAAGACCCTTGAGGAAGAGACCGGGCAGGCCGTCACCTGGCATGGCTGCGGGTCGTTCCGTCTGGCCTATACCGAAGATGAGATGGACTGGCTGCGCCACACTCTGTCGGTCGGGCGATCGCTCGGCTTCAACATTGAATTGGTCGGGCCGGAATTCATCGCCGAGAAACACCCGTTCTACAATCTTGATGGTGTTCTTGGTGCCCTCTACACGCCAGATGATGGCCATGTGGATCCGTCCAACGTGACGATGGCCATGGCCACTGGCGCGCGGCAAAAAGGGGTGCGCATCTTCCGCCATTGCCGCGCAACAAACATCACTCAAAACGATGCGGGCGAATGGGTGGTCGAAACCGAAAAGGGCACAATTATTTGCGAGCATGTTGTCAACGCGGGCGGCACCTATGCCCGCCAAATGGGTGAATGGTCTGGGTTGCAATTGCCGATGACCTCGATGACGCACCACTATTTTGTGACCGAAGATGTGCCCGAGTTCAAAGACCTCGAAAAAGAGCTGCCAGTTATCCGCGATGACAAACTGGTCTCAGGCTATATCCGGATGGAGCAGAAAAAGGGCCTGATCGGAATTTACGAAAAGGACAACGTAAACTCGGTCTGGCACGACGAATGCCCCTGGGAGTACGAGAACTGG
>CAJXSO010000083.1 GCA_913061505.1 uncultured Lutimaribacter sp.
TGGAGGCGAGTACCGGAATCGAACCGGTGTACACGGATTTGCAATCCGCTGCGTCACCACTCCGCCAACTCGCCGCCAGTGGTGTTGGGGGATTATCGGATTGTTTTGTGCCTTGCAAGAGGCATCCAGGCGGTTTCGGGCGTAAACAGTGCCGTTGGACATTGCCGATGCCCGCAGGATATGACAAAACCCCAACAACCACAGAACCAATGGGCCAAGTTCAATGACCGATTTTGCCACGCGCCGCGCGATTATGGTGGATAGCCAGATCCGCCCCAATGATATCACCAAGTTTCCCGTGATCGAGGCGTTGCTGCATGTTCCGCGCGAAGAATTTGTGCCAGAGGCCTGGCGCGAGGCGGCCTATGTCAGCGAGAATATTCCCCTGGCGCCGGGGCGTGTGCTGTTCGAGCCGCGCACATTTGGCAAGATGCTGGATGCACTAGATATACAGCCAGACGAGCTGGTACTGGATATTGGTTGTGGTTTGGGCTACTCTGCGGCAGTGATGTCGCGCTTGGCCGTGGCCGTTGTGGCGGTTGAGGAAAACGCGGCATTCGCAGCCGATGCCCAGGCGGCCCTGGCGGCGGTCGAGGCGGATAATGTGGTTTTGCATCAGGGCCCCTTGGCAGAGGGCGCAGAAAAGCATGGCCCATATGATGTTGTGTTTGTGGAAGGTGCTGTGGCAGTTGTGCCCGAGGGCATTGTTGCCCAAATGAAAGAGGGCGGGCGTATTATTTGCCTGTTCCAAGAAGGGGCGCTGGGCACGGTTCGTATCGGTCGAAAAATCGACGGACGGATCGGCTGGCGTCACGCGTTTAATGCCAGTGCTCCGGTTGTATCCGGTTTTGAAAAACAGGCGGCGTTCACCCTGTAACGGGCGCGCTTGTCATTGATACAGGCAATTGAAAGGCGGCAGGGAATGCGTTCTCTTTTCATCGGTCAAAATATTCGCAAACATGTGGCTGCGGGTGCTGCGGCTTTATGTGTGGTTTGTGCCCCTGTTGCGGCGGTTGCCGAAAGCTTGGCTGATGCCTTGGCTGGCGCCTACACCCATTCGGGGCTGTTGGATCAAAACCGCGCCTTGCTGCGCGCCGCGGACGAGGATGTTGCGGTGGCGATCTCGCGCCTGCGCCCGGTCTTGCAATGGTCCAGCGACATTACCCGCACCTTTGGTGAAAACTACTCGTTCGGCACAGCGGGCCCCGTTGGCACGGCGGGCATCGCGCGTTTGGACAGCACGCTTGGCCTGTCGGCCGAGATGCTGCTTTACGATGGTGGGCGCACCAAGCTGGGGGCTGACGCGGCCAAAGAAACCGTTCTGGCCACCCGCCAATCGCTGGTGTCGATCGAACAATCGGTTCTGCTGCGCGCGGTTCAGGCCTTTATGGATGTGCGCGCCACTGCCGAAATCGTGGCCCTGCGCCAAAACAATATCCGCGTGATCACCGAGGAACTGCGCGCCGCACAAGACCGCTTCGAAGTGGGCGAGGTGACACGCACCGACGTGGCCCTGACCGAGGCCCGCCTGGCCGGTGCCCGCAGCCTGTTGGCGCAGGCCCAGGGCGATTACAGCATCGCGGTTGAGGCGTATCAGGCCTATGTTGGCCGCGCACCGGGCAAGCTGGCACCGCCGCCCGCGATGAAACTGCCGGTGGCCTCGGTCGATGCGGCCAAGGCGCAGGCGATGAAATTGCACCCCAGCCTGAAACAGGCGCAGCATCAGGTTGCCGCGGCAGATATTGGCGTTGAGATTGCCAAACGCGCCACCATGCCCCGCGTTACGTTGAACGGCACTGTGGGCTCTAGCAGCCGGGCCAATTCGCCTTATTGGCAGGATACCGGCACCATTGGCCTGCGCGCCAGTGGCGTGATTTACCAAGGCGGCCAGTTGCGCGCCCTTACACGCAAGGCGATGGCGCAGCGCGATGCCGCGCGTGGGGCTTTGCATGATGCGCGCTCGGAAATCGGGCAGAATGTGGGCGGGGCATTTGCCCGTGTGAAAGTGGCCCAAGCGGCGCTTGCCGCCACAGACGAGCAGATTCGCGCCGCGCGCGTGGCCTTTCAGGGTGTGCGCGAAGAAGCGGCGCTGGGGTCGCGCACAACCTTGGATGTGCTGAACGCAGAACAAGAGCTGCTTGATGCGCAGGCCAACCGCATTTCGGCCGCGTCTAATGAATATGTGGCCTATTACAGCTTGCTGGCCTCGATGGGGCTGTTGACGGTGGATCAGCTGAACCTGAAAGTCACCCGTTACGACCCTGCCGAATATTACAACCTGGTCCACAAGGCCCCAACAGCGCTGAGCAAACAGGGCAAAAAGCTGGATAAGGTGCTGCAGCGCCTGGGCAAAGAATAAATCTGCGCTGGGTTGTTGTGTGAAATGCAGCGGGCGGTTAAGCTGCCCGCTGTCGCAGTAATGGTAAAGCCCTATGTCAGATCCGATGAAATCCGCCGATATTGAAGATGTCTTGTCGTCGATCAGGCGGCTTGTGGCTGATACGCCCGATGGCGCGCAGGCCCCTGCCGCAGATGCGGGCAACCGTTTGGTGCTGACCCCAGCCCTGCGCGTGGGCGAGGATGACAGCGAACAATCAGCGCAGCATTCCCCGGCAGATACGCCCGATATGGCCACCCACGCGGCCGCCAGTGACAGCGCGCCAGAGGGGGCAGATGCCGATGCGCCCCCCCCCGATATCGAGCCCGTCGACGAGGCTGCCGTGCTGGAATGGGAAGATCATCACATCGCCGCCGATCCGCAAGAGGGGGCCGCGCAGGAGGATGTAGCAGAGCTGGCGCAAGGGGCCGCCGCCGAAGGGGACGCGCCCGCCACGGCGCCCCAGCAGGATGATGCGGCCTATGGCGCAGGCACCGATGCGCCTGATCTGTTGGCCGAAGATGGGGTAATCGACGAAGAAATGCTGCGCGAGCTGGTGGCCGAGATCGTGCGCCAGGAATTGCAAGGCGCCTTGGGCGAGCGGATCACGCGCAATGTGCGCAAACTGGTGCGCCGCGAGATTCACCGCGCCCTTTCTGCGGCCGAGTTCGAATAAGCCGGCGCTAAACTGGCCGCGCCATTGTCAGCAGCGCGTCGATATCCAGATGGGTTTCCAGATGCCGGGCCAGCGCATCCAGCGTGTCCTCGACGCCGCTGTCAAACGCCAGGGTCGAGCTGCCGGCGCCAAAACGGGCCAGGTAGCTTTGACGAAAGCTGTCAGCGGCGAATAACCCGTGCAGATAGCACCCCATCACCCGCCCATCCGCGCGGGCAGCCCCATCGGGGCCGCTGGGCAGGCTTAGCCAGGCGCGCTGGCAATCGGGGCCGGTGGTGCGCCCTAGGTGAATCTCGTAGCCCTGCACGGGGTGGCCTGTGGCGGTATGGGTGCCCTCGACCCGCGCCAATTGTTTTTCAGGGTGCAATTCGGTGCTGATATCCAACAGCCCCAATCCGGGGTGGCGCCCCGGTATCCCCTCGATCCCGTGGGTGTCGATAATCTCGCGCCCCAACATTTGATAGCCGCCGCAAATGCCCAGCACATGCCCGCCGCGCCGCAGATGCGCGGCAAGGTCGATATCCCAGCCCGCCTGGCGAAAGGCGGCCAGATCCGCGATTGTGGCCTTTGAGCCGGGCAAAAGCACCAGGTCAGCATCGCCCGGCAGGGGGCGGCCCTGTTCGATGATTTGAACGCTGACATCGGGTTCTGCAGACAGCGGATCGAGATCGTCGAAATTGGCGATGCGGGGCAGTTTGGGCACCGCGACCTTTATTTTGCCTGCCCCGCGCGAGGTGATATCCAACACATCTTCGGCAGGCAGGCGCCAGGCCCCCTCGAACCAGGGCACCACCCCCAGGCTGGGCCAGCCAGTGGCTGCGGAAATAACCGGCAGCCCATCATCAAACAGCCGCGGATCGCCGCGAAATTTGTTGATGGCAAAGCCAACCACCTTGGCCCGGTCTGGGGCGTCCAGCACGGCATGGGTGCCCACCAGCTGGGCAATAACGCCGCCCCGGTCGATATCGCCCACCAGAACCACGGGCACATTGGCCGCTTGGGCAAAGCCCATATTGGCAATGTCGCGCGCGCGCAGGTTCACCTCGGCGGGGCTGCCGGCCCCCTCGATCAGCACCAGATCGCAGCGGCTGGCCAACCTGTGAAAACTGTCCAGAACCGCTGGCATCAGCTTTTCCTTAAAGCTGCCATAGGCGCGCGCCTCGACCATATCCAGCCGCTTGCCTTGCACAATCACCTGCGCCCCGGTTTCGGTTTCGGGCTTCAGCAGCACCGGGTTCATATCGCTATGGGGGGCTGCGCCCGCGGCGCGGGCCTGTAACGCCTGCGCGCGGCCAATCTCGCCGCCATCTTCGGTGACGGCTGCGTTATTAGACATGTTTTGTGGCTTGAACGGCAGGCAGTTGATGCCGCGCTGCCGCAGCGCCCGGGCAAGCCCCGCCACCAACATGGATTTCCCCACATTCGATCCGGTGCCCTGTATCATGATCGCCAAAGCCATGGC
>CAJXSO010000084.1 GCA_913061505.1 uncultured Lutimaribacter sp.
GCGATAACGCAAGCCTGCGCATCTGCGTTCACAACCAACGCAGGGATGGCAAGGTGCACGCATCAGGGCCGCACGACATGTGACGCGTTTTGATCCAACAACGCTAGGCGTTGAAACGGTGGGTTTGACGCAAATCAAATCCATCTTTCCCAGAATCATACATACGAACATCGGAATGTATGTTCTTGAGGAGAGTTTCATGACCAATCTGGCCACTACCCGGCGCCAGTTTTTTACCTTGGCAGCGGGGGCTGCTGCGGCCGTAACGGCTGCAGCGCCAGCCGGGGTTTTTGCACAAGTGACAACATCGGCAAAGATCGTGATCATCGGCGCAGGCGCTGGGGGCACCGCGCTTGCCAATCGGTTGGTCCGGCGCCTGAATGGCGCCCAGATCACGCTGATTGATCCACGGGTAGAACATCTTTACCAACCCGGGCTGTCGCTGGTTGCCGCCGGTCTGAAACCCGCCAGTTACGTCCTATCCAAGACGGCCGACTGGCTGCCCAATGGCGTGAGCCTAATCGCCGAAGCGGCGGCGGCGATTGATCCCGAGGCCAAGACGGTTGACACCGCCAGTGGCCAGAAACTGCCCTATGATTTCCTTGTGGTCGCGCCGGGGCTGGTGCTGGATCATGATGCCATCGAAGGATTCTCGCTCGATATGGTGGGGCAGAACGGCATCGGCGCGCTTTATGCCGGGCCGCAATACGCAGCGGCAACGTGGCAAGCGGCGAAAAATTTCACTGAAACCGGTGGAATTGGTCTTTTCACCCGACCTGAAACAGAAATGAAATGTGCGGGCGCACCGCTGAAACACACGTTTCTGATCGACGACATCATCCGCACAGCTGGAAATCGTGGCAAGGCAGAATTCCATTATGCAGCGCCACAGGGATCGCTTTTTGGTGTTCCGATTGTTGCAGAAAAACTGCGTATGTTGTTCGGCGATCGCGGTATTTCGACAGCGATGAAACACACATTGAAATCCATCGATGCGGGCGCAAAGCGCGCAACATTTGCCACGCCAGATGGCACGGCGGAAATGGATTATGACTACATCCACGTCATCCCGCCCCAGCGTGCCCCCGAGGTGATCCGGCAATCAGGGTTAAGCTGGGCCGATAAATGGGCCGATCAGGGCTGGGTCGAATGCGACATGGCCACCCTGCAGCACCTGCGCTACGATACGATCTGGGCCCTGGGTGACGTGGCCGGGGTGCCCAAGGGCAAAACGGCGGCATCGGTGAAATGGCAGGTGCCTGTCGTCGAAGACGGGCTGATCGCCGCGATCGAGGGGCGCGCGCCCACCGAGGTTTATAACGGCTACACATCCTGCCCGATGATCACCCGCGTTGGGCGCGCAATGCTGATCGAGTTCGACTACAAAAATAACCTGGTCCCATCCTTCCCCGGCATCATCGCGCCGTTGGAAGAGCTTTGGATCAGTTGGCTGATGAAAGAAGTGGCATTGAAAGCAACCTATAACGCCATGCTGCGCGGACGTGCGTAAGGAGATCTGACATGAAAGATATGACCTTTGGAACAATCCTTGCGGTTTTTGAAGAAATCTTTGGCATGGGCCTATTCTGGGCCATGGTGGTGGGCGCGGTGCTTGTCACTGCTGCATATGTTTTCGTGCTTATTCGCGATCACAGCATTTCGTGGCGCAAGTTCCTTTTGGCGCAGATGTCTATGCCGTTTGGCGCGATCTTTGCGATTTGGTTTGTGCTGGTCATGACCAGTTCGAAACTAAGCGATCTTGGTGGGCCGATTGATGCCATTGTGTTTTTGGGCATTGGGGCCACCGGCGCGATAGGCACGGCAATTTTGGTCTATACGATCCAGTCTTTGGTGCGCCCCAAGCGCGCAGGCACTCATTAGCAGTGTGACAAGCGATGGCGTGGCTTTGGAATAAGCGTTGCTGCCCGATTTACAAATTGGCTTTGCGCCTGACGGGCCTATGCCTGCTGATTTCCCTGCAAGATCTATTTTGGCAGCGGTGTTTGAACAGGGTCAGAATTACAAACGAATTGAATTTAGAATTGATCTAAGTCAACGAATCAAATTCCACATTTGGAATACAATCAGGCAAACGCGCATATTTCTGGCACGGAGGCCAAAATGATTACCCTCAAACACATTCTCATCACATCGACAGCTTTGATCGCAGGGCAGGCTGCTGTTGCATCAGAGTTGCGTGAAACAGCATTAGATCTTTTCAAGCCGCTCCCATCAACCATTCCCGCCCTGGCAGACAACCCTGTAACGCCTGAAAAAATTGATCTGGGTAAAGCGCTGTTTTTTGATCCGCGCATGTCAGCCTCTGGCGTGTTTTCGTGTAACTCATGCCATAACCTGGCCACTGGCGGCGATGATAATATGCCAACATCCATTGGGCATGGGTGGCAAAAGGGGCCGCGCAATTCGCCAACCGTCCTGAACGCTGTTTTCAACGAGGCACAGTTTTGGGATGGCCGCGCGGTTGATTTGGCCGCACAGGCGAAAGGCCCGGTACAAGCGGGCGTCGAGATGGCCAATACACCCGACAATGTTATCGCGACGTTGAACTCGATGTCGCAATACCGCGATTGGTTTCAAGCCTCGTTCCCCGGCCAGGCAGACCCGGTGACATTTGATAACTTTGCCAAAGCGATCGAAGCGTATGAGGCCACATTAATTACGCCGGCCCCCTTTGATGCATGGTTGAACGGTGATGATAATGCCCTGGACGCTGCGGAATTGGCAGGGCTTGAGCTGTTTATCGATAAAGGCTGTGCTGCGTGCCATAACGGGGTGAACTTAGGCGGTAATGGCTATTACCCATTCGGTTTAATCGAAAAGCCAGGCGCCGATATTTTGCCCGAGGGTGACAAGGGCCGTTTTGCCGTAACTGAAACGGCCGATGATGAATATGTGTTCCGTGCCTCGCCCCTGCGCAATATTGATCAAACCGCCCCTTATTTCCATTCCGGTAAGGTATGGGATCTGAAAGTTGCGGTGCAAATCATGGGCGAAAGCCAGCTTGGCGAAGATCTCAGCGATGCCGAGGCAGACAAGATCGTGGCGTTCCTAAACAGCCTTACTGGGCAGATGCCACAGGTGGTTTATCCCGTATTGCCCGCTGAAACCGCCGCAACGCCGCGGCCCACGGGTGAGGTGAAGTAAACCAATCAGCCGGCGCGCGCAAAACGCGCCGGCTGTTTTCCAGCTGCCTGCGACACTATGGCGAGGTTGGCGCATTTACATTCTGACTTTGGAATGTTTAAATATTCTGAAATTTGAATTTGAAAGGAGCACCCATGTCTTTGGGAAACATGTCTTTGGGAAAAAAGCCAGCTGACACATATTCGCCCTTATATTTCCTGGCGTCATTGGGCGCGGGCGGGCTTTCTGTTACCTTTTTCATGTATCTGATGTTCTGGGTGCCGCACAAAGGCCGCCCTGTGCCCATTTTCGAAGATCTCTTGGCCGCCTTTGGTGCGGGATCGCCACTGCGGGACGCGGCCATTGCGATTGCCGTTTTGGGCATTGCGGTTTTTGCCTTTTTGAATGTTAAAATGTTGGTGTGGAACCTTTCGGCACTGGCTGCGTTCAAAAAGACCGAGGCCTATGCAAAGCTGCGCCGCTCGAATGCGCAAACCAGCCTGCTGGCAGCCCCCTTGGCCGCCGCGATGAGCGTGAACGCCCTTTTCATTGTAGGCCTTGTCTTTGTGCCCCAGCTCTGGAGCGTTGTTGAGTATCTCTTTCCAATGGCGCTCGTGGCTTTTGTAGGTATCGGTTTGTGGGCGCTTTCGATGCTGGGCCAGTTCATCGGCCGTGTCTTGAGCGAAAAATCCTTTGATTTTGCGGCAAATAACTCTTTTGCACAGCTGATGCCCGGCTTTGCCCTGTCAATGGTGGCAGTTGGCCTTGCAGCCCCCGCCGCCATGAGCACAACGCCCATGACCGTAGCAATAAGCCTGGTTCTTTCGACCTTTTTTGCAAGCGTGGCCATCCTGTGGATCGCGGTAGCGCTGGTTTTGGCCCTGCCAGCTATTTTCCAGCACGGCACCGCCCCCGAGGCCGCACCGACGCTATTGGTGATTGTGCCGATACTGACCGTTTTGGGCATTATGACCCTACGCCAAAGCCATGGCCTGCATACCACCTTCCAGGCGCATGGCAGCGCGGGTGAAACGCTACTGTTCTTGGCCAAAACCCTATCTGTGCAAATCGCTGTCTTGCTTGCCGGGCTTTTGGTGCTGCGCCGGCAGGGCTATTTTACAAACTGGGTTTTTGGCCCCCAGGTTTCTGCAGGCTCTTACGCGCTGGTCTGCCCGGGTGTGGCCCTGTCTGTTATGCTGCATTTCTTCATCAACAAGGGCTTGGTTGATGCGGGGGTTATCGAAAAATTTGGCGCGGGCTACTGGGCACTGACCGTTCCAGCGCTCATCGCGCAATTTGCAATGGTTGCCTTGGTGCT
>CAJXSO010000085.1 GCA_913061505.1 uncultured Lutimaribacter sp.
AGTCGTGGGAGAGTAGGTCACCGCCAAACCTAGAAAATACCAAAACTCTCTCTTACGAAAAATGGCGCGGGGTGGAGCAGCCCGGTAGCTCGTCAGGCTCATAACCTGAAGGTCGCAGGTTCAAATCCTGCCCCCGCAACCAAATATTACAAAAATAACCTATCCCAACACGCGCCCCGCTATCAGTAGCGGGGTTTTTTGCGTTTCGGGAATATGTGGGTCGGTTGCGGCCCAGCCTTTAGCCACAGAAGCACTGAACTTTCACACTGCTGCAGATGGCGCTGGCGCTGTGCGCTGGGGTGTGGCCGCACCCAATCCCGATGCTGCACAGTTGCGCCCTAACTACCCAGGTGCATCGGGCTTTGTTGAGCGCGATGTCTCACCGGGCCATCTGGCAAGGGGCGGTATTTGAGGCCGACACCGATACCGGGGTAAGCGTAATGATGCGGTTTTCTATGCCACGGCTTTGGCCAACCCCGTTCAAGGCCGAAGCCATCACCCAGATCGGCCAGACAACACAGGTGCGCGGCACCCCAAGCGGCCGAGGCCGCGCACGCGGCCCATGCGGCGCGATTAGAATTTAACCTCGGCCTGCGCTTGCATGGCCACCCCACCTTGCGGATCGATGCGCAATGCCACCCAGCGGCTGCCGTCAATTTTTACAAAGGCCTGTTCGTGGCGCCATGACAGATGCAGCATATCGTGGCGCTTGGCGCTGTCATAGGTCAGCTGCCAGGCCGTATTGGTGCCTTTTTCGGGGTTAAGCCGCTGCCATTCAACCGCGTTATGAAGGCCGCATTGGCCGCGGGTATTGGGCGCGAGATCGCAAAACAGGCCAAAACCCACGGTCAATGTGCCATCCAGATGGTCCCACAGCCCTTGCCCGTCATGGGCCAGGGCAAGGTTGTTTTCCACCTCAATGCCAGCAGACAGGCGCGCGCCGCGCAGGGCCAGAACATCGACCGTGCCAATTTCGCGCGACAGCCCCGAAGTGGCTGTGACATCGGCGCTGGCCTTGGGCGCCCCATGGGCATCGATGCGCAGGTTGGGGCGCAGGAAAAGATCGCTGATTTCTGTTTCGCCCTCTAGCCCCGCACCGGCAAAAAGACCCAAGTAAGTATAATCACCCACCGCACGAATGCGGGCCTGGCGGGCAAAATCCAGATCAAAGCGGTGCTGGCCCAGGCTGGCGGCAACGTAATAGTCGTAGATCAGGCTGTCTTGCAGCCGCCCCGCACCATAGAGCCCTGCGTTCAGGCCCAGGCCGCGAATATCGCCCAACGCCAGGTTTGACACTTGGGTTTTGCTGCCATAGCCGCCCAGGAAATACCCCGTCATCGTGGTATCACTGCGCTGGTGTTCCCACCTGCGGGTGGCCTGGATCAGCCCTTGCTGGCCCAGATCGCGGTTTTTCGTTGCCACCAGATCCACCTGGTCGATCACCCAGCGCAGGCGCTGGCAATCAAACACCTCGTGGTTCAGGTGGTAATCAATATTCACCCCGTTTTGGGTGGCCCGCGCGGTGCCTGTTATGGGCTCTGGGGTTGTTTCGCCACAAAACCCATCGTCGCGCGCGCCGCGGCGCAGCTGCAGCACGGCATGATCGCGGAAGCTGGCAAAACGTTCGCTTTGGCGTTGTAGCGTCAGGCGCAAATCACGGCCCAAAATGGTTTGCAGATCGTCGCGGATCATCTCGATCAACCGCGACAGGCGCACAACCGTGGCCGTGCCATTGCCCAGGCCAAAGGTGCTATTGCCTGTGGGTGCGCTTTCCAAAACCTGCACGGCGCCCAAATCGCGGCCAGCGCTTGGCGCCACAGTGGCGTTGCTGCCCGCCTGCAGCCGCGCGCTGAGCGTGGCCAGGTTGCGCACCTCGGCGGCCTGCAAATCGGCTGCGGTTACGGCATATGTGGCGCGATAGGTCCATGTTTCGCCCGGGTCAATCTGGCCATCGTCGGTTACGCCTGCCACTACATCCAGGGTTTCATTGTTGGTCAGCGGGTCATCCAGCGAAACGCTGTCATAGGGCAGATCGCCCCCGTTATGCACCGTGATCGTATAGCCAATCACCTGCCCCACTTGCGCGGGGTCGCTCAGGGCGCTGGTATCGGCGGTTTTGGTCAGCGTCAGCGCGGTGCTAAAGCCGGCTGGATCCAGCGGAATATGGTTGTGCACCACGCCTTTGGATAGGGTGGTTTGGTCTGCCCAGTCGGTGAAGGTGAAATTGAAGCTGGTGTAATAGGTGGCATCATCGCCAACAGCAGGCGCAGTGTTTGCAGCCACGATTTCTTCTACGCCCAGCCCCAAGGCTGGGGTTTTTGCGGTTTGCTGGGGTGGCAGAATGGCCGACTGAAAGCTGTAGCTCTGCGCAGGATCTGTGACCTGCAAGGTATAAAGCCCCGATTGCGCGGGAGATTTCAAAAAGAACGAATAGCGCCCATCGGCACCCGTTGTTTTGTTATTGGCATCCCCTGCGGTGGTGTCCAGCCAGCTATCGGGCACAACCGTGCCATTATGCAGCAAGCGTACCACCACACCGGCCACGGGCAGGCGGGTGATGGCATCGTAGACAACGCCGCTTGGGTCTACCAAGATGGCATCAACATTTGCGATTGTCCGTTCGACACCAGATTTCACCTGGATATTCGTCACCATGGCGCCAGTATTGGTGCCAACCGCTGAGCGCGATAGCAAAGTTTTGCTGACAGGCGATGTGAATTTTACCGAAAACGTGCCGACAGGCACCTCTAAAAATGCATAGCTGCCATCAGCCGCACTGGTTGTGGTGGCCACCACCTGATTGCTGGCATTCAACAGCTGCACCGTTACGCCGGGCATGGCCAAAGCGTTGTCCATCACCGTGCCAGCGATCGTGCCCAAAAAGGTGATGATTTCGCTATCACTGTCAAAGGTGGGGCCGGAAAGATCGCTATGGGCTGTGGCATTGGCATAGCCCGTTACCGTGGCTTGGTTGCTCACCTGGCCCAAGAAAACATCGGCCGCTGTCACCGTGTAATCGGCGCTAAACGTGGCCGTATCGGTGGCGCCGGGCGCCAGCTGTGCCAGCGTGGCGGCCAACGTGCCGCCCAATTTGGGGTCGCTTACGGTGATATTGGTCAGCGTTACGTTGCCGGTATTTTTGACCTCGAACGCATAGCTGATCGTATCGCCGGCACTGGTGCCCTGGGTGCCATCGGTATCTTTCACAACACCCGTTTTCACCAATGCAATGCTGGCAGTGCGGGTCAGCGTGGTGATCACCCCGCTGCCCGCAGCCGGTGCGCTGGTGGCGGTTGAGGCCGTGCCATGCGTGCCCGAATAGCGGGTGATCGCGCTGCCGCCCGCCGGCGTGCCGCTGACCGAGGCCACGTTTTCCACGCGCCCCGCGTCGATATCGGCCTGCGTTAGGGTGTAGCTGGCAGTCCAGCTCCAGGTTTCGCCCACGTCCAGCTCGGCATCGTCGGTTTGGCCCGCCACGGCGGTTAGGGTGGCGCCGCCCGTCAAAGCATCGCTAAGCGTTACGCTGCCCAGTGTGACATTGCCGGTGTTTTCCGCCGTGATCGTATAGGTGAGTGTGTCGCCCACCGCGGGCGTGGCCAGGCTGGTGTGCGATGCGGTTTTCGTGACCGCGATGTTGGGCGTGGCGGTCAGCGTGGTGATCACCCCGCTGCCCGCAGCCGGTGCGCTGGTGGCGGTTGAGGCCGTGCCATGCGTGCCCGAATAGCGGGTGATCGCGCTGCCGCCCGCCGGCGTGCCGCTGACCGAGGCCACGTTTTCCACGCGCCCCGCGTCGATATCGGCCTGCGTTAGGGTGTAGCTGGCAGTCCAGCTCCAGGTTTCGCCCACGTCCAGCTCGGCATCGTCGGTTTGGCCCGCCACGGCGGTTAGGGTGGCGCCGCCCGTCAAAGCATCGCTAAGCGTTACGCTGCCCAGTGTGACATTGCCGGTGTTTTCCGCCGTGATCGTATAGGTGAGTGTGTCGCCCACCGCGGGCGTGGCCAGGCTGGTGTGCGATGCGGTTTTCGTGACCGCGATGTTGGGCGTGGCGGTGAACCCAGATTCGCTTAGATCTGTGACATTCAGCGTGACATTCACCGCGGTCGACCAGTTGCCCGCCGCGT
>CAJXSO010000086.1 GCA_913061505.1 uncultured Lutimaribacter sp.
ACGAAAGGTAGCTTAAGTGAGTAATCGGAGCGGCATCAAACCGTGACAGGTCCAGTTTTCGTGAAGGTCAACGGAGAGCGGCACTATCTCTGGCGGGCCGTTGATCATGACGGTGAGGTCTTGGAAAGCTTTGCTGCCAAGTCACTTGACCGCAACCTGCGATGATCAACATTCACCCAGATTAGCCCTTGCACAGAAAGAGCCCCCCACACATGACAGCACCTTTAGTGAGCCAGCCTAACTTGGTGCGTTGATGGTTTGTTGTGCCACGCTTGGCACGCCCTGGCCGGCAGGCGCCTACGCGCAAATCATACCGCGCCGGTCTGGATCAGCTCTGCGGCGCATAGCTGAAGCGCCTTAATCGCAGCCTGATCGGCTTGTGCATCACGGCCCAGTCCGTGCGCACGCGACAGCCCGATTACGGTCTCGGGCCCTGTGGGCACGGCATATCCGGTGATACCCGCCTCAAGCTGTGCCCGTGCGATGCACAGGCCCGCACTGCGGGCTTGGTCTACCTCGGCGCTGATCAAGCGCCGGTCTGTCAGCGCCTCTGGCGTGCGCGCCTGCATCGGGGCGGTGGCCAGCAGCCTTGCGGCCACATCGGCCGGGCGCAGCGCCAACAGCATGCGACCAAGGCTGGTATGCAACAGTGGCAAAGTGCTACCCAAGGTAAACCCAAAAGTGACGACGCTGTTTTGCAAGGTGGATTGTGCCAGTAGCAGCACATCTTGCCCATCCAGCACAGCCATGGAAATTGGCGCGCCAGCCTGTGCTGCATGGCGGTCAAGCACCGGCTGCACCAACCGCCCAACCTGCCGCCCGCTAAGATAGCCACCCGCAAAACGCAACACGCGCGGCGTTAGGCGATAGCCCCGTGCGCCGTCGGTTTCGACGAAACCCTGATCAACCAGTGTCAGCACCAAACGCCGCGCCGCCGCGCGATCTAGGCTGCTGCGTCGCGCAATTTCTGCAAGGCTTAGCACCGGGGTACCGCCATCAAAGGCGCCAAGCACCGCAAGCCCTTTGGCAAAAGTGCTGGCGATATTGCGGTTCTGCATTGACGGCTGCACCAGTGTTGCCCAACATGGTCGTATATCAGTCTATATGTGCGATATACGCACAATCTGCAACGGGAAATTCAGATCATGATCAGTCAGGAATTGAATGACAGCCTTACACGGGTTGGCCCGGGCACAGATGCCGGGCGGGTGTTGCGCCAGTATTGGCAGCCCGCGGCCTTGTCAGACGAGCTGATGGTGCCGCGCCCGGTTGTGCCCGTGACACTGCTGGGGGAACGGCTGGTGCTGTTTCGTGACGAAACCGGTGCACTGGGCCTGATTGGGCGGCATTGCCCGCATCGCGGGGCCGATTTGTGCTTTGGCCGGCTAGAGGATAACGGCCTACGCTGCCCGTTTCATGGCTGGCATTTCGACCGTACCGGCCAATGCATCGAACAACCCGGCGAGCCCGAAGGCGCGCGTATGCACGAAAACATCCGCGCCACATCCTACCCCGTGGTTGAAAATAACGGGATCATCTGGGCCTTTATGGGCCAAGGCACCCCGCCCGCTTTTCCAAATTTCGATTGTTTCCGCGCGCCCGACACCCATGTATTTGCCTTCAAAGGGCTTTGGGAATGCAACTGGCTGCAGGCGATGGAGGTGGGTATCGACCCCGCGCATGCATCGTTTTTGCACCGTTTTCTCCAAGATGAAGACCCCGCCGACAGCTATGGCAAACAGTTCCGCGACAAAGCGGGCAACACCGAAATACCCATGACCAAGCTGTTACGCGATTACCCGCGGCCTGAAATTCGCGTAGATGAAACCGACTACGGCCTGAAACTGACCGCGCTGCGCAAAATGGACGATGGCCGCACCCATGTGCGCGTGACCAACCAGATCTTCCCCGAGACCATTTGCATACCGATGAGCCGCGAGATGACCATCACCCAATGGCATGTGCCCATCGATGATACGCATTGCTATTGGTATGCGATGTTCACCAGCTTTGGCAAACCCGTAGACAAGGCCGTGATGCGCGAACAGCGCCTTAAAGAACACCGCCTGCCAGATTATGCGCCGCTAAAGAATGCGCGCAACAATTACGGCTACAACCCCGAAGAACAACAGCGCGAAACCTACACGGGCATGGGGCTAGACATTAACGTGCACGATCAGTGGGCAGTTGAAAGCATGGGCGCCATTCAGGACCGCACACAGGAACATCTGGGCAAAACCGATATCGGCCTGATCCGGTATCGCCGTATGTTGCGCGCCGCGATTGAAAACGCCCGCGCAGGCAATTTCAGCGCGCTGCCCATGTGCAACGGTGTTGATCCGGCCTCGCTTTACGGGCCACTCTCAAACGACGCCATCGCAGCCAACGATAATTGGGAGAGCGCGAATGCCACAACCGATGCGGAACGCCGGGCAAACTGCCCATGGGATGCAAAGGTTTGACCAGAGATGAGCGCTGACATTGCCACCGGGGCGCTGGCACAGCGCGGCTTGCTGGATGCTGGGGCCGTTTTGGCCGCCGAAGAGCTGCTTGCGCGGGTTTCCAAAGACGGTCTTGAAACCATCCGCGTGCTGTTTGTGGATCAACACGGGCAGCTACGCGGGAAAACCCTGGTGGCAGCTGCCTTGGCAAGTGTTTTCCGTTCAGGCATGGCGGTGCCGTCTACGCTGCTGCTGAAAGATACATCCCACCGCACTGTATTTCCCGTCTGGTCGCCCGATGCAGGCATTGCATCGGGCCCGATGCAGGGGGCGAATGATATTTTGCTGGTGCCAGATGCCACAACGTTTCGCCGCCTGCCATGGTCGCCGCATTCTGCCTGGCTGTTGGCAAGGCCTGTGCATCGATCTGGTGCAGCCATTCCCTTTTCGCCTGATGCGGTGCTGCGCCGCGCCACCGGGGCGCTGGCCGAGCTTGGGCTAGAGGCGTGTTTGGGCCTCGAGGTTGAATTTCATGTCTTCGAAAGGTTAGATGCTGCGCTAGAGCATGCCGACACAACAATGCCAGCACGCCCCCCAATGACCCGGGCGCTGACCCAAGGCTATCAATTCCTAACCGAAACGCGCTATGGAGCGGCCGAACAGATGCTTGACGAGCTGCGGCGCATGGCGCAGGGGCTGGGCCTGGCTGTGCGATCGGTCGAGATCGAGATGGGGCCGTCGCAATTCGAATTTACCTTTGAACCAGGCCCTGCTGCCGAACAAGCCGATGGGCTGGTGATGTTTCGCACCATGGTGAAAGAAATCTGCGCCGCCCGCGGCCTACACGCCAGTTTCATGACCAAGCCGCGTTTGGATAATATCGCGGCAAACGGCTGGCATATCCATCAATCGGTCATCGAAACCGCAACAGGGCGCAACCTGATGATGCCAGAGGTGCACGGCAGTTTGCCCGCCACCGCCTCGGCATGGATTGCGGGCTTGCTCGATCATGCCGGGGAAAGCGCGTTGCTGACCGCGCCCAGCGTGAACAGCTACAAACGCTATGCCCCCTTCCAGCTGGCCCCCAATCGCGTGCAATGGGGCATGGATAATCGCGGCGCAATGGTGCGCGCGCTATTGGCGGTGGGCGATGCGGCCAGCCGTGTGGAAAACCGCGCGCCCGACCCAATGGCAACGCCGCATTATGCGTTTGCGGCGCAAATCTTGTCGGGCGTTTCTGGCCTGCGCCGCGCAGCACTGGCGCCACCAGCCAGCGAAAACCCCTATGGTGGCGATGCGCCCTTGCTGCCGGCAAATCTTGGGGCGGCGATCGCGGCATTTTCCGCATCTCGCATGTATCGCGACATGCTGGGCGATGAGGTGGTCGATTACCTGTGCCGCCTGAAACAGGCAGAATGGGAGCGGTATTTATCGGCAATTTCCGAATGGGAGCAGGCAGAATATTTCGGGCTGTTCTGACACGCCTGCGTGAAAGCCCGGGCAACACAGCAAAAGGCTGTCAGTGGTGTTTTCAGAGGAACTTTGCTTGAGACGGGGCAGGGGGCGGACTAGCGTCTGGTTATGACCAAACACTCCCCC
>CAJXSO010000087.1 GCA_913061505.1 uncultured Lutimaribacter sp.
CGCATATTTCCAGCGCCCGCATCACCATTTGATGCACATGCAGCCGATCTGGGGCCGCAACATCGCCGCGCCGCCGGATGCGGCGATAGATGGCCAGCAGCGTGTCGGCCACGGGCCAATACACGGTCAGCAAAATGGCCCATGGCGAGGCAGCTGCCACGTTCAGCAATACCGCCACGCCAAACCAGCTGATAACAAAGCCCAGCGTATAGGCCCCCGCATCGCCCAAAAACACCAGGCCCATCGGGTAGTTGACCACCCAAAAGCCAAAGACACAGGCCGCCACCATCGCAGACAAATGCAGCATGGTGTCATAGCCACCTGCGCTGGCAATTTGCCCCAGCGCCAGTAAGGCCACAATCGCCGTCAGCCCCGCCAGCCCATTCACCCCGTCGATCAGGTTAAAGCCGTTGGCCACGCCGGCTGTGACCAATAGCGTTACAGGCACCCCCAGCCACCAGGCGCCCATCCACGGGTCAACCGCTGGAATGCCTAGCCGTGGCAACCATACACCCAGCAGGGCAATGCACAGCCCGCTGGCGGCGACGGCTGCCAGCAACCGGTTGCGTGGCGATACGTGAAACCCCAGATCCTCGGCCAAGCCCACCGCAAATAGCAGCGAGGTGGCGCCGAAAAACAGGGCGTATCGGCTGGAAATATCCACGGGCGCCAGCCAAACGCTGAGGCCCAGTGTGGTGAAAATAGCCAAGCCGCCCAACCGTGGTGTGCGCCGCGTGTGCATGGCTTGCACCGCGCCCAAATCATCGGCACGCCGCGAAAGCGCAGGCAGCTTGGCACTGGCCACGCGTATCGTCAGCGACAAAAACAACGCAAGGCCTGCCAGCACCAATTCGTGCCATTCCAAAAAGAGATGTGCTTGATGTAACAGGAAAAGCCCCGGTGTTTTGCCGCGAGATTATGTCTCTTAATTAGACATAAAATGCAGTTTCGACCAGAGCTAAAAAACTATTTTCTAAAATCTATTCGGATCACTTCGAATCGCGGCCATTGCTTTGGCGTGGTGCTGCGCTTTTTTCCACCCTTGGCGCGCTGTTTCACCTGCATTGCGCTTATACCAAACGTTTATGGGGTGGTTTTTGCCCGGCTTTTGCTGATTTGGCGCGGCGCATTGCATGCGGGTTGGTATTGGGGCTGTGTTTGTGCCGGCAGGTGGCAGGCCTGCGCTGCTGCTGTCGCGCGCGCGCTTGTTTCATTGGCGTTCCGTCGGGTGGTTTGCCCGACTTTGGTCGGTGGTGGCGGGCTGTTGTGGGGCATAAACCATGGTTTAATAGCGCATGATTTGCGCGCTCATCCCGGCGTTTATTGAGCGCCCCAGCCACGAGGTTATCGTTCAAGCCATCGAACAAACTTCGCTGGATAGACGAAAGGAACACAGATGCTACGGCGTAAAATGTTACAATTGATGCTGATCTCGGGCTCGGGCGTTATTGCCGGCCTGCCAACAATCGCCTCGGCCAGCGGGTCGGGCGGTGGTTCTGGTGGCGGCGCAGGTGGTGGTTCTGGTGGTGGTTCGGGTGGCGGCGCAGGTGGTAGCGGCGCATCCGGCGCCAGCGGCCCGTCTGGCCCCAGCGGCCCATCGGGCCCCAGCAGCGCCTCTGGCCCAAGTGGCCCATCGGGGCCTGAAGGCTCGATCAGCGGCAGCAGCTCGGGCGATCTATCGGCCCAACAGGGGTTGGTGAATGACATTCAGGGCCAGTTGTCGGATGATGGTCTGCAGGCGGTATCCCCAAATAACATCGGCAATGTTCTGTCCAATTTTTAACTAAAAGGTAAGTAAAAATGAAAACGCCCGTTCTTGTTCTTGCAACCGCCCTGCTTTCGGGCTGTGTGATGGGGCTGCCCGGTATCAGCAGCGGCCCTGAATACACCCGCCAAAACGCGCCGCGCTTATTTGCTGCGCTGGATCGGCGGCCTGATGGCACCAAAGGCGTGGTAAGAGGGACGGGCGTTTCCTACGAGATCATCTCGACCCACGCCAATGACACACGGCTGTGCCGGCTGGTCTCGTTCAAAGAACCCAACCGCTTTCGCGTAGAAAGCTATTGCAAACGCAAAGGCGGCGAGTGGCGCTAGCCATGGGGCAGGGCGCATTTTCCCCGTTGCCGTGGGCGGTGCAGGGGGCGGGCTACAGCCTGCGCCTGCACTGCCCGCAGTTCTTTGCCAATCTTATGGCGAAAACCCTGGTGGGCTGGTCCATTGCACCCGCCCAGCCCGGCGATGGGTATGATATCACCCTGTCTTATGACGGCGCGCGTTACACGATTGACAGCATCATGCTGGATGCGCCCCGCGACTATGGCGATATGATCGACGCGCTGAACGAGGTGTTTTTATGCCTGTCCTACCATGTGGCAGCGAACACGCCAGACGCGGTGTTGATCCATTGCGCGGCGTTTGAGCAGGGCCGCACCTGCAGCCTGATCATTGGCCGCAAAGGGGCCGGGAAATCATCGCTGATGTTTGAAAAGGCGGCAGCGGGCGCGCGCATCTTTGCCGATGATCTGCTGCTTTATTTCCCCGCCCAGGCGCGCTGCATGGCTTTGGGCCTGCCGCTGCGGTTGCGCCGCCCGGTGCCTGTGCCCCTGCGCGACATTTTGAATGTTGATGGGTTTTTCGCAGGCGCCCGGCTGGCCTATTCCAAGCGGGGCACCTACGATGTGGCCCCAATGGGTGATACGTTTTTCCTTGATCAGATCGTGGCCTTGCACGGTGTGGGCGATCAGCGCGTGGTGCCCCTGCGCCAAAGCGCGGCCGCGTTGGCCGAATACCGCATTGGCACGCATTACGCGACGGTCAAGAAACCACTGTTGCAAGGGGCCGATGCATGAGCCGCGTGTTGCGCAGCCTGCGCCTTGTGCATTCTTGGCTGGGCGTGCTGGTGCTGCCGTGGATCGTGCTATTTGGCCTGACGGGCTTTTATCTAAACCACGAACGCGCGGTGCTGGCGCTGCTGCCCGATGGCGCCTATGACGAAAGCCCGCTGCGCGATCTGCGCCGCGAATTGCCGGTGTCGCAAGACGAGGCGCTGTTGATCGCCCAGCAATATTGGGCTGATCAGCCTGTTTTGGCGCTCGAGCGTGTGACCTACCATGATTTTCTGTCATGGCGGGTGAAAAAGCAGCCGGGATATGTGCTGGTGGCCATCGAAACCGGCCATTACTACGTGAAATCAAACTACATGCGCAGCACCTATGCCCCCGATGGCACGCGGCTGAACGTGAAAATTTACTGGCCCTATATTTTTGGCGTTTTTCATCGCACCGGCTGGAAAGACTGGAGCTTGAGCACCATTTTCGCCGATATTATCGCGCTGTCGCTTGTGGGGTTTGGGCTGACGGGGCTTTTGTTGTGGTATCTGCCAAAACACAAACGCATTCGCAGGCGGATCTTGGGGCGCTAGGCGCTGCGCGGTTGGTAGAGGCGGGCCATCAACAGCGGTGTCAGATACATGGGCAATTGATAGCAGCCGATAAACCCCATGATCGGCGCAGTGGTTTCCGGCGGTAGCGAGACCAAAAACAGCGCTATGTTGCGGTTGCCGGTGATCAGGGCGATTGGCACGGCCTGGGCATCGGGCACCCGCCCGCGCAGCAGATACCATGCCACGATCTGCCCGCCCATATTGGCGCCAAAGGCCACCACCAACCAAAAGGCCAGGGTGGCCGGGGCGTGCAATGCCAGGGCTGAAACCTGGGGCATGAGCCCAATCACAAACACCGCCAAAGCCAGCGCCGATACCCCCTCTAGGCGGTGATGCGTGCGGGGGCTGGCATGGCGCAGGGCAAGGCGCTGCACCGCCATGGCGGCCAGCGCGCTGAGGCCAATCAGCACCACCAGCCGCATCGCCGCCTGGCCTATGGCGGCAGTGCCCTGCACCGCGGGCATAACGGCAAACACGGGCAAGACGGTGAAAGGCAACAGCGCAGTGCCCACCACCATCAGCCGCAGGGCATAATCGGGCGGGGCGCCCAGCATCATCGCGATATTCGGGCTGCCCAT
>CAJXSO010000088.1 GCA_913061505.1 uncultured Lutimaribacter sp.
CGCTGGCCCCGCTGCTAAAGCTGTTGGGCCAGCTGGGCTGGTTATCGCCCGCGCCCCCCAAACCCACCTGGATCGGGTAACTGCCCGCCGCTTGGTTTGCCGCGGTGCCCGTCACCACCCCGCCGCCACCGCCGCCACCGCCGGCAATCGCACCACCGCCACCGCCACCACCGACGATCAAATATTCAACGGTTTTGGCCTGGTTAAGTTGAAAACTGCTGCTGCCCGCAGTGGTAAAGCTGTGCACGCAATAGGTATCGCTGCCCAAGGTGATTTGGCTGATGCTGCCCCCGCTGGCCAGGTTCAAACCCGCGCAGGTGGTTTGCGCCTGCGCCCCGCGCAGGGGCCAAAAGGCACACAGCAGCAGCAGGCCGACGAATGCAATGTGGTGCAGGCGGGTCATTGAAACAGCCTCCGCACCGTATCGACATCGAATTTCAGACGAAATTGCACGAAACCGCCCCGGTCGGTTTGGCCAAGCGCGGCAAAATCGGGGTCGTGAAACCCATTGAGGTTATAGCCAAAGCTGAGCCAGCCATCGGGAAAGGGCGTGATGCCCAGCGATAGGCCAAGGCTATGCGCCAGCCGCCCACTGCGCGCGGCATAAAGGCCTGCCATATGCAGCCCCAGATCAAGCGTATCGGTCAGGTCGTGACGGTATTCGGCGCCCAGCAATGACAGCACATCATCAGCCCGGCCCGATTGCAAATGCGCGCGGGTGTATTTCATACCATAGCGCAGGTTCAAAAACGCATCCGCCGCCAGATAGCGCGATTGATAGGCCGAAAGAATGGCGGTGGTGGTTTGCACCCCGCCCGTATCAGATTGGCGCAGATCCGCCTGCAGCAGGCTAACCGGCGCGCGCGGCCCGCTGCGATGGGCGGCGCTGAGGCGCAATTGCGCCTCGTGCTGCCAGCTTTGGCCCAGCTCGGCGCGGCGCCCCAAAAACATTTCAGCCCCCAAGGCCCAATTTTCCGCAGGCGCCCCATCGGCGCGCAAACGCAGGTTTTGCGCCAGGCTGCTGGTGCTGTCGCGCGCCTCGGCATCCAGGCCTGCGCCCCAAAGGGCGGCCTCGTGGCGCAGGCCTGCGCGCCATGTGGTAAAGCTTTCGCCGATGACGGGGTTGCCAAATTGCGTGCCAATCGGCAGCTGGCTGGTTTGCGCCAATGCCGCCGCTGCCGCCCCCAGATCGCGCTGCGCATCCATGCCGAAACTGGCGCTGGTGCCCTGGCCCAGCTTCACCGTTTGATCACCGCCCAAAAACACCGATGCCGCCCCACCGCCGGCACCCTGCCCGCCCACCATGGCCAGCCCCCCGCGGTAGCTGCGCCCCTCGTCAGGGCTGTATTGCAGGCCCAGGCTGAACTGGCGCGCCTCGGCCTGGGTGGTGCGCAGGCGGTGCAGCTGCATCAGCGCAATCATCTGCACCCGCGCGCTAAGCTGGTAATCTGCCCCAAGGCTCAGCTGCGTGCCCGCCAGCGCATCGCCCCCCTGCACGCTGTGCTCGATCGCAAGGCTTTGGCTAAGGCGGCCATCATCGCTTTGCCACTGCCCCTGCAAAACCGCGCGCAGATCGTGGCTGGCCGCGGTTGGATTGGCCGCATCCAGCCGGCGCAAGCCAAAGCTTTGGCGCAGCCTGTCGCCCTCAGCCCGGGTCAAAACCGCCTGCAGATCGCGGCGGCGCTGGCCATTGGCATCATCGGTTTCTGACAGATACGCGGCCTCTAGCGCCAGGGTGGTATCAGCTTGCTTTGGATCGGCCCAAAGCCTGTGGCGCAGGTTGGCGCCCAGCATTGTGCTATCCATCGCCTGAATGCGCGCGTTTAAGCCCACTTGCCCAATCTGTTGGCGCCAATAGGCCTGCAGGCTGGTGGCGGCACTGTCGTAGCTGGCGCGCAGCTCGTGGCGGTGGCCTTGATCGCGGCCCGCACCGGCGCCAAAGCGGCGGGTTGACAGCACGCTCGAGGCCTGCAGGCGCCAGGCACGGGCAAGCTGATAGTCAAGATCCACCCCCTGCATATCTACCTGCAGATCGCGCCCCTCGACACCGCTGGCCCGCAGCGCGGTGGCACCGATGCGCAGGCCGGGGGTGGCCTGAAATTCGGCCCGCCCCCCCACCATGGCGCTGCGCCGGCCGCTGCCCTGCACCTGATAATCCACCACCAAAACGCGGCGGTGAAACTCGGGCGTAAAGGCGGCAATGGGGCGGCGCAGGTAAATCTGGCCTGCGGCGCTGTCGATCACATAATCGCGCCCGGCCTGCAGCCCCTCGGATGCCAGTTCTTGCGATGCATCAAAGCGCGCGATGGTTACCAGGCGCACCCGTTCCGATGCCGCCACCACCCCGCCTTGCGCCAGCGCATAGGGGCCCACCGTGCCATTCAGCGCGATACGGTCTTGCAGCTGCGGGTTTTCGGTTTCCGCCCCAAAGGCCAGCACCCGCCAGCGTTCATTTTCAAACAGCGCGCGCAGGCCGGTCAGCTGTTGATTGATATCAAAGCCCCCTTGCGTCAAATCCAGGGTGAAATCGCCCAGCAAAAACTCGGCCTGATCATGGCGCAGCCGCAGATACAGCGGATAGCGGCTTTGCGCGGCGCTGCCCTGCACCGAGCGATCGCCATACACCAGGTAATCTGCCTCGGGATCGATGCCGTAAAAGGCGCCATCGCGGTCTTGGGCGCTGTCATAGCGCAGGCTGAGCAGCCATTTGCCCTTGATCACACCTTCGGCAAACAGCGCCACCCGCCCCGACAGGGCCTGCCCCACATCCCCCGTGCGGCGCAGGTGCTGGCGCACCGTGGCATCGGCCAGCGTGCCATGGGCCAGGCCCACCAGCACCCAGGGGCGGTTGGGCACGGCAATGGGCACATCCAGCGCAAAATCGCGCCCTGACAGCGGGATCGACAGCTGCGCGCGCCCGCCCTCTAGCGTGGGGGCCAGGCGCAGCCGCACCAGCCCATCAGGCGCGACCGTGGCGCTGATGCGCGGGCGGCCTGCGCGGCTGCTGGCCGCAGCACTGTCGCGGCTGCCGGGCGGCGGCGCAAAGCCAAATGGCGCCTTGATGTCAATGCTGATCTGGGTGCCAGGGCGAATGGGCACACCGGCGCGATCAGTCAGGCGCAGCACAATTTCGGGGTGGATGCGCCCATCGCTTTGCAAAAGGCTTTGCTCGGGCAGCAGCGCCACATTGGTGGGGCGCAAACCATAAAGAACCTGCGCCTCGGCGCTGTGCAATAGGCGGCCATCGGCGCTGGTGATTTTCAGGCCCAGGGTGTTGCGCCCCTCGGCAATGCGCACCGCGCGAAAGCGCAGCAATTCGCGCTGGCCGTTTGCCGCGCGCAGGCCGGGTTCACTGCGAATGGCGGGCACGGGCGCGCCATTGACCAATAAAACGCTGCGCGCGCCAAGCGGCTGTAAAATTACAACATCAATCGCCTCGGACCTTGGCATATGCCCGCTGAGCGGCGCCAAAAAGCCAATCGGATGCGTGGCGCCGGGGCCATCAAGCCAGGCTTGATCAAAGCGCTCCAGCGGGCCGGGGCCAGTGCCGGGGCTGGGGCTGGGCGCGCCCTGCCCCCCGGGCTGCGCATCTGCGCTTTCGGTGGGTTGGGGCAGTTCGATATAGAATTCGGCGCGCCCCATCAGGCCGGGCTGCAGATCTAGAAACTGCGTATGCGCGCTGCCTGTCGTGCGCGTGTTGGGGTGGCAGGCCACAGCCCGGGCGCCATCTGGCAGGGTGGTGCTATCCAGCTGCAGCACCCGAAGGCGGCTTTGGATATCGCGAAAGGAAAAGCGGCCATCGCGATCGGTTATGGCAAATTGCCCATCCTCCAGCAGCACCCGGATACCCGACAGATCTGGCCCGCCTAGCCCCTGATCCGGCCCCTGAACCTGCGCCTGCGCTGTGCAGCTGCCCGGCTGCAC
>CAJXSO010000089.1 GCA_913061505.1 uncultured Lutimaribacter sp.
GCCCAGCATCTGATCGATGTCAGCGCCGGGCTTGATACCAAAGGCCGTTCGGTGGCCGAGTTTTGGGAGGATGGGCCAGGCACCAGTTACCCCCCCGGCACGATGATGACATTTGCGCAATTTGTATCGGCCCGCGACGGGCTGGATACGGGCGCCTCGGCCACGCTGTTTTTGGCCATGGGCAATGCCATGATGGATGCCGCCATCGCGGCATGGGATGCGAAAGTGTATTACGATTACGCCCGCCCGGTGCAGGCCATTAACGATTTGGGCCGCTTGGGCCTGATCGGCACGCCCGGCACCGACGAGCTGACGGGCGAAACCGGGCAAGTGATCACCGCCTTTGGCGGCTACGACCCCGAAACCGGCGCCAGCTTGGGCACCCGCACGATTTTGGCAGAAAATTTCGTGACCTATCAAAACCCCAAAGGGGATTTCTCGCCGCCCTTTGCGGAATATGTGTCGGGGCATTCAACCTTTAGCGGCGCGGCCGCCGCGGTGCTTGAGGCCTTTACCGGCAGCCAAACATTGGGGGCGGCAACCATCATTGCCCCCAATGGCAGCCAGTTTGACCCAACATTCCCCGATCAAAGCCTGAATTTCAGCTGGGATACGCTGGATATCATGGCGCAAGAGGCCGGGGCCTCGCGCATTTTTGGCGGTATCCACTTCACCGAAGGCAATACCGCCGGCCTGACACTGGGCGACAGTGTGGGGCTGCTGGCCGCAGAATTGGCCCAAGACTTTGCCCAAGGGCAAACCACCGAACAAGACAGCCCATTTTTCGACTGGATGTTGGCCTGATCACGCGCGGGCCAACACCAATTTCAGTGCAGGCCGCGGGCCTATGCAGACAACAATTAAATTTTGGGGGCAGTAATGACTGTCATTTATCAAAACATGGAACATAACAGCCAAAGCACCGAACAAAACGATACGCCGCCAGGGCCCGACAGCAGCTTTCGCGATTATTTATTGTGGCTTCCCGAATACCCTTTGCCGCGCAAGCTGTTGCTGGAAGATCCGTTTTTCAGCAAAACCCTGCGCGAAATTACCGCGCTAAGCGACGCCGCCATTGAGATGGAAACAAAATTCATCCGCGGATTGGGCGCCAAGGGCGAAAGTATTTTGTTCGACCTGATCCAGGCCCTGCGCGGGCAGATCTAGCCACCGCATTTACAGATTTCTCCCGTTTCCCCGGTGCCCCTGCCATTCGGCACCGCACCTAAAAGCACGGCTTCGGCCGTGCTTTTTTTTGCCCCCCTCAAAGAACCGACCTTTAGCACCCCCCCATTGGGACGAAAGTCTAGCACCCGGGCAGACCAAGCGCAGATGGGCCCCACCCCCCGATATGGCACCAAAGACACAGAATTCGAGCCAGGCCAGCTGCCTGCGACTCACTATGCATTTGGAGAAAGATCATGTCGGACCGAGCGCAGAAAAAAGAGAAACGCGATGCACGGATCGCACGGATCACCGAAGGGATGACGTCGATCGGCCTGTATCTGCTGTTTGTTTCAGGCATCATTAATATTCTGGCCCTGACGGGCGCCTTTTACATGATGCAAATTTACGACCGCGCATTGCTGAGCGGTAGCATTCCCACCTTGGCATTGATTTCTGTTTTGGCCCTAGGGCTTTATGCCGTGCAGGGCGTGATGGATATTATACGCTCGCAAATTCTGCACCGTGTTGGGGCACGGTTTGACAAAAAAATCGCCCCCGATGTGCACCAGATGAGCATTGAAATGCCGCGCTATGGCTTTTCGCTGGGCGAGTCGCTGGAACGCGGGCGCATGGTGGATACGCTGCGCAATTTCATCAGCGGCCCCGCCCTGGTGGCGCTGCTGGATCTGCCGTGGATGCCGATCTTTTTGGTCTTTGTGTTTTTCTTGCACCCCTATCTGGGCGCGCTCACCGTTGGCGGCGCGGTGGTGCTGACGCTGCTGACCATCGCCACAGAAATCATGACGCGCCGCGCCAACCGTGATGTCAGCCGCGCGGCCTCGTATCGCAGCTCGGTGGCCGAGGCCAACGCCCGCAATTCCGATGTGATCCGCGCCATGGGCTTTACCCGTGCGGCCACGCAGCTGTTCTCGCGCGCCAATGATCAGCACCTGGATCTGCAAGCCAGCTCTAGCGATGTCACCCGCACGATGGGCGCCATCTCGAAGGTGTTGCGCATGATGTTGCAATCGGCCGTTTTGGGCCTTGGCGCCTATCTAACCATTCTGGGCGATATGACAGCCGGCTCGATCATCGCGGCCTCGGTGGCCTCGGCACGGGCCCTGGCGCCGATTGACCAAGCGATTGGCAATTGGAAAAACATTGTGATGGCGAAAAATGCCTATGGCACCATTCGCGAAACCATTGCCGCCATGCCCGACGAACCCGAGCATGTGAACCTGCCCACGCCCACCCAAAGCTTTAGCGCCGATGCCATCACCGTTGTGGCGCCCGCGACCGGCAAGGTGATTTTGGCTGATATCACGATCAAGCTGCAGGCCGGCCAGGCATTGGGGCTTATCGGGCCCAGCGGCGGCGGCAAATCCTCGCTGATGCGCGCCTTGGGCGGTGTTTGGCCCGTGCTGCGCGGGAATGTGCGGCTGGACAATGCCGACCTGACACAATGGAACCAAGACGCGATTTCGGGCATCTTTGGCTACTTGCCGCAAGATTACACGCTGTTTGACACCACCATCGCCCGCAATATTGCCCGCTTGGCCGATCCTGATGATGAAAAAGTCATCGCTGCTGCAAAGGCCGCAGGTGTGCATGACATGATCGTGGCCATGCCAGATGGGTATCAAACCCAGCTGGGCACCAATGGGCACAACCTGTCGGGCGGCCAACGCCAGCGTATCGCCCTGGCCTGCGCGCTTTATGGCGACCCCTTTGTGGTGTTGCTGGACGAGCCGAACTCGAACCTGGATGCCGATGGCGAACGCGCGGTCAGCGACGCCATCAAATCGGTGCGCGAACGCGGCGGCATTGTGATCGTGATCGCCCACCGCCCCAGCGCATTGGAGCAAGTTGATATGGTGGGCATCATCCAAGACGGCGCCTTGGTGAAATACGGGCCAAAATCCGAAATCATGAAGGTCGCCCCCACCCCAGTAAAACGCACGCAACCTGCCGCAGGCGAAGCCGCCGCAGCGGCGCAGGAAAGGGCTGTGTCATGATTAACGTTCATTCCAAAAACAAGGCCATCACCCCAGGCAAAGACCGCCTGGACACGATGAAGGAACTGGCGGTCAAAGCCGCCCCGCAGTCTAACCGCAAAATTATGGTCGGCCTGGGTGGGATGTTTGCGTTGATCGCGTATATGCGCTCGTTCTGGGCACCGGACGAGGTGAATGCGCAAACATCCACCCCCCCCGCCCCCCAGCCAGACGAGGCCGCGGCGCCAGAACTGTGCGAAACGCTGAACCTGTCCGAGGATCTAAAGGCAGATGGCGCCATGCGCCGCCTGAGCGAATTGGTGGAACGCAGCGGCTTTAGTGCCGCGCTTGAGGGGGGCGTTGAACGGTTTTCCGCAATCGAATTCCGCGGCACGCCGCTCGAGCGCTATAGCTATACCGAGTTGTTCCAGGAACCGCTGCCCACGGCCCAGCCCTTTATCGCCGATACCGAGGCCACAGCCCCGCCCCCCGGCCCCCAAAACCCGGAAGAGGAGGGCACACCAGGCACCCCAGGCACGCCTACCGGGCCAGGCGACACGGGCGGCGAACCCGACCCCGAAGCGCCCACACCGCCCACGCCCACGCCCCCGATCGATGCCGAGGACAACCCGGCAGGCGGTGAAGACCGCGATGAAGATCGTGGTGAAGACCGTGACGATGACAAGGGCGGCGAACGCGACGACAAGGATGAAAACGATCGCGAAGA
>CAJXSO010000090.1 GCA_913061505.1 uncultured Lutimaribacter sp.
CTAATGCGATACGAGCGCGAGGCGCAACTGGCGCGCCGCAAGGCATTGGACACCTTCCTCACAGCCCAAAACGAACGCCAAACCTAATTTCCCGAAACGAGCCAAAATTACAACCTAAAGCCGAACGCCCCGCCTAAACCTCTGATAACATGTAACATCACCAAATGGCTACGGGACAACGAAATCACCCTGACATCTCCAGCTCAAAAGCACCTCCCCCCATAAACCTCCGATAACGCATCCCCATGGCCATTCGGCCAAGCTGTGCTAAACATACATCCAGTAACCAGTAACAGTGCCTTTTATGCCCCCCATGCCCCTTCCCGGCCTTGTGCATTATACGCCCCGCCGCCATGGCGACCACCGTGGTTTTTTTGCGGAAACCTACAGCCAGCGTGCCTATGCGGGCCTGGGGGTGGATGCCACGTTTGTGCAAGATAACCACTCGGTTTCTGCGGCTGTGGGCACGGTGCGGGGCCTGCATTTTCAGGCGCCGCCACATGCGCAGGCCAAGCTGGTGCGCTGTGGGCGCGGTGCCATTTTCGATGTGGCGGTCGATATTCGGCGCGGCAGCCCCACCTATGGCCACTGGGCGGGCTATACGCTGAGCGCGGAGAACGGCGCGCAGCTTTATATTCCGGTGGGCTTTGCCCATGGCTTTGCCACGCTCGAGCCCGACAGCGAGATTATCTACAAATGTAGCGATTATTACGCCCCGGAAACCGAGGGCGCGCTGCGCTGGGATGACCCGGATATTGGCATCAACTGGCCCCTCACCAGCGCCCCGGTGCTGAGCGGGAAAGACGCCGCAGCCCCGCTGCTGGCCGGCTTTAACAGCCCATTCACCTTTGAGGGATAACAGATGAAGCTACTGGTCACAGGGGGCGCGGGGTTTATTGGCTCGGCCGTGGTGCGGCTGGCGGTGGCGCGCGGGCATCAGGTGGTCAACCTTGATGCGCTGACCTATGCCGCCAACCTGGCCAATGTGGCGCCGGTGGCGGATAGCCCGCTTTATGCCTTTCAGCAGGCCGATATCCGCGATCGCGCGGCGCTGGATGCGGCCTTTGCCACGCACCAGCCCGATATCGTGCTGCATCTGGCGGCCGAATCCCATGTTGACCGTTCCATCGATGGGCCCGCCGATTTTATCGACACCAATATCACCGGCACGTTCAACATGCTGGAGGCCGCGCGCAAATATTGGCAGGCGGCGGGGCGGCCAGATAGCTTTCGCTTTCATCACGTCTCGACAGACGAGGTGTTTGGCTCGCTGCCCGCAGACCCCTCCGTGCAGTTTACCGAGGCCACAGCCTACGACCCGCGCAGCCCCTATTCCGCCTCGAAAGCCGCGTCAGACCATCTGGTGCGCGCCTGGTTTGAAACCTATGGCTTGCCCGTGGTGCTGAGCAATTGCTCGAATAATTACGGGCCCTATCACTTTCCAGAAAAGCTGATCCCGGTGGTTATTCTGAACGCGCTGGCGGGGCGGGCGCTGCCGATTTACGGCGATGGCAGCAATATCCGCGATTGGCTTTACGTCGAAGATCACGCCGATGCGCTGCTGCTGGTGGCCACGAAAGGCGCGCTGGGGCGCAGCTATAACATTGGTGGCGAGAACGAGCGCACAAACCTGCAGCTGGTGCACACGATCTGCGCCATTCTCGACCGGTTGCGCCCGCGCGATACGGGCGCTTATGCCGATTTGATCACCTTTGTCACCGATCGCCCCGGCCATGACGCGCGCTATGCCATCGACCCCACGCGCATTCGCGCCGAGCTGGGCTGGCGCCCCAGCGTGACGGTGGAAGAGGGGTTGGAACGCACCGTGCGCTGGTATCTCGAAAACGAGGCCTGGTGGCGCCCGCTGCTGGGCCGCCAGGGCATGGGCCAGCGGCTGGGCCGGGCCGCACCATGAGCGGCCTGTTGATCTTTGGCCGCACGGGCCAGGTGGCGCGCGAACTGCAGCAGCTTGCCCCTGTTCTGGCCTTGGGGCGCGATGCGGCCGATCTGGCACAGCCCGGCGCCTGTGCGGCGGCCATCCAGGCCCACCGCCCCCGCGCGGTGATCAATGCCGCAGCCTACACCGCCGTTGACCGCGCGGAAGCGCAGGAAGACCTTGCCACCGCCATCAACGGTGCGGCGCCGGCGGAAATGGCCCTGGCCTGCGCTGCGCTGAATATTCCCTTGGTGCATATCTCTACCGATTACGTGTTTGCTGGCACCGGCCACCGCCCTTGGGCGCCCGGTGATATGGCACAGCCCGCCAATGCCTATGGCCGCAGCAAATGGGCGGGCGAAGAGGGCATTCGCGCCAGCGGCTGCACCCATGCCATTTTGCGCACCTCTTGGGTGTTTTCCGCCCATGGCGCGAATTTTGTCAAAACCATGCTGCGCCTGTCTGACACCCGCGACCAGATCAGCGTGGTTGATGACCAAATCGGCGGCCCCACACCCGCGCGCGCCATTGCGGCGGCGTGTTTGGCCATCGCCGAGCAGCTGCAGGAGGCGCCGGAAAAAACCGGCACCTATCATTTTAGCGGCGCGCCCGATGCCAGCTGGTGCGCCTTTGCCCGCGCGATATTCACCCTGGCGGGCCGGCCCACCCGCGTGCAGGCGATTTCCACCAGCGCCTATCCCACGCCAGCCGCCCGCCCGCTGAACAGCCGTCTTGAGTGCAACACAACCACCTCCGTTTTTGGTTTGGCGCGCCCAGATTGGCACGCAGGGCTGAAGGAATGTTTAACAGAATTAGGGGTATCCACATGACACAGCGCAAAGGCATTATTCTGGCCGGTGGCTCGGGCACGCGGCTTTACCCCATCACCATGGGTGTGTCGAAACAGCTGCTGCCGATTTATGACAAGCCGATGGTGTATTATCCCTTAACCGTGCTGATGCTGGCGGGCATCCGCGAGATCATGATCATCACCACCCCCCACGACCAAGAGCAGTTCATCCGCACCTTGGGCGATGGCAGCCAATGGGGCATCGCGCTGCAGTATAAGGTGCAGCCCAGCCCCGATGGGCTGGCGCAGGCCTTTATTCTGGCCGAAGAGTTCCTGGCCGGCAGCCCGGCGGCCATGGTGCTGGGCGATAACATCTTTTTTGGCCACGGCCTGCCGAACCTTTTGCAAGCGGCAGATCAAACCACCGCTGGCGCCACGGTATTTGGCTACCGCGTGTCAGACCCGGAGCGCTACGGCGTGGTGGATTTTGACGCCAATGGCACGGTCAAAAGCATCATCGAAAAGCCGCCCGCGCCGCCCTCGAACTATGCCGTGACGGGGCTTTATTTTGTCGATGCCACAGCGCCCGAACGCGCCCGCGCGGTGCGCCCCTCGGCCCGGGGCGAGCTGGAGATCACCACGCTTTTGGAAAGCTACCTGCACGACGGCCAACTGACCGTACAAAAAATGGGCCGCGGCTATGCCTGGCTTGATACCGGCACCCACGCCAGCCTGCTGGATGCGGGCAATTTTGTGCGCACCCTCACCGAACGCCAAGGCCAGCAAGTGGGCAGCCCCGATGAGGTGGCGTTTGAGATGGGCTGGATCAGCAAACCCCAACTACAGGCCCGCGCAGAGCAGTTTGGCAAGAATACATATGGGGCATACCTAACGGGCCTGGCGCGCTAACCAAAGCCCAGCAGCCCCAAAACAAACGGCAAGCTGACCATCGCCGCCAGCGTTTGGGCTGT
>CAJXSO010000091.1 GCA_913061505.1 uncultured Lutimaribacter sp.
GATTTTGGCGATTTTCATTTTGTGGTTTTCACCATCACCGACGCGCTGTTGAATGCAGGCTTTGGGAAAGCCTATAAGCTGACACAAACAGATCTGCAGCCCACCGCCCCTGGCCCATAGGCCGCAGGGCTTGGGCCTGGCTGGAAAGGGGCAAAAGATGACCAATTTCTTATTGATCCATGGCGCGGCACATGGGGCGTGGTGCTGGCGCGATGTGCTGCCTTTGTTGCAGGCCCAGGGCCACAGCGCCCGCGCGATCGACCTGCCCAGCCATGGCGCCGACAAAACGCCCTATACCCAGGTGGGTCTTGGCGATTATGCCAGGGCCATCGTGGATGCCATTCATGAACCCACTGTGTTGGTGGGCCATTCCATGGGCGGCTACCCCATCACGCTGGCCGCCGAACTGGCCCCCGAAAAGGTGCAGGCGCTGATCTATGTCTGCGCCTATGTGCCCGCACCGGGGCTTAGCCTGTCGCAGATGCGCATGCAGGCCCCGCGCCAGCCCCTGCTGCCTTTCATCCGCATGCGCGAAGATGGCCTGGGCTGGGGCGTCGATCGCGATGATCTGCACGCGCTGTTTTACCACGATTGCCCCCCCGGCACGGTGGATTATGCCGCGGAAAACCTATGCATTCAGGCCACCCGCCCCACAGCCGAGCCGGTGCCGCTGCACCACAGCCTGGCCCTGCCCCGCTATTACGTGCGCTGCGCAGATGACCGCACGATCCCGCCCGAATTTCAGATCACCATGACCCAAGATTGGCCCGCAGATCACGTGGCCACCATGGCCTGCGCACATTCGCCGTTTTTTGCCGATCCACAGGGGTTGGCCGATATTTTGTCTGATTTCGGGAAAGGGCACTAACCATGGCCGCATCCGTTTTTGAAAGCCCGCTCTATCATCGCCTCTTTGGCACAGGCGAGGTGGGGCGCCTGTTTACCGATGCAGCCGAGCTGCGCGCCATGCTGCTGGTCGAGGGCGCATTGGCCCGCGCCCAGGGCGCCTTGGGGCTGATCCCCGAAACCGCGGCGGCCTTTATCCAGCGCGCGGCGATGGAGGTGCAAATCGACCCGGCTGCGCTGGCGCAGGCGACGGGGCAAAACGGCGTGCCAGTGCCCGCCCTTGTGGCCGCCTTTCGCAAGGCGATGGAGGCACCAGAGCATGCCCAATACCTGCATTGGGGCGCAACCAGCCAAGATATTATCGACACCGCTTTGATGCTGCGCTTGCGCCAATGGCTGATGCTGCTTGAGGCTGATCTAGACACAGCGCTGGCCCATCTGGCCACACAGGCCAAAACCCATGCCCACACCCCCATGGCCGCGCGCACCTATGGCCAATACGCCACCCCCACCAGCTTTGGTGCGGTAGTGGCGGGCTGGGGGCAGCCGCTGATGGCACTAAGGGGCGAAATTGCAGGGCTAAGGGCGCTGTTATGCGTATCGCTGTCGGGGGCTGCGGGCACAAGCGCCGCGCTGGGGCCCAAGGCACCGCAGATCCGCGCGCATATGGCGCAAAGCCTTGGCTTGGCCGATCCGGGCGACAGCTGGCACAGCAACCGCGGCCGCATTCAAACCATCGCCGCTTGGGCCACCCGGCTGGCCACGGCCTGTGGCAAGATGGCCGAAGATCTGCTGGTGCTCAGCCGCTCGGATGTGGCCGAGGTGGCGCTGGGGGGCACGGGTGGCTCGTCGACCATGCCGCAAAAGCAAAACCCGGTGGCGCCTTCGGCGATTGTGGCCTTGGCCCATCAGGCGGTGGCGCTGAATGGCGTGCTGCAGGGCGCGGGCCTGCACCGCGAGGCGCGCGACGGTGCGGCGTGGTTTGCCGAATGGCTGTGCCTGCCGCAGCTGTGCCTTGGTGCAGCCAGCGCGCTGCGCCATACCGCGCAATTATCCGAAAGCGTGGCGCCACAGCCTGTGCAAATGCACGCAGCCCTGGCGCAGGGCTTGGGCCTGATCCATGCCGAAGCGCTGTCATTCCGGCTGGCCGAAACCATGCCCCGCCCTGCCGCGCAGGATGCGGTAAAAGCGCTGTGTCAAAGCGCGATGGCCAGCCAAACGCCGCTGGCCAAACTGGCCCAAGCAGCCCATCCCGACATAAAGCTTGCCGATATTTTCGACCCTGCCGAACAAATGGGCCAAGCCCCCGAAATCGCCCTGCGCTTTGCCCAAAACGCAGCACAAAACACACCCCAAGGCACCCAGTAGCATGGCCACACCCGGGCGGCTGCCGATTTTTGTGATCACCACAACCGTCACGCTGGATGCCATGGGCGTGGGCCTGATCATGCCGGTGATGCCTGCGCTGCTGCGCGAGGTCGAGGGCGGCAGCCTGGCACAGGCGGCCATATGGGGCGGCATTATGTCTGCCGCTTTTGCGGTGATGCAGTTTTTGTTCGGCCCGGTCATTGGGGCCCTGTCCGATCGCTGGGGGCGCAGGCCGGTCTTGCTGATCTCGCTTTTGGCGATGGCGGCTGATTACGTGATTATGGCGCTGGCGGGCAGCCTGTGGCTGTTGCTGGCAGGGCGTATCCTGGGTGGGATCACCGCCGCCACCCATTCCACCGCCAATGCCTATATGGCCGATATTTCCGCCCCCCATGAAAAAGCCCAGCGCTTTGGCCTGCTGATGGCGGGTTTCGGGGTGGGGTTTGTGCTGGGGCCGATCTTGGGCGGGCTGCTGGCCGAATATGGCACCCGCGCGCCCTTTTGGGCGGCGGGGGCTTTGGCCTTTGCCAATGCGGCCCTGGGCTTTGGCGTGCTGCAAGAAAGCCTGCCGCGCCGCCGCCGGCGCCGGTTTTCCTGGGCCCGCGCAAACCCCTTTGGCGCCTTTCGCGCGGTGGCGCGCCTGGCGGGTGTGGCGCCTTTACTGGCGGTGTTTTTCCTTTTTCACGTGGCAACCTATGTCTACCCGGCGGTGTGGGCGTTTTTCCTGACCGAACGCTTTGGCTGGGGCGAGGGCACGATTGGCCTGTCGCTGGGCATCTATGGGCTGTCATACGCGCTGGCCATGGCGTTTTTGGTGCAGCCTGCCATGGCCCGGCTGGGGCCACGCGGCACGGTGATCTTTGGCCTTGGCATGGAATGCATCACCTTGGTGTTGATTGCCAGCTTAAGCGATGGCCGCGTGTTGCTGGCCATGATCCCCATTGCCGCGCTGGGATCGCTGGCGATGCCTGCGCTACAGGCGGCCATGTCTGACAGCGTATCGCCCAGCGCGCAGGGCGAATTGCAGGGCTTGCTGACATCGGTCAACGCGCTGGCCATGGCCTGCGCGCCGGTGCTGATGACCCAAACATTTGCCCATTTCACCGCCGCCGGCGCCCCGCTTTACCTGCCCGGCGCACCTTTTTTGCTGGCCGCCGCGCTGATGGTGCTGTGTTTGGCGCTGTTTTTGGGCCAGCGCCAGGGCGCGCTGGGGCGATAGGGCCCTGTTGCGGCACCTGATGCCGCATTTGGCCTTGCGCCAAGATGGCGGCCCATGCACCTTCGGCGCAGATTTATCCGCCAGGGAGGCCCGCATG
>CAJXSO010000092.1 GCA_913061505.1 uncultured Lutimaribacter sp.
TGTTGTACTGGTCTCGTCGGGCTCGATTGCGCTGGGGCGCGGGGTGCTGGGCCTGCCTGCCGGGCCATTGGCGCTGGAACAAAGCCAAGCCGCGGCAGCGGTGGGCCAAATTCGCCTTGCTCGCGCCTATGAAGAGGGGCTGGCGCCCCATGGCATTACCACGGGCCAGGTGCTGGTGACGCTGGAAGACAGCGCCGACCGGCGGCGGTATTTGAACAGCCGCGCCACGATGGAAACGCTGCTGGGTTTGGGCGTGGTGCCGATTGTGAATGAAAACGACACCGTTGCCACCGATGAAATACGCTATGGCGATAACGACAGGCTGGCTGCGCAGGTTGCTGTAACTGTGGGCGCTGACCAATTGATTTTATTGTCAGATGTTGATGGGTTCTATTCGGCAAACCCCCAGATTGACCCGCAGGCGCAGCGCTATGACGTGATCGAAACGATCACCCCCGAGATCGAGGCGCAGGCCGGCGATGGCACATCGGGCCTGTCAAAGGGGGGGATGATCACGAAATTGCTGGCAGCCAAAATGGCCACGGCCGGCGGTTGTGCCATGGCCATAACCGAAGGCAGCGCCTTGTCGCCTTTGCAGGCTTTGGCCAATGGCGCCAATGCAACATGGTTTCGCCCATCGGTCGATCCGCGCCTGGCGCGCAAGCGCTGGATTGCTGCGATGAAGCCACGCGGGCTGGTGGGGGTCGATGCCGGGGCCGCGCGCGCCTTGGGGCAGGGCAAAAGCCTGTTGCCTGCCGGTGTGCGCTTGGTCGAGGGCGATTTTGGCCGTGGCGATCCGGTGCAGATTGTGGCCCCAGATGGGCAGGTTTTGGCGCTGGGGCTGTGCCGCTACACATCCACTGAGGCGCGCCAAATCATGGGCCGGCGCAGCGACGAGATCGAGGCGCTGCTGGGCTATTCGCCGCGCGCGGCATTGGTGCATCGCGACGACATGGCCACATAAGCCAACACAGGGCTGATTACAGGGCTGATTACAGGGCGCATCACAGGGCGCATTACAGGGGGGGCACAGATGACAGACACGCAAACAATTCCCGCAGTTATGGCAGGTTTGGGCCAGGCCGCGCGCGCGGCCGCGGCGGAATTGGCCTATGCGCCATCTGAGGCGAAAGAACAGGCTTTGCTGGTGGCGGCAGATAGGCTGCGCGCCAATACTGCCGAAATTATCGCCGCCAATGCCAAAGACCTGGACTATGGCCGCGCCAAGGGGCTGAGCGCGGCCATGATGGACCGTTTGATGCTGGACGAGGGGCGCATCGCCGCCATGGCCGATGGCCTGCGCGCGGTTGCGGCACAAACCGACCCGGTGGGCGAGGTTTTGGCAGAATGGGATATGCCCTCGGGGTTAAACATACGCCGCGTGCGCACGCCTTTGGGCGTGGTGGGGGTGATCTATGAATCGCGCCCCAACGTGACCGCCGATGCCGGGGCGTTGTGCCTAAAGGCCGGCAATGCGGTGATCTTGCGCGGCGGATCGGAAAGCTTTCATTCCAGCGTGGCTATTCACGCCTGTTTGGTGGCCGGTCTTCAGGCCGCGGGCCTGCCCGAGGCGGCCATTCAGCTGGTGCCCACGCGCGACCGGGCGGCGGTGCAGGAAATGCTGAGAATGACCGAAACGATCGATGTGATCGTGCCACGCGGTGGAAAAGGGCTGGTTGGGCTGGTGCAGCGCGAGGCGCGGGTGCCGGTTTTTGCGCATCTCGAAGGGATCGTGCATATTTACCTGGATAAATCAGCCGATGCCGAAAAAACCATGCGCGTGGTTCTGAATGCCAAAACCCGCCGCACCGGCATTTGTGGGGCGGCAGAATGCCTGCTGATCCACAAAGATATTGCCACCGGGCTGGGGGCTGATGTGTTGGCCATGTTGATGCAGGCAGGCGTGCGGGTGCATGCAGGCCCCGGGCTGGTGGGCACAGATCAGGCCACAGAGGCCGATTGGGGCCGTGAATATCTGGATATGGATATCGCCGCGCGTGTGGTCGATGATGTGGATGGGGCCATTGCGCATATCCGCCAATACGGATCGCAGCACACCGATTGCATCATGGCCGAAGATCCGGCCGCCGTGGCGCGGTTTTTCGAACGCCTTGATAGCGCGATCTTGATGCATAACGCCTCGACCCAATTTGCCGATGGGGGCGAATTTGGCATGGGGGCGGAAATTGGCATTGCCACGGGCAAAATGCACGCGCGCGGCCCGGTGGGGGCGGCGCAGCTGACCAGTTTCAAATATTTGGTGCGTGGTCAGGGCAGCACCCGCAGCTGAGCGGCGCCACAGATAAAAAGGGCCAGCCCATAGCCTGGGCTGGCCTGTGTTTTTTCGTGCTACGGCTTGCGCTTAGCCGTCGAAATCAACGCTTTCGATCAGTTTCAGCGCATCGGGGCGCAGTTTTGCCAGATCCATCAGGTTAACATCATCGGGCGTAAAGCTGCCCCAGCCCGCCACCAACGGATCGGGTTGAATGCCGGGGGCGATGGGGTATTCAAAATTGGCCTCGGCATAAATCGCCTGCGCCTTGGGCGAGGTCAGAAACTCCATCATCTTCAGCGCATTTTCGCGGTTTGGCGCGGCCTTGGTCATCGCCACACCCGAGATATTCACATGCGCCCCGCCGTTTTCAAACACCGGGAAAACGATTTTTACGCTATTGGCCCATTCGGTTTGTTCAGCATCGCTCAGCATGGCGCCCATGTAATAGGTATTGCCAAGGCTGATATCGCATTCGCCCGCCCAAATGGCCTTGACCTGCCCACGGTCGTTGCCTTGTGGCTTGCGGGCCAGATTGGCCTTTACGCCCTTTAGCCAGGTTTCTGTGGCCTCGGCGCCATGGTGGTGCAGATAGGCGGCCACCAGCGCCACGTTATAGGCATGCGTGCCCGAGCGGGTGCAAATGCGGTTGGCCCATTTCGGATCGGCCAGGTCTTCGTAGGTTGTCACCTCGCCATCGGCCACGCGGTCTTTCGAGGCATAAACCACCCGCGCCCGGGTGGTCAGGCCCCACCAATGCCCGTCGGGATCGTGGTAGATATCGGGCACATTCGCCCGCAACGTTGCGCTGTCGATCGGCTGGGTCAGGCCCGCGTCAACAATGGCGGCCAGGCGGGCGATATCAACGGTCAGCACCAGATCGGCCGGGCTGCGATCGCCCTCGGCGGTCAGGCGCTCTACCATGCCCTTTTCCAGATGCGCCACATTCACCTTGATGCCGGTTTCCGCGGTAAAGGCATCGGTCAGCGGGCGCAGCAAATCGGGCTGACGATAGGAATATAGGTTCACCTCGTCGGCAATTGCGGGCAGGGCCAATAGCGCAATGGCACTGGCCAGTAGCGAGGGTTTGAGCATTTTCGACATATCATCATCCTTGGCGCATATGTTTCACTGCCACCTTAATACCTGAGTCTTTTTATCAGGACAATAGTTGATTTTTTTAATCAGGTTTTTTCC
>CAJXSO010000093.1 GCA_913061505.1 uncultured Lutimaribacter sp.
GGGCAAATGCTGGTTGTGGATGGCTATGCCGGGGCCGAGGCGGCTGAATTGCGCGCCTATATGGACGGGCAGATCAACCTGATGGCCAACCAATGCTGGGCACAGGTGAATGGCATAAAGGCCTCGGTCGCGCAGGGGTTTGATCCAAAACTGCGCGCGCCAAACCCAAAGCTGGCACAGCTTAAGGCGCAGTTTCAGCGCAACCTCGATTTGGCCTCGGGCGCGTTTTACGCCCGTGCCTACAGCGAAAGCGTGCCAAAACTGCGCCGTCTAGAAGCGATCGAGCAGATTTTGGCCAAGGCCGACCCAGATCAGCGCAACAGCGCCGAATGCTGGAAGCTGGCCGATGAATATAGCCAATTGCAACTGGAGACGCAGGAAAATGCAGCCGCGCTGGAAGGGGTGATTGCGGAAATGAGCGCGCAGTTAGCAGCGCAGAAAACCGAAATTGATGGCCTGCGCGCCCAATTGGCCCGGGCCGAGGCCGCTTTGCGCGACACGGCTGTTGAGTTGCGCGATTATCGCCGCCCCAAACGCGTGCAGGAATTGGCCCAGGTGATTGCGCGCAAAGATCTGGACGCAGCCCAAGATTTGTTTGCCCAGCTCTCGCGCGATTATCAGCTTAGCCCCAAAGAATTGCGCCTGCTGGAACAGGCCGCGATCGAGGCGATAAAGCCCATCCCTGCCGCCAACCGCCGTGCCAATTTTCAGGGCTACAGCCTGCTGTCACAGATCAACCCAGACGAGCCCTATTACCAGCGCAAGCGCCAGCAATACGACCCGGCGCGCAGCGACTAGGCCCGGCCCCCGTAGTTTCCGGTGCTTGGCAGCCACGCCCGCTTGCCCCTAGGGTGGGGAAAACGCCTGTGAAGGAGCCAAGCCAATGACCGAGATCTGGCAAATGGGGGCCACTGATATTGCCCAAGCGGTGCGCCAAGGCGCGCTAAGCGCCACCGAAGTGGCCACAGCCCATCTGGCGCGGATTGCGGCTGTGAACCCGGCGATTAACGCCATAGTGCAGCCTTGCGAGGCCGAGGCGCTGGCCACCGCGGCCCAGATCGATGCGGCGCGCGCCCAGGGCCAAGATCTGGGGCCCATGGCGGGCGTGCCGGTGACGATCAAGGTGAATGTCGATCAAGCGGGCCATGCCACCACCAATGGGCTGCGCCTGCAACAGGGGTTGGTGGCCGAAACCGACAGCCCCGTGGTGGCCAATTTGCGCCGCGCGGGGGCGGTCATTGTCGGGCGCACCAACACGCCGGCATTTTCGCTTCGCTGGTTTACCAACAACCAGCTGCATGGCCAAACCCTGAACCCGCGTAATATGGCGCTGACGCCTGGCGGTTCGTCTGGGGGGGCGGCCTCGGCTGTGGCGGCGGGGCTATGTGCCTTGGGCCATGGCACAGATATTGCCGGCTCGATCCGCTACCCGGCCTATGCCTGTGGGCTGCATGGGCTGCGCCCCACTGTGGGGCGTATTCCGGCCTATAATGCCAGCGGGGCAGACAGGTTTATTGGCGCGCAGATGATGGCTGTGTCGGGGCCGATTGCGCGCAGCATGGCCGATATTGGCCTGGGGCTGGCCGCCATGGCCCAGCCCGACCCGCGCGACCCGTGGTATGTGCCCGCACCTTTGCAAGGCGCGCCCTATGAACGGCGCGCGGCGGTGTGCTTTGCCCCCGATGGCATGCCGGTGGTGCCCGCGGTGCGGGCGGCTTTGGCCACAGCGGCGGATGTGCTGCGCGATGCCGGCTGGATCGTCGAAGAGCTCGATTGCCCCCCCATGCGCGCCGCAGCCGAGCTGAACGGGCAGCTATGGATGGGCGAGACGCAGTTTGGCGCCGCTGATATGATTGCCCGCGAGGGCGACCCTGATGCCAGCTGTGCCTTTCAGCAAATGTCGCGCCACGTGGGGCATGTGGGCTTTGCCGAATTGATGCAGGCCTTGCAGGCGCGGGCCGGGCTGGTGCGGCAGTGGGATATGTTCTTGGCCCAGCATCCGCTGTTTTTATGCCCGGTGTCTGGCCAGCTGCCCTTTGCCCAGCAACAAGACGTGGCCTCGCCCGAGGCATTCGACGCCGTTTACGAGGCGCAGCTTACCCAGCGTGGCCTGCCCGCTTTGGGCATGCCTGCTTTGGCGCTTGCCACCGGCAGCCATAATGGCCAGCCCTTGGGCGTGCAGCTGGTGGCCGCGCGCTGGCGCGAGGATATTTTGCTGGCGGCGGGCCGTGCGATCGAGGCGGCCAGCCCCGCCCCCGATGTGGCCACGCCCGATTGGGCCTAAAGGCAGTATGCCCCAATGCTAATCATAGCCATCTGGCCGGTTTTTGCGCTGATTTGTATGGGCTATCTGATGGCGTGGCGCAATCTGCCCGGGGCAGGGTTTTGGCCCGCGGCGGAAAGCCTGAATTACTTTTTGCTGTTTCCGGCGCTGCTGTTGTCCAGCCTGGCGCAGGCCCCGCTGCACAGCCCCGAATTGCCGCGCTTGGGGGCTGCGGCGGCGGTGCTTATTGTGGCGGCTGTGGTGGTGCTGATGGCCTGGCGTTGGCTGCGCCCGATGGCACCTGCGCGTTTTGGCCCTGCGGTGCAAGGGGTGGTGCGGTTTAACACCTATCTGGCCTTGGCCGTCTTATCGGCACTGGCCACGCGCGATGGGCTGGCGCAGGCGGCGGTATATCTGGCTGTGGCGGTGCCCTTGGTGAATGTGCTGGCTGTGGTGGCGCTGTCTGGCGCTGTGCGCCCCCGGCCGATTTTGCGCGCGGTTCTTGCCAACCCGCTGATCATGGCCTGCGTGGCGGGCTTTGGCGTGGCCTATTTCAATGTGGCGCTGCCCCCCGGCGGGCTGGATCTGCTGCGGCTTTTGGGGCAGGGCAGCTTGCCGCTGGGGCTGTTATGTGTGGGCGCGGCGCTGCGCCCATCGGCGCTGCGGGGTGATGGGCTGGCGCTGGTGGTGCTGTCGGTGCTGCGGCTGGCTGTCATGCCGCTGGCCGCGATGATGGTGGCGCAGGTCTTTGGGCTGGGTCACAGCGCCACGCTGGTGCTGGTGGTGTTTTCTGCCGTGCCCACGGCCCCCACCGCCTATGTGCTGACGCGCAAAATGGGGGGCGATGGCACGTTGATGGCGGGGCTGGTCACAGCCCAAACGCTGGCGGCGATGGTCAGCTTGCCGTTTGTTTTGGGGCTGCTGG
>CAJXSO010000094.1 GCA_913061505.1 uncultured Lutimaribacter sp.
CCCCAGCGGCCCCGCTTCCAACCAACCGCGCCATCAGCGCCGCCGGTGAAGGGGTATCTATGGCTTTCCTCTGGGGGCCGCAACCCCTTTTTTATTCCTTTGTCGTATTTTTTTCAAAAAACATGATTTTCTTTGAAATTCAGTGGCTTGTGGAAATTTGATTGCGCCTTGGGCGGCTCTTGGGCATGAAAATTACCCAAGCCCACAGCGCCCTTTCACAACATATTGGGTTATCCCCAGAGTTATCCCCAATTTGTGCCGAGTCGCCTCTGACTTGTGCGCATACTTAGCCTAGGCTGGCCCGCCGATTCCGTGATTTGCGCCCCATGCGCAGCGCCAAAAGCAGCAAAATCGCCCCAAGCCACAAGATTGGCTGCAGCTGCCAGCCCTTTGATTGCATCACATAATGTAGCCCACCCAGCACAATCGCTGGATAGGCCAGCTTGTGCAGCTGCCCCCAGCGGGGGCCAAGGCGGCGCTGTGCGGCATTGGTTGATGTGGCAGCCAAAGGCAGCAGCAGCAAAAAGGCGGCCATGCCTACAGTTATATAGGGGCGCTTTACAATATCGGCCCAAATCGCCGTGACGCTGGCAATATCCAACACCAGCCACACCAAGAGATGCGCCACAACATAGACAAAGCCCATCACCCCAGCTGCCCTGCGAAAGCGCAGCAGGTTGATGCCCCAAATCCGCCGTAGGGGCGTGATGGCCAAAGAGGCCACCAGATAGGCCAAGGCCACCTGCCCATATAAATGTTCCAAAGCACGGATAGGTTCGGGCCCCAGCGCCCCGGCAAGCCCCTGCCAGAAGAACAGCGGCAGGGGCACTGCCATACATATATATAGGGCCCATGTGGGCACATGGCGCAGGGCGTGATTCAGCCTGTCGCGCAGCACGGTTAAAACTGCGCCTTCAGATCCATTCCTTTATAAAGGCTGGCCACCTCTTGGGCATAGCCATTCATCATAAGGGTTGGTTGCCGGCTGGCAAACAGCCCCCCGCCGATGCGCCGCTCTTGGGCTTGGCTCCAGCGTGGGTGGTCCACCTGCGGGTTGACGTTGCTGTAAAACCCATATTCGCGGGGGTTGGCCTTGTTCCAGCTGGTGGGGGGTTGCCGATCGGTGAGGGTGATGCGCACCACCGACTTGATCGATTTGAACCCATATTTCCATGGCACCACCAAACGCAGGGGCGCACCGTTTTGTGCCGGGATGTCACGGCCATAAATACCGCTGGCCATGATGGTCAGCGGGTGCATCGCCTCGTCCAGGCGCAACCCCTCGACATAGGGCCAATCGAGCACGGGATAGCGGGTGCCAGGCATTTCATCGCGGTTGAGATAGGTTTCAAAGGCAACATAGCGCGCATTGGCCTGCACCCCGGCCATATCCAACAGATCGGCCAGCTCGAACCCGTTCCATGGCACCACCATCGACCATGCCTCGACGCAGCGAAACCGGTAGATCCGCTCTTCGATCTGCATGCGGGCCAAGATATCTTCGATCGCATAGTCACCGGGCTTGTCCACCATACCATCGATGCGGATGCTCCATGGCGATATGGTCATTTGCCTGGCATATTTGGCGGGGTCGTCTTTGCCTGTGCCAAATTCGTAAAAGTTATTGTAGCTGGTGATATCTTCCCAACTATTGGGCGCCAGCCCCTGCGCCTGCGCCCTTTGCGGCAGGCCCGCGGCCCCCATCAGCCCTGCGCCCGCCATGCCAGCCAAAAGGTGGCGGCGGTTCAGCCATAGGGATTCATCCGTTACATCGCTGGGCTTTAGGGTGTTTTTCCATCTCAGGGCCATGGCTGCCTCGGTTTGCGTGTCAACTAAGCCAAAGCTAACGCAGGCATGGGCTGCGTCCAACGCAAGCTTTCTCACAGTTGCGTGGCTGCATTGAAACGTTTTGCGGTTTGACATGGAACAAAGCCACGCAAAGGATGCACCTTATAAAGAGCCGCAGCACAGGCCTTTGCCTAAGGAGTTGTATGAATGAAACGATTGATCATTGCCGCCACGCTGGCCCTTAGCGTGGGCGCGGCCCATGCCGATGGGATGGTGACATATGAAACCCAAGACAGTTTCGAAGATGTCGTGTTTGGGCTGGAAAACGCCATTCTGGATCTGGGGCTGGTGGTGGATCATGTCTCGCACACGGGCGAGATGCTGGAACGCACCAAGGCCGATGTGGGCGGCACCGTTACCCTGTTTACCCAGGCCGATGTTTATTCCTTTTGCTCGGCCGCGCTGAGCCGCAAGGTGATGGAGGCCGATCCGATGAATCTGCGCTTTTGCCCTTACGATATTTTCGTGGCCCAACAGCCCGGCCAGCCCGTGATCATCGGCTATCGCACCTTCCCCGAAGGCGCGATGCAAGAGGTTCAGGCCATGCTCGATGGCATTGCCCGCACCGCCATTGGGCTGGAGTGATCACAGCGGCTAACGCCTGCTCACGATTATTCTATTCGACGGCGCAAAAAGGCGTGGCTTAGCGGCGCGCCTTTTCAAATCAAGCCCTGCACAAATATTTGAGGCACGCATCCACCCCCGGTTTTCCACCGTAAGCCAGACGATGCAACACAACGCATCCCCTTATCAGTGGAGAGAAAACACATGTTTCGTAGAACCTACCTTGGATTGACTGCTGCCCTCATGATCGCCGGCCCAGCCTTTGCCGGGGGGCATTCGAAAGATATCGTAGATACCGCCGTAGGCGCCGGCAGCTTTGGCACATTGGTGGCGGCAGTGCAGGCCGCAGGCCTTGTTGATACGCTCAAGGGCGATGGCCCCTTCACCGTATTCGCGCCCACCGATGCAGCCTTTGCCGCCCTGCCCGCAGGCACCGTGGACGAGCTGCTGAAACCCGAAAACAAAGACAAGCTGACCGCCATCCTGACCTACCACGTTGTGGCTGGCAAAGTGATGTCGGGCGATCTGTCTGATGGCCTAAGCACCGCCACCGTGAATGGCGCCAACATCACCATCGGCACCATGGGCGGCGTTACCGTAAACGGCGCCAACGTGACCCAAGCCGATATCGAGGCATCAAACGGCGTGATCCACGTGATCGACGCAGTCATCCTGCCGCCCGAAGGCTAAACAAAGCACGAACCCACAGAAAAAGGCGGGG
>CAJXSO010000095.1 GCA_913061505.1 uncultured Lutimaribacter sp.
GGGCACTGACCGTTCCAGCGCTCATCGCGCAATTTGCAATGGTTGCCTTGGTGCTGCGCCTGAACCGCCAGCATTTTTCCGCACGCCCCACAGCGCAGTTACAACCTGCCGAATGATCTTGGCTGAACGCCAGTCAAGGGCGCCCCACCGCGGGGCGCCCTTTTGTTTTGGAAACATATCCAGCTGGCCGCCCCCCGCGAAATGGCCTGATGGTGGGGGCAGAACCCTGCGACAAATCTTAGGGTTTGCCCAAAACCTGCTTCTGGCCTGCAAGCAGCTGGCGCCACCCAGCCCGGCGCGCCCTTGCAAACTGGCCTGACAAACAAGAGCAAACCATCCCCCCGCGCGTCAGTGCCCTGAGGATGGATGCAACAATGCCGCCGGCATAGCATCGCCACCTTGCTGTCAGCTGGCAGTATCATCGGGCAATATGGGCCTTGTGCCGCGCACTCATGCGCCTGCGAAGCGCGGGCATCATACTCGTTTCGCGTAATCCAGCCCCTTTACCAAAGCCCGGCACATGCGGCGCCGGCGCCCGCGCCACAGTCATGCACCCATTTGCCCCATATTAATATACATTTGAGACATATGATATCTTAATATATTCCCGCACACTGGCGCCCGCCTTGCAGTGCATGTTGCACACGAAGGGGGGGCAATGCCGAAACTGCGATCAAGCCCACCGCCGGAAGAGACGTTTTTTGAAGCCGATGTCATGGGCGCGGTTCTATCCTCGCTCAGGGTCTCGGCGGCCAATATTGCGCTGTTCAGCTTCACCCCGCCCTATACGTTGCGCGTGCGTCAGCATTTGCCGCTGGTCTTAACCGTCACCCAAGGCGTGCTGTGGCTGCGATGCGCAGGCCAGCCCGCGTTGCGGTTTGGGCCCGGCGATACGCTGATCTTGCCACGGGGGTTTCAGGGCGCGGATATTTTGGTATCGCACCACCCCGATATGCCGGGCCAGCCCGTGGGCACCGACCGCCTGTGGGAGCGGGGCGATTTCCAGATGGTCGAGGCCAATGGCCGCGATACCCCCATGCGGCGCCTTACCTTGGGCGACGAGGGGCCAGATACCATGAAGGCCATCACCTTTCTGTTTGATCTGCACGATCGGCTTTTTGGCCCCATCATTGACAGCCTGCCGCTGGTGATGCGCCTGCCTGCCTCGCAAACGGGGGATAATATCTTGCGCTTTTTCACCGCGATGGATCTGGCAGATATTGGCCCAGACCAGCCCGGGTTTCGGTATTTATCCGCCCAGGCCGCCCATATGTTTTTGGCCCATGTCGTGCGCAGCTTTGCCAAAGACGGCATCACCGATGGGCCAAGCTGGATGCGTGGCCTGAGCGATAGCAAAATCACCAAGGCGGTCGCCGCCATCCACGCCAACCCCGGCATGCGCTGGAGCGTGGGGCAGCTGGCCGCCCATAGCGCCATGTCGCGGGCCGCCTTTGCCCAACGTTTTTCCGAAACCATGGGCACCAGCCCGGCCGATTATATGCGCGCGTGGCGCATGCACCTGGCCCGGGTTGCCCTAAGCAAAGGCGACGCATCCATCGCTGATTTGGCCGATACCCTGGGCTATACAACCGAGGCCGGCTTTCGCGATGCCTTTCGCAAATCCTGCGGCATGTCGCCCAGCGAATTTGCCCGCAACGCCCAAAACCGCACTGGGCACACGCGCCCTGAAAATAATCTAGAAAACAATTAGACAAAATTTGTGCTTCTTTAGACGCAGGCTGCGGTCAGGGCCGGCGTTTTGGGCGATAGTCAACCCCGTAACCAGTGACCTTGTTTTTCAGTAACCACCCGGGGGCGGGGCGCAGGCCAATTGCAGCAGCTTTTGGCCCACCCACCCCCGGGGCATTTACTAGGGGCATTCAGCCGGGGCCAGCCTAGCGCACACGCGCCCTTATGGTAATACTGGCTGTTTGCCCTGCCCCCACTTCACCGCCCGACAACGTCAGCGTGTTGCCTGCCACAGCCAAACTGCCCGCCTGCCACCCGGCCAGCCCCGCGGTGACATAATCCAGCTGCGCGGGTAAGCTATCGGTCAGCTCTACGGCGGTGGCGGCCACGGGGCCGGTGTTTTGCACCTCGATGTTATATTGAATACAGGCCCCCGGCACCGCCACGGGTGTGGCAGGCTCGGCGGGCGGGGTGGCGGCCAGATCGGCGCAATCGGCACCATCTTCGGAAAAAATGCTGGCGGTTTTGCTGGCTGACAGCTCGGGCATGGCGTTCAGCGTGATCTGCACGCTGTCGCTGCGCACCCGGCCAAAGGCATCAGTTACGGTCAGGGAGAATGTCAGCGTGTCGCTGGTGCCGCTGCTAGGCTGGCCGGGGGTAAAGCTGGGCGCCACGGCGCTGGCATCCGATAGGGTAACAGCGGTGCCGCCGGTTTGGGCCCATGCGTAGGTGGTGATGTTGTTTTCCGCATCACTCGATCCGCTGCCATCAAGGCTGGTTTGCACACCGGCAAAGGCATCTGCATCAGGGCCCGCATTGGCACTGGGGGGCGTGTTGACCAGATAGCGCAAGATCACCACGCCCGAACCGCCATTGCCGCCCACCGATTGATCGCCAGAATTCAGCACGCGCCCGCCGGCGCCGCCCCCGCCCGTGCCCGCGGTGCCACTGCCCGCCACCGCGGCGCTGGTGGTCGAGGCGCCACCGCCCCCCAGACCGCCCACATTGGCGGCCACTCCGTTGCTGCGCGCGTCGCCGCCCCCCGCGCCACCGCCGCCCCCGCCCGAGCCGCCGTTGAGCGCATTGCCGACGTCAATGTTGCTGCGGTTATAGGTGCCACCCCCGCCGCCGCCCAGCGCCGTCACCCCAAAGGCCGAACTGGGCTGGCCGCTGGCCCCGCTGCTAAAGCTGTTGGGCCAGCTGGGCTGGTTATCGCCCGCGCC
>CAJXSO010000096.1 GCA_913061505.1 uncultured Lutimaribacter sp.
CCGCTGGCAGCGCCGCGCTGGCAGCGTCGAGGGCAGATTGCGCCTCGGTTACGGCCTGATCGGCTGTGTTTCTGGCGGTGGTTTTTGCAGCCACATCCAGGCCCGCTGCATCCAGCGCGCTTTGCGCGGCGGTCACAGCGTTGCTCAGCGCGGTGCGCTGCAGGGCAATGGCGGCATCCACATTTGTGGTGGCCTCTTGGGCTGCAACCATTGCGGTGTAGGCGGCCGAAATTTCATTGGCGGTGGTCAGCATCGCCTGACCGGTCATGCCCAAATGGCTAAGGGCCGCAGCAATGGCGGCCGGGTTTGCCAGCGTTTGATCGGCAACCAAGTTCGAAATGATGCGCGGATCGGCATCATAGACCGAGCCCGAGGTTTGCAGATAGGATGTGGGGCCTGCCTGCGGTGCGCGCGGGTTCACATCGGCCAGATGTGCAGCGGCTGGATTGGTCAGGAAGGTCGAATCCAACAACCGCGGCATCACTTGATCGGCGGCGCCATTGGTCTCACGACCGGGCATCAGATTGTTCAGTGAGCCATCTACAAGGCGCAGGCCGTTGGGCAGCAGCGGGTTCAAAACGAGATCGGTCAAAGGGGTGCCGGCCGCGTGCTGCTCGGCGATGAAAATCTGATCAAGAATATGTTTCAGGTCATTCGTGTTTACAAAAACCATGTCTTTTCTCCTAGTGAAGAGCGGCCAACCGCCCTTGGTGTGGTGAAGGCCCAGTTGGCCATTGGTTCGGGTCAAATCATGGCTCGACACTATGTGAGGGGGCGGCGGCGCGGATGCCCAAGAGGTAGAGCCGCGTTTCATACCTTGGTTAGGCCCACACCCGACCAAGGTCGGGGTTTTTGGGGCGCCAGGGCGCGGGCACAGGGGGGCGGCGCCGATAAGCGCACCCATATAAGTCACTGTTTTAAAATAATATTTATTTCAAAACCCGGCCCCTTAACAGGTGAAGCACCGATTTCCAGCCCAAACCAGCCCCGACGGTTAGACCAGGCCCCAAATCGCCCCGCCCCCCCAAAAAACCACCCCCGGTGCAGGGGCGGTCAGACAGGGCAGAATCAGCCCCCAGACAGGCCTGCAGCCCGACAGGCGAAATCTTGCCCAATCAGGGGATGTGCAAAATTTCCGGGCGTTTCTTAGACCAAAGTCCATAGGGCGCGGGCACCCTTGGGCCATATCGTAGCGCCTGTCTTCTGTTAGATTTTAGGCAACACAGCCATCACGCTGGCCCGGGCACAGGCCCCAGACCAGCGCGCTCTATAAAGGAGAAGACCCGTGACGGGCGAAGCATTAGGGACAATATTTAACAGCGGCGATCTGTTGCGTTGGCCGGATGCGCGCCGCCTGCTCGAGCAGGGCGCATTTGAAAAGCTGGCACAGCTTTTGGCGGATAACGATCAGTTTTCGCTCGCGCGCACGCAGCGGCGCGACTGCGATGATGATGATGACCGCGATGCCGATGATGACCGCGCTATCGATGACATTGCCGAATTACTAAAAGACTTGGCAAAAGACTTGGCAAAAGATCTGGATGACACCGACCGGGGCGATGATGATGATGATCATGCACCCAGCGGCCAGATCATTTCAGCCCCCCCCGGCGAAGACGCGTTCAGCCTAAAGGGTGGCGCTGGCAACGACCAGTTTTTGCTGGATCAGCCGGGCTGCAAAAAGGTGGATGGCAAGGATGGAACCGATATCCTGCGCATCGATGCACAGCTGTGGGAAAGCGACCTGCGCGCCCAGGGCAATAGCATTGTTCTGATCGACCGTATCAGCGGGGCCGAAACCAGCATCAAAAACGTCGAGATGCTAGAAATTGGCGGGCAGGTGTTTGCTTTTGACACGCTGCACCAGCAGCTTAGCACGGCACCCGATGCGCTGCTGCTGGCCGATGGGCTGGCGCGGATCAAGCTAAACACACCCGACCCAACCCCAAGCGTGCTGTGGGACCAAGTGGTGCAAAGCCTGGTTGCCGAAACCATGCCCGGGCCCACCAATGCCGCGCGCATCTATGCCATGATGCATACCGCGATTTACGATGCCTATGCCGCACATGATGAAAACGCGCTGCGGGTATCGCTGGATCTTGAGGGCGACAATATCGAATTCAATCGCGCAAGCGCCGATAAGGTAGAAGAGGCGATGCATTACGCCGGCTACACCGTTTTATCGGCGATTTTCCCGCAAAAGGCCGGCGTGTTAGACCAGATCATGCAACAGCGGCTGGGGCTGGACCCGCAGGAAAACGAAAAACTGGCGGCACAAATCGGCCAAGATGCAGCCCAAGATGTGTTGGTGCCGAGGCTGCAGGAAATTGCCCAGCTGCCCAGCAGCGCTGCCGCGCAATACACGCCCAAAAACCCAAACCCGGATACGGTGAACTTTATCGATCTTTGGACACCGGAATATATCAAGGGCACACAGCAGCAAAAACTGCAGAAATTCCTGTCGCCCGAATTTGCCACGGTCGAGCCCTTCGCCCTGCCCCAGGGCAGCGATGGCGTTACTGATTTTTCCACCATCCGCCCGGTGGCCCCGCAGCCGTTTTTCACGCAAGGCTTTGCCGATACGCAGCTTGATATTGCCAATGGCACCATCACCTTGGCCAAAGCGGCCCAGATCAATGGCATCGACTATGCGGCAGGCGCGGAAATTGCTGTAACGCCAGATTTGGTGGGCACGGTTATTAACCCAGGCTTTATTGAGCAGGCCCAGCATCTGATCGATGTCAGCGCCGGGCTTGATACCAAAGGCCGTTCGGTGG
>CAJXSO010000097.1 GCA_913061505.1 uncultured Lutimaribacter sp.
CCGCTGCTAAAACCGCTGTGCCATGGCCTGGGCTTGCGCGGTTTGTTCCGCGCTTAGCCCCGCCCCCAAAGCCGCACAGCGCGCAGCAAAGGCCCCCCGGCCATCATCGCCGCTTTGCGCCTGGCCCCACAGGCAATAGGCCTGCGCCAACACCGGGTCAGCCCAATAGCCCGGGGTGGATTGCATCATTTCACCCAAAGCCACCGCTGCAGGCGGATAGCCCAGGTTCACCGCCTCTTGCAGCAGCGTAAACCCCGCCATGGCATCGGCCACACCGCCCATACCTGCCAGATAGAGCTGCGCCAGATCCAACATCGCCGGGGCGTCGCCCATGCTGGCCGCCCGCGATAGCACCTGCCGCGCCTTGGCCTGCGCATTGGGGCCCTGGGCCAGATAAAGCGGCGCCAATTCGCGCGCCGCCATCGGCTGGCCCAATTCCAGCGCGGTGATGAAATAGGTTTCCGCCAGCGCCGGCATCTCCTGTTGCAGCATCCGCGCACGCAGCAAAAACGCATCTGCCTGGCCAGCCGCCATGGCCTGTGCCAGCCAATTTATGGCCTGATCGGTGCGATCTGGCGCGCCATCGCCCTGCCCCAGCAGCAATTGCGCCAGGGCCACTTGGGCCGGGGCATCGCCTGCCTGTGCCGCGCGCTGATACCAATTTTGCGCCTCTGCGCTGTCTTGCGCGACGCCCAAACCGTTTTCATAGGCCATGCCCATCAGCGCCTGCGCCTGCGCATCGCCTGCCTCTGCCGCGGGGGCCAAAACCGCCAGCGCCTGGGCGTATTGGCCGCTGAAAAAGGCATTTCGCGCCGCATCCAGCGTTTGCGCCTGCAGCGGCTGGGCAAGAAACCAGAAAAACACCAAAAACGCGCGCATACCACCTACCAAACCAATATCGCCACGTTAGCGCATGGCGAAATCGCGGCAAGCGCAAACTGTGCAGCATAGCTTGCGTTCGAAATTCCAGACCGATTTGTGCAAATTTGCACAAACTTATGATCATTATGACACAAAATTCTTGCTAAGCTTGTATCGTGTTTATTTGGGAGGTTTGAGAATGAAACGACTTACTGCAATTGTTCTAGGGCTGGGCCTGGCCGCCGGGGCAACCGGGCTGGCACAGGCACAAGACAATACAAAAATGGTGGAAGACGCCATCAAGGCACGCAAGGCACAGATGCAGCTTTACGCGTTCAACCTGGGCTTGCTGGGCGATATGGCCAAAGGCGCCGTGGCTTATGATGCATCGGCCGCCGCCGCTGCGGCCAATAATCTGGCCGTGTTGGCAGCGCTTGACCAGTCGCGCCTGTGGCCCCAAGGCTCGGACAATATGAGCGTGGATAACACCCGCACCCTGCCCGATCTGTGGGACAATATCGACGACGCCATCGCCAAGGGCCGCGCCACCGCCGAAGCGGCCAGCGCCATGGCCGCAGTGGCCGGCACCGGGCTAGAGGCGCTGCAGGGCCAAATGGGCGCGCTGGGCGGCAGCTGCGGGGCCTGCCACAAAGCCTATCGCGCGCCGGCAAACTAAGCGCCCGATTTTCGCAAACCATGGCCCGGCGCAGGCAGTGTGCCGGGCCAAAGCGACACGCGCGCGGAAAAGGGGCCAAGATGCTGGGCAAACTTGCCATTTTTGTAGGGCTTGCGGGGCTTTCGCTGGGGGCTGCATTGGCACTAACACGCAGCCCGGCCCTGCCCGCCGAGCAATTTGCACAGCTTCAAAACGGTGATGTCGCGCGCGGTGAACAGGTGTTTTGGGCCGCAGGCTGTGCCAGCTGCCATAGCGCCCCCAATGCCACCGGCGCGGCCAAGCTGGTGCTGGCGGGGGGGCGCGCCTTTGAAACGGGGTTTGGCACGTTTTACGCCCCAAATATCAGCCCCGATCCGGTGGCAGGCATTGGCGGCTGGGGCGTGGCTGATTTGGCCAATGCCATGTTGGCAGGGCGCGCGCCAGACGGCAGCCATTACTACCCCGCCTTTCCCTATACCGCCTATCAACATGCCAGCCTGCAAGATGTGGCGGATTTATCTGCCTTTTTAGCCACCCTGCCCCGCGATTCCACCCCCTCGCGCGGGCATGATTTGGGCTTTCCGTTCAACATTCGTGCAGGCCTTGGCCTGTGGAAAGCAGCCTTCATGCCGCGGGGGTTTGTGCTGGCGGGCGATTTACCCCCCGAGGCTGCGCGCGGGCGCTATCTGGTCGAGGGGTTGGGCCATTGCGGCGAATGTCACACACCGCGCAACATCGCCGGTGGGCTGCAAACCGCACGCTGGCTGGCGGGCGCCCCAAACCCCAATGGCCGCGGCACGGTGCCCAATCTCACCCCCGCCGCATTAGACTGGAGCAGCGCCGATATTGTGGCCTATCTGGAAACCGGCTTTACCCCCGAATATGACAGCGCGGGCGGGCATATGGCCGAGGTGGTCGAGAATTTCGCCAAATTGCCAGAAAGCGACCG
>CAJXSO010000098.1 GCA_913061505.1 uncultured Lutimaribacter sp.
GTTTGCGCCTGGCGGGCATCGTAGAATTTGGCGGGCTACAGGCCGCGCCATCGCGGCGCCCCTTTGATTTGCTGCGCGAAAACATCCGCGCGGCCATTCCCGGCATCACATGGGCGCACGAGGTAGAATGGCTGGGCCACCGCCCCGCCCCTGCCGATTCTATTCCGCTGATTGGCCCTGTGCCGGGCGCAACAGGCGCTTGGCTGGGGTTTGGCCACCATCACGTGGGCATGACCGGCGGGCCAAAAACCGGCCGAATGCTGGCGCAAATGATCTCGGGAAAGACACTGAATGTTGACGTGGGGGCCTATTCGCCTGCACGCTTCGCTGGGGGCCGCGACAGAACGGCCTGAAACCTTAACCAAACTTTAGTCGAAAACAGGGAAAGACAGATGAAAAACATTGCCAATATCCTGACCGCAACCGCGCTGGGCGCGGTGATGGCCACCGCCGCGCATGCCGAGAAATGGGATATGCCGATGGCCTATGCCGCCACCAATTTCCATTCGGAAATGGGCGTGGTTTTTGCCGATAAGGTGCGCGATTATACCGGCGGCGCCATCGATATCACCGTGCACCCCGGCGGCTCGCTGTTCAAAGGCGGCGAGATCAAGCGCGCCATTCAAACCGGCCAGGCCCCGATCGGCGAGCGGTTCATGTCGGCCCATGCCAACGAAGCCCCGCTGCTGGGCTGGGATAACGTGCCCTTTATCGCCACCAGCTACGAGACCAACGAAAAGCTGTGGCAAGCGGCGAAAGACAAGGTGAACGCGCAGCTGGCCGATCAAAACCTGGTCACGCTTTATACCTGCCCATGGCCCGGCCAGGGCTTTTATTTCAACAAGGCCGTGGCCTCGTCGAAAGACACCCAAGGGGTGAAATTCCGCTCGTATAACACCGCCACCGCCACCTTTGCCGAAGAGCTGGGCATGATCCCCGTGCAGGTAGAAGCGGCCGAGCTCAGCCAAGCGCTGGCCACTGGCGTGGCCGAGGCGTTTATCTCGTCTGGCTCGACCGGCTATGACCGCAAGGTATGGGAACACCTGAGCCACTATTACAAGGTCAACGCCTGGCACCCCCGCAACTATGTGATGGTCAACAAAGGCATCTGGGAAGGGCTGTCTGACGATACCCGCACAGCCATTCAGAAAGCAGCCGATGAAACCGGCGCCGCCTGCGCGCAGAAATCGGCAGATCTGGCTGATTGGTATTTCGAACAGCTTTCGGCCAATGGCATGAAAGTCGAAGACGCCAGCCCCGAATTCTTGGCCGAGCTAGAGCGTATCGGCGCCAAGATGAAAGACGACTGGATCGCCACCGCCGGCGATGATGCGAAAGCCATTCTCGACGCTTACGCAGCCGCGAAATAAGCACCACAGGCCACGGCCCGGGCATATGCTGCCTGGGCCGTGATGCCGTTGAAGGGATTGTTTCATGCGAGACTGGCAACCGTTTCTGGGGCTGCCCCTGTGGGTGTGGCTGTTTGTATTTCCAACGCTTCTGGCGCTGATTTGCCTGTGGCAAGGGCCACGTGCAGCGCGGGTCTTACGCCCCGTTTGGCGGCTGCTGGATGGCATCTACAAAGCCTCTGGCGTGGTGGCGGCCTGTTTTATGGTGCTGATCTTGGCGCTGATCATCGGGCAAATGATCGCACGCTGGGCCAGCCTTACCTTTCCCGGATCGACCGAATACGCAGGCTATGCCATGGCCGCGACATCGTTTTTCGCGCTGGCCTACACGCTGACCCAAGGCGCGCATATTCGCGTCTCTATTTTTCTTAACATGAACCAGCACACCAAATTCTGGCTAGATGCGCTGGCCATGCTGATCGCCGCGCTTACGGCCACCTATTTTGCGCGCTACGCGATCAAAACGAATATCATGTCAGAAATGCTGAACGATCGCACCCAAGGCCAAGATTTTGTGCCTGAATGGCTGCTGACCTTTTTTGGCATGTTTGCCAATTCGCCCGGCACATGGGCCGAGATGTGGGCCAAAACGGGCGATGGCTGGGTCTATACCCCCGTTTGGTTGCCACAGCTGCCCATGTCGGTGGGCACGGTGCTGCTGGCTGTGGCCATATGGGATTATCTGCTGCGCCTGCTTTGCTTGGGCCAAAGCCAAATTCACCAGGAGGCGGTGGAATGAGCGAGATTTACGCAACCGTCATTTTTCTGTTCGTTCTGTTTGCGCTTTTGGGCGGCTCGGTCTGGATTGGGCTGGCGCTGATGGGCGTGGCATGGGTGGGGATGGAGCTGTTCACCTCGCGCCCGGCGGGCGATGCGATGATCACCACCATCTGGACTGGCGCCTCTAGCTGGACGCTGACAG
>CAJXSO010000099.1 GCA_913061505.1 uncultured Lutimaribacter sp.
TGCCTGCGCACCAAGGGCGTTTATTTCATCATGATCACGATGGCCTTTGCGCAGATGGCGTTTTACGCCTTTGTCTCGATCTCGGAATATGGCGGCGATGATGGCTTGGTCATCGATACCCGATCGGAATTGCCGCTGGTCAATCTGGATGACCCGCTGCAGCTGTTTTGGCTGGCTTGGGGCAGCCTGGTGGTGGCGGTGCTTTTGGTGCGGATGATTGCCAACTCGCGTTTTGGCATGGTGCTGCAGGGCGCCAAGGGCAACGACGAGCGCGTGGTGATGCTGGGCTTTAACACCTATCTCTATCGGCTGACCGCTTATGTTATCTCGGGCGCGATGGCGGGCTATGCCGGGGCGCTGATGGCGAATTTCACCACATTTATCAGCCCCGACACGATGAGCTGGGCCAATTCCGGTGAATTGATGTTCATGGTCATTCTGGGGGGCACGGCCACCACGGCAGGCCCGGTTTTGGGTGCCACGGCCTTTGTCTTGCTGGAAGAGTTCTTGGGCTCGCTGACCATTTACTGGCATTTGCCCTTTGGGTTGTTGCTGATTGGCATGGTCTTGTGGGGGCGCGGTGGCATTGTGGGGCTGTTTGGGGGGCGCAAAAAGTGACCACTGTATTAGAGGCGCGCGGCCTGATGAAAGCCTTTGGTGGGCTTAAGGCCACCGATAACCTGAACCTGAGCGTGGAAAAGGGCGAGTTGCACGCCATCATCGGGCCAAACGGGGCGGGCAAAACCACGTTGATTTCGCAGCTTTGCGGCACCTTGCGCCCCGATGCCGGGCAGATCTTGTTCAAGGGGCGCGATATCACCCGCATGCCGCCTTACAGGCGTGCCGGGCTGGGCATGGCGCGGTCTTTCCAGATTACCTCGTTGATTATGGATATGAGTGTGCTGGATAATGTTGCGCTGGCCGTGCAGGCGCATCAGGGCAGCTCGTTTCGCTTTATCCGCGCGCAACGCAGCATTCCCCAGATCCGCGACAAGGCGATGGAGCTGTTGGCGCGCGTGGGCTTGGCAGACAAGGCCCATATGCCCACCCGCGCCCTAAGCCATGGCGAACACCGCCATATCGAGATTGCCATTGCGCTGGCGGCCGATGCCGAATTGATGCTGCTAGACGAGCCGATGGCGGGCCTGGGCGGCGATGAAAGCCGGGCGATGATTGCGCTGTTGCAAAGCATCAAGGGCACCCATTCGATCGTGCTGATCGAGCACGATATGGATGCAGTTTTCGCGCTGGCCGATCGTATTTCGGTGCTGGTTTATGGCCATATCATCGCCACCGGCAGCCCTGCGGATATTCGCGCCAATAAACAGGTAGAAGCCGCTTATTTGGGCGAAGAAAGCGAGGGGATCTGATGCTGCAGCTGTCGCAAGTAACCGCGCATTATGGCACATCGCAGGCGCTGTTTGGCATGGATTTGACGCTAGAGGCGGGGCAGGTGGCCACGCTTTTGGGGCGCAATGGCATGGGTAAAACCACCACGATCAACACGATTTTGGGCATCGTGCGCGCCAGTGGCGGCAAGGTGCTGTTTGATGGCCAAGATGTCACCGGCTGGCCCTCGTTTCGCATTGCCAATTTGGGCATTGGCCTGGTGCCTGAGGGGCGGCAGATTTTCCCCAATCTTTCTGTGCGCGAAAATCTGGTTGCCACCGCCTCGAACCATCTGGGCCAGGCTGAGCCATGGACGCTTGAGCGGGTGTTTGCGCTGTTTCCCGAATTGCAGGGGCGCGCTAGCGCCATGGGCAACCTGCTGTCGGGTGGCGAACAGCAGATGCTGGCCATTGGCCGGGCGCTGATGACAAACCCGCGCCTGTTGATCCTGGACGAGGCCACCGAGGGGCTGGCCCCGCTGATCCGCCAGAAAATCTGGGCGGCCTTGGCCGAAATTCGGGCAACCGGGCTGTCGATTTTGGTGGTCGATAAAAACCTGCAAGATCTGCTGCGCCTGGCAGATCGCCACTATATTATCCAGCGTGGCCATGTTGTGTGGGCAGGCAGTGGCGATGCGCTGCGCGCCGATGAAACGGCGCGTGCCAGCTATCTTGGGGTGTAGCGGCGCAGGCAGCTTCCCGCCAACCGACTGGCGATGTGGCAAAAGATGGTAGACAAGCGCCGCTGAAACGGCGCCTATAGGGGCCGCCGGGTGCGGCTTGCGTCTGGCTGTGTTTTGTCTGTTTTTGCATTTTTCCGCCAAAGCCCTGAT
>CAJXSO010000100.1 GCA_913061505.1 uncultured Lutimaribacter sp.
CCGATACAATGGGCACCAGCCTGCCCAATGCCTTTGGCCTGATCATCCCCAGCGGGGGTGATGATACCATCGATCTGTCAAATGCAGGGCCAAAGGGCATTGTGTTTGAACCCAACGCCAATGCCAATGGCCATGACACGATCATCGGCTATCTGGATGGCACCAACAATGTAAATGGCGATGGCATTGTCTTTGACATCACCGATACCAGCGGCCTGCGCGGCGCGGGCAATGGCGTGGAAACGCTGGCCGAGGGGGGCACGCTGGGCACCAACACCGGGCTGTTGGTGTTTACCACTCAGCTGGCCGATCTGACTGCCACAACCCTGGCCACCGCGGCCAATGGCCTGCAGGGCGAGGCGGCGAATGATGTGTTCTTCATGCTGGCCTCGGATGGCACAAACACCGCTTTGGCGGAAATCACCTTTGCCGCTGAAAACGATGCCAGCGCCAGCCTGATGGCCACGTTCACCGGCGTGGCCTCGGCGCTGGATATTTATAACAACGGCGAAGATGTGATCTTTCCCAACACGTCGGTTCTCTACACCTAAACGCTGCTTGAAACCCGGATTGGGGCCCGCCCACCGCGGGCTGGCCCCATCGCGAAGGATGCCCAATGCCCGCCACGCCAGCGCCACCAACAGGCTTTACGCCGGTCACTTTGAAACAGCATGGCAACCGGTTTTGGCGCCGCCCACGCGGCTATGGTTTTGCCGCAGGCTGGGCCCATTTTCCGCTATGCATGGCCGAAGTGGCGCATATGGCAGCACTATTGCCCCTGGCCTTTGCCCCCATCAAACCCGGGGGCAGCAGATTGGGCCCCGTGGCCCTATGCGGGCCAGAAACCGCCCCGCCCCTGTGCCCAGAAACCGGGGCCTGGCGGCTGCCCTATGTGCCTGCCATCTTGCGCGCCTATCCGTTTCATGTGCGCCAGACAGAGCAGCAGCAGTTGGAATTATGGGTCTATGACAGCCCCGAAACCCTATCGGGCGTGCCCACTGACCAGCCGTTTTTTGGCCCCGATGGCCAGCCCGCACAACAGCTGGAAGAGGTGATCGGGTTTTTACAGCAGTTCGATGCCGCCATGCACGAGGCCCACATGGCCTGTGGCGAGTTAAAAACCGCAGGCCTTTTGTGCCCCATGCAGCCCAGTGGCTGGTTGCACCCCGATGCCGCAAAAGGGCTGTGGGCCGTGAACCCAGCCGCCCTGGACGGGCTGGCCGATGCCGCGGCAGGCCTGTTGCTGCGCAGCGGTGCGCTGGCCATGGCCCATGCGCAGCAGATCTCGCAGCACCACCTGCAGCATGCCAAGACCACCGCCAAACAAAGCACCCAAACCCACGCCGGCCCGGCCCAGCCAAACGATAGCGTGACCAGCTTTTTGCAAGCCATGGCGCAGGCAAGACAGGGCGATATGGGGGCCAATATATGAACCAGTCACAGATCATGCGGGCGATGGCGGCCGCGCTTTTGTGCCTTTTGGCAAGTTGCACCCAAAGCCAGCAGGGTGGGTATGGCCAGGCCAAGGCCACACCCGCCCCAGATACCCAGCCAGCCACCCCACCAGCCACAGCCAGCGTGCCAGCGGTGCCAAAGGGCGGGTTTGCCACAGCCATCGCCTCCGCCGTGCGCACCAACCCCGATTTGGGCCGCGCCACGGCAGATCTGCGCAGCGCCGAGGCCCGCGCGCGCGCCACAAAGGGCGCGTTTTTGCCCACCATCAGCCTTGGGCTTGATGCCAAATCGCGCAGCGCCCGCAGCGCTGCTGCGGCACCCATTACGCCCTATCTGCGCGTCTCGCAGTTGGTTTACGACGGGGGCGCCAGCACCAACCGCCGTAGTGCCGCCCAGGCCCGCGTGGCCGAAAGCCGGGGTAGCCGGGTGGAAACCGCCGCCGCAGCGGCACTTGCGGCGGTGGAACGCTACAGCGCTGTGCTGACCGGGCGCGCCTTGCTGGGCTTGGCCAATGACAACCTTGCCGCGCATGAAACCCTGCTTGCGCAGATCGAACAGCGGGTCAGCACTGGCGCGGGCGTTACCTCTGATCGTTTGTCAGCCCAGGCACGGCTGGCCGAGGCGCGCAGCCTGCAGATCAGCCGCCTGGCGGG